>CAZAFV010000007.1:0-75487 GCA_964484385.1 uncultured Acidimicrobiales bacterium
GTCGTCGATCGACGGCAGCTGCCAGCTCGGTGCCATATTCGAACAGGCCCGGCGGCAGCCAATCGCTCACGGCTAACGCCCTGAACGGTGTCTGGTGCTTCTCATGGCAAACGCCCTGAACTGTGTCTGATGCTTCTCATGGCTAACGCCCTGAGAAGTCGGGCGGGCGCTTGTCGAAGAAGGCGGCGAGACCCTCGGCGCGATCCTCGGTTGCTGCGAGCTGGTGGTTGAGGTCGCCCTCGAGGCGCAGACCGTCAGCCAGCGGCAGCTCCGAGCCCCGGTGCACGGCCTCCTTGGCAAACTCCAGTGCCAGCGGCCCCGCGCCGGCCAGCTCGTCCAGCCAGCGATCCACCGCCTCGTCCAGATCATCCTCGACGGCGTATGCGAGCCCCCACTCCAGCGCAGTCGCCGCATCCAATTCGGTTCCAAGCAGCAACATCGAACTCGCCCGCGAGGCACCGACCGCACGGGGCAGCCGCTGGGTGCCGCCCCAGGCCGGCAGCCGCCCCTCCAGCGCATCGCGCATCGCGAATCGAGCGCTCGAATCGCACAGACGCACATCGCAGGCCAGCGCTATCTCGAGTCCCGCACCAGCGCAAACGCCCGAAATGGCGCAGACCACCGGGCTTCGAACCGCGGCCAATGCCGACGCCGGGTCGGGCTGCAGCTCCAGTGGGTCAAAGCCGATGCCCGAGCAGAAATCGCTGCCGGGCTCGTTGCGCAGCACCAGTACCGCCGGCTCGCGCGCCTCACGCACCGACGCGCACAGACCAGTCAGTGCACGCGCCGCGGCGCGGTCCAGCGCGCCGCCTCGCAGTGTGTGCTCGATGCGTTTCAGGGTGCCACCACCCCCTCGGGTGGCCGGCGCAGGTTTTCCCTAATCGGCCGACTTGGTCTTCTTGGGCTCCTGCAGCGCCATGTCCTTGCCGTTGCACTGCAAGGTCACTGCGCCCGGCTTGGTGACGAGCACCTCGATACCGGAATCCTCGTCCTGGTAGCGCTTGCCGACCTTCAGTCCCTCGCCGCCAGACGACGCGGACATGTCAGCCTCACCGCCCTTGGTGACGATGACCTGTACGCCGCCGTCGAAGTCCAGACGCTCTCCAGCCTTGGTCGCCACAGCATCCCCCTGGTCTCATCGTGTCAATGCCAAATGTGGTCCGTATGAAGCTACACGCCGCGCCGCGGCATTACCTCGCCTTGAGCACACTCGGACCGGCGGATCAGAACCGCTCGAAACGAGACGGCACAATGATCCGGTGACGTCGCACCGCACAGCGCTGGTGGTCGGGGGAACCGGCCCGACCGGGCCGCTCGTCGTCAATGGGCTGATCGAACGCGGCTACGACGTGACCATCCTGCACACCGGACGGCACCAGACCGAGCTGATCGGCCCCGAGGTCCGCCGCATCTACACCGACCCCTTCGACGGCGAGGCCACCGCCGCAGCGCTTGGCGGCGAGTCGTTCGATCTCGTCGTGGCCATGTACGGGCGTTTGCGAATGCTGGCGCCGCTGCTGGCGGGACGCTGCGGCCATTTCGTGTCGATCGGCGGTGTTGGGGTGTACCGGGGCTTCGGCAGCCCCGACGACCTGTTCCCGCTCGGCATGCCGGTGCCGCTGCCGTACGGCGCGCCGCTGGTCGGCGACGGCGAGGAGTTCCGCAAGCTGCGGATGATTCGGGTCACTGAAGAGGCCGTTTTCGAGCACCACCCCAGTGCGATCCACCTGCGCTATCCCCAGCTCTACGGACCACGCCAGCCACTGCCACGTGAGTGGCCGCTGGTGCGCAGGGCACTCGACCGGCGGCCTCACCTCGTGGTGGCCGATGGGGGCTTGACGGTGAAGAGCCAGGGATGGATCGGCAATGCTGCGCACGCCACGCTGCTGGCGTGCGATGCGCCTGCCGCCGCGCTCGGCGGCATCTACAACGTCGCCGATTCGTCAGCGCTGTCAATCGCCCAGATCGCTGAAGTCATCGCGGACGAGCTCGGCCACAGCTGGGAGCTGGTGTCGCTCCCCTACGAGCTGGCGGCACCGGCACGCCCGCTGGTGGGCAGCTGGTCCACCACGCACCGGCTGCTCGACATCGGTCCGACGGTGCGGGATCTCGGCTACCACGACGTGCTGGCGCCCGTCGATGCGTGGCGGGCCGCCACCCGCTGGCTGGTTGAGAATCCGCCCGAACGCGGCGGAGCGCTCGAGCAGCGACTCGGCGATCCCTTCGACTACGACACCGAGGACCGACTGGTGGCGGCTTGGAATGACGCACGTTCTGGGTTCGAGACAGTCCTGAAGGGCATCGAGTGGTCGAGCGAGCCCAACTACGGCAGCGCCTATGTCGGCAACCGCCCAAACCCTGGCCTCACAGAGAAGCGCGAGAGCCTGAACGCAGTCGAGTCCTAGGCAAGTCCAGCCGCCAGCTCACCCGATCGGCGGGAACGCCCGGCAGGGTTGTTCAGCGGGCTAGCGGGCCTCGCAGGAGCTGACCCGGCACGGCGCCGGTCACCTTGCCGTGCTCGGTGATGACTTCGCCGTTGACGATGGTGGCCGCGAAGCCCGTGGCCGTTTGGCGCAGGCGCGGAGCGCCCGCCGGCAGGTCGTGCACCAGCACAGGCATGTCTGGTGACACCGTGTCGGGATCGAACACGTTCACGTCAGCCGCCTTGCCCACTTCCAGCACGCCACGGTCGTCGAAACCCCATGCCGTCGCCGGCAGCTGCGTGATGCGGTGCACGGCGTCTTCCAGCGTGAACTCCTGGCGGTCACGCACCCAGTGCCCCAGCAGGTGCGTCTGCAGCGACGAGTCCATGATCTGGGTGACGTGCGCCCCGCTGTCGGAAAACGTCGGGATCGCCCGGGGATGCTTCAGCAGTTTCAGCACCAAGTCCTGGTCTTGGTTGGCGAGGGCCTGGACGAAGAACATCTCCAAGTCGCTGTCGAGCGCAAGATCGACGAACGCTTCCATCGGCGTCGTACCACGCTCGGCAGCGATCACGTCCATCGTGCGGAACGGCGGCAGCGGCTGCGTCAACGGGTAGATGTGCGACCAGATCGGCTTGCGGGCTTCGGGCCCGAGGGCCCTCCCGTAGTCGCCATTCTCAGCCTCGTCCACCAGCCGAGCCCGGATCTCGGGGTCTCGGAGCGCCGACCACTGCTCGCCCCGAGAGTCGGCGCGCAGCTCGCGCCACAGCGGCAGAGCATCGAACGGCAGCGAGGTCTTGAACGACAGCAGCGTGCCCAGGCAGCGGGAATGCGCCTGCCCCCACGAAGTGCCGCCGGCGGCGTTGATGCCGTCGAGTAGCTTGATCACCGGTTTCCAGTGGTGGTCCTCGCTGGAGGGGGCGAGCATGCCGTAGGTGATCGGCACCCGGGTACGGGCGCCCAGCTCGACGATCTTGGCGACATAGGCGTCGTTCCGTTCGGGGTCGCGTGAGCGCAGATCGCCGTGATTGGCCAGCTCGAAGATGCCAGCGCCCATGACGCCCATCTCGCTGACCAGCGCATCGATCTCCGACCATTCCGCCAGGCGCGAGGCAACCGGGCGGTCATCGGCGGTCTCATGGTTGTACGAGATGGAAGTGGTGAAGCCGATGGCGCCGGCATGCAGCGAGTCGCGCAGCTGCTGCAGCATCAGCGCGAGCTCGTCGTCGTTGGCGCCGCGGTCGAACGCAGCTTCGCCCATCGCCCACGTGCGCAGCGCGGAGTGCCCGAGGTAGCCGGCGTAGTTGATGCCCTTGGGAGTTGCATCCACGAAGTCGAGGTATTCGGGGAACGTCTCCCACGTCCAGTCGATGCCTGCAGCCATGGCTTCGGCGGAGATGTCCTCGGCCCGCTCGAGATTGCGCACCACCAGGTGGCGGGCGTCGGCGCGGGCAGGTGCCAGCGTGAAGCCGCAGTTGCCCATCACCGCCGTGGTCACGCCGTGAAAGCAGGAGCTTTCGCCCATGGGATCCCAGGCGATCTGTGCGTCCATATGGGTATGCACGTCGATGAACCCGGGTGTGACCGCATGGCCCTCAGCATCGATGGTGCGGTCGACCCGGCGGCCCGCGAGATCGCCGGGCGACTCGCCGATCTCGGCAATCACGCCGTCGGAGATGAGCACGTCGGCCCGGCGCGGCTCAGCACCCGTGCCGTCGATCAAACTCCCGCCTGAAATCAGCAGATCACCCATGTCGTGCCCCCGTCATCGCCGCCGCTCCCGCACGCGACCGTGCCCGCATCAGCGTACGGCAGCGGGAGGTCGGGCACCGGCGGACGCTCGGCCCCAAACGGCCCCGCGAGGCTCCCGTCCCGCCTCATATGCTGCGCGCCGTGACACTTGAAGCAGAAGCATCCCAAGTCATCGACCAGTTGAACGCCCTGGGCCGACCGTCATTCCAAGATGTCGGCTTCGAGCGTGCCCGAGCGGGCTTCGAGGAAATGCCGCCCGCTGGCGAGTTCGTCGAGGTTGCCTCCACGGAGGACCGGATGATCCCCGGCCCCGACGGCAACGAGATCGCCGTGCGCATCTACCGGCCCGGCGACGGCGCGGCCACTGCCGACGCAAGCGGCACGCTCGGCTGCCTCGTGTATTTCCACGGCGGCGGCTGGGTGGTCGGCAGCATCGAGACCCACGACCGCACGTGCCGGGCGCTCACGATGCTGGCCGGAGTCGTGACGGTGTCGGTGGATTACCGGCTCGCACCCGAGGATCCGTTCCCAGCGCCTGCAGACGACTGCTGCGCCGCCACGCAGTGGGTGATCGACAATGCCAGCGAGCTGAGCGTCGATCCGGCACGGGTGGCGATCGGCGGCGACAGCGCAGGTGGCAATCTCGCCGCCGCCGTAGCGCTCATGTGCCGCGACGGCGCAGCGAACGGCAACGCTTGCGGCCAGCCGGCCCTGCAGGTGCTCATCTACCCGGTCACAGATTTCGACCGCGATACCCATTCGATGATCGCCAATGCCGAGGGCTACCTGCTGACCCGCGACACGATGGCCTGGTTCGACGATCACTACTGCGCGCCGTCCGAGCGAGCCAATCCCTATGCGGCCCCGCTCGCGGTGGACGATCCCTCGGGCGCCGCGCCTGCCTTCGTCATCGTGGCCGGTCACGATCCGCTGCGCGACGAGGGCGTCGAATACGCACAGAAGCTTGCCGATGCCGGAGTGCCCACCACGCTCATCGAGTACCCGGGCCAGTTCCACGGTTTCTTCGGCATGACCCGCTTCCTGGATCAAGCACACGAGGCGCAGGAACTCACCGCCATTGCGATGCGGCGTGCCCTCGCAGCACCCGAGGCCGACTGACCGAAACCGACCGACGAGACCCACGCAGCGCGATCAGCGAGGAGAGACGGAAGACATGCCATTGCGAGAGAGCCATCGGGCCGGGACGCCCTCGTGGGTCGACTTGGCGACCACCGACGTGGAGGGCGCCATCGACTTCTACGGGGCGGTCATGGGCTGGGAGTACGAGCGCGACCCCACCGGCGAGATCAACTACGTCATGGCTGTTGTAGACGGGCACCCGGCCGCCGGAGTGTTCGACATGCCCCCCGAGATGCTCAGTGAAGGCGTGCCGCCGTGCTGGAACGTCTACGTCACCGTGGATGATGCCGACGAGTTCGCCGGTCAGGTTGCGGCGGCTGGCGGAGCGGTCATGCGACCGGCCATTGACGTGCCCGAGCCTGGCCCGAACGCCGCCGGCCGCATGGTCATCGCCGCCGACCCGACGGGCGCCGTGTTCTGCACGTGGGCGCCGATTACAGCGATCGGTGCGGGCATCGTGAATGCCCCGGGTGCGTTCACCTGGGCCGAGGTCGCCACGCACGACAACGAAACCGCAGAGGCCTTCTACTGCGAGCTGTTCGGCTGGGAAGCGGGAACGATGGAAGGCGTGCCCGACTCTCCGACAGTGTTCACACTCGGCGGAGAACCGGTGGCGAGCACGTCGGTGGCACCGCCTCCCGGTGTGCCGCCGCACTGGCGGGTGAGCTTCGGGGTGGCCGACGTCGATGCCGCCTGCGCTGCGGCGACGACCAACGGCGGCAACGTGATCGTGCCGCCCTTCGACTGGGGTCCGGGCCGCATGGCCACAATTGCTGACCCCGTCGGCGCAACCTTCGATGTCGTCACCCTCACCGACTGGCCCGAGTAGCGAGGTATCTCACTCGGGCAACTGGGGGCCCTGACCTAGCTCGGTAGCACGCGATCGGTCCCATGGCGATGGCCTTGTGCGCACCACCCGTTCGACCCGCTGTCACACGGCCCCGGTACCTTGCGAGTTGTCCCCCGCCCACTACGGGCGAAGTCGCGGGAGGGTGATGTGAGTCCACGAATGGCCGAACCCGCTCTCAACTCGTTCGTCGCGAGCGCTCTCGGTGATCGCCTCGGCGGTTGGACTGTCTCAGCCGAAGCAACCAAGACCTTGACGAAAGCCGGGCTTCGGCCCGACATCGTGGTCGACACCGGCGCTGCGCCGGTTGCGATTGAGACCGAGTACTTCCCCGGGCCCCAGGTCGAAGACGACGCAATCGCTCGCATCGGCGAGGCACTTTCGTCAACTGGGCGGGTGATCGAGGTAGCTGTAGCTGTGCGACTGCCGAGTGTCCTGGGCGAGATCGCCGCGGCGGAAGTTCCGGCGGCGCTGGACATGAGCAACGACTTGGAATGGTGCGTTTGGATCGAGGGCGCCAATGCCGTGCGCTTTCCCGCATCGGGCTGGCTCCAGGGTGACCTCAACGATCTGGCCGGTTTCGTCGAAACGGTCGCCGTGTCGGAACGTCGTATCGCAGCCGCGGCCGACGCTTTTGAAGCCGGCGTTTCGCAGGCAGCTTCAAACCTGCGTTCAAGCCTGACGGACCGCAGCGCTCAGTCCGCCCTCGACAAGATCGCCGCCGCGTTGCACCAAGACGACAGCGAGCAAACGACGCTGATGGCCGTCGCTGTGCTCGCCAATGCGCTGGTGTTTCAGTCGGCGCTCGCCGGGGTGCACGACACGCCCTCGATCGAAGAAATGAGATCGGAAAGTGGCATATTCACGGTTGGCGCGGTGCTTGATGCGTGGCGAGAGATCCTCAAGATCAACTACTGGCCTGTGTTCGACATCGCCTCGAGGATCTTGCGGCCCACACCCGAAGGCCCGGCCCAAGAATTGCTTGCTCAATTGGCCGCTGTTGTGGCCGAGCTGTCCGGTGCTGGCGCAACGACCGTCCAAGACCTTGCCGGCCAGATGTTCGGACGATTGATCGCGGACCGCAAGTTCCTCGCGACGTTCTACACCTTGCCCGCTTCAGCTTCGTTGCTTGCGGAACTCGCCGTGAGCCAGCTTGATGCACGCGTCGACTGGAGCGACCTGCCCAGTGTCGGCCAGCTCAGAGTGGCCGACTTCGCGTGTGGAACGGGCGCCCTCTTGTCGGCGGCATACCGCCGGATTGCCTCGCGAGTGCGTCGGGCCAACCTCACTGACGGCACCGACACCTCCAAGCGACTGCACGCGGCATTCATGGAAGACATCTTGATCGGCTGCGACATCATGCCCGCAGCCGTGCATCTGACTGCGAGCATGCTGTCGGCCGCTCATCCGGCATCGCCCTTCGGCGATACGAACATCCACCTGATGCGGTACGGCTATCCGGAAGGCGACAAGTCGAAGCCCGCCTTCATCGGGTCTCTCGAACTGCTTGGTGACGAAACCGCTCCGTCTCTCTTCGGCACAGGCCGGACGCGCGCTGGAGGCAAGGGCGACATCGAAGACACAGAATCGGGCAGTGCGGACTTTGTGATCGACGACGCCAGTATCGATCTCGCAATCCAGAACCCGCCCTTCACGCGACCCAATGGTCCAGAAGCCGAGAAGTTAGGTGTTCCAATTCCTTCTTTCGCCGGGTTCGACACCGACGATGACGAGCAGCAGGCAATGTCAAAGCGGCTGAAGAGCCTCTACCGGGGACGGCACGAACCGGCTGCAGAAGGCAATGCGGGGTTGGCCACGAACTTCATCGATCTCGCCGACGCAAAGCTCAGGCCAGGGGGTGTTCTGGCGCTGGTGCTGCCTGCCACGGTCGTCTCCGGTGACGGCTGGCGCGCCACGCGTCATCTGTTGGCGAGGAAGTACTGCGACATCTCGATCGTGACGCTCGCGACCGGCACAGACCGCGCTTTCTCGGCGGACACTGGCATGGCTGAAGCGCTCATCATCGCAACGAAGCGCTCGAACGAAGTCTCCGTCGACGAGGGCTTTGCCGAGGACATCGACTGGGTAAGCCTGACACACCGACCGCACAACCCCGTTGAGGCAGTCGCTATGGCTCGCAGCATGACGCGCACCGCCAAGGGCTCACAAGCCTTCGTATCCATTGGTTCGGAAGTCATTGGCTGTCGTATTCGGGCACCGCTGTCCGAGGGTGGCTGTGCGCATGCCGCCGATGCGTCGGTGCCAGCAACAGCTAGCAAGCTGCGAAGTGGGTTACTGCGGCTGCCGAGAGTGAACGAGGTCGCCGCGCCGATCACCCACCTCGGAGAATTGGGTGAGGCCGGACCCCAGAACCGCGTCTTCGACGATGTCCGCATCCGCATCGACAGCAAGACGGGGAAGCCTCGCACCGATGCGAACGGGAATCCCATCCACAACGGGGCCTTCGATATTTCTCGAACGCTGCCGAAGGGCAAGACAGTCGACTACCCCGCTCTTTGGGCGCACGATGCCGCTTCGGGACGCGAGTCGCGCCTAATCGTCGAACCGGATCGGGACCTTCGACCTTGGCCCGAGCATCAGGAGCGCGCCAAGGAGATCTGGCAGACGGCGACGCGTCTCCACTACAACCGAGACTTCCAGTTGAACAGTCAGATGCTGGGTGCATCTCTGACACCACAGCGGTGCCTCGGAGGCCGCGCGTGGCCTTCGTTCGTCGTTGATGAAGAGCGATGGGAACAGCCATTGGCGCTGTGGGCCAACACCATTTTGGGCCTCGTAGGACATTGGTGGATTGGAACGCGACAACAGAACGGTCGGGCCATGTTGAGCATCCGGCTGCTGCCCGAACTGCCTGCGTTGGACTGCCGCGCCCTCACCTCAGGCCAAACGTCCGCGCTCGAACGGGTATTCACGGAATTCGAGCACCGGCAGTTTCTGCCCGCCAACGAGGCATGGCGCGACGCAACTCGTCAGGCTCTGGACGAAGCTGTGCTGTGCGACGTGCTGGGCCTTGACCTCGCTGCAGGCGTCAGCCGAGCCGAGTACTCGGAGTCACTCGATGTGCTGCGTCGAGAGTGGTGCCAGGAGCCGTCCGTCCACGGCAACAAGCCGACAGCCCCTCCGACCGGTTGATCGGCCAGCCTCGCTGCTTCGTCAGGCGCCGGGCTTGGTGACGTCGATGACACGGACTGCGATCTTGCGTGCCTCATCGGCGCTCAAGTTCTCCTCCAGCATCTCCGTCAGTTCCTGGGGACTGCCTGGTCGGCGACCAGAGGACGGCGGCGGAACGTCCTCGCCCCCGAACCAGAACACCAGGTAGATGCCGTAACCGTCTGTTGCCGGATCGGTTGTGTACTGACCGATGAGCTGACGCCGCATCGCATGCCACAAGTCACGGTGCGATTCCCGCTTGATCTCGATTGGCACGTTGAATCCACCGCAGCTCGCGCGGATGTCTGCCCGTGTGCCAGCCGCGTAGCTGCCTTCAGGCTCGACCTCCAGCTCGCGCAACGATGGATGATTCCTAAGGAGTGTGAGCAGCGAATCCCGGCATGCGTTCTCGGGTCTAGGAGCAGTTGGGCGCCCATGTGCGTCTACGTTCCAGTAGGCGCGCCACGGGTTCCCTGCGTCCCCCCGCATCTCATCGGCGATGTCATCGAGCCGATCCAGCAGCAGTGCCGCGAGGTCGGCCGCATTCGCCGGAGCACCGCCGCTGAGGGTCCGCTGAACATCGTGGATTGTCGGATGGCGATACTCGGCGTCTCGTTGGATTGCGCTCTGTTCCTCCCGCTTCCATCGCAAGAGGTCATGCCATTCCGTCAGATCCGGATGGTGTTCCAAGTGTCGAAGTGCCTCAGCGGCCTCGTCGTCGGGCATCTGTGCGAGCAGGTGGATCATCGCCCGTATCCGATCTGCCGCATCGATCTCAACTGTGACGAGCCCGTCGAGGTCAAGCGGTTGAAACGAGCGTCCGAGCGTCTGGATGAGCATCGCGAGCGTTCCCGGGCTCAAGCGCGCGATGAGTTCTGGCCATCGAGACCCGTGCGCATCAGGGGCCGAATGGAAGAACTCGGCAATGTGCCGGACAGCCGATCGATGACTGCCGACATGCTGGGCGAGTTCGTGGACATAGCGGTCTTCAAAAGCCAGTGCCGCAGCGGTGAGCCAGCGAGCGCGCTGCGCGACCGTCATGCTCACGAGGTTGAGCTTGCTGTCGATGAGCTCACGAAGGCCAGGTGTTTCAGGATTCGCCAAGGTGGCCAACAACAGCCGCTCAAGCAGCCGAAGCTGGGCGTTCGACCCGCGAAGGGGGAAAGACGCCAGCAGTTGCAGCGTGACGCCCTGATCGCCGCCGAGGGTGTCAAGTTCGTTCAATCCCGGCGGGTGTTCATCGCCGCTTCGGATCGCAGCGGCTGCACATCGGGTCGCCACTTCAGTAACGAGTGACCGGTTCTCCACAAACCATCGCTCGACCCACGGCGGCAATGACGACATGTCAGTTGGAACACAGAAGACGAGCGCTAGTGCTTGGCGCTTGAGACCATCGTCTAGCTGGTCAAGCTGCGCTGGGTCTTCATCGTCGAGCAACCGCAGCCCAACGAGCGTGGGCAGTGCGAGCCATGCATGCTTTGACTCATTGTGCAGGGTGATTGTCTCGTCAACGCTGGGAAGTTCAGGTCGCCTGACGGACTCGCGGAACGCCTGCAACACGGCCTCGACTAGGTCGGCTTCGCCACCGATGAACTCGCTGAGACGGGTCCGCTCGTCAAGTCCGTCATCGCTGTCGGCGTACAGACCCATGTACGCGAGTGCGAGTGCATGCAGGTTCACTGATGAAAAGGTGTTGTTGCGGAGTTCGCTCTCACCTGAGCGGAGCCCGTCAGCCCATTGCTCTGCGCGGCGCCGCGTCTCGTCGACCCACGTGGCACGACGTTCGTCCCGTTCCTTGAGCCATTGCTCGACCTTGGGGTCAGGGGACACCGGGGCGAGCAGAGCTTCGACGAGTTCTGTCAGGGGATCGAAGTCGCTGACCGCTCTCCGAAGGGCATCGGCAGTAAGGCCGTCGTTCACTTCTGGGTTATCGAGTGCCCCGTGCGCAAACCGCACGAGTTCACGCGCCAAATCCAAGTCCGACTCGGCGAGTTCTGCCGCGCACTCGAGGCACCACCGGCCGAAGTCCGAGGGAAGGCTGCTCCCGTGCAACGCCAGACATCGACCGTGAAACTCAAGGGTCAGCAGATCGTTGGGGTCGCGAACTCGAAGCCAGCGCAAGAACACTTGCCGCTGGACGTCCGGCCGAGCCTCAAGCCAGTCTCGAACACGCCGGCTGGCTGCGCTTCTCGCCGGCATGACCTCAGGCTCGCAGTCACCAGTAACGCTGAGCCATGAAAACAGGCGACTCTCATCGATCTCATCGCCCAGTTCGACTAACGCCGTTGCCAAGAGTTCCACAGCTGCGCGGTCGAAATAGCGTGAGCGGAGAATCGGGAGCACTCGACTGGCGTCGCGGTGTAGAGAATCCAAGAGCTCGCCAGCTTGTGCAGCGGAAGAGTGTGCCGTCAGTTTCCGATCCCAGAATCCCTCGAAGATCCCAATGATTCGCTTGCGGCTAGGGTGCGCTGCGTATCCCCACACTTCAGCTGGCTGAATGGCGCCCGGGTACAGCACTTCGAGCAATCTGCCTGCGAGCTGACGATCGGGATCGGAAACTCGGTTCGCCGTGATGTCGTCGAGCAGTTCGCGAAGACCTCGTTGCGCTTCAGGACCTGCAGACGTGAGGTGAATCTGCGCGTCCAACGCTGCCAGCCGAGCACGCCGTGAATGACCACCGTTACGAACTACGTCTGAGACGTGCGGAACCAGTTCTCGCACGACATCGAACTGATCCTCGCCCACAACCGCCAGGCACTGGAGCAAGAACTCCGTTACACGCTCGCTCGTGATGTCTTGAGGACTACCCGCCAGCAGATCTGTGACGGTCTCAAACGTCTCAGCATCGATGATGGAACGAAATGCCCACGCTGTCGTATCGCGGAAGTCCAGGCGTCGCCCATCGCGCCGCTCACTGCCCAACAGCGGACCCTCCGCTGCGTATGACGCAAGCGCCCGCAGCAGGCGCCGCTTCTGTTCGCCGTTCAACCAACCGATATCGCCGTAGAGGCCGATGCCGACAGGGTCGGCGTCAACAAGTCGATCGAGCGCCTCCCGGGAATGCGCCGCGAACCAAGCTGACAAGCCACGCAGCGACGTCACGACTCGGCCGTCATGTGGACTGGCCATGAGGGCCACAAGCCGCCGGGCCGGTATTCCTTCGCCAACGAGCCGCGCAAGGAAGCGGCCACCGAGATACTCGGCAATGTGTCGATGCAGAGGAACGAACCTCGAATTGCTTGTGACTGCCGCTGCGTCTGGAACCGCTGAGAACAGCTTCGTCCGCAGGGCATCCCTCCATCCGCTAAGCCGCCGATCCGGCCCGTCAACTCCGTCGCCTTCGAGGGCGTCGAGCGCTACATAGGCCGGTTGGTCCTCTAGTCGGTTGACGGAAAAGCCCTCGTTGCCCGACAGCAGTTGAATGGCGCACAGCTCGCCGGCGGCGTCGAGCACTTCCTCCAACGCGCGGGAGGTACTTGCGGAGGCATGCTCGTCATTTCGTTCCCAAGCCATCTGGCGACAGGCCAAGTCGAAGGTGTCCAGCCGGTTCTTAGGCCACGAACTGCCGCCGTGAACAAAAGCGCGAGCGAGCAATTCAAGTGTGAGGGGATTGATGAGCATCGCGCTGATGTCGCCGTGCGGGTCGCCGCTTGTGAAGGCCTGCAAGTCGTACTCGTCAAGGTGTAGCGCCAACAGCTCCCGCTGTGCGGCCCCGTCGAGTGGCTCAAGCCTGAACACCGCCACTTCTTCTCCAGGGGTTGCCCTTTCGAGGCTGCGGCGGTCGTTGCTGCCAAGCCAATCGGCCTCACGGCACGAGATGCGGTACTTCGGCCAGCCAAGCTGATCCAGACGCTTGCGGATTTCATCAAGCGCTGGACGTCCGTCGGCCATGCCTGCACGGATCTCATCCAAACCGTCTATGAAGATCGTCTTGTCGCGCCACTCGGACCTGACATCGAACGTTACGAAGTCCCGAGCACTGCGTAGCAGTGCCGCATCGCCGAGTTCTTCGCACTCGTGCCGGAACTCGATCGACTTGCCAGCACCAGCGTCGCCAAGGAGTACGTAGGCGCGTTCCGACCGGAAAGTGCTGAGTGGAGCTGAACCCACTTCCCGTTGGCCACCTGATTCAACCGCGGCGAGACGGGCACAGGTGCGCTTGACGTACGTCTCGCTCATGGGTTCTCAACCCACTCGCTTGCCGGCACGGAGAGGAACTCATCCAGCGAGACACCGCCCTCGCCGACCACGAGGGTCCTCGCTTCGAATCGCTGCCTGAACTCATCAAGCCCAGGCAGCGATTCCCGTACCGCGCCCGTCTTGACCTCGATTCCGAGCAATTTCGGACCGCGTTGCAGAACAAAGTCAACTTCGACCTCGGATCGACCGTGGCGCTCCCTCCAGTACTTGACCTCTCCGCTGGACGACATGGTGTTGATGAGGTGTGCTCCAACAGCGCTCTCGACGAGGCGACCCCAGAAGGTGCGATCTGCGCGCGCCTCGTCGAACTGGTACCCCCAGACCATCGACATCAGCGCTGTGTTCAGCACGTTCAGCTTCGGGGTCGAAGCCTTGGCCGAGACTGCGCGCTCGGTGTGCTTGGACAGGCCCGTCAGCAAACCTGCGTGCGACAACAACTGCAGGTACCGCGTCAGAGTGGTGGTGTTGCCGGCATCTTGGAGCTGTCCGAGCATCTTGTTGTAGGCAAGCACCTGACCCGAGTAGCGAACGCCCACATCGAAGAGGCGTCGCAACAGCGCTGGCTTGTCGACCCTCGTCATGGCCAGCACATCACGCTCGATGTTCGGCTCGACCAGCACTCTTCGGACGTGTTGATGCCACTCGTCGTGCGCCTCCAGTTTCTCCGTGGCGCCGGGGTAACCGCCGTAGAACACGTACTCGTCCAAGCTGAAGCCGAACGCCGCCGCCATCTCGGTGAAGGACCAATGAGGAGAGACGATCATCTCGAATCGGCCCATGAGGCTTTCGTTCAGGCCCTCCTGGATTTGCAACGGTGCCGAGCCGAGGACGACCACGTGCAGCGGACAGCCCGATATGCGGTCGTCATCCCAGAGGCCTTTCACGACGGTTGACCAGTTCGGCAGCCTTTGGATCTCGTCCAACACCAACACGCAGCCATCAGACGATTTCTTCGCCCGTTCACGGCATTGCTTCCACACTTCGACCAGCCATTGAGCGTCACGCGGCGCGGACGGCAGCCGGGCTTCGCGTCCAGCAATCGCGCCTGCGTCGAACGGCCCCAAGTCGTCGGACGATTCGTCGACTCCACCCGGTTCGAACGCGACCATGCGCCAGCCATGCCGAATTGTCTGTAGAGCCTGCAGAACGGCAGTCGTCTTGCCGGACTGTCGGGGCCCGAAAACCGCGATCAGCCGCTCGGGCGGCTCGTTGAGCCGTTCTACGATCGTTGTGACCAGTGGTCGTCGATACCGCACTACGCAGACAGCTTATCGGTTCTTGTAACGCTACTGAGTAATTTTACTCAATAGCGTTACCGGAAGCATGGAGCTTGCATCTGGATCACATCCAAGCCAATACACCCATCGGTTCCAACGCTATTGAGCAATTTTGCTCAGTAGCTGTCAAGGCCGCTCGCAGGCAGGCTGCGGATCGTCCGCAACCGCGGAGAGGTTGACGGGGATTCCGTTCAGGATGCTCATTCCTGCCAGCCGCTCGATGTCTTGGCCCGACGCGCTGGCGAGGATGTTGCTGTTGACGCCGCCGGCCGCGTTGGCACGGCGCCAACCCCCGTCATGACCCCAGCCGTGTGGCAGGGCCACCGTGCCTGGGCCTACCTCGTCGCTGACGGCCACCGATACCCGGACAGTTCCGGATGCGGACGTGATGTCGACATCGCTGCCGCCGGCGAGGCCGAGCCGATGAGCGTCGCTGGGATTGACGCGGGCAGTCAGGCACCTGCCTTCGGGCATGAGCCGGGGCGCGTTGTGCATCCACGTGTTGTGTGAGCGAAGTTCTCGCATGCCGATGAGCCGGAACCCGAAGCGGTCATCGTCGGTGTGCTCCCCCAGTGCGGCGAGTTCGCCGAGCACCTCGGGGGCAGCCAGGGGAATCTTCCCGTCCGGCGTCGCCAGCCTTGCGTCGATCTCGCCCGTGGGGAGTTCGTCCAGCAGCTTCTTGCCGTGCGGGAAGTCGCGTGTGAGCTTGTCGAACGAGACCCCGCGCCGGCGCAGACCGAATCGGTCGCCCGCTTTGCCAGTGCGCAGCAACAGGTCGAGCAGCCGTCGCGGCGTGATGTTCCAGCCCAGCTTGGCCAGCCATCGAAGCGGGCGCAGCACATGGGCGCCGCCGCGGCCCATGCGCTTGGCGATCTCGTTCAGAATCTGCCACTCCTGGCGCACCCCGGCAGGCGGCTCGATCACCGCCTCGGTGGCCCAGATCGCTGGGCGCAACATGTTCGCAAGCGTGGTCACGGGAACGTCGTCGCGTTCATAGAAGTGGGTCACCGGCAGCACGTAATGGCAGTGCTTGTTGGTCTCGTTGATGTAGAGGTCGAGCGAGAAGCTCAGCTCGAGCTGTTCGAGTGCTTCCTCGAGCCAGGTGCCGCCTCCGGCGCTGCTGAGCACCGGATTGCCTCCGACGAGTGCGAGTGCCTTGATCTGGCCCTCGCCCGGTGTGACGATGTCGACCGCCAAGTCCGTCGACGGGAGCAGGCCGAATACGTCAGGGTGCTGGTTGACCCGAGTTCGCACCTTGCCGTAGGTATCGGTTCCGGCTTTGCGGGCCAGTTCAGGCAGGTCGATCGCCGCCCAGCCGAACAGCAGACCACCCGCCCTGTCGAAGTTGCCGGTGAGCAGAACCACGATGTCCTGCAGGACGTTGTTGAGCGTGCCGAAACGCTGGGTGCAGGTGCCAGTGCGGCCATAGACGACTCCGCTGTCCGCCGATGCAAAGTCCCGCGCGAGCTGCTCGATGACGGCGGCAGGAATTCCCGAGCGCGACGCGCACCGCTGAATATCGAACGGCGCGATGACGTCGGCAAGCGTGCTGAGACCACCGACATGGCGATCGATGAAGGAATGGTTGACCAGGTCCTTGTCGATCAGAGTCCGGATGATGCCGAGCAGCAAGAAGGCGTCGCTGCCGGGCCGCACGGAGATGTGCTCGTAGCGCTGTGCCGTCTCCGTACGGCGGGGATCCACAACGACGACCCGCCCGCCGCGCTCGATGACAGCGTCGAGCGCCTCCCGCAGGCGAGCCTCCGTGACCAATGAGCCATGCGAGACCAGTGGGTTCGCGCCGATGATGACGGCGAAGTGCGTGCGCCACAGGTCCGGCTTGGGCGCGATGGCGACCGACCCGTACAGCAGCGCGTTGGCCGCCATGCGTGCCGACGCGTCCTCGGAGTTGATGCCGTACCGCCACCTGATGCCCAGCACTTCCTGAAAGCCGGCCAGTGCCATGGACGTGGCGAAGCTGAACAACGGCGGGTTGCCGCAGAAGGTGGCGAGTGCGTCGGGGCTGCTGTCGGTACGGATACGGCCAAGGCGCTGGGCGATGTCGTCGAGCGCCTCGTCCCACGACACGGGTTCGAAGACGCCGGGGTCGCCCACCCGCTTCATCGGCTGAGTGACCCGATCGGGGTCGTACACAATCTCGACTGCGCCCGCCGCCTTCGTGCACACATATCCCTGAGAATGAACATGATCGGCATCGCCACGGACGCTCACGAGCCGTCCGTCTGAGATCGTCGCGACGAGACCGCACTGCGGCTCGCAGATGCGGCAGTGGGTGTATGCGGTCTTGGTTGCCATCGAAAGCGCTCAGCGCAGGGCGCCTGCCGCCTCGAGCGCTGCGATCTCGTCGGGGTTGAGCCCGAGCAGGCCGGTGAGCACCTCGTGCGTGTGCTGGCCGAGCGTGGGAGCGGGCGAGCGCACGCCATTGGTGCCGTCGGAGAGAAGCCACGGGATGCCGACGTGGCTCATCTGGCCCACGACCGGATGATCCAGACGCTCGATCAGCCCGCGCTCGGCGAGGTGCGGGTTGACTTCGAGTGAGCGTGAGCTGAGCGAGGGGAAGGCGGGCACGCCGGCAGCTTGCAGCAGCTCGGTGATGTCCCACTGGTCACGCTCACGGGTCCACGCGCCGATGAGCTTGTCGAGCTCAGCCTCGTTGGCCTTGCGGTCGGCGGCTGTGGCGAATCGCTCATCGTCGGGATCGATGCCGGTAATCCTCGCCAGCGCAGCCCACTCGGCTTCGTCGACGCAGCAGACGGCAATCCAGTCGTCGTTGCCGGCACAGCGAAACAGGTTGTGCGGAGACCACAGTGGGTCGAGGTTGCCCATCGGATCTGGCTGCGTGCCCCGCATCACCCATTCCATCCAACCCTCGACGGTGCACGCCGTGGTGGCCTCCCACATCGACGTGTCGATGAACTGACCCTCGCCGGTGCGCCGCCGCGCCACCAGCGCGGCGACCAGCGCGTACGCCGTGGCAATCCCGGCCGCCGGGTCGCCGAGCGACACGCCGAGCTCGTCTGCGTCCGCTCCGGGGTAGCCGGTCATCGATGCGAGGCCCGACAGCGGCCCGGTGGTGGGTCCGTAGCCCATGTACGACTGGTACGGCCCATGGTGGCCGTAGCCGCTGATGGCGCCCACGATCACGTCGGGACGCTCTGCGGCCAGCGCCTCGTAGCCGAGACCCCATCCGTCCATGACGCCGGTGGCGTAGTTGGACACCACCAGGTCGCACGACAGCGCCAAGCGCTTCGCCAGTGCACGCCCCTCGGGAGTGCCCAGGTCGATGGTGATGCTCTGCTTGCCTTGGCCGTACTGGTTGAAGTAGCCGTTGGTGTCGAGCGTTGGCGTGTGACGGCCCGACTGCGTCGGCAGACGGCGACCGAGATCGGGCCGGGCCGACGACTCCACCTTGATCACTGTGGCGCCGAGGTGTGCTAGGTGCAGCGTGCAGTAGGGGCCCGCCCAGACCCAGGTGAAATCCGCCACCGTGACGCCGTCGAGCGGGCGGCTCGACGGTGTGGCCGAAGATGCAGGCGCAGGTGCTGGCAGTGATGCCGTCGCTGTGTCGGTCGCGGCAAATGAAGGACCGCTGTGCTCGCCCAGCGACGGTGCCGGTCGGCGGATGGACCACCACGAATTCGTGAGCCGCGACGGCGCGCCCGGCACGGTGATGTCTCCCAGCCCCGGCTGTTCGTAGGTGACGAGGAAGTCACGGGCTGCCAGGTGCGGGTCGGCGGCCATCTGCGCCACCGTGTTCACCGGGGCAAACGCCAGCCGCTCTGCCTGGCCCCGATGAAACAGCTCCGTCACCGGCTGCGCAGCGATCCACTCGCCGAGCCACATGCGCAGCAGGTCTTCGTTCTCGAAGCGACCCTCGAGCGTCTCGAAAATGTCCATGTCGGCCCACTCCGGCCGGCCCATGAAATCTTTCAGCCGCTCCCACTGGTCGGCTTCGACGCACACGAGGAAGATGTGCCCGTCGCTGGTCGGGAAGATCCCCCACGGGTTGAGAATGCGAGCACCGAGGCGGCTGGGGTTCTCGCCCCGGTACGACCAGCTGATGAACGCTGCTTCCAGCATGCCGACGACGTAGGACATCTGGGCGAAGTCGATGTGCTCGCCGCGACCGGTGCGCTGTGCACGGTCGACAGCGGCGAGCGATGCGCATGCAGCCGCGAAGCCCGACTGGAAGGCAGCTTGGTGGCCGTGGGGCTTCAGCGGGGGCAGCTCGGGATCGGCCACGCAGCCGGGGGTAAGCCAGCCCCAGCCGCCGCCGTGAACGACCTGCAGCTCGGTCGCTCGCCAGTCCGCATACGGACCGGTCTGCCCGAATGGCGTGATCGACATCGTGACCAGCGACGGATGCTGCGCCCGCAGCGGTTCTGCTGTGAGGCTGTGCGCAGCCGCTGTTGCCGGCGCCAGATCGTGGATGAACAGGTCTGCGTCGGCGAGCAGCTGTTGCAATGTTGCGCGGCCGTCTGGCCGGGCGAGGTCCACCACGATGCCGCGCTTGTTCGTGTTGATGGCGGCAAACAGGCCGCCCGTCAGCTCAGAGCCGGTGCCGGATCCGGTACCGAGGTCGACTTCGGCGTTGGGGTGCCCACTGCCAGCAGCGAATGGCCCGCGACGGCGCGCAGCGTCGCCCGCCGGCGGCTCGACCTTGATGACGTCGGCGCCGAGGTCGGCGAGCAGCTTGGCCGTCCACGGAGCCGCCACCATCTGTCCCAGCTCGACGACACGGATGCCGTCAAGACCGCGCGCGGTCATCGAAGCGTGCGGCCTTCGCGGGCTCGGTTCCCGAGCGTGCCTGATGACCGCCCGCTAGCGCTGCGGCGGCTCAAGGCGACTCGTGCTTGAACGACAGCCGCACCTTGGTACGGAAGGCTGCGATCGCGCCGCCCTCGATCACGACGTCCTGCTCGACAACCTCGGCTACCCGGAGATCTCGCAGGGTCTTGGAGGCCTCAGTGATCGCGTTCTGCGTCGCCTTCTCCCACGACTCCTCGCTGGTGCCGATCAGCTCGATCACGTTGTAGACGCTGCTCATTGGATTCTCCTCCGGCGGCGCGCTGTGTGCCGCACGAACGCGGTGTGCCCTACAGTCTGCCCCACCGGAGCACACTGGATCGCTCGCAGGAACGAGCCCCACACCGAACAGGTCGCCATCTTGAACGAATCACCTCAGCGCAACCGCAACGCTGTCGAGAAGGTCATCACGCTGGTCGCGGCGAGCCGGATTTCTTGGGAGGATGCGGCACGTCGAGGAGTTGCTGAGGCCACCAAGACGATCCGCGATCTGTCGGTGGCCCACGTCGAAGAGCGCGACGTGATGATCGTGGAAGGCGAGATCGCCCTCTACCGCATCAAGCTGCGGGTGGCGTTCCGCGTCGACCGGATGCGGCCTGGCCTGACGCCGGGCGCGCCCGATGTGGAGGTGACGCGCTGGCTCATCGTGGCCAACCAGACGCTGGGCACCGGCGAGGTCGTTGCCGAGATCGACCGGCTGAATTCCCACGGCCCGTGCGAGTTCCACCTGCTGGTGCCGATGACGCATTCGAAGAGCTACGCGCGGGCGCGCCGGCTCTCGATGCTGGCTGCCGACCCCGTGACGGGGATCCCGTCTGAGCACGTGCCTGCTGCGGACTACCTGGGGCCCGACACTCTGGGCATGGAGCAGGCGCAGAAGCGTCTCGACGCCCAGCTTGCGAAGATTGCAGCTGCGTCCTACGCCGCCACCGGCGAGCTCGGCGACCCTGATCCGCTGCGGGCGATCCAGGCGGTGCTGTCACGCTCCAGCTTCGACGGGATCATCCTGTCGACCCTGCCGGCGGGGGCATCACGACTGGTCGGCGCCGACCTGCCGTCGCGGGTGCGCCGCCTCACGAACCTGCCGGTCACGTACCTGCCCGGCAAGGAGCCCGGCGAGCTCTAGTAGCGCGATCGGCTCGCCTTGAAAAGCGGGCTGGCTGTTGAATGCCTGCAAGTCGGGCACGACGGGCGCGATCGCGGCGATGATGACGGGCGCTGGCACGAGGACGATGCAGCGCAGGGAGGCAACGATGTCGACGACGGGATCACGCACACACGCCGAGCGGCGGGCCGCGGCATTCGAGGTATACGAGCGATTCACCAACGGGGAAGTCGATCCCGAGCGGGCGCAGCGGTCGATGACCCGGCGTCTCGGCGCTTTGGGCACGTTTGCCTTCGACGTGGTGATGGGCGACGTGTGGGCGCGGCCCGAGCTGTCGCGTCGCGACCGCAGCCTGATCGTGATCACGGTGCTCGCGACGATCGGTTCAAGCGAGGAGCTGTCGCTTCACACCGAGGTCGGCCTGAACCACGGCCTGACGCGCACCGAGATCGAAGAGGTCCTGATCCAGGTGGCCGCCTACGCCGGCTTCCCGATGGCAATGGCGGCGTCCCGGGTTGTTGACGAGAGGTTCCGAACGCTCGACGGCGTCGATCGGCTGCCCGAACGTTCAGGTGCCGATGAGCTGGACGACGACGAGCGGGAGCGCCGTGCGGCTGAGGTACGCAGCACGCTCACTGCTGGCCGCGCGTCGAGTGATCCTTCCGACGACATGGCACGTCTCGTCGAGCACCTCGGTGAGGTCGGGCGCATCGCCTATCACTGGGCCTTCGGGGATCTCTGGTCACGGGACGAGCTGTCCCGACGAGACCGCAGCATCGTGGTCATCGCGATCCTGACTGTGCTGAGCCGCACCGACGAGCTGGCGTTCCACGTGCCGGCGGGCCTCAACCACGGGCTGACACGCACCGAGATCGAAGAGATCATGGTGCAGATGACCATCTACGGCGGCATCCCCCGCGCCGTCGAGGGCTACCAAGCGATGAAAAGGGCCTACGACAAAATCGACGCCCGCAGCTGAGGCTGGAGGAGTCTCATGCCCACAGCTGAGGCAGCGGCGAAATCGACGCCCGCAGCTAGAACGTGCCGAAGCGAGCTTTGGCATCGTCACTGACGATGGAGCGCGCGGAGGCGTCGCCGTCGAACTCGGACAGGTCGCCGAGCCGCGTGACCTGGGCGTAGCCACGCAGTTGGTGCTTGGCCATCTGCACAGACAGCGACGGCAGGTCCAGCAGCCGAGCCACCCACCGCTCGACGGCGGCATCCAGCTCGTCATCGCCTTCGCACACTTCGTGCGCCAATCCCCAATCGGCGGCCCGCCGCCCGTCAATGCGCTCACTAGTCATCACGAACTGTCGCGCACGTGACATGCCAAGTTCTGCGATCAGCCGGGGCGTGGCACCCCACGGCAGCGGCACGCCCAGCTCCACCTCGGGCACGTACCACATCGCATCGGCCTCGCTGATGCGGAAGTCGCAGCTCGTAGCGAAGCAGCACCCGCCGCCGATGGCATGCCCGTGCACCCGTGCGATGGTCACGACCTCGCAGTCCTCGATGGCACGGGCTGCACGCCTGCCCAACTGGTTGATGTAGCGAGCCTCCCGGTCGTTCGCAGCAGTCGGCGGCTGCTCCTTGCGATCAGCGCCGGCGCAGAACGACTTCCCCCGCCCGCCCAGCACGACCACCCGGTGCTGCGTCTGCCCGTTCAGGGCCAGGAACAGATCCCCCACCTCGCGGATCATCAACTGGTTGTGCGCATTGCGCGACTCCGGCCGGTTCAACCAAGCCCGAAGCGTCTCCCCATCAGGCTCCAGCTCAATCGTCTCCAACGAAGGCAGCTCAAACGACAACAAACTCATCCCGCCATCCTTGCCGACTCTCCAACGCAGCGCCGTGACAACGTCGATGTGTCAATGACGATGCCGATTCGGAACAGTGCGATCTAGGCGAGCCAACGAATGCCGCGAAGGCCAGAATGTCGGCCATGAGTGAGAGCCATGGCACTACTGCACCTGATCTTTCTGGAGTGAAGCACTACGACGTGGATGCGCTGGGCACGCGGATTCATGTGGCGGAGGTGGGCGAGGGACCGATGGTGCTGTTCGTCCATGGCTTTCCGGAGTCGTGGTACTCGTGGCGGCACCAGCTGCCTGCGGTGGCTGCAGCCGGATATCGAGCGGTGGCGATCGACGTGCGGGGCTATGGGCGCTCCTCTGCGCCCGCCGCTGTCGCCGACTACCGCATGGTGCGCCACGTTGCCGACAACGTGGGCGTCGTACGGGCCCTCGGCGAGGACACGGCCGTCATCGTGGGCCACGACTGGGGCGCACCGATCGCTTGGAGCTCGGCCCTGCTGCGGCCCGACATCTTCACCGCGCTCGGCCTGGTGAGCGTGCCCTACAACGCCCGCAGCGACTTCAAGCCCAGCGCCGCCTTCCGCATGATGGGCGGCGACAAGGAGTTCTACATCGAGTACTTCCAGGAGCCTGGCCGCGCAGAGGCCGAGATGGAGGTTGACCTTCCCCACTGGCTGCTGGGCATGTACTTCGCCGCCTCGGGAGACGGCGTGCGGGCCCGGCAGGCATCGGGCGACTCATCCGGCGGGGGCTTCGGCGTCGCGCCCGGCGGCAAGCTGTCGGACAACTTCATCTGGCCCGAGAAAGGCTCCTGGCCCCACTGGATGTCGGAGGCCGATTTTGCCTACTACACCTCGGAGTTCACCCGCACCGGCATGTCGGGCGGGCTGAACCGCTACCGCAACGTGGACCGCGACTGGGAGGACATGGCCGCCTTCGACGGCGCAGCCATCACCCAGCCGAGCCTGTTCGTCGGCGGCGAGGTCGACGGCCCGACCGTGTGGGGCGCCGGCTCCATCGCCAAGTTCGGCGAGACCATGCCCAACCTGCACAAGTCAGTGATCCTCGACGGCATCGGGCACTGGGTCCAGCAGGAAGCCGCCGACGAGCTCAACGCCGAACTGCTCGACTTCCTCGCAGCGCTCTAACGCACTGCGTCATTGCCGGCCAGTCCGACGGTGACGCCAGCGTGACCCGCTAACCAGCGCGGATGGCGCGCCGGGTGGCGAACAGGGGCGCCACAAAGCCGATCGCCGCCACTGCGGCGCCGAACAGGAACGTGGCTCGCAGCCGGCCCAGCGAGGGATCCTCGCCGGTGAAGGCCAGCATCGACTGGATCCCCAGGATGATGCCCATCCACATGACCGTCTGGTTCATGCCGTTGGCCATGCCGAGATCTTTGTCTTCGACCGAGTTGGCGACCAGCACCTGGTAGGCGGGCGAGCCGACGCCCGCCGACACACCCGACAGCACCAGCCCCACCATGACCGCCGCGAGGCCCCAGCCCACGGGCTTGGCGCCCAAGGCAAAGGCGATCATCGAGCCGATCATCGCGGAGGTGCCGAAGAACATCGGGATCCGGGCGCCGATCTTGGTCACCAGCGTGCCGCCCAGCGGCGAGGCCACGGCAAACGCGCCGGGCCGGGGCACCATGAGCATCGCAGCGACGCCTACGGAGAAGCCGTATCGCTCCTGCAGCACCCAGGGCACCACCATGAAGCCGCCCATGTACGCGAACTGATTCGCCGGCGCCGACAGCAGCGGCAAGGTGAAGCTGGCCCGGCGGAACAGGCGCAGATCCAGGAAGGGGGCGGGTGCGCGGCGCTCCCACAGCACGAACAGCACGGAGCAGATCACCGCCCCGCCGAGCATCAGCATGAGCGTCTGATCTGACAGCAATCCGTCACCTGCCCGCAGGAGCATCGGCAGCCGGGTGATCGCCCACAGCACCAGCAGCGTTCCGCCCGCGAGCAGCAGCGCCCCCAGGATGTCGATCGGCACCCGCTCGCCCCGGGGAATCGGCTTCACGACGACGGCCGCGAAGATCAACGACACGAGGCTGATCACGCCGAACAGCAAGAAGATGCCCCGCCAGCCGAACACGTTCAGCAGCGGTCCGCCGACGACGACGCCGATCGTCGGCGCACCGGTCATGGCGAATTGGAACCAGCCGACGGCTCGCGCCCGCTCGGCGGGGCCGAATGCATGCATGAGCAATGCCATGCCCGAGGGCATGAGCAGACCGCCACACAGCCCGAACACCACCCTCACGGCGATGAACGTGCCGATGTCGGGCACCCAGTAGTTGGCGATCATCGACGCGGTCATCCCGACGATGCCGATGAGGAAGATGCGACGGTGCCCGAACCGGTCGGCCAGCTTGCCGCCGGCGGGAGTCGAGACGGCCATGGCCAGCATGAGGCCGGTGATGACCCAGCCGGCGGTGGGCAGGGTGGTTCCCAGGTCTTCGGAGATCGGCGTCAGCGAGACACCCACCAGGGTCATCAGCGAACCGAACCCGAGCACTGCCAGCCCGATTACGCCGAGCAGCCGCCACCGGTAGCTGTCTGACGGGGGCGCGTCGGCAGCAGTTACAGGACGATCGGTGGGAGCAGCGGGCGACGGGGCCGTGCGCGGGGCGGGGGGTGCCACCGCTGGAGCGAGCGGCCGACCGCCCGCATCGAGAATCTGCGGTACGACGGTGAAGACCGACGGCCGCCTCGCAGCCAGCCGTGCTTGCGCGCGCACGCTCCGGCCTGCGGGCTTCACGTGCTCAGAACCGACAGGGCAGCGCTTCGGGCAAACCTTTTGCTCTTCGCGGCGCAGTCGGTGTCACGGGCTCAGTAAACGCCCTCCCGGGCCGATTGCCTCAGCGTCGCCACGCATGGCGGCGACACGCGGTGGGCGCTCAGCGCGTGAGATGACCGTCCTCGAGCATGGCATCGGCCTGGTAGCGGGCGATCTTGCCCATCTCGGGATGCGTCAGCACCCAGAATCGGTCGGTGCGCACGGCGTCCAGCACCATCGGCCCCACATCGGCCGGGTCCATGCCCTCGGCTAGGTAGCCCTTGAGCATGTCCCAGAACTTGTCGCCCTGATCGGTGCGCACATGGTGGGCAGCATCTTCGGGGTCACGATTGCGCTGGCTGTACACGATGTTGGTGTTGATCGGCCCCGGGCACAGCACCGAGGCATGCACCAGCGAGTTGCGCAGCCGCAGATCCCGCTCCAGCGTGGCCATCAGCGCCACCACACCATGCTTGGACACGTTGTATGCGCCCAGCGAGGCACCGCCGTACAGCCCGGCCACCGACGCAGTCGAGTTGATGTGGCCCTCGCCGGCCGCCTCGATGATCGGCAGGAATACGTGGCAGCCGTAGATCGGACCCCACAGGTTGATGTCGAGCGTCCAGCGCCAGTCCTCGAGCGACATGTCCCCCACCGGTCCGGGGATGCCGACGCCGGCGTTGTTGCACAGCACATGCACCGCTCCGAACTGCTCCACGGCAGCCTCGGCGAGCGCCTCGATCTGCGCCAGCTGCGATACGTCGGTGCGCACCGCGATGGCTTCCGCCCCAGTCGCACGCACCTCGGCCGCGGCATCGTTCAGCGGTGCTTCCTCGATATCGGCCAGCACCACCTTCATGCCTGCCGCCGCGAACGTGTCGGCCATGGCACGACCCATGCCGCTCGCGGCGCCTGTCACCACGGCAACTCTGCCTTCGACCTCCATGGCTCCTCACTTGCTGGTTGTTGGATTGATGCGGCCCGCCCCAGTGCCGGGCACACCGGCTAGTCGAAGTCGATGACGGTACGGGTGCCCACGCGCTGGCGCATCTGCTCATAGCCCACGTTGATGTCCTCCAGCGGCATGTGCGCCGAGATCATCTCGTCGAGCATCAGGCGGCCGTCGAGATACATGTCGACGTAACGGGGCATGTCCACCCGGAAGGCGTTCGAGCCCATCATCGAGCCCTGCAGCCGCTTCTCGAGCATGAACACCTCATAACCCGTGATCTCGATCTTCTCGCCGAACGGCATCATGCCGACGATGACCGTGGTGCCGCCGGCTCGCGACGACGACCAAGCCTGCTCGCAGGTCTGCTTCAGCCCGATGCACTCGAATGCGTAGTCGACACCGCCGCCTGTCAGCTCCTTGATCGCCTCGACAGGATCGCCCTCGGAGGCGTTGACCGTGTCGGTGGCGCCCACCTGGCGGGCCGTTTCCAGCTTGGAATCTTCGACGTCCACCGAGATGACCCGGCCGGCTCCGGCGATGCGGGCACCTTGCACTGCCGACAGGCCGATGCCGCCCGCGCCGTACACGGCCACGGTCGCGCCTGGCTCGATTCGAGCGGTCTTGAACACTGCACCCAGGCCCGTGGTGACGCCGCAGCCGATGAGCGCCGCACGATCGAGCGGCATGTCGTCGCGAATCTTCACGACAGCGTTCTGGTGGATCAGCATCTCCTCTGCGAATCCGCCGAGACGGGCGAACTGCCCTACCTCGGTGCCGTCGGGCTTGGCCAGCCGTGGTGCGGTACCGGAAGGCCGTGCAACGGCAGCGGGATTGGCGCAGATATTCGGACGACCGGTCAGGCAACGCTCGCAGTGACCGCAGAAGACCGACAGGCAGCTGATGACGTGGTCGCCGGGCTTCACATAAGACACGTTCTCGCCGACCGCTTCGACCACACCGGCACTCTCGTGACCCATGACAGCGGGGAGCTGGTACGGCCAGTGGGCATCCATGAAGTGCAGATCGCTGTGGCACAGACCCGCGTGCACCACCCGCAACAGGACCTCGTCGGGAGCGGGTGCATCGACGGAGATGTCCTCGATCTCGAGTTCGCCCGGAATCTCGTTGAGCACTGCAGCTTTCATGGCCGGCTTCCCCTCTCGTCACGCACGTCGGCGGCGCGACTCGGCATCGCCGCAGCGTACTCACCCTCAGAATGCGGCAGGAAACCTCACGGCGTGGGGCCTCCGCGCCGCAGTACCTCCGGTCTGATCAGCAGCCACAGCGTCATGCCGGCGAGTCCCAATGAGGCCATCAAGATGACCGCGGTGCGGGCGCCGAGCTGCTGCGCCACCTCGCCGAGCACGTAGGTGCCCACCGGCAGTGCGCCGATCGCCATGCTCAGCAAGCCCATCGCACGGCCCCGCATCTCCTCCGACACGGTGGTGAGCACCAAGGTCGACTGCGTTGCAGCGAAGAGCCCGCTGCCGCAGCTGGCGACGTACAGCGTGATAACGGCGATCAGCACGTTCGGCGACAGCGCCCACACGATGAGCATCGCCATCGCCACGAAGACTCCGAACGAGTAGGCGATCCCCCAGCGACCGTCGCCCCACTTGGCGGTGACCAGCGATCCGGTGATCATGCCGAAGCCGGTCATCGAGCCGATGATCCCGATCTGCGATGCCGTGGCATTGACCTGGTCGCCGATGAGCTGGACGGCCGGGAAGTAGGCGAACATGAAGAAGTTCGCCATCACGGTGACACCCAGGATGCTGAGCAGACTGCGATTGGTCCGCGCCAAGCGCAAACCAGCCCGCAGCTCCGCGAGCGTCGAGGTGCGGTCTCGGCTGTGTTGTTGTGCCTCGCCAGCTCGGCCGTGTTGCTGCGCCTCGCCGGCTCGGCCGATCGGCACAACTTCGAAGATCCGGTCCCGGAGCGCGTCGGACCATCGATCAGTCGCTGTCGTCACAGGCCGGGCCGGCGGTACGTGCGGTACCCACATGAGGAGCACCAAGCCGAGGCCCAGCATGACGGCCACCCCCAGGAAGGCTGCCCCTACGCCAGCCCGGTCAGCAAATGCGCCACCCAGCAGCTGCCCCGCCGCTACGCCTGAGGCGAGCGCCATCGTCTCCCACGCCATTGCCTTGTGCAGCCGATGCGGCCCCACGATGTCGAGCACCAGAGCTCGACGGCTGGTCATGTCCACCACCCAGCCGATGCCCGCGAACAACAAGAACGGATACAGCAGTGCGATGCCCAGTTGCCCAGCCCGCTCGGCCAGCCCTACCACGGCCACGAACGGCACCAGAAGCGCCGTCTGCAATCGCACGGTGCGCCGACGGTCGAAGCGATCCGAGATCACCCCGCCGATGGCCCCGCCGAGCAGCAGAGGCGCCCACATGATGGCCCCAGTCAGCTGCACCATCCGTGGCGAGCCGGTGATCTGGTTGACGTGATAGCTGGCCAGGAACGCAATCGCCCAGCGTCCCCAGTGCCAGCACAGCCCGCTGAACCACAGCGGGGCGAAGCCGCGGGCCGAGAATGCACCGCCGCCGCGGACCTCGGGCTCAAGGCGCGGCGCCTCAGCGGCCGCCGCCCCCCTGCGCATCAGCGCGGCATCCTACGAGGGCGCTCTGGCCGGCGTATCTTCCTCTGACCGCTGACAGATCAGGCGGGAACCGCAGATGCCGGGGCGACGGTCACCGGCACGCCATTGACGGCGGCGTTACCGGACGGAACGTCAACGAAGTCGGGCGGGACGAGCAGGTTGTAGTTGACACCGGCGTACCTGCTCGCCACTGATTGGCGGGTGCCTGGCTTGTCGTGCCCCCATCCGTGGGGCAGCGACACGACGCCCGGGTACATCTGATCGCTGACTTCCACAGGCACCTCGACGGCACCGCTCGACGACGAGACCCGGGCCAGTTCACCGTCGGTCACACCCGCGTTCGCGGCATCGTCGGGATGGATGAGCAGCGTGCAGCGATCCTTGCCGCGCACCAAGACCTCGACGTTGTGCATCCACGAGTTGTTCGAGCGCACATGGCGTCGGCTGGTGAGTACCAGCGATGCGTCGGACCGTTCGAGGCTCGCCTCCAAGCGCTCGACATCGGAGGTGATGCGCCCAGGCGCCAGGTCGATCTTGCCGTCGGGGTTCACCACGATGTCGTCGACTTGGGGGACCATCGGACCCATGTCGAGCCCGTTCGGCAGCTCCTTGAGCTTGTCGAGGTTCAAGCCGTCGGGATTCTCGCCGTAGCGATCGCCCCACGGACCGGTGCGGATGGCCAGATCGTTCAGCCGCTCGGGCCCGGGTTCGGGCGATGCCTCCAGCGCCATCGCCGGGTCAACGCCGGCCAGCTCAGCGAGCGCCGAGAAGTAGAGGTCGTCGAACTCGGCCGCATTCACGTCTCCCATGCCGGCACACATTGCTCCGAGCCGAGTGAGGATCTCCCATTCGTCGGGTCGGTCGTCGGCAGGCGGGAACAGCGGGGGCGCATATTTCGCCGCAGAGCGCTTGGCCCAGCCCCACAGCATCTCGGAGTAGAAGTGCTGCTCCAGCGCGGCCAGCCCCGGCAAGACGACGTGGGCGTGGCGGGAGGTCTCGTTCAGCGCATTGTCCACCGAGATCATCGCCTCCAGCAGCGGCAATGCCCCATCGAGGCGCTCGGAATTGGGGGCCGACAGCACCGGGTTGCCGCCCACCACGATCAACCCTTTGAGCTGCCCCTCGCCGGGCGTGTCGATCTCCTCTGCGAGGCACCCCATCGGGAACTGGCCGAGCACCTCGGGAATGTCGCGAACCCTGCTCCGCCAGCGGTCGAACCCGCCCTCGAAGCCCCAGTCCTGCTGCAGCATCGACCACGCCACCGGCTTCGCCCACATCATCCCGCCGACCGCGTCCAGGTTGCCGGTGAGCGCGCAGATGACGTCGGGCAGCCACGACGCCAGCGTGCCGAACTCCTGGTTGCAGGTGCCGATGCGGGCGTACCACACAGCGCGCTCGGCGGCGGCGAACTCGCGCGCGAGGGTGCGGATCGTCCCGGCGTCCGCACCGCACGCGTCGGCCACTCGCTCCGGCGGGAACTCAGCAGCAATGGCCCGCACCTCGTCCACACCCTTGAGCCGATCAGCCAGGTGCCCTAGTCGCACGAGCCCTTCGTCGAACAGCACGTTCACTACGGCGAGCTGCAGCAGCGCATCGGTGCCCGGCCGAACCGGCAGCCACTGGTCGGCATGGGCGCAGGTTTCGCTGCGGCGAGGGTCGATCACCACCACCTTGCCGCGCTCGCGCACCAAATCCAGCGCACCTGGAACATCGGGGCAGCCCATAAAGCTGCCCTGGCTGGCGGACGGGTTGGCGCCCTGCACCACCATGAAATCGGTGCGGTCGATGTCGGGCACCGGGATGCGCCACGAGTGCCCGTACATCAGCTGACACGCCACGTTTTTGGACCACGTGTCGACGGTGCCAGACGAGTACACCGTGGGTATCCCGGCGAGCTGCAGGAACATGCCGGCATAGCGGCTGATGGAGTAGTTGAAGCCAGTGGCGTTGCCGAGGTAGGCGGTGATTGCCTCGACGCCGTACTTGTCCCGGACGCCGCCGAGCAGCTCGGCGCAGCGCTCCAAGGCCGCATCCCAGCTGGCCTCGACCAGATCGCCGGCTGCGTTGCGGACCAGCGGCCTGCGCACTCGATCGGGATCGGCGTACATGTGCCCGAGCACGGTGCCCTTGGGGCAGATGTAGCCCTTCGACCAGACATCGTCGCGATTCGGTCTGATCAGCTTCACTTCGCCGCCGGCGTGATGCACCTCGAGCCCGCACATCGCTTCGCACAATGAGCAGCTTCGGATATGAATCTGGCGATCGGTCATACGGGCCCTTTTCTCGCGGCGTGCCCGAGGTGCCCCGGGGTCTCCCGAGATTACGTCCCAAGCACGGGCAACCGCCCGCTCCCGCTGTTGACTGCCAAGCAGTCGGCGATAGTTCTGGCGGAGGCGCTGATCGGGATTTTGCGCCTGCGGCTACTATCGAGGCGGTGACATCGACTGATCCGGCGCCTGCGCAGGCAGACGCCGGCACCGAGCCGCAGCCCGTCCTGACTGATGTCTGGCAGGGAGACGACGGCGCCGGCTTCGACGCTGAGCGCAGCAACGTCAAGATCTGCCGCAACGCGCGCCATTTCACCTTCGACGGCTTTGCTGAAGGCGACGAGGACATCGCCACGTCGTGGCGGAGACTGCTCGAGCGCGAAGGCAAGGCATCCCCCGACGGCACCTCGGTGCGCGACCTGGTCCTCGGTCCCACTTCAGGCGACTGAGGCCGGCGGCGTTCCGGGCTCCAACGGTGAGCGACCAGCCCCGCAACGAGACACCGGCGAGCGTTGCCGACCTCCAGGCACAGCTTCGCTCAGCCGGCTATCTCGCGAGCCGAGGCCTGGCCACCGCAACGCTCATCGGGATGCGGTTGGGCCGGCCAATCCTGCTCGAAGGCGAGGTCGGAGTAGGCAAGACCGAGATGGCCAAGTGCCTCGCGCATATCGGCGGGCGGGAGCTGATCCGCCTGCAGTGCTACGAGGGCATCGACACCTACCAAGCGCTCTACGAGTGGGACTACGCGCGGCAGATGCTGCACGTCAGGGCGCTGTCGGAGAGCGAGCTGACTGACGCCGAGGCTGTCAGCGGGCTGTACGGCCCTGAATTCCTCATCGAGCGGCCGCTGCTGTCGGCGATCAAGGCCGGCAGCAGTGCGGTGCTGCTCATCGACGAGGTCGATCGTGCCGACGACGAATTCGAGGCCTTCCTGCTGGAGCTGCTGTCGGACTTCCAGATCACGATTCCCGAGATCGGCACCGTCACCGCGGCCAGCCGGCCGATGGTGGTGGTGACCTCGAATCGCACCCGGGAACTGCACGACGCCCTCAAGCGCCGATGCCTCTACCACTGGATCGGTTACCCCAGCTTCGAGGAGGAGATCGAGATCGTGCGCTTGCGTGCGCCCGATGCTGTCGCAACCCTCGCCCACAAGGTGGTTGCTGCCGTTCAGCGCCTGCGCGACATGGATCTCGCCAAGCCGCCGGGTATCGCCGAGACGCTGGACTGGGTGGATGCGCTCGGCGTGCTGGGCACCGACGATCTCGATGCGGCGGCCGCAGCCGACACGATCGGCGCGGTCATCAAGGACCGTGACGACCTCGAATTGATCGAAACCGAACTCGACAGGGTTGTTGCCGATGCCTGACCGCGGCGCCGCTGATGCCTGACGTGGGTCGGGCACCCGAAGCTGTGGCCAACACGCCGCCAATGGAATTCGTAGCGAGGCTCGTCGGCTTTGGCCATGCGTTGCGGGACGAGGGCCTGCCGGTGGGCTCCGACGACGTGGTCACGTTCTGCTCTGCGGTTTCCGAACTCACGCCGAGCGATCTCGAAGACGTCTACTGGAGCGGCCGCACGACGCTGGTCCATCGCCGGGACCACCTGCCGCTCTACGACGAGGTGTTCCGCCGGTACTTCTTGGGACACCGGGCCCCGGCCAAACCCCAGCCTTCCGAATCCGAACCGATCGCGCAGGGCCAGAGCGGCACCCTGAACGTGCCAGACAGCGAGCCTGGCACTCAAACGGGTGACGACCGGCCGATGGTGCTCGGGCGTCAGGCCTCTGGGGTCGAGTTCCAGCGCGACAAGCGCTTCGCGGAGTGCACGCCCACCGAGCTGGCTGCGCTGCGGCGCATCATGGCGCAGGTTCGACTCGAACCGCCCCGCCGTCGCACCCGGCGGCGTCGCACCGACCCGTCGGGGGCACGCCTCGACATCCGCCGCATAGCCCGCGACGCCATGCGTCTCAGCCACGCCGCCCCGGTCCTGCATCGCGTGACGCGAGCCGAGCGGGCTCGCCCGCTCGTGCTGATCCTCGACATATCGGGGTCGATGGCCGACTACTCCCGGAACCTGCTGCAGTTCGCATACTCGATGCGCAGGGCGGCCCAGAAGGTGGAGGTGTTCTGCTTCGGCACCCGGTTGACGCGCATCACCCCAGCGCTCGACCGACGCAACCCCGACGACGCGATGAAGCTGGCGGCTGCCCGCGTCCTGGACTGGGACGGAGGCACCCGGATCGGGGCATCGCTGGACAGCTTCATCCGCAGGTGGGGCCGCAAAGGACTCAGCCGTGGCGCCACCGTCGTCATCTGCTCCGACGGGCTGGATCGGGGCGAGCCTGCCGCCCTGGCGAGCGCGATGGAACGCCTGAGCCGGCTCTGCCACCGGATCATCTGGATGAACCCGCTGGTCGGCGACCACCCGGACACTCCGCCCAGCACACTGGGCATGATGGCCGCCGGCCCGTTCATCGACACGCTTGAATCGGGCCACGACTTGGCGAGCCTGGAACAGTTCGCCGCCAAGCTGGCCCACGTCGGGTGATCCTGGGGTCCTGATGAGCCGCGAACGATGAGCCGGTGGAGCGTTTCCATCCAAGCCGAAGGCGACCGCCCCATCGAATTGGATGAGGTGGTCGCGCTGGCCGATGCTGTCGCACCGCTCGAAGGCATCGCATCCGGCGTCGGTGCGATGGCATACGGCGCCCAGATCGTTGTGGAGGCTGAGAGTTCCGACCAAGCCGTCGAAGCGGCCATGGCGGCGTTCGCTGCTGCTGTCGAGACCGCAGACCTCCCCGCCTGGCCGATGACCCGAGCCGAGGTGATCGGCGAGGACGAGTTGGACTTCGACGAATGACGCGGCCCCAGTGATTCGGCCCCAATGATTCGACTTGGCTCGCTTGCCGGCTACCCCTTCGAGGGACCACGGGTGCTCGGCGGTTGGACGCCGCCGAGGGGTGCAGCCGTGTTCGCGGTCCTGTACCGGGCCGACCCCGACGGCAAGCCGTACGACTACGCCGTGCTCGACGTCGACCACGCGGACAACCTGGCAGCGGCCGGACTGCCGTTCGGCCACCCCCGCGCCAAGTGCTGGGAACGGCGCGCTGGCAACAAGTGGAACCTCCACATCTGCACCTACGAGGTACCGGGCGGGCTGCGCTCACATCGCGAGCAGATCGTCCAGGAGCTCGTCGCCATCTATCGGCCCGGCTGCGCGCCCGACCAGTTCGACCGGGTGTGGGAGGACGAATGGATCGGCAGCTACCGAGCCCCCACTGCGGGCCCGCTCACGACCACGCGAGACCCCAGCGGTTCGACCGGACCAACCTCTGAGTCGGGCTCGAGCTGACTGCCGGCGGCTATTCGGGGTGGTAGCCGACTGCGTCGTGAAGCCGGCTGCGGCGCGTGCCCATCGCGGGCCGGGCCGGCGACGGCTCGCGAGGCTCGGGTTCAGGCTCGTAGGTGGCACCGGTCACGATGCCTTCGGCCATGCCGTACAGCAGTGGCAGAGCGCCGGCGATGACGCCGGCCGTGTTGTTGATGCGCTCGACGCCCGGCTCGACGGCCTCAGCGTCGGACTTGATCTTCCAGACGATCTGCGAGCACTCCTCGAGCAGGCCGGCGATCCGGGTGAGCTGGCTGCCCACCACGAACAGGTAGAACGCGAGCCCGGCAATGAACAAGCCGATCAGGATGACGGAGAGAACAACGAGTGTCGTCATGAGCGCACCTTGTCGAGTACTCGGCCCAGGAACAGGTGATGTTCGAGACCTTCGGTCAGCACCGCGTCCACCCCGTCGGCAGTTTCGGCGATCAGGGCGGTGTCAGACGTGTTGGCGGCGGCTCGTTCGAGCGTGCCTTTGATGGTCTCCACCCGGCGCTCGATCGTGCGCACCAGAAGCACCAGCATGGTGAGCAGCACCACCACGGCCACGATCACCACGAATCCGCCGATGATGACCCCCCACCAGAGGTTCTCTTGGGTGTCGGTGAGAGCCAGCAGGTTCATGTCAGCCTCCTAACCGGTTCCGGCCACGCTTGAGGCCGTCGACGATCACCGTTGCCGCCGCGATCGTCGTGTTCAGTTCCCCGAGCGCCGCCGTGTTGGTGACGGCGTCTTCCAGTCCGTCGTTGATCTCGGTGGCCCGATTGCCGATCGAACGGGCCAGCATCAGGATGGGCACGACGAGGGCGACCACCGCGATCACGACGACGATGCCGATGACGTAGCCGATGACCCATCCGGTGGTGGATCCGGCGTCCGAACTCTGGGCGAGTAACTGCAGCATGGCGGTGCCTCCCTCAGATCGATTCGCAGAAGTCGTGGACGGGCATCAGCGTCGAGTTGACCGACGGCAACACAGTGGGCACCGTCGAGGTCTGTTCGGCGATGACGCGAACGCCGCCGGCCACTTGGGTGAGCGTGCGGTGCACCGCAACCAGGTGCAGCACCACGCGGAGCAGCCCGACCGCAGCCGCCAAGATGATCAAGCCGCCGATGATGACAGTGACCCAGGCAACAACAGGCATCACGTCCCCTTTCAGCCCAGGAGCTTTCCGACCGAACCGGCGTAGCGGACCGCACCGTCCGCCACTTCTTCGATCGTCTCGTCAGTAGTTGCGAGCAAGTCCTGCGTCGTGTCGAGCTCGCCGATGATCCCCACGCCGCCGGCCAGGATGTCGTCGCTGGCTTTGCGAATGCGCTCGATTGCGGCGAGCACCCGGTTCAGCAGCGCGAGCGCGACCGGCACGACCACCACGAGCAGTATCAGGTTTCCAATCCACCAGAGCACGGGTTCCTCCTCAGACAGCCTCGGGTCGGTACGGCAGGACAAGTCGACGCACGACGCGGGCGAGCCCCATCTGTGCGGCGCGCATGCCGATGGTGACGCCACCGGCGGCTCGGACTTGGCCGACGTCGTCGGGGTCGCGGCCCACAGCAACCGCTGCCAGCCGGTTCTGGACGTTGGCAGCGAAGTCGCTCAGCAGCACCGCGGTGATGTCGCTCACCAGGCCACGCCCGTACTGTGCTGCGGGCCCGGAGAGCTGTAGGTCCATGGCCACCTCCACGCTCGTGCCGCCCGCAGCGTCAGCGAGGCTGGCGTTGAGTTCGAGCGTGGCTTGGCCCCGGCCCTTGCGATCGGCGCCGCTGGCAGCGACAGAGATCGTCCGGTTCTCCTCGTCCCGCTGCGTGATCTCGGCACCGCCGTCGAAGTCGAGCTTGATGGGGCCGAGGCCGATGGACACGGTGCCGCCGTAGCGGTCGTCGCCTAGCTCGGTGGTCAGCTCGGTGCCCGGCAGACACGCCGCCACCTGCGGCACGTCGCCGAAGAAGCTCCACACAGCCTCCAGCGGCTGCGCGACCTGGAACTGGTTGGTGATCTGCATCAGGCGACTCCCCGCTCACGTGCGAAGGTTGTGCGGCACCCCGCGCAGCAGAAGTAGAAGACCTCGTCGCCGATCTCCAGCGACGGCGTCGCCGGATCGATCTGGACGGTCATGCCGCAGACAGGGTCGACGGCCGTCGGCATCGCCGACGCTTGGGCGCTGGCTGTCGCTGCGAACACACCCTGGGCACGGAGCTGCACCAGCTCGGCCAGGATCGACACTGCAACCTCTTTGTGCGAGGTGCTGCCGAGATCCAGGCCGGCAGGGGCTCGCAATGCGCCGAGCTGGGTCTCTTCCACGCCTTGATCAGCAAGCAGAGCCCGGACGCTGCGGCCTCGTCGAGCCGATGAGACCAGACCCACGTACGCCGGATCGGCCTTGAACGCAGCGTTCAGCACGTCCTCATCGCCGTGCCCTTGGGTGGCAACCACCACCATCGACTGCGGCGTGAGCAGCCCCTCGCTGAACTCGGCACGATCCACCAGCTCGACACGCCAGTCGAGCTGGGCGGCCAGCACCGACAGGGTGGTCGCCATGGGCGAGCTTCCGACGATCACGAGGTGGGGTGCGGCCACGACGGGCTCCAAGTAGATCTGCAGGGCGCCTTCGCTCTGGCACGACATGGGCACCGCAGTGGTGCCCTGGGGCAGGTCGCCGAATCGGTCGCTCGCGCCGAGCGCCAGCAAGCGCGGCGTGCCCGCCTCGAGCGTCGCGATGGCCTCCCGGATGAATACCGGCTCCGCACAGGCGCCGCCGATCCACCCGTACATCTCTCCCGCGGCCGTGTAGATGGCGCGAGAACCGCGCTGCCCCGATGTCGGACCTTCGCGCCAGACAACCGTGGCCAGCACGAATGCCTCGCCGCTGCGTGCCAGTTCGGTGGCGCGCTCGAGCACACCCCAGCCCTCGACGGCCCCTTGTCCGACCGGTTCGGGCCCGACGGCGCCGGAGCTGCTCATCATTCGGTCTTCACCGGCGGGGCACCGGAGACGTCGTGGCCCTGGGTGAGGGCTTCATAGACCCGATCGGGCAGCAGCGGCATGTCGATATTGCGAACGCCGGTGTCACCGATGGCGTCGATCACGGCGTTGACGAACGCTGCCGGTCCGCCCACGGTGGCGCACTCGCCGATGCCCTTCGCACCGATGGGATGATGCGGGCAGGGTGTCACCACTTCGTGGAGCTCGAAGCCCGGTGTCTCCCACGCGGTCGGCAGCAGGTAGTCCATGTAGTTGGAGCCGATGCAGTTGCCGTCCTCGTCGAAGGTGATGAACTGCATGTTGGCCATGGCGTAGGCCTCAGTGAGCCCGCCCATGATCTGGCCCTCGACGATCATCGGGTTGATACGCACGCCGCAGTCGTCCACCGCCACCACCCGCAGCACGTCCCACACGCCGGTCTCGGGATCGACCTCGACGGTGGCGATGTAGCAGGCGAACGGCCACGTCAGGTTCGGTGGGTCGTAGTAGGCGTTGTTCTCGAGACCTGGCTCCATGCCGTCGGGCATGTTGCTGTAGGCGGCAATCGCGCATTCCTGGATGGTCACGCCCCGGTCAGGTGCGCCACGCACCGAGAACCGGCCCAGCTCCCATTCGATGTCCTCCTCGGACACCTCGAGCAGGTGAGCGGCGATCTTGCGGGCCTTTGCGCGGATCTTGCGCGACACCATGGCCACGGCCGCTCCGGCCACCGGTGTGCTGCGTGACGCGTAGGTGCCCATGCCGAATGGGGCCGTGTCGGTGTCGCCCTCTTCGACCAGCACATCCTCGGCCGGTATGCCCAGCTCGTGGGCGACGATCTGCGCCCAAGTGGTCTCGTGGCCTTGGCCCTGTGTCTTGGCGCCGGTGCGCAGCAGCGCCTTGCCGGTCATGTGGACCTTCAGCTCGGCGGAGTCGAACATCTTGATGCCCAAGATGTCGTACTCCCGGCTGTTGCCCGCCCCGAGGGGCTCGGTCATGGTCGAGATGCCGATGCCCAGCAGCCGGCCGCGCTGGCGCGCCTCTTCCTTCTGGCGCAGGAAGTCCTCGTAGCCGATCGCTTCGAGCCCGAGGTCGAGGCACTTGCCGTACTGGCCGGAGTCGGTCAGGAACCCCCAGGGCGTGCGATGGGGGAAGTCGTCGTCGCGCACCAGGTTGATGCGGCGAAACTCGGCCTGGTCCATGCCGAGATCAGTGGCGGCCGTCTGCACCATGCGCTCCTGGAAGTACATGGCCTCGGTGACCCGGAATGAGCAGCGATACGCGACGCCGCCGGGTGCCTTGTTCGTGTAGACGCCCTGAGCGGTGAGATGCGCTGCCGGAATGTCGTAGCAGCTGAAGGCCGAGTGCATCAGGCCGATCTTGAACTTGCTCGGCTGGGCATCGGAGAAGAAGGCGCCGTGGTCGGAGTCGGTGTGCATGCGCACGCCGAGAATCCGGCCGTCGCGTCGCAGCGCCATCTCGCCCTTGAGGTAGATGTCGCGGCCGAACCCTGTCGAGATGAGGTTGCCGCTCTTGTCCTCGATCCACTTGACGGGGCACTCGAGCAGGATCGACGCCAGGATCGACACGACATAGCCCGGGTACACCGGCACCTTGTTCCCGAAGCCGCCGCCAAGGTCGGGGGACACGATGCGGATCATGTGCTCGGGCAGCTCGGCTACCAGCGCCACCGCGGCGCGGATGATGTGCGGCGCCTGGGTGGTCATGTACACAGTGAGCTTCGAGGTCGCCCGGTTGAAATCGGCGATCGAGCCGCACGCCTCGATGGGCGACGGGTGCGAGCGCGGGTAGTGCATGTCGATGGTCGAGACCACATCGGCCTCGGCGAAGGCCCGATCGGTGCCCTCACGGTCGCCGACCTCCCAGTCGAACACGACGTTGGAGTCCTGGCCGGTCTTGTCGTCGCGGATCAGCGGGGCGTCGGGCGCCTTTGCCTGGGTCGGGTTGACGATGGGCGGCAGCGGTTCGTAGTCGACCACGATCGCCTCGCAGCCGTCCTTTGCGATGTAGGGGTCGTCGGCGACGACGCAGGCCACTTCCTGGCCCTGGAATCGGACCTTGTCGGTGGCGAGGACGGCTTGGGTGTCGTATGACAGCGTCGGCATCCAGGCCAGGTTCCGGGCGGCCAGCATGTCGCCGGTGAGCACCATGCGAACGCCGGGAATGGCCCAGGCAGCGCTGACGTCAATGGAGCGAATGCGGGCGTGAGCGAGCGGGCTGCGCAGGATCTCCATGTGCAGCATCCCGGGCAGGGCGATGTCGTCGATGTAGTTGCCCTTGCCGCGGATGAAGCGGTTGTCCTCCACCCGCCGCCGGCTGGCGCCGAGGCCGCCGATCTTGATCTCGTCGAGCGCCATCTCAGCCCTCCCCGCCTGCGTCATCGCCGGCATCGTCCGCACCGTCGCTCTCAACGTTGGCGCCTAGCTTCTCGGCCGCCCACATCACGGCCTTGACGATGTTCTGGTAGCCGGTGCAGCGGCAGAGATTCCCCGACAGCGCCCAGCGGATCTCGTCCTCGCTGGGGTTCGGGTTCTCTTCCAGCAACGCCTTCGCGGCGAGCATCATGCCCGGGGTGCAGAAACCGCACTGCAGGCCGTGCTCGTCCTTGAAGCCCTCCTGGATCGGATGCAGCTCGCTCGCGGTCGCCAGGCCTTCGACGGTGAGCACCTCGTGGCCGTCGGCTTGGACGGCGAACATCGTGCAGCTCTTGACGGGCACGCCGTCGTACAGCACGGTGCATGCGCCGCAGTTGGTCGTGTCGCAACCGGTGTGAGTTCCCGTCAGCCGGAAGCCGTTGCGCAGCAGGTGCGCCAGCAACAGCCGCGGCTCCACGTCGGCCGCACGCCGCTCGCCGTTCACGGTCAGCTCCACACGGCGAACCGGTACTGCGTCGCCGGCGCCGCCGTCGCTCGGACGGACCTCTTCGAACAATGTGCTCATGTCAGGCCGCCTCGTGTTCTGATCGCTGGATCTGAGCGCCGATGCGCCGCACGAAGGTGGCGACGACGTGGCGCTTGTAATCGGCGCTTCCCCGGTGGTCAGAGCGTGGCTGAGCCGCCTCGGCCGCGAGCTGGGCTGCCGCGTCGACGGCATCCGAATCGAGCGCCGTGCCGACCAGCGCCGCTGCGGCGTCGGAGGCGTTGATGGTGGCAGGCCCGACAGCGGTGAGCCCGATGCCCGCACGCGCAACGCTGCCGCCCGACATCTCGACCGAGACCGCGACGCCGACGGTGGCGAAGTCACCGACCCGACGTTCGAGCTTGAGATAGCCACCCGCCCGGGCGCCGCGTGCTGCGGGAATCACTGCCTCGACGGCGATCTCGTCGGGAGCGAGCACCGTTTGGAACGGGCCGTCGATGAGATCGGCCACCTGAATGCTCCGGCGCCCATTCGGGCCTTGAGCCACGACGGCGCCTTCCAGCGACACCATCACCGAGGCCCAGTCGCCTTGCGGGTCGGCGTGACACACCGAGCCCACGAGCGTTCCCCGTGTGCGCACCAAGGGGTCGGCCACGTCAGGGGCTGCCGCAGCGATGGTCGGTTGGGCATCGGCGAGCGCAGCGGATTTCTCGAGATCAGCGTGCCGGCACAACGCCCCGATGCGATAGGTGCCGTCGGGATCTGCCCGGTGGTAGTCGAGGCCGCCGATGCCGTTGATGTCCACGATCATCGCGGGCGCCGCGAATCGCAGCTTCATCATCGGGATGAGGCTCTGGCCGCCCGCCAGGATCTTCGCCTCGCCGTCTGCTGCGGCGAGCATCGCAACTGCCTCGGCGACGGTCGAGGGCGCTTCGTAGCGGAAGCGAGATGGATACATGCGTCAGCCCCCTGTCGACGGCCCGCCGGGACCTTGCGGATCCGGCACAGCTCGCGGCAACGACTCGGCGTCGGGATCGGGCCGTCGCTCCTGGTGTGGCGGCCAAGGCCCCTGAACTGGCTGACCAGCGACTTTGAGATAGTCGATGATTTGCGGCCAGGCCCAAATCGTCGGGCTGGCGCCTTCCTTGGGCGCACCCTCGATGACCTCGTACAGCCTCGGGTTGCCTGCGCTATGGCCTGATGACTCGATCGGCATGGATTCCCCTTCCCCCGGAGATCCGGCCGTGTCTCTGCGGCACAGCGAACTTACCACTGCCCGTCGCGGCGCTCCGAACGAAGTCACTGGTCGCACCGGTTTGGTGCGCCCGCTGTGGCGGCGGCAGGGGATTCAGCGACCAGCGATCCAGCAGGTCGCAACGTCGCTGAATCCCCTGCCGCCGCCACCGCTATGGCATCCGTGCGTTTGAGGGCGATACTCGCGGGCATGGCGCTTGGCTTCGGAGATTCCCTGGTGGCGGCCAGCTTCAACTCCGGCTGGTACCAGGCTGTGCTGGTCGTTCACTTGGCGAGTGCGGTGGTGGGATTCGGCGGCAGCGCCTTGGGCACCGTCATGCTGAGACGGGCATGGACCGACGGCGCTGATGCCACTGCTGCTGTGCGGCGGGCGTTTGAGTTTGCGTCGAACCGGCTGACGGATATGGCTGCCTACCTCGCCGGCGTCGCCGGCGTGGTCGCGGTGCTCATCGATGACCGTTGGACGTTCCGGCAAGGCTGGGTGACGACTGCGTTCATTCTGTACTTCGTCTGGTTAGGCATCGCCCACGGCGCACTGCGGCCGGCCAGCGCCAAGCTTGCCGAAGCCATGGACGCGGGACCTGAACGGTCCGACGATGCGGAACGGCTGCGGAGGCGGACCGAGCTGTGGTCGATGGCAAACAACCTGGTGATCGTGGCGGCCATTGCCGTAATGGTGACCAAGCCAGGCTTGTAAGGCTGCGCAGCCACGCGGATCTCGGTGCCGCGGCGTAGCGTCGGCGCGCATGATCGAGCAGCGGCGGCACCGAGTGTGCGTGATTCCGGGTGACGATGCGGCGCCCGAAGCGATGGCTGCCTCACTTCGCGTGCTCGACGCGCTCGACCTGCCCATCGACTGGGACCACGTGCCGGTGGGCGACGAGCTCGCAGCGCTCACGCCCGACGAGCGGGAAGCGCTGGTCGGCGAGCACATCGATGCTGCCGACACGGTGCTGTTCGGCTCGTCGAACGGCACGACTCCTGGCGCCGGCTTCATGCGCTGGGGCAAGCGCACCTACGCCAACGTGCGACCCGTGCGCTGGCGGCCGGGCTATGCCTCGCCGCTGGCCCGGCCCGAGGGGATCGACTACGTGATCGTCCGGGAGAACCTCGAGGACATGTACGTCGGCGTCATGGGGCCGGCGCAGCGGCTGCTCGATGCGGGACTGACCGAGGGCCGTTCTCGCGTCCCGCCAGATGCCGCCAACGGACGCTTCGCTGCGAAGATCATCACCCGCCCCGGCACCGAGCAGGTCACCCGCTTCGCCGCCGAGCTGGCGCTGAGCCGGAGCGGCAAGCTCACCGTCTCGGCCAAGACCAACATGCTCCCTGCGACCGACAGGTGGTTCTGCGACATTGCTCGGGAGGTAGCCCAGGAGTACCCCGGCCTGAAGTACGAGCAGTTCATCATCGACGACATGGCGCACCGGCTGGTGGTGCGGCCCCACGACCTCGACGTGCTGCTGCTGCCGAACCTGTACGGCGACATCCTGTCCGACCAGGGCGCCGGCACGATCGGCGGCATGGGCCTGGCGCCGTCAGGCTGCTACGGCGACGACTGGGCGTATTTCGAATCGGCCCACGGCACGGCACCCGACATCGCCGGGCAGGGCATCATCAACCCGACCGCCACGCTGGAGTCGGCCGAGATGATGCTGCGCCACTTGGGACTCGACGCTCCGGCTGAACGGCTGGACCGGGCCTTGGCCCAGGTGTACGAACACGGCGAGAATCTGACGCCGGACCAGGGCGGCACCTCGGGCACCGAGGACTTCGCCACCGCCGTCGTCGACGAGCTGTAGCGGCCGTACAGCGCGTCTGCGGGTAGAAACACGCATCGAACCCAACGGAGGGGTGAGCGATCGGACATGAGCGACCAAAGCACACGCAACGAGACACTGCCTCGGGGAATTCCTGACGACCGTCCCTCAGATGGCGATGACAGTGCACCCGTGTCGTTTCGCCTCGACGAGCTCCGGCCCTGGGGCATCGCGGCGTACGTGGCGGCCGGCATGGCTGCCGACGACGCTGCAACCGTCGTCGACAACCAACTCTGGTCGGACCGGCGCGGCGTCGACACACACGGCTTCCAGCGGGTGAGCTGGTACGTCAATTGGTTCCGCGACGGCACGACTGACCCGACTGCACAGTGCGAGATCGTCACCCGCACGCCGTCAGTTCTCGTAGCCGACGGGCATCACGGGCTCGGCCAGCTCGTGATCACCCGGTTCATGGAGCAGCTCATTGAGGCCGCCCGCGAGAGCGGTCTGGTGGTTGGCGTGATCCGCAATTCCAACGACTGGGGCTGCGGCGCGAACTACCCGTACCAAGCCGCCGAGGCCGGATTCGTCTGCTACGGCACCACCACGTCGGTGCCGAACCTGGCACCGTTCGGCAGCCGCCGGAAGCTGTTCGGCAACAACCCGATCGTGTGGACGTTCCCCCGCCGCGCCCAGCCGCCGATCGTGCTCGACATGGCCATCACGCCCGTCGCGCTCGGCAAGGTGCTGCGGGCCCGCTCCGAGGGCTCGGAGATCCCGGTGGAGTGGGGATTTTTGGACCGCGACGGCAATCCCACGGTCGATCCCGACGTGGCGATGCGGGGCATCGTGCCGGCGATCGGCGGCTACAAGGGCATCGGCATGATCACGGCCTCGAACATCGCCGCAGGGATTCTGGGCGGCTCGGCCCACACCGGCGATGTGGCCGTGGGTCGGCGGGGGCAGTTCTTCCTGCTGATGGATCCGGGTGTGTTCCGCGACCGCGAGGGTTACTACGACGACATCGAGGACATGGTCGCCCAGATCCGCGCAGCCGGCGAAGAGGACGTGCTGCCGGGCCAGACCGTGTACCTGCCGGGCGAGCTCGAACAACTTGAGATGGATCGGCGGACTGCGGCTGGCACCGTCAGCTACCCCGCGTCGGTCGTCAGGTCGCTGGGCCGGGTCGGCAACGAGCTGGGCGTGCAGTTCGAATGCGAGCCGGTGACGTCGACATGAGCGACAAGATGCTGGCGCTGGCGGCGGAGTGGATTCCGACGCTGCGGGAGCGCAGCGTTGAGATCGACTCGTTGCGGCAACTGCCGCAGGACCTGGCCGAGGCGCTGGCGGCCGATGGCTTCTACCGGACGCTGGTGCCGCCCGAACTGGGCGGGTTGGGGCTTCCACCGGCGGTGGTCGCTGAGATCGGTGAAGTGCTCGCCAGGGGCAACGCCTCGGCAGCGTGGTGCACGTTCATCGGCGCAACCTCGCAGATCATGTTCGCCGCGCTCGAGCCGGCCCAGCTCGCAGAGTTGCTGGAGAACCCCGATGTCATCACGGCCGGCGTTTTCGCACACTCGGGGACAGCCACGGCTGCACGCGGGCCCGACGGCGACGACGGGTACTTGGTGAGCGGGCGCTGGGCATGGGCCTCGGGTTCGCACAACGCGGCGTGGATCTCCGCAGGCGTGCAGATCGTCGATGGCAATGCAGCTGATCGCGGTGGCGACGGCCCCCAGTCGGCGCTCGGCCGGGCGTTCTTCCGGCCCGACGACATCGAGCTGCACGACGACTGGTACACCAGCGGGCTGCGCGGTTCGGGTTCGAGCACGTTCGAGGCTCACAATGTCTGGCTGCCTGCATCGCGCATCGCCTACGAGCGCTCGATCCTGAAGTCGTCGTACGCCGCTGAGCCGCTGTACCGCATGCCGCTGTTCGGCCTGCTGGCGCTGCCCATCGGCGCGATCGCGCTGGGGATGGCCCGGGCGAGCGTGGACGAAGTGATTGACGTCGCCGGGTCGAAGGTGCCCCAAGGCTCGCGCCGCACCCTGGGTCAGCGACCGGCGCTGCACTCGGCCGTGGCAGTGGCAGACACTGAGGTGCGGGCGGCCCGGACGCTGCTGTACGCGTGCATCGATGCCGCGTGGGAGCGCGCGCAGCACGGCTTGTCCGATTTGGAACTGCGCCGTGACCTGCGCACCGCAACCACCCATGCGATGCAGACCAGCCTGCGAGTGATCAGCTCGATGAACTCGGCCGTCGGCGGCACGGCGGTGTTCGAAGCATCGCCACTGCAGCGTCACCTTCGTGACGCCCAGACCGCCTCGGCTCACTTCATGGTCGCGATGCCGGTGATGGAGTTGGCCGGCCGCACCTTCTTCGACCCCGACGCCGACACCTCCGGCCTGTAGACCGTCGGCCAGCAGCGCTCAGTCGTCGCGACGGCGCTGGTGGGCGGGGAGCGGGAACGTGATCGGGATGAGTGCGGTCTGGTCGATATCGATCAGTGACGGTCCCACGGGGCCTGATTCGCCGCTGGCACGGGCCACCGCGTCGCCGAAGGCAGAGTCGAACTCGGCGACGCTGCGCACGCGCTGGGCGGGCACGCTCATGGCCTCGGCCACCGCGACGAAGTCGATGCCGCCGATCTCGGTGCCGTGGTGGGAGTCCCAGAGCGCGTCCTGGATGATGCGCAACACGCCGTAGCCGCCGTCGTTGAAGACGCACACGATGACGGGCAGGCCGTGCTCGGCGAGCGTCGAGATCTCTCCGACCGACAGCATCAGCCCGCCGTCGCCCTGAATCACGACGGTCGGCTGGCCGGAGGCGAGCGCCGCACCGACGGCCATCGGCACGCCGGGGCCGATGGCGGCATTGGCCGCCCGGATGGACGTGCGCGGCGCCACGATCGGCAAGAGCCGGTTGCCCCACATGTACCCGGGCACGGTGGTGTCACGAACGATGCGGGCATCATCGGGCAACATCCGGCGGATTGCGTCGCAGATCGCCGCGTGGTCGGGTCCGATCTCGTCCCGCATCGCCTCCATGTCGGCCGAACGGTGCTTGCGGGCCCGCTCGACGTAGCCGTCGTCGATGGTGGGCGCCCCATCGCCCAGCCGTTCGAGCAGACCGGCCAGGCTGAGCTTCGCGTCCCCCACAACGGCCAGCGACGCCGGGTAGTTGAGACCGATCACGCCAGGGTCAGCGTCGAGATGGATCAGCTCGTCGGGCAATTGCAGCGCCCACACCCGGGTCGCGTAGTTCTGGAACCGGGTGCCCACGGCCAGCAGCAGGTCAGCCTCGGCGAAGACGTCGGCCATCTGGGGACGGTCCGAACGGAAGCCCAGCGACAGCGGGTGCAGTTCGCTCAGGGCACTGCGGCCCTCGATCGTCGTCACCACCGGCGCACCGAGCCGCTCGGCCAACGCAGTGAGCTCGGCTGAGGCATCGGCGCTGACGACGCCACCGCCCGCCCAGATGAGCGGCCGCTGCGCGCTGGCGAGACGCTCGGCTGCGTCGTCGAGCAGCGATGCATCCGGTCGAATGCGGGGCACCTCGGGCGAGCCGGTTATGGGCCCGTCGCCGACCTTGGCGTACTGGAAATCGATCGGAATTTCCACAGCGCCGGGCTGGGGGCGACCGGTGCGGATGTCGTCGGCGACACGGGCGATCTCGGCAGAGATCTCGCCGGGATGCCGCACGGAGGCCACGCTGCGACACACCGAGCGAAGCATGTCGGCCTGCTGATCGTTCTCGTGCAGGAAGCCCTTCCCTTTGCCATAAAACCGTGACTCCGTCTGGCCGGTCACCATCAGCACGGCCGAACTGGTGAACGACGCCTCGTAGAGGCCGGGCACAGCATTGGCGGCGCCGGGGCCGGTGGAGGTGAGCAGCACGCCCATCTCTCCGGTGGCGCGGTAGTAGGCATCCGCAGCATGTGCAGCCGCCTGCTCGTGGCGGACCTTGACGACCTCGATGTCGTCGCGCACCGACAGCGCCTCATACATCGGCAGGTTGTGCACGCTGACGATCCCGAACACGTGCCGCACGCCCAGGCGCGCCAGCGTCGCCGCGACGGCCTCGCCCCCGGTCATTTCACTCATGGCAGTCACTCACCTCGGGCCTCGCTCATCGCACGCACGGTAGCCCTGCGGTGGCGCCAGCCGCCCGGCGTGCAGCACGGCGCGGATTCGGCGCCGATGCCGACCGCCGCCGGTCTGATGGATCAGGCGTCGAGGCTGAACGGCGGGTACTGATCGGTCAGCAGGTGCAGATACGCGTTCATGCGCAGGTTCACGCCAAACCACGAGACGACCCACCCGCGCATTCCGTCGGGCCATCGGCCGGTGAACAGCACTGCGAAGAAGCCGAGCACGACCAGAACCGCTGTGATGAGACCGGTGACCGCCGTGAACACCACGGCCGGAATCACCAAGATCAGCCGGAACGCGACCGTGAGCCGGTTGCGGTCGGTGAGCTGAGGCTCGATGTCGACGGCGACCGGAGTGCCTCCGGGCTCGGGTGCAGACATGTCGAACTCGAACGGTGGGTAGCGCTCGTGCAGAAAGTCGAAGTAGGCGTACAGCCGGATGCTGTAGCGGAGGTACATGGACTGGAAGTCGGCCAAGCCCTTGGGCATCTTGCCGGTGAACACGATGGCGATCCAGCCGAACACGTTGAGCAGCCACGCGATGTGCTGCAGGATCTCGAAGATGATCAGGTGCGGAATCAGCAGCAGCCAGTGCACCAAGGGTCGCCAGTTGGCGATCCGCTCCGGTGACTCGACGGTGACGGAAGCCGGGTAAGCCATGCCGCCGAACCTACTTGGAGGCTCGGAACCCTCCGGGCATCGCCCGGCGAAGGGCGGGGGTTGGGCCTATTCGGCGGTGCTGAAGGGCGGGTACTTGTCGGTCAGCATGTAGATGAAGGTCAGGTAGCGCGCGTGGACCCGGTAGAACCCGATCACCAAATCGCGCATGCCTGCAGGCCAGCGGCCGGTGAACAGGATGATGAAGTAGGCGATCGTCACCACTGCGACGACGAGATACGAGTAGACGGTGACGAAAACGATCTGCGGTAACCCGTAGATCGGACGGAACAGTGCTGCCAGACGATTGCGGTTCCCCGGCTCCACTTCGACATTCACCGCCACCGGCGAACCGCCCGGATCCTCTGCCGACGAAGGGAAGTCAAACGGCGGGTACTGATCGTGGATGATGTGCACGAACGACAGCACACGGGGGTAGTAGCGGATGTACATCACCTGGAAGCTCGCGATGCCTGCGGGCACCTTGCCGGTGATGACGACCGCGAGCATGGTCACGATCGCGAGCAGCCAAGCCACTATGTGAAACACGGCGAGGATCACGAAGTGCGGGATCAGCATGATCCAGTGGACCAGCGGACGCCAGTTCGCCACGCGCTCTGAGGGTTGGACGGTAAGAGACGCTGGATAGCCCATACCCCGAACCTACTCGCACCCTCGGCGGAGACTGTGACCCATTCGACGATGGCAGGCGCTCTACACAGCGACGAACGGAGCCGTCCCGCCGTGCTCGGCCGAAGGGAATCCAAAAACCTGTGGACCCGCACGTCGCCGTGCCGATTGAATGGGCAGTTCATGCTCGTCTCGCTGACCTCGACGACACCTGATGCGACCGATCTGGGATTCCTGCTGCACAAGCATCCCGACCGGCTGCGATCGGTCGATGTCGGCTTCGGGCGCGCCCATGTCTTCTACCCCGAGGCGACGCCCGACCGCTGCACGGCCACGCTGTTCGTGGAAGTGGATTCGTTCGCAGCGTCCAAGCGGCACCCACGACGGCAGTCGTTCCATCTGGGAGGACTCGAGCCCTACGTGAACGACCGGCCGTACGCGGCATCGTCAATGCTGAGCGTCGCCATCGGCCGGCTGTTCCGAACCGCGCTGGCCGGCACGTGCGATGCCCGGCCCGAACTCGTCGATCGGCCGCTCGATCTCGCCGTCGAGCTGCCGGCGCTGGGGGTGCGGGGAGGGGCGGATGTGCTCCGGCGGCTGTTCGAACCGCTGGGCTACGACGTCGAGTGCGCCCCCATCCCGCTCGACACGCAGTTCCAAGACTGGGGCGACAGCCGCTACTGCTCGGTCCGGCTGGCGGGCCAGCACACCGTCCGCCGCACACTGGAGCATCTCTACGTGATGCTGCCGGTGCTTGACGACCGCAAGCACTACTGGATCGGCCCCGACGAAGTCGACAAGCTGATGCGGCGCGGAGGCGAGTGGCTGGCCACCCATCCCGAGTCGGACCTGATCACACGCCGCTACCTGCGCTTCGGCACCCTCGCCCGGGAGGCGCTGGCGCGCCTCGCTGAAGCCGGCGAGGACGTCGAACGGGCCGACCAGCGCAATGACGACGCGGAGCAGGCGAACGAGCGCCGAATGAACCTGCGGGAGTTGCGTCTGGATGCGGTTATGGACGCCGTGCGGGGAGCGGGCGCCGGGCGAGTCGCCGACCTAGGTTGCGGCGAAGGACGGCTGTTGCAGCGGCTCATCGACGAACCTGCCGTGACAGAGGTGCTCGGCATGGACACTTCGATCGGGGCACTCGAACGTGCCGAGCGGCGCCTCGGTCTCGATGAGATGTCCGAGCGTCGACGGGAGCGCATCTCGCTGGCACAGGGCTCCCTCACCTACACCGACGAGCGCCTGCGCGGCTTCGACGTGGTCACGCTGGTGGAAGTCGTCGAACATCTCGATCTCGAGCGCCTCGACGTGTTCGCCGATGTCGTGTTCGGCCGCGCCGCCCCTTCGGCGGTCGTTCTGACGACGCCGAACCGCGAATACAACGTCAGCTTCGAACACCTCGGCCAGTCCGGGCTGCGCCATGGCGACCACCGCTTCGAATGGACGCGCGGCGAATTCTCGGCGTGGGCAGGCACCATCGAGGACCAGTACGGCTACGGCTGCGAGATCAGCGGCATCGGACCTGACGATCCCGCGTGCGGGCCGCCGACCCAGATGGCGGTCTTCCGCCGGGCACCGTGAGCAGCGTCCGATGAGGCCCACGCTGACCGAGATCGAGATTGCCGAACCGGGGCTGGTCGTGCTGTGCGGCGCGTCGGGATCCGGCAAGTCCACCTTCGCCCGGCGGCACTTCGCTTCCACCGAGGTCGTGTCAAGCGACCAGTGCCGGGCCATGGTCGGCGACGACGAGACCGACCAGACCGTCACTGCCGAGGCCTTCGACCTGCTGCACACGATCGTGCGCAAGCGCCTCGAGATCGGTCGCCTCACCGTCGTCGACGCCACCAATACCAAGCCGCCCGACCGCAAGGCGCTAGTTGAGATTGCTCGCCGGGCCGACCTGATGGTCACGGCCATCGTCTTCGACCTGCCGCTCGCATGGTGCGTTGAGCGGAACAGTTCACGCGACGACCGCCAGACGCCGCGCCATGCCATCAAGCGCCAGCACGAAACACTGCGCCGCAATGCCCGGCGCCTGCGCAAGGAGGGCTTTGCCCGCGTCCACACGATCGGCACTGCCGACGAGCTGGACGCGGTGGGCATCGTGCGCACCAGGCTCTGGTGCGACCGCCGAGACGACGTCGGGCCATTCGACATCATCGGCGACGTTCACGGCTGCCACACCGAGCTCGTCGAGCTGCTCGACCGCTTGGGCTACGACGTCGCCGCGCGCCCTATCACCCACCCGGACAATCGACGGGCGGTGTTCGTGGGCGACCTTGTCGATCGTGGGCCCGGCGTTGCCGAGGTGCTCGAGGTGGCCATGTCGATGGTCGATTCCGGCAGCGCGCTGTGCATCGCGGGCAACCACGAGAACAAGCTGGGTCGAGCCTTGGCGGGACGGCAGGTGCAGATGACGCACGGGCTGGCCGAGTCGCTCGCCCAGCTCGAGCAGCGCAGCGCCGCCTTCCGCGATCAGGTGGCCTCATTCGTCGGCGGGCTCATCAGCCACTACGTGCTCGATGGCGGCCGCTTGGTGGTCGCCCATGCGGGCCTTCCCGAGCGGTACCACGGGCGGGCGTCGGCTCGTGTGCGAGACATCGCGCTCTATGGCGACACTGACGGCGAGAGCGACGAGTACGGCCTGCCGGTCCGCTACCCGTGGGCCGCCGACTACCGCGGCGACGCGGCTGTGGTGTACGGCCACACGCCGGTGATGGCCGCGGAGTGGGTCAACAACACGATCTGCGTGGACACCGGCGCCGTCTTCGGAGGCGAGCTGACCGCGCTGCGCTGGCCCGAGCGCGAGCTGGTGTCTGTACCGGTGGCCGAGGTGTACTACGAGCCCATCCGACCCCTCAACGCCGAGCCTCCCGCCGAGGATCGGGCACACACCGCACTCGACATCAGCGATGTGGCGGGCAAGCACATCGTGGACACGTCCCTCGCCGGCCGCGTGACGATTGAGGCCGAGCAGTCCAGCGCTGCGCTGGAGGTGATGAGCCGCTTCGCCGTCGATCCCCGCTGGCTTGCCTACCTACCGCCCACGATGGCACCGGTCGCCACCAGCACCCGTGACGGGTACTTGGAGCATCCCTACGAGGCCTTTGCCTACTTCCAGCGTGCCGGCGTGCGCGAGGTCGTATGCCAGGAAAAGCACATGGGCTCGCGGGCCGTGGTGGTGATGGCACGCGACGCGGGTGCCGCAGAGGCCCGGTTCGGCATCGTCAACGAGGCTGGTGGCGTCATCGTGACCCGCACCGGACGGGCGTTCTTTGCCGAACCCGCGGCGACTGCTTCACTGCTGGCACGACTGCGTGCTGCGGCCGAACGCACCGGGCTGTGGGATCGCCTCAAGACCGACTGGCTGGTGCTCGATGCCGAGCTGCTGCCGTGGTCGGCGAAGGGCGCCGAGCTGATCCAGGGCCTGTACGCCTCGATGGGTGCAGCGGGCACAGCAGCCTTGGGCACAGCGAGCAGGCTGATCGCCGACGCATCCGAGCGCGGCGTAGCGCTCGACGATCTGGCATCCCGCACTGTCGAGCGGGCTTCCCATCTCGAATCGTTCATCGACGCATACCGGCAGTACTGCTGGGACACCGACGGGATCGAGGGTGTCGAGATCGCACCGTTCCAGATCTTGGCAGCACACGGCGAGGTGCTCGCCCGCCGTCCGCACGCGTGGCACCTCGACGAGGTCGATGCGCTGATTGCCGAGGCTCCCGATGTGCTGCGTCGCACCGATCGCCGGCACGTCACGATCGACGACGCTGCGTCGATGGCCGATGCGACCGACTGGTGGCATTCGATGACCGAGCGTGGCGGCGAGGGCATGGTGGCGAAGCCCGCCGATCCCGTCACGGTCAGCGACAAGGATCTCGTGCTGCCCGGCGTCAAGTGCCGCGGCCGGGAGTATCTCCGCCTCATCTATGGAGCCGAGTACCTGGCGCCAGCGAACCTGCAACGGCTCCGCCAGCGATCGCTCAAGCGCAAGTCGTCACTGGCCCGGCGGGAATTTGCGCTCGGCATCGAGGCCCTTGACCGATTCGTAGCCAATGAGCACCTGTCGCGAGTGCACCAGTGCGTGTTCGCCGTGCTCGCGTTGGAGAGCGAACCCGTCGACCCCCGGCTCTAGCCCTGCAATCGCTACGCGGCGACGAGGGGGAACTTCTCGTTGTCGCCAGGATACTCGCCGGCGACCGAGGTTGTGTCGTCGTCGCCCACGATGGGATCGCACCCCGCATGCGGGTACCACACCGCGTCGTCGCCGAGCCAGCGGGTGGACAGCGCCACGCGCCGGTGGTCGCCGGCATTGCCCGGCGAGCCGTGGATGATCCACGACGAGAAGAACAGCGCATCGCCGGGCTCGACGTCGAAGCCGACGATGTCGTACGCAGCCCGGTCGGCCTCGACATCGGGCATCTTCTCGCCCTCGAAGTCCGCCATGAAGCCCTTCTTGCCGTCGAAGGACTCGGGTGCGTAGTAGGCGTCCCAGCTGTGCGAACCTCGCACAAACTCGAGCGAGCTCTCCGCCACGGTCACCGGCGTCATCGCCACCCACGCCGAGCAGATCTGCTTGCCCAAGAAGGGCCAGTAGGGGATGTCCTGGTGCCACGGCGTGGGATTGGCAGTCCGCGGCTCCTTGATGAGCAGGTGATCGAAGTAGAAGCGGGCAGTGTCCGAACCCATCAACGCCGCGGCCATTTGCGCCATGCCCGAGTTGAAGACGAAATCACCGATGACCGGGTCGATCTCCCACCGGTACCGGCTCGTGAACAGCCGGTTCTCCGGCGCTCCTGGATTTGTGTCTGACACCCACTTGCCGGGCTCGCGCAACTGCTGGTCGGCCACGTCGAGCACCCGTTCGACCCACGCGTCCGACACCGCATGGGTCACCTTCACCACGCCGTCTGCCGCGAACACCGCCTTGTGCTCGTCGGTGATGCGCTCGGCGGCATGCGAGCTGGCCTGGATCGGGTGGCCGTAGGGGCGACTCATGGCTCCTCCTCGACGAGAACGCCGGGTTTGGCTGCGGCTAGGGGGCGTCCGCTGACGATTCCGATGCGAGAGAGTCTGCCAGCGCTTCGGCGTCGGCTTGCGCGCCGTCTGCCGTACGGGCGCTCACCGCCTCCAGCAGGCCGGCGATACGGGCTGGGCTGTGGGTGCGCTCGGGGGTCACACCGAATGCATGATGCGCCGGGATGAGGTCGCCGAAGGGGCTCACCACGTTGACGTTGTCGCCCCCGATGAGGCCCGGGTGCTCGACGCCGCAGGCATCGGCCAGCCTGAACAGCTCCTTGCGCAACCCGATGACGTAGTTCGCGAGTCGCACGCTCTTGAGCGTGGGGTCGAGGCCACGAGAGAGCCAGTTGTTCTGCGTCGCCACGCCGGTGGGGCAATGGTCGGTGTGGCAGCGCTGCGCCTGGATGCAGCCGATCGCCATCATCGGCTCACGCGCCACACCGATCATGTCGACGCCGATGTTGAACGCCAGCGCCGACGGGGCCGGAAAGCCGAGCTTGGCCGAGCCGATCATCACGATCTCGTCGGTCAGGCCAGCCTCGCCGAAGGCACGGTGCACGACCCCGAACGCCCGCCAGAACGGCAACGCCACGTGATCGGTGAACACCAGCGGCCCAGCACCCGTACCGCCCTCGGCACCGTCCACCGTCACGAAATCGGGCCCCCTGCGAGTCTCGGCCATGTGCTGGGCCAACTCGGTCCAGAACGCCTCCTGGCCTACCGCTGATTTGATGCCCACCGGCAAACCGGTCGCAGCGGCCACTTCCTCTACGAAGTTCACCAGCTCGGCGACGCTGCCGAATGCGGAATGGCGGCTGGGGCTCACTACGTCTTTGCCGACCGGGACGCCGCGCGCCTCTGCTATCTCGGGGCTCACCTTTGCCGCGGGCAGCAATCCCCCGACACCGGGCTTCGCCCCCTGGGACAGCTTCACTTCGATGGAGCGAACCGGCGCCCCCTCGACGGTTTCCAGCAGGCGGTCCATCGAGAACGTGCCGTCGGGGTTCCTGCACCCGAAGTAGCCGGTTCCCATCTGGAAGACCAGGTCGCCGCCGCTGCGGTGGTACTTCGAGATGCCGCCCTCGCCCGTGTTGTGCATGCAGCCGGCCATCTTCGCCCCACGGTTGAGCGCCTCGATCGCCGTGCCGGACAGCGAGCCGAAGCTCATTGCCGAGACGTTCACAATCGACGCCGGGCGGAACGCCTTGGCCCGGCCGCTCCACGCGCCCATGACCTTGCCGCACGGCAGCGGGGCATCGGCTGGCACGGTGCGGCCCAGCGGGAACGGACTGTGACGGAACGTGATGTGACCGGGCTTGTCGATCTCGTCATCTGTGCCGAAGCCGAAGTACGTGTTCTGCTCTTTGGCTGTCGAGTACACCCAGCGTCGCTCGTCCCGGTTGAACGGACGCTCCTCCTCGTTGTGGGCGACGATGTACTGCCGCAGCTCGGGGCCGATCTTCTCCAGCAGGAATCGGAGATGGCCGATGACCGGGTACGTGCGCAGGATCGAGTGCCGCTTCTGAATGCTGTCGTGAATGAACACGATCCCAAGAAAGGCCCCGATGCTGATCAACAACCACAGCCACCACGGCACGCACCCGAACCTACCGCGAGCCCGCACAACGCTTGAGCAGCGCCATGGCGAACCTCTCCCGACGGCTCCGGGAACGACCGCTCGGCGCAGAGTTCATCGGGCCCCAGCCAGAACGGCTTCCTATGCTGGCCCGATGGCAGCGGCACCGGAGGGAACAGTGTCCCGACTGGCGCAGCCGACCGTGGGGACCCTGCCGCCGCTTGAGCCCGATGTGCTGGCGCTGCTGCCGGCTTCCGACGAGGCGCCGCGCTGCTCCGCGCACGCTGCCGGCATCGGCACAGACCCTGGCGGGACCGCCATCAGCGCCCAGGCGGTAGCGCTGGTCGAGACACCGCTGCCCTGGCCAAAGCCGGTCTTCGCCTCCGGCCTGCTCGAAGGGTTCAGACCGATGATCGATCTGGCGACGGGCCCGACGCGCGTCCTCGCCACGGTGCCGCCGGACGAGCGCACGAGGTCCGATCGGATTCCCGTTGTGCTCCATTCGCGCGCCGGTGCCGGGATCCACTCCGCGTACTTCGAAGCCGCCGACTCCGCCGGACTGCGCCAGCTCTTCGCACACCTGGAGCGCAAACTGCCATCCGATCCGATTCCAGACGGGCAGGGATTCGCATCGTTCGGCTGCACCGAAGACGAGCGGGCAGTGCTGATCTGCACCCAGGGGAGCCACGACGTGTGCTGCGGCAGCGAGGGCACCCGCCTCGCAGCCGACTTCGAAGGAGTTCTGCGTGCGTACCGCCGCGCAGATGTCAACGAGCCCTATCCGGGCGCGCCGACAGCCAGCGGACGGATCTCCGTGTACCGGGTCAGCCACACCGGGGGGCATCGATTTGCCCCCACCGCAATGACGCTGCCGGACGGCCGCATGTGGGCCGGCATCGAGGCCGGGGAGCTGGCCTCGATCTTGGACCGGACCGCAGACGTATCCGCCTTGGCGCCACGCTGTCGCGGCTGGTGGGGGGCTGCAACCGGGCCGGCCCAGGTGGGCGAACGGGCCGTGTTGGCCGAGATCGGGTGGTCGCTCGAATCGATCGCGCGTGAGGTGCGCTTCCGACGCACCCCTGACGCCTGGGCAGTCGACGTGATCGCAGCATCCGCGGGACGTTCCTGGACCGTGACAGTGCACGAAGGGCGGACTGTGCCGACCATTGCGTGCCGTGCGATGGGCGGTTTGCCCGCCAAGCCGGCGACCGAGTTCATCGTTACCGACATTCAGGAGCAACGAAGATGACATCACCCCTCGAGGGCATCCGCGTCACCGAGTTCGCCAACTTCGCGGCTGCGCCGTCCGCCGTGGCGATCATGGCCGACCTCGGTGCCGACGTGATCAAGGTGGAGGCCATCGGCGGCGATCCGATTCGCGGGCTGATGAAGCAGGCCAAAGTGCCCGAGGGCGTCCACAACCCTGACGTGGCGTTCCAGTTCATCAATCGGGGCAAGCAGTCGATCCAGTTGAACCTCGAAGATCCCGATGGCTCAGCGATCGCCCGTCGCCTCGTCGCTGCGTCAGATGTCGTCGTGATGAACCTGCTGCCCGAGCGCCGTGACCGGTTCGGTCTCAACACTGACGATCTGCTCGCGATGAAGCCCGACTTAGTGATCGGCTTGCTCTCGGGCTATGGCGAGGTCGGCGAGGAGATCGACCGGCCCGGCTATGACGTGACGGCGTTCTTTTCCCGGTCAGGCCTCTACGGCGCCTCGACGCCACCTGGCGGTGCCCCGCCGCATGCTCGACCCGGTCAGGGAGACCACACCACGAGCCTGGCGTTCTTCGGCGCGATCATGTCCGGGCTGCGGGCCCGAGACGTGACCGGCGAGGGCCAGATCGTGGAGTCCTCGCTGCTGCGCACAGCGACATGGACCATCGCCATCGACATGGCCACGTCGCTCGTGGACGGTCGCCCCAACACAGAACGGCCCCGCGAGAGCGGCCTGTCGCCGATGCTCGAAGCCTTCGAGTGCGCAGACGGGCGCTGGCTGCACTTCACGATGCCCGACACCGGTGATGCGTGGGAGCGCTTCTGCAAGGCCATCGAGCGGGAGGATCTGCTGTCCAACCCCGACTACCAGACCGGCCGGCAGCGCTTCAGGGCCATGCGCGCCCTGCTCGCTGACATCGACGACACGCTCAAGTCGCAGCCATCGGACTACTGGATGCCCCGCCTCGACGAACACCGCTGCATCTGGGCGCCCATCAACGACACAGCCCAAGCAGCACAGGATCCGCAGGTGCGCGCTACCGGCGCGTTCGAGACCATCCACCATCCCGAGACCGGCGATTTCGAGACGGTTGCTGCGCCGTTCCGGATGCACAACTCGCCCGACGTGGGCGTGCGCGGACCGGCCCCGCGAGCCGGTGAGCACACCGCAGCGGTGCTGTCCGAGGTACTGGGGCTCGGCGATGACGAGATTGCGGACCTGACCGAGCGGGGCGTCGTCGCCTCGGACTGAACGTGCCGCGGTGCCTCGCCGGCCTTCGGCCGCCGAGGGAACCGCGCTGTCTCAGGTCAGACCCCGAGGCGTTCGATGATGTCTGCCGCTATGTCCCGTGGTGGACGGCCCGTTGTGCGGACTTGCTCGAACTGCCCGTAGCCAGCCGCCCGCTCGTCCAAGAGGCGAGCGACTGCGGCAGCCGGATCGTCGCCCGAGAGCAGCGGCCGCACAGGTCCATCGACATCGGCTCGCAAGCGGCGGATGATCTCATCCGTACTGGCGACGAGGCAGAAGACCCGACCTGCGACGGTCAGCGCATCGGCATTTGCCCGATCGAGCAGCATCCGGCCGCCGGTGGCGATGACGTGGTGCCGGCTGCGGGCAACTTCGGCAGCCACCTCCCGCTCAATTGCTCGGAAACCACTCTCGCCCTGCTCGGCAAAGATGGCGTCGATGGGCCCATGCCGGGCCACGATCACGTCATCGGTGTCCACGAACGCCCAGCCCAGCTCGCGCGCAATGAGCCGGCCCACGGTCGTCTTGCCCGTTCCCATGAAGCCGGTCAGCACCACGTTCTGATCGGAGGCTCGTGTCACGGGTTCACGCTAGAGACGGTCGGCGCCATGGCGGCGACGCAGCGAAGCTCAACGCGAACATCGCGCAAACATCGGCCAACGATGCCGCGACATCGCTTGATCCCTCGCACGGCCGCCGCTTACCTACGACGCTGAGCCGGATGCCGCGCCGGTGCCGATGCGCGGTCGTAGCCCAGGAGCGCCCTTGTCCACCAACTCGACCCCGGACGGCACCGCGCCGCACAACTTCACTGCGGAAGATCACGAGATCGGCTTGCCGGAATTCACGACCGAGCAGCTGCTGCTGATCAAGCAGGGCGCGGCCAGGCTTCGCGACGAGTTCGAAGGCGTCTTCAACGCCGAGACCATCGAGCGCTACATGGTTGATTCGCGAACCAAGCTGAAGGCCGGTGCCCGGTTGCTGGACTGGCTGCCGCTGCTGATCGAGCGCTTCACGCGCGACCGGCTGCGTGCGCTCAAGCGGCTCGAGGTCGGATCGCTGGACGTGCCAGCGGTGCTGTTTCTGTGCACCCACAACGCCGGCCGGTCTCAGATGGCGGCAGGTTGGTTGCGGCACCTCGCCGGCAGCCGCGTCGACGTGTTCTCCGGCGGTTCGGATCCCGGGCTCGAGACCAACGCTGCCGTCATCGAGGCCATGGGCGAGATCGGCATTGACATCACCGGTGAGTACCCCAAGCCGTGGACCGATGAGATTGCCCGGGCCGCCGACGTCATCGTCACGATGGGCTGCGGCGATGCCTGCCCCATCTTTGCGGGCAAGCGCTACGAAGACTGGGAACTCACCGACCCCGCCGGCCAGCCGATCGAGGTCGTACGCGGGGTACGCGACGACATCGGCCAACGTGTCGGCGCGCTGCTCGCAACGCTGAATATCCCTGCGGCGGCCTAGTCACTGCGCCAGGCGGCGCACGTCGCAGCGCTACGAGGCGACTGCAGTAGTCGAAGGGCCTTGCGGCTGCAGGCCGATCGGGAAGGCGTCGCGGACGGCGGCGTCGATGGCGGGGCTGATGTGCGACGGCCAGTGGCTCTCGAGCGTGGCCACCACATGGTCGTGGGCCACATCGTGCGCGGCCCGGCTGCCCGCCTCGGTCCAGTCCTCGGGAGTGTCCCGGTTGGACACCAGCGGGTAGAGGTACTCGGTTTCCATGAGCTCGAGTGTCTGCGGCGAGCCCAGGAAGTGGCCCGGCCCGGCGATGACCTCGCCGATGAGCTCAGCCGACAAGGTGTCAGGGTTCACCTCGATGCCGCGCACCGTGCGGTTGATGGCACCGAGCATGTCGTTGTCGATCACCAGCGCCTCGTGCGAGCACGCCAGCAGGCTCGCCAGCATCCCCGCCGACTCATAGACGATGTTCGCTCCCGCATGGCCGGCCAGCCCTACGTTCAGGCCCTTCTCATAGCCGGCCTGGGCGTCGTTCACCTTGGAGTCGGTCATTCCCGCCGCCACGCCGGTGGGCAGCCCGAGCCAGTGGCCCACTTCGGCCGCTGCGGCATTGAGGATTCCCTCCTCGCCCGATCCCCCGCTCATGGCACCGGTGCGCAGGTCGGACACGAACGGCCACAAGCCCAGCAGGCAGGGATGGCCCGGCGACAGCAGGTTCACGAAGGTCAACCCCCCGAGACACTCGGCCACCGCCTGCGCCAGAGCGCCAGCGAGCGCCGCAGGCGCAGTGGCACCGGCCTGCAGCGCCGACAGCAGGTTGATAGGCATGCCCGTTATCACCTGCGCGAAGAGGCATATCGCAGAGTCGTATTCAAAGCGCAGCGGTGGCACGACGAACGTGTTGTTCGCCGCGATGAACGGGCGCTTCGCGAACTCGCCCTCGCCTCCCAGCACGAGGTCGAACATCTCGACCGACTCGTACACCCACTCGGGCTCGAACCACGACGATCCGCCCGGCTTGGTGGTGCTGCACATCACTGCGTACGCAGTGGTCATGTCGAGGTCACGGGTCTCGACCATGTCGCGTGCCACCACCGTGCGCACGTAGAAGTGCAGGTTGTCGAGCGTGTCGACCAAGCGGCCGCAGTCGTACACGTCCTGCGCGAGCGAATCGCGGAACGTGCCGGTCTCGTGGTCGTACATCATCACCGCAGCGCCGGACGTGCCGAAATAGACATGCTCGCCGCCCACGTGCACCGACTGATCGTCGTCGAAGCCGTGCCAGATCCACTCCTTGGCCGCCGTCTCGATGGCGCGTTCCACGACACCGCGAGGCAGGTGAATGCGTCCGTTGTCGTCGACCCACCCGCCCACAGGCGTCGCCGCCTCGACGAACTCGTCGAGGGGATCGCCCATGCCGACGTCTTCGAGCAGCCCGAGTGCGGTGTCGTACACCTGCTGCATGTCGCTCTCGGTCAGCGGTTTGAATCGACCCGCGGGCAGGCCGGGGCGAACTGGCCTGCGATCGCGCTCAGGTGCTGCTTCGCGGACGGCGATGCGGCCGGCGCGGCCGCCGCCGCGGCGCCGGCGGGGTGCCTCAGCAGTCTCGGGTGACGGTGCAGCCGTGTCAGACATCTCCTGCCGGCACCTCCTGGGGCAATCTGTGTTGTGAGTGGCGGTGTACGCCGGGTCCTTGTGGTTCAGGGTCAGCGATGCGACAGCGCAGCCATGTCGGGTTCAGGCGCGCAGCGCCGCATTGCGTGGGTCGTAGGCCGCTTCGGCGAGCACTGTCGCGGTGCGCCGTTCGCCGAGCAGGTCAAGCTCGAAGGTGCTGCCGGGGGCTTCGAACCCGGGGTCGACGTACACGAAGGCCAAGCTGCGGCCCACGGTGTGTCCCCAGGCACCGCTCGTGCCGATGCCCATGGGCTCGTCGCTGCCCGGCGCAAAGGCCGGCTCGTTGCCGCGGACGTCGTTGCCCATCGGGCCCATCTCGGTGTCCACCTCGCAGTACACGAGCACCATGGACAACGGCTCGCCCTGCTGCTCAGATTCCCGGCGAGCCTGTGCCGCGTCACGACCGAGGAAGGGACGGCTGTAGTCCACGAAGCGCCCGAGTCGGGCCTCAACCGGCGTGATCTCGGTGGTCAGCTCGCTGCCCCATGCCTTGTAGGCCTTCTCGATGCGCATGACGTTCATGGCGTAGCTGCCGAAGTGCACCAGGCCGTGGGGCTCGCCGGCTTCGGCGACCGCGTCATACACGCGGGCCAGTTCGCCCATCGGGCAGTGCAGCTCCCAGCCCAGTTCGCCGACGTAGGACACCCGCAGCGCGATGACGGGCACGCCTGCCACCGAGATCTCCTGGGCAGTCAGCCAGCTGAATGCGTCGTTGCTGAGGTCGGCGTCGGTCACCGGCGACAGCACGTCACGTGCACGCGGGCCGGTCACCCCCAAGATGGCGGTGCTGTCGGTGGCGTCGCGCACACTCACCTGCTCGTCGGCCTCGACGTGATCGCGCAGCCAGTCCAAGTCGTGGCTCTGGCCCATGATCGCGGAGGCCAGCCAGAACCGGTCCGGCGCCAGCCGTGCAATGGTCATCTCGCACTCGATGCCGCCCAGCTCGGTGAGCATGTGGGTCAGGCGGATGCCGCCGTCGCGCCCGGGCAGGCGGTTGGCCGACAGCCGATCCAGCAGGGCGGCCGCATCGGGCCCGGTCACCTCGAACTTGGCGAAGGCGCTGAGGTCGGCCACTCCGACGCGCTCGCGAACGCCGCGCACCTCGGCGCCGACGATGTCATGCGCGTTGGAGCGACGGAACGAGTGCGCTTCAGGCGTGCCGCCGGGCGAAAAGTACTGGGGGCGCTCCCACCCGTAGATCTCCTGCCACTGCGCGCCCAGCGCGTCGAAGCGGCCCCATAGCGGCGTGGTTTTGACCGGCCTGCCAGCGGCTCGCTGCTCCCCCGGCAGCCGCACTTGGTACATCTCGTGGTACTCGTCGAGCGCCTTCTCCAGCGCGAACTGCGACTTGGGGCCGGTGTGGTCGCCGAAGCGGCGCGGATCCATGGCGCGCACGTTGATCTCGGTCTGGCCGTGAACCATCCACTGCGCCAGGAACTTCCCGGCACCCGGGCCTTGGGTGATGCCGATGGATGCCCCGTTGCAGTGCCAGTAGTTGCGCACCCCCGGTGCGGGCCCCATGAGATAGCCCGAGTCGGGGGTGTGGGTGATCGGTCCCGACACAACTTGCTTGATGCCCGCGTCGGACAGCACGCCGATGCGCTGCTCGGCGAAGCCAAGGCACTCTTCGAGCACGTCGAGGTTCTCTCCGGGCAGGTGGAAGTGCAGGTCCCAGTCGATGCCGTCGACGCCGTAGGACCGGGAGCCAGACATCTCGTACGGCCCGATGAGCAGGCCGTCGATCTCTTGGCGGTAGTAGCAGGAGGCGCGGGGATCGCGCACCACTGGCAGCTCGAAATCGAGGGCTTCGACTTCGGGCACGGTCTCGGTCACCAAGTACTGGTGGATGACCGACACGATCGGAACGTCGAGCCCGATCATGGCGCCGAGCTGGGGTGCGTAGTGCCCGGCGGCATTCACGACGTGCTCGCAGTGGATGGTGTCCTGCTCGTCGCGGCCGTTCGAACCGTTGCGGCGGCGGGCCGGATCGGCACCGCCGCGCACGATCGTGACATCCCAGCTGCCGTCGGGGCGCTGGGACATGCCGGTCACCAGCGTGTGGCGCATGATGCGGCAGCCGAGGTCGCGGGCACCCTTGGCCATGGCGTTCGTGCAGCTCGACGGATCGGTCCAGCCGTCATGGGGCGTGTAGAAACCGAGTCGCACGTCGTCGAGATCGGTCAGCAGCGGGTGCCGTTCGGCAATCTCAGCAGGCCCGATCAGGTGCGACTCCACGCCGATCTGGGTGAGCATGGCGTGGACGTAGTGGTGCCAGTCGGCCTCGTCGGCCGTGCGCGCCAGCCGGATGGCGCCGCAGCCGTGCCAGCCCGCTGACAGTCCTGTCTCGGCTTCGAGGCGCGGGTAGAGCGCCACCGCCTCCTGGTGCACCTTGGCCATGTTGAGATCGCCGATGAAGTTCGGGATCAGGCCGGCCGCGTGCCAGGTGGACCCAGAGGTCAGCTCGCCTTTCTCGACCAGGATCGTGTCGGTCCAGCCTTCGTGCGCGAGGGCATACAGCAGGCCGGCCCCCATCGCGCCGCCGCCGATGATGACGCATTGCGCTTGTTCAGGCATGCTCAGCGATGCCGGGCCTGCTCAGACATACACAGGTCCCCATTTGTCCGGGCCAAAGGTGAGCCGAACCCCCCGGTTCGGGCCCCGTGGCATGCCGACGTGGTGCGCGCAAATTACCACCGCTCCGCGCACCACTGCGCGCATTCTCGTCAGCTGGATTCAGACGGCGAGCGATACTCCAGCAGCGAGGACTGACCACGCATGGCGACGATCCTCAGGTCGCGCTCATTGCCGTGGACATCAACAAGGTTGAGTACCTCGTCGCCAACAGCGAAGTGAACTGGTTGCTGTTGGCCGCCGTTGACAGCGACGTTGGTCGTGTAGAGGTACGCCCGATCAAGATTGTCGAGAATCGGGTTCAGTCGGCCTTCGATGCCCGGTAGGTATCCGGTTTGATCTTCAAAGATCGCCGAGCCACCTTCGATGAGCGATGTCAGCTCGACACTTTGCGCACCGCTAGCTGGAATCCAGCCCGTCGAGACATGGGCACTCAAATTCGGTCCGGCGACGAACACCGTCATGGGGAGATCGTCGGTGTACAGGTCGAGGCGCGCGACGCCCTTCGCATCCGTCGTCGCGCCCCGACGTGTGCCATTGGGGAACAGCACCAAGACGTCGGCCTCGGCGACAGGCGCGCCCTCACAGCTGACGATGACGGCCGTCTCAGTGTCGAACCGCTCGAGTGCCGACGGAAACTCCCCGAGCGGCACTACCTCGACTTCAGTCTGTGACTGTGCTTTCTCGCCACCGAAGACAATCATCTGCGCGGTGACGCCGGGCACCGTCTGTGCGATGCGTCGAAGCGGCCGGAACCAATCCTGCGCCACGGTTGCACCCGACTTCACCTCGATGGCGCAGACTCCGCGCCCTGTCTCATAGAGCAGGTCGCACTCCAGGCCGCCCGACTCGCGGTAGAAGCTGAACCGGGGGTGACGACCACGGTTGTAGCTGTACTTGATCGATTCGGCGACGACGATGTTCTCAACGAGTTGGCCGCGCAAGGGATGTGTCGCCACTTGACTGGCATCTCGGATTCCCAACAAGTGGCTGGCGAGGCCGACATCGTAGAAATAGAGCTTCGGTGACCTCACCAGCCTCTTTCGAATGTTCGCGAAGTACGGCTCGAGCCGGAACGCGATGTAGCTCCGCTCCAGCACGGCGAGCCAGTGCCGGACGGTGGTGTGCGTCACCCCGAGGTCTCCCCCGAGTGATGAGAGATTCACGAGCTGGCCGATCCGCCCCGCGCACAGCGCTGCGAACTGGCGGAACGTCGGGAGATCGCCGACGCCTCCCATCCGACGCACATCGCGCTCGACGTAGGTGTCGAAATAGTCGGCGAGCACTTCTCGGGGATCGAGGCCTTGGTCGATAATGCGCGGGTAGAAGCCGCTGTGCACCAGTTCGTTCAGCGAATCTGGGCCGCCCGCGCGGCGATGTTCCTCGAAGGAGAAGGGAAGCAGGCGAAGCTGCGCTATCCGTCCGGCCAGAGACTCGCTGATTGCCTCGTTGAGCTTGAAGTTCTCGCTGCCGGTGAGCACATACTGGCCGTTCGCCCCGCTGTCGTCCGCCAGCTCCTTGAGATACGAGAACAGGAACGGCACATGCTGGACTTCGTCGATCACGGCAGGCCTGCCGAGATCACGGAGAAACCCTCGTGGATCTCGCTCGGCTTGCCCCCGGACGTCAGGCGCATCCAAGCTGATGTACTTGACGTCAGAGGAGTCGAACACGGACCGGCAAAGTGTCGTCTTGCCGGATTGACGCGGCCCGGTTACCGACACGAACGGGTACTGCCTAAAGAGACGCAGCAGTCGATCCGCTATCTCTCTGCGAATCATGGTTGAATCATACAGGCAATTCTATGCAATCTGAAAGTTCAGGTTTCAGATTGCGTCATTACAGACGGACGCGCCGTTTGGTGAGGTCGTAGAAGCTACGAATCGAAAGCGGGGCGGCGACCGGCGATCTTGCAGCCGAAGCTGCAAGCGTCGAGCCAGCCCAAGTCGCGGCCGGGCTTTTTCGACAAGTCGCCTCGCCCGGTGCTTCGAGAACAGATCCATAGGGGACGGGAAGACATGCTCAGGGGAACGATTCGGGCAGTCGCGATGGCGGCTGTCACAGCGGCTCTCATCGTCGGCCCAGTAGCTCCGGTTTCGGCGCACGATCCTGTGAGGCTGCCTCCACAGGCCAAAACTGACTGCGCCGGTGAAGTTCCGGTAGTAGTCGGCTCCGACGCGGCTGCCCAGTCGGACATCTACTCGGCTGTGACGCTGGCGGGCGCGCTGGGCAGCGACTGCGTGGTGCTGGCAGGCCCGCGGGACGGTGCGTTTTCCCCAGACCAGCTTCAGAGACTGGACTCTGCGCAGTCGAACGGATATGTCGTCGGCGGGGAGGCAGCAGTGCCGCAAGCGAAGGTGCATGGTCGCGACTTGGTGCGCATTGCGGGTGCGGATCGGTGGGAGACCGCCGCGCTGGTGGGGGACACAGCGCGACAACTCGCTTCGGGCGACGCAACACAGCCCGCCAGCAGCATTTCTGGTTCCGGCAACGCTGTGAAGTTCGTGACACTCACCACCGGGCGCTGGCTCGTCGAAGCAAGCGTGTCCGACAATCACGGCCGGTTCGGCGCGGGCACCAACTTCAGCGTCTCGCTCGTCGACCCCGAAGGCGATCACTGCGAGTTGGTCGCCAATGACATCGGCACAGAGGTACGAGACTCGGCGGTAGTTCAGATATCAGCTGATGGCATCCTCACATGCCCGCCCGGCGAGTTTGCCGTGGAGATTGACGCCGTCGGCTCTTGGACAGTCACCTTCACAAAGCGATAGTCACGCTGCCGCTACCGACGCCCGACCGCGGCCCCATGGCCTCGGACGCTCGATGAGCGGCAGCGAATCTAGTGAGATGTGCCGGCACGACGGGACCATCGTCTACATTGACGGACTCAACTTCTACTACGGCGCCGTCAAGGGAACTCCGTACAAGTGGCTCGACCTCGTGGCGCTGTGCCGACGCCTCCTGCCTCGCGACAACATCGTCCAGATCCGCTACTTCACGGCACGCGTGAGCGCTCGCCCGGATGACCCGCAGCAGCCCGACCGCCAAGACACCTACCTTCGGGCGCTCGCAACGCTCCCGCTGCTGGAAATCCACTACGGGCACTTCGTGCAGAGGAAGGTGAGGCTCCCGCTGGCTCGCCTCGCCCCGGAAGGACCCCGAGCGGTCGAAGTGGTCAAGGCGGAGGAGAAGGGCTCCGACGTCAACTTGGCTACGTACTTGCTGCGCGATGCATTCATGGGGCACTGCGGCACGGCGGTCGTGGTCAGCAACAACTCAGACCTGCGCGAGGCCGTCCGCATCGCGCACACCGATGCGAGCATCAATGTGGGGATCATCAACCCGCATCCGGCGAGGTAGCGCTCACAGTTGCTGCGAGGCGCGTTCTTCAAGCAGCTCCGGCCGAATGTGCTGGCGCAGTGCCAGCTGGCACCTGTGCTCCATGACAGCCGAGGCACCATCCGGAAGCCAGCTGCCTGGTAAACACGCAAGGGCCCGCCGAAGCGGGCCCTGCACCCAGCCACCGGAAGCGACTGGGGGGATATGACAACAGGGTATCGCGCACACGTGACACTGACGACAGCGCGGACGCCTTCGGAGTGTCAGATCGCCGATCTGCACGGTCTGCGATCTGCTGCAGTCTGGCGTTCGAGTCGGTGCGGCTACAGGCGGACGCGCTGGTTGGTGGGGTCGTAGAAGCTGCGGATCGAGGGCGTGGCAGCAATGCGACGACCGGCGATCTCGATGTCGAACGATCCGGCGTCGAGCCAGGACTTGGTGACGGCCTGCGGCTCCAGGCTGGCCGCCGCCGGATGGGTCACGTAGCCCATCGCCAGGCAGCGGTCTTCGGTGTAGCTCCACATGGCTGAGGTGACCCGTCCGACGAGCGCTCCGTCGCGGCGGATCGGTTCGTCGTGATAGGCCAGCACGTCGGGGTCGTCGAGGCGGAACTGGATGAGACGGCGCGTGCGGGGCTCGTGGCGCTGTGCTTCCAGCGCGGCGCGGCCGATGAATTTCCGCTGCTTGTCCCATGCGATCGCGAAGCCGAGGCCGGCCTCTAGCGGCGTGTCCTCGTCGCTGATGTCGTGGCCCCAGTGGCGGTAGCCGCACTCCAGCCGCAGCGTGTTCATGGCGTGATAGCCGGCGTGTGCCAACTCCAATCCATCCGCGTCCTTCGCAGCGTCGCGCAGCGTTTCGTAGACCGCGACTGCCCCGGCGTTGGGCACATACAGCTCCCAGCCGAGTTCCCCCACGTAGCTCATGCGCACGGCCAGCACCGCAATCGGGCCAGTCGAGGCAGAAACGTCGATGTGCTGGGCAGCGCCAAAACCGAACGACTCGTTGTCGAGCGCGGCGTCGGTGACGCGGCTGAGCAGGTCTCGTGAGTGCGGCCCCATCAGCCCGAGCACTGCCCACTCGTCGGTGACATCGGCGATGTCGACGTCACGGCCTCTGCAGTGGCGTCGCAGCCACGCCCAGTCCCGGGTCTGGCAGGCAGCCGAGGTGACCACCCAGAATTCGTCGTCGCCCAGCCGGGTGACAGTCAGGTCGGCCTCGATGCCGCCTCGCTCGTTGCACCACTGCGTGTACACAGCGCGCCCGGCGGGCACATCTACCGAGGCCACGCTCAGCGTGTCGAGCACATCCAGCGCGTCGGGGCCCCGCACGGTGAACTTGACGAACGACGACTGGTCGAACACCGCCACGCCGTTGCGGACGGCATCGCACTCGCGGCCCGCGTTGGCCCACCAGTTCTGCTTGCCGTAGCTGTAGCGGTACTGCCGCTCCTGGCCGGGCTCGGCGAACCAGTTGGCCCGTTCCCACCCGGCCGTCTCGCCGAAGACCGCCCCCGCCGCATCCATGGCGTCGTGCAGCGCGGAACGACGCTGGTCGCGAGCGCTCGTGTACTGGAAGAACGGCCAGTGCATCGCGTAGAGCAGACCGAGGCTCTCGCTGATGCGCTCGGCCAGGTAGCCGTTGTCGGCCTGGAATGGCATGGCCCGGCGGATGTCCACCGCGCACAGGTCCATCGGCGGGTGCCGGTCGGCGATCCAGTCAGCCAGCACCCAGCCGGCACCTCCTGCGGACTGGATGCCCACAGAGTTGAAGCCGGCCGCCACGAAGCAGCCGTCGACCTCAGGAGCTTCGCCGAGGTAGTAGGTGCCATCGGGGGTGAACGACTCGGGGCCGTTGAAGAACAGCTGCACGCCGCAGTCGGCCAGCGCGGGCACCCGGTGGCAGGATCGCTCGAACACCGGGCCGACGTGGTCCCAGTCTTCCGGCAGCGTCCCGAACTTGAAGTCGCGGGGAATACCGTCGAGACGCCACACCTTGGCCGCCGGCTCGAAGAAACCGACCATCAGCTTGCCGGTTTCCTCCTTGAAGTACGTGTAGTTGGTGGGGTCTCGCACGATGGGCGTGGACGTATCGAGGCCTTCGAGCGGCTCGGTGACCACGTAGAAGTGCTCGCACGCCTGCAGCGGAACGTTCACCCCGATCTGTGCAGCGAGGTGCCGCGTCCACATGCCGGTGGCCAGCACCACGGTCTCGGTCTCGACGAGATGCCCCTCGACTCCCGCAGGCTCGCCGGCGCCGCTCGCGGTGCCGGGCATCAACTCGCCGGCGCCGCTCGCGGTGCCGGGCATCAACTCAGTGCGAACACCGCAGATGGCGCCGCCGCGGGTCTCGAGCCCGGTGACCGCGACTCCCTCGATGATCCGGCAGCCATGGGCGCGTGCGCCCTTGGCAAGCGCCATAGTGGCGTCCACCGGCGAGACCAAGCCGTCATCGGGCAGGTACAGCGCTCCCACCAAGTCGTCGGTGCGCATGAGCGGCCACATCTCGGCGAGCTCGTCCATGTCGATCCGGCGCGACTCGACGCCGACCGTGGCGCCCATTGACGCGCCCCGCAGGATCTCCTCCCACCGCTCCTCGTCGGATGCCACCGAGATCGATCCCGGCGCACGGAAACCGGTGGCCTGACCCGTCTCGTCTTCCAGTGCTTCGAACAGTCGCACCGAATAGGTGGCGAGCTTGGTGAGGCTGTATGTCGCCTTGAGCTGCGCCGCCAAACCGGCGGCGTGCCACGTGGTGCCGGCTGTGAGCTGGTTCTGTTCCAGCAACAGCACGTCGGTGATGCCCCGTCGGACGAGGTGGTACGCAATGGCGCACCCCACGATCCCGCCGCCCACCACGACGACCTCGGCCCGGTCGGGGATCGTGCGATTGGTCACTGCGCGCTGAGGCAGATGCTGATCCGTCATGAGAGGTGCCTCAGACTCGTTCGAGCAGGTCGGGTGTCAGGTCGGCAGTGGAACGAACGCCATTCAGGCGCATCGTGCGGGTCATCCCCTCGACGAAGTAGTTGAGCACCCAGTCGACGCCGGTCTCGCCAGCAGCGCCAAGGGCGTACAGGTACGCCCGGCCGATCATCGCCGAGTCGGCGCCCAAGGCCAGCGCCTTCACGATGTCGCTGCCCCGCCGGATGCCGCCATCGCAGATCACCTCGCAGCGGTCGCCGACGGCCTCGCGGATTGCGGGCACGCACTCCACCGGCGCAGGCGCGCCGTCGAGCTGGCGCCCGCCGTGGTTCGACACAATGACAGCGTCGAGTTCCATGTCGGCAGCGATCTTGGCGTCGTCTGGCGATAGCACGCCCTTGAGCATCACGGGCCCGTCCCAGCGCTCACGGAACCACTCGATGTCATCCCATGACAGCGACGGGTCGAACTGACTGTTGATGTAGTCGGCCAGGGCCACGGCATCGCCGCCGTCGCCGCCGGCCGCGCCCTCGCAGTTCGAGAACTTGATCGGTTCGTTGCTGAGGAAGTCGAGCAACCAGCGAGGATGCAGCAGGCCGTCGACGATCGTGTCAGGGCCCAGCTTCGGGGGAAGGCTGAAGCCGTGCCGCACGTCGCGCTCTCGGCGTCCCAGCACGGCCGTGTCCACGGTGATCATGATCGCCTCGTAGCCAGCCGCCGCCGAGCGTTCCAGCAGGTCGGCCATCAGCTCGCGGTCACGCCACACGTACACCTGGAAGAACTTTCGGCCGTCGCAGACATCGGCAACCTCCTCGACCGAGCGCGTCCCCATCGTCGACAGCGAGTACGGGATGCCGGCGCGGTCGGCAGCGCGGGCCACGGCCAGCTCTCCCTGAGAGTGGGCGATGCGGTCAAAACCGGTCGGTGCAATCACGAGCGGGATCGGTACTTCCTGGCCCAAGACTCTGCCCGAGATGTCCACATCGGTGACATCTCGCAGCACTCGAGGCCGGAACTGCCAGCGGTGATACGCAGCGACGCTGCGCTCGGCGCTGACCTCGTCTTCCGCTGCCCCGTCGATGTAGTCGAAGCAGCCGCCCGGCATCCGGCGCTTCGCCATGCGGCGCAAGTCGGAAACGTCTGCTGCGCGGATCAAATGCCGTTTGTCGGCATCGCGTTCGAACTCGCCGAACTGCATGACGCTGCGGGCCGTTTCGTAGGCCTGCGCCACCCATTTCGTCAACCCCGCCATAGGCGCGAACTCTACGATGTGCTCGAAGTTCCCAGTGCCCGTTCCGCATACGCCGGAGGCTGCGGTTCGGGCATCCGTCTTTTCCGAACGATGCGAAAGTGAGCCCGCTATGGCCACCACCGCCGAGCTTGCCGATCGCTACCGGGCGATCATGCCCAGCTTCATCAGCCCGCTGTACGCACAGCCGGTCTCAATCGATCGGGGCGAAGGCAGTTACGTGTTCGACTACGAGGGCAACCGCTACCTGGATTTCTTCGGCGGGGTCCTCACCACGATGATCGGGCACAACAACCCGGCGGTGGCCGCAGCGGTGCAGGCGCAGGCTTCCAAAGTGATGCACACCTCGACGCTGTACCTGAATGAAGAGATGATCTCGTTCGCGGAGGAGGTTGCTGCGGTCTCGGGCATCGCTGACCCGAGGGTGCTGTTCACCACCTCGGGCAGCGAGGCGAACGACACCGCGATCCTGCTGGCGACCAACTATCGCCGTTCCAATCAGGTGCTGGCGATGCGCAACAGCTACCACGGTCGCTCGCTGACCGCGCAGGCCATCACCAGCCATCGGGGGTGGTCGACCAGCAGCCACAGCGGGCTCGACGTTCATTTCGTGCAAGGCGGCTACCGGCTGCGCAGCCCGTTCGGCCACCTCGACGACGACTCCTTCACCAATGCCTGCGTGGAGGACCTCGTCCAGCTCATCGACATGACCGACTCCGGGGGGTTTGCAGCGCTGATCGCCGAACCCATCCAGGGCGTCGGGGGATTTGCCACGCCCCCCGATGGGTTCTTCGGCGCATTGGGCAAGGTGCTGCACTCGGAGGGAATCCTCTTCATCTCCGACGAGGTACAGACCGGCTGGGGTCGCACCGGCGAGCACTTCTGGGGCTATGAGGCCCACGGCATCACCCCCGACGCGATCACGTTCGCCAAGGGCGTCGGCAACGGCATCACCCTGGCTGGCATCGTCGCTCGGGCCGAGCTCATGAACTGCCTTACCCGAACCTCGTTCACCACCTTCGGCGGAAATCCGCTCTCGACCGCTGCGGGTCGGGCCACCTTGCGCTACGTGCTCGAGAACAACCTGCAGGCCAACACTGCCCAGCGGGGGGCGCAGATGCGTGAGCGCTTGGCACCCGTGTGCGATGCGTCGCCGCATGTTGCCGAACTGCGCGGCAAGGGTCTCATGCAGGGCATCGAGTTCTGCCACCCGGGCAGCATCGAACCCGACGCCCCGACGTCGACGGCCGTAGTGGAAGCCGCCAAGGACCGTGGCCTGCTCCTGGGCAAGGGAGGCCTGTACGGCAACGTCATCCGCGTCACCCCGATGCTGAACGTGACCGAAGCCGAGTTGGACGAGGGGCTCGACATCCTCGTCGATGCCCTCGAAGCGCTCGACTGAGCCGGCTGGGGTCAGTGCTGGCCGCAGTCAGTCGAAGCTGACCGAGACTTTCAACGCGCCTGCGTCGTGGGGCTCGTGGGCCAGCCGGAAGGCGTCGCCGATGTCGCTCACGTCGAACACGTGGCTGAGCAACGGCGAGACGTCGATGTCGCCCGAGGCGATCAGCCGCAGCGCCTGCCGGAATGACATGGAGCCGGGTTCGTCTTGGGCCCCGTAGGTGCTGGCGGCAGACAGCCGCTTGCGGAAGAACTTCTGGAAGCGCACATGGATGTTGTCGTCGGTCGACGGCAGCCCGAACCACAAAAGCTGGCCGTCCATGCGCACGAGCTCGACCGAGTCCAGGAACGTGTCGGAGCGGCCGACCGCCTCGACGACATAGTCGGCACCGCGACCGTTGGTCATCTCCTTGACCGCTTCGATGACCCCGACATTGCCGAGCTCGGCAGCATTCAGGCACTCGTCCGCGCCATAGGCCTCGGCGACGGCCAGGCGAGTCGGCGACAGGTCCGAGACGATGACCCGCTCGGCTCCGGCCCGCTTCAGCAGGTAGGTGAAAAACAGCCCCGCCGAGCCTTGGCCCATGACCACGACCGTCTCGCCGGAAACGTCTCGTGGATGCTGGCGCATGGCGTAGATCACGGTGCCGAGCTGCTGGCCCATGAGCAGGTGCGAACGGGGCACGTCGCCAGCCGGCAGCGGCACGCAATAGCCGGAGTTGACCCGCTGGAAGGCGTTGAAGCACTCGCCCACCGGCGGGTTCGGGAACGTCAGCACATGTGTGCCCTCGGGAAGGCCGGGCGCCCGGCTCTCCACCACCATGCCGATGCCTTCGTGGCCCGGGAAGCCGTGCGGGCAGGGGGGGCGGTGAGCGAGGCCGGCGCCCATCATCACCATGTGCAGGTCGCTGCCGCAGATCGACGCCATCTCCGAGCGGATGAGCACGTCGTAGTTCACCGCCGTCATGCCCAAGGCGGCGTCGGGCCGGGAGGACGGGGCGGCGTCTGAAGAGGCCTCGTCCAGCGGCGGCACGGGAATCTCTTCGCATTCCATGCGACCCACGTCCACCATGCGGCCCGCCTTCATCATCTCCATCGGCTCACTGCTCCCTGCGTCGGCGGCGCATCTGGGCAAGTTAGCTGGCAGGCTGTCAGGCGTGAATGTGCCGGTGGCGACCGCTGAGCGCAGCCAGCGGTCCCTCCGGGGCTGGCTGGTGCTGGCCGGCGTCTTCGGTGTGATGATGGTCACGTCGGGCATGGTCTTCTACGCCCTCGGCGCGTTCTTGGACGCGTTCGTGGACGAGCAGGGCTTCAGCACCGGCCTCGCGGGCGCAGGCGTGGGTGCATTCCTGCTGGCGTCGGGTCTGTGCGGGTACTACACGGGCAAGCTGGTCAATCGCTTCGACGCTCGCTGGGTGATCACCGCGGGCACCGCGGCCAGCACTGCCGGCATGGCGCTGCTCGCACAGGTGCACAGCGGCTGGCAGATGTTCGTCGTGATGACCGTCTTCGGCATCGGCTTCGGACTCTGCGGCCTCGTGCCCACCACCACATTGGTGACGCGCTGGTTCGAACGCCGCCGCTCGGTGGCGATGGCAATCGCGTCAACCGGTCTGTCGCTGGGCGGCATCGTCCTGCTGCCGCAGCTGAGCGTTCGAATCGAAGCCGACACGTTGGTCTACTGGGCACCCCGCTTCGCCATCGTGTATTGCGTTCTGCTGCTGATCTCGACCTGGTTCTTCATTCGAGCATGGCCAAAGGATGTGGGGCTGCATCCCGATGGGGAGCGCCGGTCGGAGGAGCCGGGCGCTGCTCCGGACAGGCCGCCGCCGGGAACCCCGTACCAGCAGGCCATCCGCACACGGTTCTTCATCTTCACCGCCATCGGCTTCGTGCTGGTGATGAGCAGCCAGGTTGGGGCCATCCAGCACATGTACAAGCTCACCGGGGACAGACTCGGTTCAGACGCTGCAGCTTCGACCGCGGTTGCGGTGCTGGCCGGCACAAGCGTCGTTGCAAGGATCTGCGGCGGCGTCGCGGCGCTGAAGGTGTCGCTGCGCTGGCTCACGATGGTGCTGATGGTGGTGCAGGCCATCGGGCTCTGCCTGCTGGCTGTCGCCGGCAGCGGGCTCGCCATCCTGTTCGGCGTGCTGGTGCTCGGCAGCGCCATGGGCAACCTGCTGATGCTCCACCCGCTGATCCTGGCCGACGCCTTCGGTGTGCGGGACTACCCGCGCATCTACGGATTCGGCTCGCTGCTGATGGTGTCCGGCTTGGCCGGAGGGCCGTTTATCACCGGGGTCCTGCACGACATCTACAGCTACCGCTCCGCTTTCTTCACCCTGGCAGTGGTCGCGGTAGTGGGCTTGGTCGTGTACAGCTTCGCCGGCAACCCGGCCCGCGACTACCTCACAGCTCCGGCGCCGGAATCTGAGTGGGCAGCTCCGGTCCGGCCTCGATCCTCAAGGCCGACGCCGACACCCGTGCTGACCGTCACACGTGATCTCCCCGAGGGAGTGCGTCAGCCAGTGTTCGCCGGCAACGGCATCAATGGCGCTCTCGAGGACGCAGCCGAGTTCGACGAGATCGAGCAGGCACGTAGCCCGACCGCCCCCGCAGTCTGGGTCGTGGAATCGGTGTGATCTGACCGGTCGACGACGCCGACTCGCGACCTCGATCCACCGGCCAGGACAGCAAAGATGTGGCTGTGAAGCTCGCAGTGCTCGGTGCGACTGGGTACGTCGGCGGCCGTCTCCTGCCGCACCTGATCTCCGGTGGCCACGACGTGGTGTGCATCTCGCGCAATCCGCAGCGGCTGACCAACCGCTCCTGGCGCCGAGACGTCGAGGTGCGCGCCGGCGACGTGGCAGACGCTGCGTCGCTGG
>CAZAFV010000008.1:0-41502 GCA_964484385.1 uncultured Acidimicrobiales bacterium
CCGTTCGGCCTCGTACTGCGCCGCCGTCACTCCGTCCACACCCGCCGCCGCATCCATGGTTCGTTCGCCAACACATCCGATCGGCCGCGGGTCACCATCAACTTCGGCTTCCACCGGCGCCGCTCGGTGCTGGGCGTGCGCAGCGGCGGCGTCCACAACCCGATCTCGCTGTACGACGAGGCCTACATCGCCGAGCGCTCCCGGGTGATCGGCTGGGCGATCGATGCACGTTCCAAGCGTTTCGGTGACGAGACGCCGTTCGTGTACCAGCCCAACGTGGGCCGCGAGCACGAGTTCGTCTGGGACGACAACGCCCGCGAGGCCATCAAGGACTACAACCTCAAAGACCTCGGCATCTAGCGCCTCTGGTTTACCGGAATCGCTGGCTGAGCAGGAATGAGAGATCGGGACATGGCAGAACGGTTGAGCGGACGGACGGCGTTGGTGACGGGGGCGAGCCGGGGTATCGGCGAGCATTGCGCCCGGGCCTTGGCCCGGGACGGCGCACGGGTGGCGCTGGCGGCGAGGACCACCGACGATCTGGATCGGATCGCGGCCGAGCTGCCGCACGATCCGGTGGTGATCCAGAGCAACCTCGCCGAAGCCGGCGCCGGTGCCGATCTGGCCGCCGCCGCTGTTGATGCGCTCGGCGGGGTCGACATCTTGGTGAACAACGCAGGACGGGGCGAGCTGCGCGAACCTGGCGGTGACCAGGCCGTGCTGCAGCTGAATTACCTGGCGCCGCTGGAGACCACTCGGGCGCTGGCCCGCCAGATGGGCGAGCGAGGTCACGGCTCGGTGATCCACATGTCGTCGATCGCCGGCTCAGTCGGCGTGAGCGAATTGCCCACCTACGGGGCGACCAAGGCCGCTCTGGATTCGCTCACTCGCTCGCAGGCGGCCACTTACGGCCGCTTCGGCATCCGGGTCAACGCCGTGGCGCCCGGTCTGATCATCACTGAGATGTGGGCGGCAGGCCGCGAGATCCCCGGTCTCGCCGACGGCCTCGAGCGCCACATCGCTTTGGGCCGCTGGGGAGCGCCCGAGGAAATCGCCGATGTCGTCGCCTTCCTCGCCAGCGACGAAGCCCGCTACGTCACCGGCCAGACAATCACCGTCGACGGCGGCTACCAAGGCGTCACCGCCTGGGCCAACTATCCCGCCCCCAGCTCGTAAGCACGTCAGCTCAGACCGCTCGACGCCCTTCGCCCCGACAGCGAAACCCAATCGTCGAGCCGGACGGGATCGGCCAGCTCGATGCCGTAGCGGCGGTGGGCGGCAGCAACCGACGAGGTTTGGGCTGCGGAAATGCCGCTGATGGCAAGGCAGCCTCCAGGTGCGACTCGCTCGGCAATGTCGCCGGCTAGCGGCATCAGCACACCAGCAGTGATGTTGGCAACGACCACGTCAAATGTGCCGAGTTCGGCCTCACCGACAGGAGCGGTGCTGAAGGCGGTCACATCGTCGAGGCCGTTGCGGCGGGCATTGGCCTCGGCCGCGGAGACCGCTGCCGGCTCGATGTCGATGCCCACCACTTCGGCAACACCCAGCCTGGCCGCTACCAGCGCCAGCACCCCGCTGCCGCACCCCACGTCGAGCACCCGCCCGCCGCCGCTGATGTGCTCCGCGAGCCACTCAGCGAGGAGCCGGGTGGATGGATGAGTGCCCGCTCCGAATGCCTCGCCAGGGTCGACCTCGACGACCGCCGGAGAGTCGGCGTCTGCCCACGGGAAGCAAACGGCCAGCTTCCCGCCGACCTGCACCGCACGGTTGCGGTTTCGCCACCCCACGGCGTGCGTCTCGTCAGGCGGCCCCAGCACAGCGGCGTGACCGTCGGCACGCAGCTGTGCCACCACTTCTCGGGCGGCGCGGCCGTCGGTCACCCGAACCCGACTCACCCACCGGCCCCGCCCCAGTCGTTCGTGTGCCACCGCCAACGCGGCTGCGGCCAGCCATTCCGGCGGCGACGGGCTGAGCAGGTCACCATCTGGTGCTTCGTGGCCGCTAGCCGTCCCCAACGACGCATCGTCGGCGAGCACGACACACGCACCGCCGTGGCGCTCGTCACCCCACAGCGCAGCCTGCGGCAGCGGATCGCTCACGCCAGCATTCTCGCCATCAGACCGTCATGACGCCGCGTTCAGCCCGTCACAGCCCATCGCTAGGGTGGTGACCCGCCGAACGGGGCTCGCACAGCGTGGGTTCCGCTAACCACCTGGGGGTGATCGGTTTCGACTTTGACGGTTGAAGTGAGAGAAGCGAGCCGTGGTCTCCGGATCCACGAAAAAGAGCCGGAAACAAATACAAACGCCAACGTCGATCAAGACGATCTGGTGCTCGCAGCCTGATTTCAGGTTGTGAGTTCGGCCCGGTAGCCCCAGTCCTGCGGGCGCCGGTGCCATCATCTGCAGGGCTCGCCCGCCGCCCGTGCCGACGGGGCGACGGGGACACGCACAGACGGCTACGGCGACTGGCAGGGTGTCGCTGCCCGCCATCGCCCGACAATCCCCCAGCGACTGCGCTCGGAGAAGACTCACCGAAACGTTGAAGGACGCGGGTTCGATTCCCGCCACCTCCACGCTTTCCGCTGCACGAAGGGAACCCGCATGCACCCGATGAGCGCCGCGGAGGCGTTGGATTTCCTGGGCGAGGGCTCACGGACGGGCAAGCTCGCGTGGGTCGCGGCCGACGGACGCCCCCACGTGGCGCCGGTGTGGTTCATCGTCGAAGACGGCGACCTGCTCTTCGCCACCGGCACTCGCAGCGGCAAGGCAGTGGCCATGAGGCGCGAGCCGCGTGTTTCGCTGGTGGTCGACACCGAAGCGCCGCCGTACGCGTTCGTGAAGGTAGACGGAGTCGTGGAGGTCACCGAAGACTCCGATGAGTTGCAGCGCGTGTCCACCCTTGCTGGAGCCCGCTACATGGGCCTAGATCAGGCCGAGTCGTTCGGTCAGCGCAACTCCGGTCCCGGTGAGTGCCTGGTACGTCTACACCCCACCAGCATCACTGGTGTCGACGGCGTCACCGACTGGGACTGACCGCAGCCCGCAGACACCCATCCCGCCTCGGTCGCCGGCTGTGCCACAGGACCGATTGAGCCTTGAGGACTTCTGCCGCTGGAGGTCTGCCCGGCACTCCCGATGGGCCGTCTAGCTCAGTACCGGAGTCATGGGTCCGCTGACCTCGATGGCGAACTCGTATCCCTGATCGATGACATCCTCGGGGATAGCGGTCGGGGGCGACCATTGGATGTCTGCGGTGACGGCACTGGACGTGTCGAACAATGCGACGCTCTCAAGGCGCATTTCGGGGTCATGGCGTGCTCGGTACAGAATCCCGTCGAAGCCCTCATCGTTCAATCGGGCACTGAGCTTCTGTGCTTCGCCATAGTCGGCACTCATCGACACCGCAGCTGTAACGCCGAAGTTGCCGAGGACGGAACGATCCGTCAGATCGGCCACGCGGAGTTCACGAGTCGGTGTGGCCCTCGAAAGGTTGCGGCTCGACAGAAGCGCTCGCGTCGCTATGCCCACAGCTCCGAAGACTTCGACATAGGCACCGATCGCCTCAAGTGCGACATAGCAGACTCCGTAGCGCGGGCTGTGGCCTTCAGGAGCGTCGAACCGATGCTCCCCCGACGTGGAGAAGTAGTCCGCATTGTGGACGGCTCCGTGAATGCGAAACAGGGTGTCTTCGCGGCCTAGGGCTCGGCTCGGAAAGCCAGCCAGGCTCGTCACTGAGCCAGACGGGACGCGGCGCGATGAGCCGCTCTAACCACCCAATCCGGGTCTTTGCCGTTCTCAATCCAGTCCGCTGGAGTGCTGCCCTCAAGATCTTCGTGCTGATGCCGGGTCGCCCACGACGCAATCAGCATCGGATCCACCTCCCCCAGCTTCTCGCGGAACGCGGCGGTGATATCGGCCACGATCGGGCGCACGCTGCGCTCAGCCTGGTCAAACTGCCATGCCGGGAACCACGTGGACCGCCGACCTGCGAGCCCGACCAGCGAGCCGTGCTTCTGCCGCTTGGCAAGTGCCTGCCGGCTGACATCCAACATGTGACATACCTGAGAGGTGTCCAGACGTTCGCCGATCGCCGTGCTCCAAGCCGCGAATGAGGCAGCGTTGCGCGCAGCCTCGGAACCGATGTCCTCGGCGGCTTCTGCACTGATGCCCTCGAACCTCGATGCGAAAGTTCGCTGCACGACAATCGAAGCGAAGCCACGCAGCACAGCGCAAATGACGAACTGGTACTCGTCAATTCCCTCGGCGTCATCTGTTGCGCCGGGCTCGGCAAAGTAGTTTCTCAACAGCTTGCCGAGGTCCGCGTCCTGGTCGACGAGCGTCATCGTCATCCTCCTCCACGATTCTTCTGCAAGAGTGTAGGTCAACCTCGACAACCCGACAACCCTCGGAATGTGCGCAATCGGCGGTGAGGCACAGACGTGCTCAGCGTGGCGATCTGGTGCTCGCAGCCTGACCTCAGGTTGTGAGTTCGGCCCGGTAGCCCCAGTCCTGCGGGCGCCGGTGCCATCATCTGCAGGGCTCGCCCGCCGCCCGTGCCGACGGGGCGACGGGGACACGCACAGACGGCTACGGCGACTGGCAGGGTGTCGCTGCCCGCCATCGCCCGACAATCCCCCAGCGACTGCGCTCGGAGAAGACTCACCGAAACGTTGAAGGACGCGGGTTTGATTCCCGCCACCTCCACGCCGCGTCAGCGTGAACTTGACTTGACGCCGGTGGGCCAGGCATCGGAGTTGAGGGCGGCGTCGCTGCCGCCGTCCATGAATACGACCGATCCGCAGAAGAAGCCTGCTTCGGGCGACAGCAGGAACGCCAACAGGTTCGCCACTTCTTCGGGGCGTCCTGCCCGTTCCTGCGGGATGGGGTACAGATCGCCGAGCGACAGGACGACGTCGATCATGTCGGCCGTCATGGGTGTGTCGATGAGCCCGGGGGCCACTGCGTTCAGGCGGATTCGGGAACCGGCCCAATCCGGGCCGACGGCGGTGCGCCGTACCCATCGAGCCAAGGCGAGCTTGCTGGCGGCATAGGCCACGATGGGATCAGCACCCGCCAAGGCACGAGCCTCGGCTTCGTTGTCGCTCAAGCAGGCATCCACCAAATCCTCGGGCAGATCGGGCATTGCAGTGCTCGAGTTGGAGCTGACCGCGACTGCTGAGGGATCGGACCCGTTGACGAGCAGTGGTCTCAGGCCTGCGATGGTGGCCACTGCCCCGAAGTAGTTGATCGACACGACCTGAGCTGGGTCGGGTCCGGTGATTCCCGCACCTGCCACGAGACCGTCGATCCGCCCACCACTGGCGGCGGCCACCGCATCGACCATTGCACTGCGGCCCTCGGCTGTGGACAGGTCGGCGATGACCTCAGCATCCCGGAGATCCACCCCGATCACCTCGTGGCCATCGCACACAAGCCGCTCCCTGGTCGCCTGGCCGATCCCGCCGGCGGACCCGGTGATGACGATCTTTCCCATCCGGGCTTTCTAGCCGGGATCGAGCGGGGCCCGAGGGAGCGACTGCGGTCGGGGAAGACTCACCGGGACGTTGAAGGACACGGGGAGGCTGCTTGGGGCGATGCGATGAACCCCTGACGTCAGTTGGTCTGCGCTGGAGGCTCGTCCGCTTGGTCTCGTGCGAGCTTGCGGCGCATGTTGTCGGCGAGCCGTGGGGCCGCGCCTGGTGTGGACCACGGGCACACGGCGATGCAGATGCCGCACCCGTAGCTGACGGCGAAATACGGCAGGCATCGGTCGAAATCGACCGCCCATTTCTTTGTTCCTCGCACCAGGCGCTTGTCGGGAGCGATGGCGTCAGGAGGGCAAGCATCGGTGCAGACGCGACAGCCGCTGCAGAATTCGTCGACACCGAAGGTGTCCGGAGGGGTCGCAACGAGCGGCGCGTCGGTCAGCACCAGCGCCAGCCGGAACGAGGAACCGAGTTCGCTGTTGATGATCGAGCCGTGCTTGCCGAGCTCTCCGAGCCCGGCGGCGATCGCAGCGGGGACCATCTGCATGGGTCCCGCGCCGGGGCCGCCGTGGCCGACCGCTTCGAATCCTCGGCTGCGGATCCAGTCGGCCAGCGCCCTCGCAGCAGCGGTTCCCCGGTTGTATTGACGGTGGACCTCCATGGCCGAGGTGTACTCGGGCGCAGTCGCCAGCTCGCCGTGATCCATCGCGACGGCCAGCAGGATCGCCCAGGGAAGTCCAGACTCGCGGCCCTCGAAGAACCACTCGCGCCGGGTGGCCACCACCGCCACCAGTTCGACGCTGTGGCCCTGCTCGCTCGTCGCGAACTCGGTGACCTCCGCTAGCCATTCCTCCGGCGTGCGATCGATCCTGCGCGGATCGACCAGTGCGGGCTCGTGGCGGTCATCGGTGCGCAGCACTGTGCGGAGTTGAGGATGTGCCAGGAACTCCTCGGTCATGCGCACCTGGACCGGGCCGTGGGCAATCGTGGCGGGATGAGCCCACATGACCAGCATCGGCTGGCGAACCTCAGCCGAACCCCAGCCATTCAGCTCGTTGCCCGACACCTCGCCCATCAACTCGACGATCTCGCCCGGCGCCTCCCAGACCGGCGTCCGACGCTCCATCCGCCGCAACCGCTGCGGCCTCGCCGGCTGGCCCGACCGGCCCTCTTCTTCAGCAGTCACCGTCCCGCTCCCCGAGCGTCCGACGCGTCCCGATGCCGCCTCCCGCCGCTGGTGCAGATGGCCGTTGCCGCATCCTGCCCATCGCGCGGCTCCTCACCACGCCCCGACTGCGTCACCGACGAACAGCCAGCAGCTCACGGCTACGGTCACTATCAGCAACGTCCACTCTGCCGCTTGCTGCCAGCGGCTCTGCCCGTTCATCCTGCGGCTCGGCAGGGAGCGTTTTCTTGGCGGGTCATGGTGCTGCGTTCGGTTCCGATCAGTTCGGGCACGAGCGACGGCTCAGCTACCGGGGCGGGCACCGCCGAGCGAGGAGTGGGCGGGGTCGGCGCGTGGGTCGCGGCGGGTCCACTGACCGGCTTCGACGGCGCTGAAGAAGTCCGCCGCCATCTGATTGAAGGCTGCGGGCTCCTCCAGGTTGATCCCATGGCCGGTGCGCGGCGCGATCCACAGGCCCGCACGCGGCAGCACCCGCTTGAGGAAGACGTTCGTCTCGATGACCGGATCGTCCTCGTCGCCGACGGCCAGCAGCACGGGAACGTCGAGCCGGCGCAGCTCGGCTTCGAAGTCGTACAGCGACGGGCGCCCGGCCTGGAAGTTGCGCATGGTCAGCCCGGAGCCGACCGCCGAGTGCTCCGACAGGTACTGCTTGAACTCCGCCCAGCCCCTGGGGTCCTTGTTCTGAAGCTGGACACGTGTGGCGCCGACAGCGAGCCGCTCCGCAGCCACCTCCATCCCTTCGTTCATCATCGCCTCGGCAGCCGCACGGACCTCGGCCAGGAACGCCTCACGGGTGTGGCCGAACGCGCCGGACCCGCCGCTGGCGAACAGCAACGACGTGACCCGTTCCGGATACCGCAGTGCGAACATCAGCCCCGTGTAGGCACCCATGCTGAGACCCACGAGGTGAGCACGCTCGATGCCGAGGCTGTCGAGGACGGCCCGCAAGTCCTCCCGCTCCCGTTCGAACGTGTAGTCGGCATCGCTGTCGGGCACTTCCGACGGCGGATAGCCGCGGGCGTTGTAGGCGACGCATCGATGGCTCCGGCTGAAGCGTCGGATCTGGCCCTCCCACGTGCGGTAGTCGGCGGCGAACTCGTGCAGCCACACGATGGGATGCCCATCGCCGGCTTCCTCCGCGTACAGCTCGACTCCGTCTCCCTGAATCATCGGCATGACGTCGAGTGGTTCAGACGCGGGCTTCTGCGGCGTAGGCCCTGTTGTACCGCTCCCGACAGATGTAGAACTCATCGGCACTCTGGAAGGCCTCGTGGGCGATCAACAGGTCGAGATTGCGCCGCACGAGACGATCGGGCGCCACTCGGGTCGCCAGCACTTGGATCGCGCCGTAGCCGACGGGTCCGCTGCCCTCTGCGGTGTCGCGGCCGTGCGTCACACCGAGCAGGTACTCAATCTCGTCGAGCATTGCGTCGAACAGCGTGTCCTCGGTGGTCCTGGGGATGAACTCGTCGGTCATCGAGCGAAGCGTCATCCACAGCCGAAGCGAGGCCTGGATCGGCGCTTCGTCCGGCTTCTTCAGGCGGTCACAATTGACCAGGTAGGTGACTCGCCCGACCCTGCCGTCCTCCTCGGCTCGTACCGTCCCGATGATCCTCGCGAGCGGATCGAGCCTATCTGCGGCAGCGGCACCGAAGGCGACGGCGTAGATCGCGAGCAGCGTGACGTGGTGCTGCAGATTGATGGCGGGCCCGCCATCAGAACTTGTGTACGGGATCCGGTTGGCCAGCAGGCGCACGGCATGTGCCCAGGCCTTGTCGTGATCGGCGCAGTTGGAGAAGTACGCACCGGTGACGAGCAACCCGATCAGGTCAGCCGACGCATGCTCGTAGGCCCGCAGGCACTCGTCGTAGCCCTCGCAGTCGGCGCCGCGGAGGGCCTCGATGGTTCGCAGCGTCTCGTCGCTGACGAAGTCGTGGAGCTCGATGCGGCACGCCGGATCGGCCAGGAGTTCTTTGAGTTCGGCCACAGTGGCCGTTTCGGGCTGTGACGTCACGCGGCCAACAGTACTGCGCGCACTTCTACGTTCATTGCGCGGCGAGAATGGTGGTGTGGCCGTGAGCATGTGGAACAACTTCACCTTCAAGCTGGCGAACTGGGCGAACCGCACGGCGATCCGCTGCAGCGGCGGCCGCATCGGCTGGATCCACAAGGGCACACCGATCATCGAGGTGACCATGACGGGCCGGCGCAGCGGCGAGCCCCGCACCACGCTGCTGTCCGCAGTCGCCGAGCGGGACGGCGCCTTCGTCGTCATCGGCTCACGCGGGGGCGACTCGAAGCACCCCGCGTGGTTCCTGAACATGCGCGACAACCCGTCAGTCGCGGTTCGCAACCGCAGCGGCACTCGCCAGATGACCGCCCGCCTCACCGAAGGGGACGAGCGCGCCGAGCTGTGGGAGCAAGTGACCGCCAAGGACGACCACTACCTCCGGTTCCAGGCGAGGACAGACCGGCAGTTCCCTATCGTGATGCTCGAACCCGCCGAAGACGCCGAGGCCGGGGGGAGCTGAGCGCACTCGAGCCGAGATCGGCGAAGGGTCAGCCGACGGTCGGGATTCTCCGCAGGTGCACGAACCAGTTGGCCAGCGACACGGCGATGCCGCCGACCACATTGCCCAGCGTCACGATCGCCAGGAAGCCGGCGAACCATGCCCCGTTCAGGCCGTCGAGCTGAGCGGTCGAGAGCCCTGCTGCCGCAGCCACCTCGGACTGACCCGAGACCAGCATGCCGATCGGCACGAAGTACATGTCGGCCACGCTGTGCTCAAAGCCGCCGGCCACGAACGCCGAGATCGGCAGCACCACGGCGACCAGCTTGTCGATGAGCGAGCGGCCCGCAGTGGCCAGCCACAGCGCCAGGCACACGAACACGTTCGCGAGAATCCCCCGGGCGAACACCGTGCCGAGCCCGAGATCGACCTTGGCATGCGCGTTCGTGAGCGCCGCGGCACCGAACGAATAATCAGCGATCTCCCACCAGCGCGACCAGAACACCACCAGCACCACGGCCAAGGCGCCGGCGAAGTTGCCCAAGTACACCGAGATCCAGTTCCGGATGAGCTGGCGGACGGTGATCTGGTGATCCAGCAACCCGATCACCATGAGGTTGTTGCCGGTGAACAGCTCCGCGCCGGTGATCACCACCAGGAACAGCCCCGTCGACAGCCCGATACCCATGAGGAGCCGGGTGGGGCCGAGGCCGAGGTTCGACGACGCCGCGATGGTGTTGGTCAGCATGGCGCCGAGCGCAACGAACACGCCTGCCATCGCAGCCAGCACCGACATCGATCCGAAGCTCAGCGCTGCGCGGCGTATGGCCAGGTGCGACACCTGCGTAGCGATGTCTGACGGCGTCAACGGCACGACCGGATTGCCGGTCGGCACACGAGGTCCGCTCGGACCAGACATCAATGAGGACGCTAGTTCGTGGCGCCCCCGGCCCGGTTGAGGACGCGCCGGTGTGGCGACAGTTCGAAGGGTTGGCCTACGAAGCGGCCCGAGCGGCGTCGAGCCAGGCGTCGACCGTGGTGCGGTTGTCTGCAATCCACTCTGTTGCCAGGTCGGCAGCTGCGGTGCCCTCGTCTTGTGCCACGTTGGCCAATGACACCTCGATCACCGACAGCGTCACAGCCTCGAAGAGTGCCTCGGCTGCCGGGTTGGCCTCGAGGAACTCGGTGTTGGCCGTGACGAGAATGTCTGCCGCGACCCAGCCGATCGGGCACAAACCCTCAGCGTGGTCTGCGGCGGCGGGGCATAGGTCTGACCCGATGACGGCATAGCCACCGGTCCCGTCGGCACCCCGCTGATCGTGTGCCTCGCCGCCCTCGAAGCCGGTCGGATTCGAGTCGTCCAGAATCTGCTCGACGCCCAGCCAGTACACGTTGTCGCCCGGCCGGAGCAGGGTGATGTACGCCGACGGGGTCCACATGTAGATCACCATCGGAACACCCTCATCCGCGGCATCCACCGCCTGGGCGAACATCGCGTCGTAGCCGGCGATCGTCTGCGAAATGTTGTCCCAGCCAGAGAATGCGATCTGCGAATCGATGATGTTGTCGCAGGTCCACGACTCGGTACACCCGAAAATGTCCGCAATGCCGTTGCCGGGCACCGGATCAGTCGCGTCGAACGCCGCGAGCGCGTCGGCGTTGCGGTTGAGCTCGTCCATCGTGTACACGCCGAACTCGTCCGCGAATGACTTGGTGATCAGGAAACCCTGGATGCCGCCGGCGATCATCTGCTCGCCGACAACGGTCAGGTGATCGCCGACGAGCGAACTGTCGGGCAGCTCGCCCGCGAGCCACGACAGGTGCAGCGGGTACCAGCCGTTCGCCCAGAAGTCCATCTGGCCTTCCGCCATTGCGACATAGGCGAGGTTGGGACCGAGCTCCAGCTCGGCGGGATCGGACACGTGGTAGCCGAGTTCTCCGAGCAACTGGCGAAATATTTCGGCTTGGAAGTAACCGCTGTTCCAGTTCGCCCGGCCCAGGGTGACCGACACGCCCTCGCCGGGCGTCAGCGAAACCTCATCGGGCATGGCGGCCTCTGTCGGCGCAGGTTCCGCGGGAGCCGCTGGGGCTTCGCTGTCGTCGGAATCACCACACGACGCTACGAAGAGCGTCGCGGCTGCGATCAGCAGCGAAGTCTTGAAGAACCGCGAGTGCGTCACAGGGAAGTGCCTCCTCGTACGTGAGGTTGCGACGCCTCGAATCGCGAACACGCCACCGCGGCGCCACATCCGACTCTACGTCACGCTCTGACAGCGCCTGACTGCGGTCCCTGGACCATCGCTTCGGCCGCCGCATCGGCTGCGATGACGTCGAAGGTCATGTTGACGAAGCGCCAGTCGGACTCCGGCGCCACGGCCTGCACGGGAGCCTGCACGGCCGCAAAGCCTGGCCGCGCACGGCGTGGCAGCCCAAGCGACGCAAACATGCCGACCACGCCAAGCGCCGCCGACAGCAGGAAGACGGGCGTGAACGACCCGGCCGCGTCGGCAATGAATCCGCCGAGCTGCGGCGAGATCATCTGAGCCACGCCGAAGCAGAAGGTGGTGGCGGAAAACGCGGGTCCGTAGTCGTCGGTGGTGGTGTTGTTGACGACATAGACGGTCAGCACCGTGGGCATGGCAGCGAACAACACGCCGATAGCCACCGACAGGACGATCGTCGGCACGAACCAACCCGGCAAGATCAGCGTGGTGACGATGGCCCAGCCCGCGAATGACATCGCCAGTGTCGGTCTCGGTCCGATGCGTTCCGAGATCGCGATGAACAGCGGTCCGCCGAAGATCATCGCCAAGCCGACGAGCGTGAACGCCAGCGCTGCCTGCGAGCTGGTCCAACCGCTGTCGTCCTCGAGCCGTGTGGTCAAGAACGCGATGACCATCAGGTACAGCAACCCGAAGGTGACGAATGCCCCTACGAGCGGCACCCAGCCGGGCATCCGCCGCAGTGCGCTGAATCCGCCGACGCCTGTCCGTGACGCAAGCCGCTCTTGGCGATGGCCGATGAACAGCAGCACCCCGGCCGCCACGATGGCGCCGATGATGAGCTGCACGAAGTACACGTTGCGCCAGGACGCGTCGCCCATGGTGGAGCGAACGAAGCTCGCGAGCTGACCGGCGAAGACAACGCCGAAACCCATCCCCGCGCCGAGGAAACCCACGGCGAGACCGCGCCGCTCAGGAGCTATCGCATCGGCGGTGACGACCGGGGCGGGAATCCAGGTCAGAGCGCCGCCCAGACCCTGCGTGAACAATCCGACACCCAGCACCGCCGCCCCTGGAGCGACGGTTGCGAGCGCCTGGCCGATGATGGCGAGCACTAGTCCGACCCGCATCACGGACAACAGTCGAAAGCGGCTGGAGGCCGCGGCGACGACAAGGGTGCCCAGCAGGTAGGCCGCCATGTTGACAGTTGCGAGCGACCCGGCGACCGTGTTCGACAGGTCGAGATCGTCACGCACTGCGGGAAGCAGCACTCCGTAGGTGAATCGCCCGAACGACTGAGCGATGGCAGCGAGCAGCGCCATCAGGATCACGGCGGCCGTACCCATCAGCCTGCGCCGATGGGATGTCGCGTCGCTGCCGAGGTCGGTCACGAGTGTCCATGCAACAGGCAATCGTTCGGTTCTGCACATGTCGCCCGTGCTCCGGGCGCCCGGGCCGGATGCGGGAGTCGCAAGATGGCGAAAGCGCACGCAGCCAACTGCGGGGGATTCGGCCAGGCGGCGGTCTTCGAAGTACTCGGGTGCGACACTCTCGGGATGGACGCGATGCGCCCAGCCCGGCGGACAGGGCCATCACGGTTGGTCGTGGTGCGAGACCGGCAGCGCGCGTCGTGAACCAGGAACAGTTCGCCAACCTGGTGGCCGTCGTTGCGACGGCCGTGACGTTCATGCAAGTCGTTCCCCAGGTCGTGCGGCTGGTGCGCCTGAAGCGGACCGAAGGCGCCTCGCCCGCCTGGGCAGCCATCGGCATGGTGATCAACATCGGCTGGACGGCGTATGTGATCGCCGAGGAATTCTGGGTCACCATTCCTGCCGTACTCGCCGCTGTCATCAGCTTCGGTGTCGTGCTGTACCTGCTCTGGCGCAACGGCGCCGATGTGCGTGTCGCCGTCATTGCCGGCATCGCAGTGGGGGTGGCATCAGTGGGCTTGCAGCTCGTCGCGGGCTGGACCGTCCTGGGCACGGTGCTGGGTTTGTCGAACGGCCTCTACCTCGGACCGTCTGTGTGGGCCGCATGGCGTTCGTACGCGCCGGTCGGCGTAGCCCCGCTCACCTGGGTGCTCACCGCCGGCGAAGGCATCTTGTGGGGCTACTACGGGGTGCTCGTGGAAGCGATACCGATCATGGTGTACGGAAGCACGGCATTCCTGCTTGCAGCGCTCATACTGCTGCGGCTGTGGATCACCCGCCACCGGATCCAGGCGGAACTCACCTCGCCCGACTGACGGGCAGGCATTCGCCTGCCCTGCACTCGATGCTCGACTACGACGCGGGAATCGGGCAGGCGACCGCTCGGTAGGTACGCAGCCGCTTGCGCAGCGTCCACACCAGGAGTGCGACGGCAGCCAGCCCGACGAAAGGTTGCACCGGCGCCCACCACGACAGCGCCCCCGAGATGCCCACGAGCGCCACGACCGCCTGGTTGCACACCGGGCAGCCGACGGCAAGGAACGAGACCAGCCCGCCCCACAAGGTGGTGGTGCCCTGCCGTTCAACGGCCTCTTCGGTGCCTGTCTCAGCGCTCGACGGCGGCCGGATCGCGAAGATCAGGCCGATCAGTGCCGAGGTGATCGCCAAGATCACCCAGTCGAGCCACCAAGCGTCGATCGGTCGGCCAAAAATCGGCGTGTCGATCAGGTCCGACGGAATCCCGATGAGCACGGCGGCAATGACGCCGTACACCACGGCTCGCGGCCACACCGCACGCGGCAGCTCCCGCAGTTCGCTCAGCACCGCGGCGACGCTACCGCGCCCCCAGTCCCGCCCATCCGCGCCCCAGCTAACCCTCAGACTCGGGCGTAGTCAGCGTTCGAGTTCGCGGAGGGTTTCGAGGAGGGTGGCGGTGTCGCGCATCCAGCTCACGACCCGGTCGATGCAATCCGGGCGGGTCACGTCGAGCAGCAGCGTGGCAACGGCGACCGTGGCACCCGTGTCGTCATCGGCGACCATCGTGGTCGTCGGCCGGAGGCGTGCATCGGCGGCAACCAATACTCCAGCCGCACGGAGCTGACGACGCTGCAGCTCGCCGCCGTCATCGTTCATGAGCTCATCTTCCATATATTTCAATTTATTTCATTATCTTCCAATTGTCCAAGTAATTTTTGTGCGGACGCAACGGGCAATGGCAGCGGCCCAATCTGAGGGCCGACGTGACGGGCGGGGGCGTAGAGTCGCTGGTCGATCAAGCCAACTCGCGGAATGAAATCGTCGTATGGCTGCAGACAATCCCGCTGACGACACCGAGCCGGGCTCGGTCGCGGTTGGGCACCGGTTTGCGGCCGCGCTGCGGGAAGCTGGGCTGTCGGTCATCGCCGAGATCAAACGGCGCTCGCCGTCTCGCGGGGCGCTGCGGGCCGATGCCGACGCAGCCGATCTGGCATCGGAGTACAAGGCGGGCGGGGCGGCCTGCCTGTCGGTGCTGACCGAGAGCGAACGATTCAGCGGCTCCCCCGAGGACTTGCAAGCTGCCAAGGCTGTGACCGGCCTGCCGGTGCTGCGCAAGGACTTCCTGCGCACGCTCGATGATGTGCGCGACAGCCACGCCATGGGCGCCGACGCAATGCTCGTCATCCTCGCCGACATCGACCCGACTCAGCTGCCGCCCATGCAAGAACTGGCGCTGTCGCTGGGCATCGACGTGCTCACCGAGGTCCGCGACGAGGCAGAGCTGGAAGCGGCAGTCGATCTCGGCGCCTACATGATCGCCATCAACCAGCGCGACAACCCCGAATCGACCAAGTTCACCGTCGACTACGACAAGGCCGTCCGTGTCAGCCGCTGTTTCGAGAACATCGACGACCGAATCCTGTTGATTGCGGCCTCGGGCATCGGCGTACCCGGCGGCACGTCCATGCGAGCGATAGCCGACGCCGGCTACGACGCCGCCCTGATCGGCGAAGCACTGGTGGTGGCCGATGACCCGCCCGAGCTGCTGCGCGACCTGCTCGCCGACGCCCGCGGCCACTAGCCGCTCCCCGATCAGCCGGGGGTGAGAGCGTCGGTCACGACGGCGTCGGGGATCGTGCCGCCGCCTGCCTGCTCAGTGCCGTCGGCACGGATCAGCAGCCAGCGGGGGTGATAGCTGACGCCGAGCGCTCTGGCGAGCTGATTCTCGGTATCGGGCAAGTTCGGCATGTGGCCGAGTCCGTAGGAACTCACGAAGCGTGAGATGGCCGACGCTGTGTCATGTCCCCCGACGCTGACGAGGGCCAAGTTGTTTCCGTGTTGTGTCTTCAGCGCTGCGACCGCAGGCGCCTCTCGCCGGCAGTTCGGTCACCAAGGCGCCCAGAACCACACCAGCACGTCGCGGCCAGCGAATGCACTGACGTCGAGCGTCGCGCCGTCGACTTGTGCGACGGCCAGCGCCAGCACCTTGGGCCGATCCTCGGTGGGCTCGGGATCGGTGACAGCCTCCTCGGCACCCTCTCCCCCAGGATCCTGCTCTACCTCGTCCGGATCCCCGTTGTCATCGGCGCTCCCAGCATCGTCCGCCCCCGCTGCCTCGGTGTTCCCGAGATCGTCTCCCTCGCCAGATTCTGCGCCGCCGGCTGCCTCGTCATCACCTTCGGCGGTCCCGCCGTCACCCTGATCGTCTGCCGGTTCATCATCAGCGGACTGAGTCGCTCCGTCGTCGACTTCGCCGCCATCGTCGGTTTCGTCATCACCTGCATCGTCAGCGGGCTGTTGTGCGGTTTCGCTGGATTCGCTGTCGCCCGGATCTGCCTGGTCGGCGGCGTCACTCTCGTCGCTGTCGGTCTGCGCCTGATCGTCGCTTGCGTCGTCGGGCTGCGAGGCAGCGGCCTGATCCGCGGTATCAGTACCCGCGTCGTCGGCGGTGCCGGCGTCCTCTGCCGTGCCTTCGGCATCTGCAGGCTCAGCAGACACGGGTGCCTTGGTACCGCCGGCAGACGGCTCGGTCTTCGCCGCCGCCGGTACGGCCGTGGTGGCTGCCACGGTCTGCTGTGTCTCGTCGCTGTCGCTGCTGCAGCCAGCGAGCAGGCCCGCACCTACTGCGCACGAGGCAGCGACCAGAGCCGCTCGGCGCAGTATCAGCATCACCCTTGCGAGCGTAACCCGCCTCCGCGCGGGCTCAGAAGCGGCTTCGGACCCTGAGCGTGTGTCTCCGGCATGGCTGAGACGCGCCGCTAGGTTCGCGCCGTGCCGCGCCTGTTCGTCGCCGTGTGGCCGCCCCCCTCCGTCGTCGACGAACTGGCTGGGCTGCCAAGACCGTCGGCGTCGGGTGTCAGCTGGACCAAGCCACACCGCTTGCACATCACGCTCCGGTTCCTCGGCGAATGCGACACCGGTGAAGCACTCAGCACCCTCGGTGCACAGTCACTCGGCGAGACATCGGTAACGCTCGGCCCAGTGCCGGAGCGCCTCGGTCGGGGCGTGCTCATGCTCCCGGCCACCGGCGTCGACGAGCTCGCCGCGTCGGTCATCGATTGCACCCGCTACATCGGCGACCCGCCGCCGGATCACCCCTTCGTAGGGCACCTGACTATCGCCCGCTTCCGCAAACGGCAGCCGTCGGTCGACTGGCCGCGCCTCGGCGAGACGTTCGATGTCAGCGAGATCAGCCTGGTCGAGTCTGCTCCGTGGGGCGAATACCTGAACGTGGCGAGCTTCCGGCTCAACTAGCGCAGCTCCCCCGGCCGCCCGGGCGAATCGGCCTGCTGGAATGTGAGAACCTTGCTGTGAATTCCGCAGCAGGGGGAGCCATGGGACTTCACCACGTCGCCTACGCAACACGGGACCTCGAGGCGACTCACCGCTTCTACGAGGACCTGATGGGGTTCCCGCTGGTCCACGCCGAGCAGGCCGAGCGCCCGCACCCCGACGGCGGGCCGACAGGCCACATCAAGCACGTCTTCTACGACATCGGCGACGGCGAGTGCATTGCCTTCTTCTACATCCAGAACATGGGCGAGCAGGCCGACTACAGCACCGACCTCAGTGCGACGGTGGGGCTGCCGGTGTGGGTCAATCACGTCGCCGTCCGGGCCACGCCAGAGCAGCAAGAGGCTGCCCGCGAGCGCATGGCCGCCGCCGACATCGAACCGCTGATGGAAGTGGACCATGGCTGGTGCCATTCGCTCTACTTCGTGGACCCCAACGGGATCATGGTGGAACTCTGCTGTGACACCACCGGCATCGAGCCCGATCCCGCCGAGGCGCTGGAAGTGATGCGCTCCCCCATCCCCGCCGACGCAACGGCCTGAGCTGCGGACCGGCCGACCGATGGGCATCACCCGCGAGTTCGTCGCGCTGCCGAGTGCCAGCGCCCCCCGATCCGGCGTGGGCGGGCATCCCTGCCAAGGCGTCTACCACCGGCCCGATGGACACGAGCCGCGCACGGCACTCATAGCGACCCACTACAACATCGATTTCAGCGAGCACTACCTGGCCAGCTACATCGCCGAGCGGGGCATGGGCTTTCTCGGCTGGAACACCCGCTTCCGGGGTGCGGAGCCGTACTTCCTGGCCGATCTGGCGCTCGCCGACATCGACGTCGGCGTCCGTTGGCTGCGCGACCAAGGCGTCGACTGCGTGGTGCTGCTGGGCAACAGCGGCGGCGGCTCGCTCATGGCCACCTACCAGGCACAGGCCACGGCGCCCAACCTGGTTCCGGAGTACAGCCGGCGAGGCCTGCACCCGGCGATCGAGGACCTGGCGGGAGGCGACCTGTACGTCTCGATCGTGGCGCACACCGGGCGCGCCGAGGTGCTGACCAACTGGATGGATCCGTCGGTGACCGATGAGAACGATCCGCTCAGCGTTGACCCGGCCCTCGACCCGTTCGGCGCCGACCGGCAGCCACCGTTTGACGATGAGTTCATCGCCACATACCGCAGCGCACAGCGGGCGCGCAACGAGCGCATCACCGCTTGGTGCAAGAACGAGCTGGACCGGCTCGCAGCAGCAGGGCACCGCGAGCGTCTGTTCGTGGTGCCGCGACTCTGGGCGGACCTGCGCATGCTCGACGGTTCGATCGACCCCAGCCAACGCACCGTGCCCGGCTGCTACCTCGGCGATCCGCGCCGGGCCAACTACGGAATTTTCGGCGTCGGGACGGTGAGTTCGCTGCGGACTTGGCTGTCGATGTGGAGCCTCGCCGACTCGCAGTGCAGCACCGACCAGGCGCAGCACATCGATCTTCCAGCGATCGTCATCGACGCCGATGCCGATACCGGCATCTTCTCCTCCGACACCGCCAAGATCGTCAACGCGCTGCGCGGCCGGCCCGGTGCGCCGGACGTCCCGGTGCACTCCATCTCGGGCGACCACTACCTGACCGAGCCCGCTGGCGCCCGCGCCGAAGCAGCCGACCTCATCGCCGACTGGGTCCGCACCCACACGGTGTAGGCCGCGGCGCGTCCTCCGCAACTACCGTCTCGGGGCGGCAGCGTGCCGTCGCGCCGCTGCAGCCCCGAGGATGAGTGAGATGCCGAATCAGAACTACGCCACCACGGTTGCCGAGGTTGATTTGACCACGGCGGACGGCACCATGAACTGCCATGTGATCACGCCCAAACGGGACGGGACACTGCGGGCTGTGATCGTGTATATGCCGGCGTCGGGAATCCGACCTGAGCTGGTGGGCATTGCCGAGCGCATCGCGGCCATGGGCTACGTGGTCGTGTTGCCGAATTCGTTCTATCGACTGGCGCGACATGTGGACATCGACGCCAACCGGCTGGGCGACGACGACTACCTGCCCGTGCGCGAGTTCATGATGGGGCTCGCCGGCAACATCACCAACGCGCGCATCATCGCTGACACCGGCGTCATCTTGGACTGGCTCGAGGGTCAAGACGGCATCGAGGCCAGCCAGGTCGGCGGAGTCGGCTACTGCATGGGCGGGCGGCTCGTGATGGCCGCGGCCGGCGCATATCCGGATCGGTTCGCCGCAGCCGCATCGCTGTACGGCGCGGGCATCGTGACCGACGAAGGCGACTCACCGCATCTCCAGCTCAGAGAAGTGTCCGGTGAGCTCTACTTCGGCATCGCCGAGAACGACATCTACGTCAGCGACGAGGAAACGGCTGCACTGAAGGCTCACTTGCCCACCATCTACGTGCCGCACGCCGTCGAGACCTATCCCGGCACCGAGCACGGCTTCGTCTTCCCCGAGCGCTATTGCTTCTCGCCCGAGGGCGCCGAACTGCACTACAAGCGGCTCGCCGATCTCTTCGCTCGCAATCTGGCCTGAACGCGGAGGCACGCACCGGAGATGCCCGACTTCCTCGACACTGAGCACACCGAGGTGCTGCGCACCGCCGAACGGCTGGCTGACGAGCTCGCGGCGCTGGCGGGCCGAGTCGACGAGAGCGACACCGGGGCAGAGGTGCGGGAGGCATCGAAGTCGGCAGGGGTGTTCGGCATGACCCAGCCGATGTCGGTTGGCGGCACCGAGGCCAGCGCGCTGGAGCTGGCCATCGTGCGTGACACGCTCGGCGGCCGCAACGTGGGTCACCTGCCGGGCGTCTTCGGACCGTCGCCGGGAGTGCTCGCCGACGTCGGCGAGCCGCTGCGCAGCCAGTTCCTGCTGCCGTATCTCGCTGGAGACATGCGCAGCGGTTTCGGGTTCACCGAACCCGCTGATGCCCCGCGCCACACCTGGGCACGGCGCGACGGCGACGACTTGGTGGTGAACGGAGCGAAGTCGTACGTGACCGGCGGCGCAGACGCCGACTTCATCAACGCTCTGGTCGAGGTGGAAGGGACCGGGCCGGCGATGGTGCTCATCGAGACCGACCGGGCGGGCGTGACGCTTGAGCAGCGATTCGGCACCCTCGACGGCAGCCACCATGCTGCGTTCACATTCAGCGATGTGCGCGTTCCGGCAACGCACGTCATCGGCGAGGCCGGGGGCGGCCTGCGACGGGCGATGAGCCAGATCAACGCCACGCGTATGGCAATTGCGGCCGATTGCATCGGCCATTGTCGATTCGCAATCGACCTCGTCGAGCAAACGCTGGTCGAGCGGGCGGGGCGACACAGTTCGACCGAAGGGCCGGCACAGGTTGGCACCGACCTGGAGCGGGTGGCACTGGGAGACATGCGGATCGCCGCCTATGCGGCTCGCAGCGCGCTCTACCGGACGGCACGCCTGCTCGATGCCGGCGAGAACGCCGTCAACGAGGTAATGGCCGCAAAGTCGCTGGCCACCGAGACTTTGAGCCGGATCTGCGACGACGCCGTGCAACTCGTCGGAGGAACCGCACTCGTAGACAGCCACCCGCTGGCCGACATCTTGCGACGCGTGCGCGCCCTGCGGCTCGCAGAGGGACCGACAGAGGTGCTGGCAGCGAACGTCGCCCGCGGGCGCCTCGACCTCGGCCTCGGCCGCGTATAACTACCGACGACTCGGGGCTGCAGGTACCGATGCCATAGCTGCGGCGGCGTCAGTCCCAGCCGAGCTCGTGCAGCCGGTCGTCGTCGATGCCGAAGTGGTGCGCGATCTCGTGCACCACCGTCACCAGCACTTCTTCGACGACGTCGTCGGCCGTGTCGCACATCTCCAGAATCGGCAGCCGGTAGATGACGATGCTGTCGGGCATCGCCAGGCCGCCGTAGTCATGGCGCTCGGTCAGCGGGATGCCCTCATAGACGCCGAGCAGGTCCGGATCCTCCCCGCGGTCCTCCACGAAGATGGCCACGTTGTCCATCAGCGAGCGCAGCGCGTCGGGAATGTCTTCGAGCGCCTGTTCCACCAGGTCGGCAAAGCGGGCCTCGTCCATCTCGAGCACACCCCCATCCTGCCGGGCCAGCCGGCCCGCGTCAGCGGCAAGGCACTGTCGGGGGTCGGGCGCTGCGCTGGGGCCAGCAGTAAGTTGCAGGCATGTACGAGCTCGTCGTCACGGGAAACGATCCGGATGCCGCTGCGGACGTAGCGGCCAGCGTCGGAGGCGTGTGTTACGCAGCCGACCCCGACGATCGCCGCGAGTTCCCCTTCCGCACGCTCGTGCGCGCGATGACCGATTCCCCGGACCTGCTGACACCCGCCGCGACGGTGGGCACCTACCTGGCGTTCTCACGCGTCATCCGCGAGCGCCCGCTGGGGTCCGACCCGGGCACAGCCTCGCCGGGCCTGACTGCCATCTTCCCCATGGTCCATCACCCTCGGCTGACGCACGCGCAGGGCGACAGCCACTGGCGCGACACCCACGTGCCGCTGGCGCTGCAGCATCACCCCGGCATGTGGGACTACACCCAGCTCAGCGTGGTGGCCACCCTCAACGGACCGTCCTATGACGGCTTCGCGCTGGTCGCGTTCGCCTCGCTCGACGACATGCGTGAACGCTTCTTCGGCGATGACCACGACCGCGACGTCATCCGTGCCGACGTGGCGAAATTCGCCGACACCGAGCGCTCGCCCCGGCGCGTGATCGCGACGGAGACCATCTATCGCCAGCGTCCCCCGCTGCCGGCAGTGACCTGGCCACACGACTGATTCGCTCGCGTCCCACAAGAAACTCTCCGCCCGCGCGCGCCATGAGCCAGCAAGCGAACTCATCGTGACAGCCGCTTCGCACACTGCGGATTTCAGCCGCGCACGCCGGATAAGCACCCTGCTGACGCTGGCGGCGTCAGCAGCGGTATCGCAATCGTTCGGCCGGTTCACCTATTCGCTGCTGTTCACCGACCTGCGAGACGGTTTCAGCCTGTCCAACACCGTCGCCGGCGCCCTCGGTTCGCTGAATCTGCTGATGTACCTCGTGGGATCGCTGGCGGTTGCCCTGACAGTCGGCCGCACCGGCTTGAGCGGCGCCGTGCGCATTGGCGTCGCCGGCAACGTAATCGGCTTGGCCCTGCTGGCATGGAGCCCCAACGTCGGCATCGCGGCTCTCGCGCTCGCCTTGACCGGCTTCAGCGCAGCCGGCGTGTGGGTGGGCACCCCCGGGCTCGCTGCCGAGGTGCTGGGACCTGAGCGGCGAGGCGCTGCCGCCGGCTGGCTGACTGGCGGCGTCGGCGCCGGCATGGTCGCAGCGGCCGCCCTCGACGCGCTCCTGCAGGGTTTCGGCGAGGAAATCTCGACCGAAGGAGCACTGGCCGCCGCAAGCCGCAGCCACCTGCGGGGCGTGTACCTGATCGAGTTCTTCTTCGGCGCAGCAGTGCTGATCACCCTCGCCGTCGCGGTGCGCGGCTGGGCGCGCACGCCCGGTCGCATGGGCTTCAAGGGCGCCCGGGCTGCTCTCGCCAAGGTGCCGCAGGCCGGTCGGCTGATCACGGCGTATGCCCTGCACGCTTTCATCGTTTCGACGGTGCTCACATTCATCGTGGGCCACCTCGAGAGCTACACGGACATCTTCACAGCTTGGGGCGCTGAGCTGGCGTTCTCGTCCATCGGCATCGGCTGCATCGCCGGCGGCCCGGTTCTCGGACGCTCGGCAGACCGCTTCGGCAGGCGGCGCGCAGTCGCTATCGGTTTCGGCGTGTCGTTGATCTCGATCATCACATCGACCGCGTACCCGCTGCTCGCACTCGGCGGGCCGCTGCTCGCGTGGGTGTCGGCGATCGCGTTCGGTATGGCGTTCAGCGGCATCATTGCCGCCATCGCCGCTCGTGTCAGCGACAGCCTCGCCGGCGACGAGTTCGGCGCCGCCTACGGGATCGCCACCATCTTGTTCGGCCTCGGCCTAGCGGCAGGACCGCCGGTCGGTGGCGCCTTGGCTGACTGGTTCGGCAGCTTCGGTCCCGCCTTCGGGCTCGCCGTGGCTGCGTGCGTCTTGGGCATCCTGCTCACCGGTTGGGGCGACGACCCTGTGCCCGCCGAGCAATCCAGGGCTTGAGCCGACTGACCCGAGTCAGCCGAACTGGGCTTAGCTGAATTCGGGCTCGTCCCACCAGGGGAAGTACTCGGGCAGGTCCTGGGTGGGGCGCAGCGAGAAGTCCGGCGGTCGCTTCTCGAGGAACGACGCAACGCCTTCGTGAGCGTCGGCGCCCCGCCCGAGGTGGAAGATCCCCCGCGAGTCGATCTTGTGGGCCTCCATCGGGTGATCGGCAGCGAGCATGCGCCACAGCATGTGGCGGATCACCGTCACCGAGATGGCCGACGTGTTCTGGGCGATCTCGGCTGCGATGGCCCGGGCCGCCGGCAGCAGGTCGTCGGGCTCGTGCAGGCTGCGCACCAGCCCGCCCTCGAGCGCCTCGTCTGCGTCGAACACCCGCCCGCTGAAGCACCACTCGAGCGCCCGAGACAATCCGACCACGCGCGGCAAGAAGTACGACGAGCAGGCCTCTGGCACCACGCCCCGGCGGGCGAACACGAACCCGATACGGGCCTTGGTGGACGCCAGCCGGATGTCCATCGGCAGCGTCATCGTGACGCCCACGCCGACCGCCGGGCCGTTGATCGCCGCGATCAGCGGCTTGTTGCACTCGTACAAGCGCAGCGTGAGCAGCCCGCCGCCGTCGCGCATCCATGCCAGGTCGCCGCCCTCGCCCCGCTCGGAGGCTCGCTCGGCCTTGCGCTCATCGGATTGGCTGTCGAAGTCGAAGGTGTCGGCGCCCCCGCTCAGATCGGCCCCGGCGCAGTAGCCACGGCCGGCGCCGGTGAAGATCACCGCCCGGACGTCGTCGTCGGCATCGACAAGGTCGATGGCATCCATCACATCACGCAGCATCTGGCTGTTGAACGCGTTCAGGCGTTCGGGGCGATTCAGCGTGATGGTGGCGACGCGGTCGTCAACCTCGTACAGGATGGTCTCGAACTCCGGCACAGCGCCCCCTCAAGCAATGGCCGTCCGGGTGGCGGACGGCGGTGTCGGCGGCTTTTCTACACGCCCAGCCGCTCCCTACGTCGAGCGGCCGGTGCAGCTCGCGCCCAGCTACACGTCCAGGAAGCGGCTGGCTGCGAACGCCGAGCCGATCATCCCCACGAGCACACCGGCGATCACCGTGACGATCACCACAGTCGTGAACTGATCGGAGGTGACCACGAACGACCGGAAGAACGCCAGGATGTCCGAGCGCGAGAACAGGCCCTCCACGTGACCTCGCAGCGCTCCTGCGGCAATCGCCCCGATGATGCCGCCGATCAGGCCGTGCAACATGCCTTCGAGCATGAACGGGAACCGGATGAAGCTGTTCGTGGCGCCGACCAGTTTCATCACCTCGATCTCGCGGCGGCGGGCGAACATCGCCACGCGGATCGAGTTGAAGATGAGCATCACGCTGGCGCCCGACAGCACGATCGACAGCAGCAGCACGATGCCCTGGAACGACGTGAACCAGGTGCGAATGGCGTCGACCTCTTCTCGGCCTGTCTGGACGGACATCACGCCGGGCCGCTGACGGAATTGGGCGGCCAGTGATTCAATCAGCTCGGCCTCGACCGACCGGGGCACCACCCGGTACGACGCGGGCAGCGCCTCGGGCGACACCTGGGCGAGCAGCTCGGGCTGGTCGGCCATCTGCTGGGAGACCAGCGCGTAGGCCTCCTCGGCGCTGAAGAACTCGATGCGGTCGATCTCGGGGTGGGTCTGCAACTCGATGCCGAGCGCATCGAGCTGGCTGGGGTCGATCTGGGGGTTCAGAAACACCTCGAACTGGACGCCGCCCTCCCAGCGATCGAGCGCGTTCCCGCTGGCATAGCCCGCCATGAGCCCCATGCCCACCAGCATCACGCCGACAGCCACAGTGAGAATCGCAGCAAACGTCAGCGTGAGGTTGCGCCGGATGTTGGTCCAGGTCTCCCGCGCGAAGTAGCGGATCCGGCTCACGGACTCGCCCCATCGACAGGATGGACCCCGGGCGCCTCTGGCGCATCGGTCTCGCTCCCGTACGCGCCGCGCTGCTCGTCACGCACGAGCTCGCCGCGACGCAGCGCGATCACGCGACGCCGCATGCGGTCCACGATCGTGCGGTCGTGCGTGGCCATGACCACGGTGGTGCCGGTGCGATTGATCCGGTCGAGCAGCGAGGTGAGCTCTTCTGAGGTGTCGGGGTCGAGGTTGCCGGTGGGCTCGTCAGCCAGCAGGATCAGGGGACGGTTCACGAATGCCCGGGCGATGCTCACACGCTGCTGCTCGCCGCCCGACAGCTCGTCGGGAAATCGCCGGTGCTTGTCCTCCAGGCCCACCAGCTCCAAGATGGCCGGCACCTGCGTACGGATGACGTTCTCGGGACGGCCGATGACCTCGAGCGCGAAGGCCACGTTCTGGTAGACGGTCTTGTTCGGCAGCAGCTTGAAGTCCTGGAAGACTGAGCCGATGTTCCGTCGCAGGTAGGGCACGCGCCAGCTGTTCAGCTTGGACAGATCCTTGCCGGCCACGTGGATGTCGCCGGCAGTGACCTTCTCCTCGCAGGTCATGAGACGCAGCATCGTGGACTTGCCCGAGCCCGACGGTCCCACCAGGAAGACGAACTCGCCCTTCTCGATATTGAGCGTCACGCCGTTGACTGCCCGCGTCTCGCCCTTGTAGATCTTCGTGACGTTGTCGAAGCGGATCATGCGCGCCCCAAGGTACGACAGCGACCGGCCGCAACCCGGTCATCAATCGGCCCAGTTGCCTAGGTCTCGGCGGCCGCGGGCTGCTGCGAGCGCTGCCAGCGCAGGTAGGCCTCCATCAGGCCGCTGAGGTCGCCGTCGAGCACGGCGTCGACGTTGCCGATCTCCATGCCGGTCCGCAGGTCCTTGACCTGCTGGTACGGGTGCAGCACGTACGAGCGGATCTGGCTGCCCCACGCGACGTCGCGCTGCTCGCCCGCGAGGGCCGCGACTTCGGCCTCCCGCTCGGTTCGCTGCAGGTCGGCCAGCTTGGCCGCCAGCATCTGCATCGCCCGGTCCTTGTTCTGATGCTGGCTCCGCTCGTTCTGGCAGGCCACGACGATCCCGGTGGGCAGGTGTGTGATGCGCACGGCGGAATCGGTGACGTTCACGTGCTGGCCGCCCGCGCCCGACGACCGGTAGGTGTCGATGCGCAGATCGCTCTCGTCGATGGGCACCTCGTCGGACACCTCGTCGAAGAACGGCACCACCGACAGCGACGCGAATGCTGTGTGCCGGCGCGATTGCGAGTCGAACGGCGAGATGCGCACCAACCGGTGCACTCCCCGTTCCGCTGCAAGGAACCCGAACGCGTGCCGTCCCTTGACGAGGAAGGTCGCAGAGCTGAGCCCCGCTTCCCCGCCGTCGGTGGCCTCGGTCAGCTCCACGGAGAAGTCGTTGCGCTCGGCCCATCGCTGGTACATGCGCAGCAGCATCTCTGCCCAGTCGCAGGCGTCGGTGCCTCCGGCCCCCGAGTTGATCTCGCACACGGCGTCGTTCTCGTCATGCTCACCTCCGAACAGCGCCATGAGCTCGATGTCCGCGAGCCGGCTCTCGGCAGCGGTGACCACCTCGTCGATCTCGGGCAGCAGCTCTGCGTCGTCTTCTTCGGTGGCCAGCTCCACCAGTGCCGTCGCATCGTCGACCTCAGCTCGTGCCCGCTCCCAGCGCTCGATGTCGTCGCGCACGCGCGACAAGCGTGTGGTGACCGCCCGGGCCCGGTCGGGCTCGTCCCACAGCGACGGCTCCGATGCCTCGGTTTCCAGCCCATTCGCCACCGCACGCGCCTCGTCGATTCCGAGGTATTGACGGGCCTCGCTGACACGTCGATCCAAGTCGGTCAACGCGTCGGCAAGGTCACCCAAGGATCGGCTCACCTCAGCGACCGCAGCAGTGCTTGAACTTGCGGCCCGATCCGCAATGGCAGGGATCGTTGCGGCCCAGCTTCTCCTGGGCCGACTTGACCACCGTGCCGGTTGACGCGGCGGCGATCCGGCGCGACTGCAACGGTCCGCTGGGACCATGCGGAGCCGATGGCGCGGGGCCAGCAGCCGATGCGCCGTTGCCGGCTCCCACGGTGGCCGGTGTGAGGTCTGGCGCCGAATACTGCACGTCGGTCGTCCGAGCTGCGCCGTCCGTCGCCCTCGACCGTGATGGTCCAGCCGGCGGGGCCGCAACATCGGCCGATGCCTCGCCGTCAAGCGGCGCCGAGGTGACCTGCACGTGCATCACATAGGTCACGAAGTCGCGGTAGACGCGCTCGAGCATGGCACCGAACATGTCGAAGCCCTCGCGCTGCCACTCCGCCACGGGATCTTTCTGGCCGATGCCGCGCAGGTGGATGCCCTCGCGCAGATGGTCCATGTCGGCGAGATGCTCGCGCCAGCGCTGGTCGATGAGGCGCAACATCACTTGGCGCTCGACCTCGCGCATCGCCTCGGGTCCGATCTCGGCCTCCCGGGCCTCGTAGTGCTGCTCGCCGTCGGCGCACACCAGCTCCACGGCGTCATCGACGCCCCAGTCCCGCTCGCCGGCGCCCGACAGCTCCACAGCCGTGAGCTCGGTGGGCCAATAGGTGCCGATCGTGGCCAGCAGCCCGTCGAGGTCCCACTCAGTCGGGACCTCGCTCGCGCAGTGATCCAGCACTGCAGCTTCGGCGGCATCGTGCAGGTAGCCCAAGGATTCGGTCCGCAGATCGTCGCCGCCGAGGATCTGCTCGCGGCGCGCGTAGATCACCTTGCGCTGCTCGTTCATCACCTCGTCGTACTTGAGGACGTTCTTGCGAACCTCGGCATTCTTCTGCTCGACGGTGTTCTGCGCCCGTTCGATGGCCTTGGTGACCATCTTCGCTTCGAGCGGCACATCATCGGGCAGCGTGCGGTCCATCACCCAGTTCACGGCTCCGGTGGCGAACAGGCGCATCAGGTCGTCTTCCAGCGAGAGGTAGAAGCGGCTCTCGCCTGGGTCGCCCTGACGCCCCGCACGGCCGCGCAGCTGGTTGTCGATGCGCCGCGACTCGTGCCGCTCGGTACCCAACACGTACAGGCCGCCCAGCTTGCGCACTTCGTCGCCTTCGGCACGGCACTCGGGCTCGTAGCGCTCGGCCCGGGCCGCCAGATCCGCGGTGTTGTCTGCATCGTCAGGGTCGAGCTTCTCGCGCAGCATGTCACGGCGTGCCAGACCTTCGGGGTTGCCGCCCAGCAGGATGTCGACGCCGCGGCCAGCCATGTTCGTGGCAACGGTTACCGATCCCAGCCGGCCTGCCTGGGCGATGATCTCGGCCTCTCGCGTGTGCTCCTTGGCGTTGAGCACATTGTGATCGATTCCCCGGCGTTCGAGTGCTGCAGACAGCTTCTCGGAGTTCTCCACGCTGACCGTGCCGACCAGCGTGGGTTGACCGGAGCGGATCCGCTCGGAGATGTCGTCGACGACGGCCTCGAGCTTGGCTGCGGTGGTCTTGTAGATGAGATCGCCCTCGTCGGCGCGCGCCACGGGCAGGTGGGTCGGCACCGGCACCACGTCGAGTCCGTAGGTGCCGTTGAACTCGGCAGCCTCAGTGGTGGCAGTGCCGGTCATGCCGGCGAGCTTGTCGTACAGGCGGAAGTAGTTCTGCAGCGTGATGGTGGCGAGCGTCTGGTTCTCCTCCTTGATCGCCACCCCCTCCTTGGCCTCGACCGCCTGGTGGAGACCCTCGCTCCAGCGCCGGCCTTCCAGGATGCGGCCGGTGAACTCGTCGACGATCTTCACCTCGCCGTGCGAGACCACGTAGTCCTTGTCGCGCCGGTACAGCTCCTTGGCCCGCAGTGCCGCGTTCATCTGGTGGACGAGATTGGCAGAGACCTGGTCGTACAGGTTGTCGATATCGAGCGCTCGCTCGACCTTGGAGATGCCCGGTTCGAGCACAGCAACGTTGCGCTTGTCTTCTTCCACCTCGTAGTCGACGTCGCGGGTCATGGTGGCGGCGATGCGTGCGAATTGCTGGTAGAGCTTGGCGGCGTCCGCGACCCGGCCGCTGATGATGAGCGGCGTGCGGGCCTCGTCGATCAGGATCGAGTCGACCTCGTCCACGATGCAGTAGTTGTGGCCGCGCTGGACCTGAGCCCCCCGCGCCGGCGCCATGTTGTCTCGCAGGTAGTCGAAGCCGAACTCGTTGTTGGTGCCGTAGGTGATGTCGGCGTCGTACTGGCGGCGCTTGTGGGCAGCGTCGTAGGAGCCGGGCACCACGAGCCCCACGTCGAGTCCCAGGAACCGGTGGATGCGTCCCATCCACTCGGCGTCGCGAGCGGCCAGGTAGTCGTTGACGGTGACTACGTGAACGCCCTTGCCGCTGAGCGCATTGAGGTACACCGGCAGCGTCGAGACGAGTGTCTTTCCCTCGCCGGTGCGCATCTCGGCCACCCAGCCGAAGTGCAGCGCCGCGCCGCCGATGAGCTGCACGTCGTAGTGGCGCTGGCCGATGACCCGGCGTGCCGCCTCGCGCGTCACCGCGAAGGCATCTACGAGGACGTCGTTGAGGTCGGCGCCTCGTTCGATCTCGGCGCGGAATTCGCCCGTGCGGGCTCGCAGCCCGTCGTCGGAGAGGCGCTCGACTTCCGGCTCGACGGCGTTGATTTCGGGCACCAACTCGGTCAGCAGGCGCAGCTTCTTGCCTTCCCCGGCACGGAGCACGCGCTGAAACAGAGCCACAAGCGCAGGCTACCGCTGCCCCCCGGTGCCAAAGCTGAGGATTATTCGGCCGCCGTTCGGTGCTTAGGCGTCGATCTCGATGAGGCCGGCGTCGCCGTCGGAGCGGAGATACACCACGCTGGGCTTGCTGGTGTCAGCGTTCACGAAGAGGAAGAAATCGTGATCCAGCAGCTGCATGCGGGTAACGGCTTCGGCGGGATCCATCAGTTCCAGGTCGAAGCTCTTGCGGCGGACGATGCGCGGCACCCATTCGGGATCGTCAGGTTCCGCGGTGGTCTCGGGGGCCGGAGCACCGTTGACGAGATCGTTTTCGAGGCGTGCGAGCGGATGGTGCGCCTCGTCGCGGTGCAGATTGGGACGGTGCCGGCGCACGACGCGGGTCTTGAGCTTGCGGAGCTGCTTGCCCAGCTTGCCGACCGCCAGATCGACCGCCTGGTGCTGGTCGACGCCAGCGACCGAGGTGCGCACATGGTGGCCATGGCCAAGCAGCGTCACCTCCACCTGTTCTCGCTCGGCGATGCGAGGATTCTTCTCCTCGCGGAAGACCACCTCAGCACGATCCAACCCGCTGACGAATCGATCCAGTGCCCCGATCTTCCGCTCCACCGCAGCCCGCACATCGTCGGGAACCTGAACTTTGCGACCCGTGATGGTGATCTGCATTGCCTCGACTTTCTGAGCATCTGCACAGCGGCTGCAGCTTTGCTCCAACTGAAGGGAGTGCCATGTTAGGCACCTGCATGCACGAGGTCGCGACCCCGTCGGGCACACGCTGCCACATGAACCGCCGTCGCACCGGCATCCATCAGCGCAGCCGTAGCTGCCCGCAGCGTGGCGCCCGTGGTGGCCACATCGTCCACGAGCAGGATCCGCCGCTGCGCCGCGCGAGCGCGGCCCTCGAAGCAGGGGCCCGCCAGCCGCGCTTCCCGGCTCGCGCCTGACTGCGCCGTCCCGCCAATCCGCCGCAGCAGCCGCATCGGACGTGCCCGCAAGGCCTTGGCAGTGGCCCTCGCCAAGGTTTCGGCCTGATCAAACCCCCGCGCTCGCCGATGCGCCGCAGTAGTCGGCGCCCACGTCACTGTGTCAATCGGCGCCAGCCCAGCCGGCGACGTGTCAATCGGCGTCGGCCCAGCCGGCGCCGTGTCAATCGGCGCCAGCCCATCCGGCGCCGTGTCAATCGGCGTTGCCCGTCCTCGCGCCTCCAGATGAGCAAGCGCCAACGACTCGCCCAGCCACCCGGCAATGGCCCGCTCGCCCCGGTACTTGAGAGCATGAATGAACTCTCGCCCGACATCGGAATGCGAGAACAGCAGAGCGACTGACTGTGCGCCCGGAACCAATACCGGCTCGGGACCAACAAGCGCCTCGATGCACGCCGAACAAGGGCACCACCCCAACACCCCACACCCAGCACACCGAACCTCAAACAACACCCGCCCGACCGTAAGCGCACCGAGCTCGACCACCAACGGCATTTCGACGCGGTCAGGTGAACGCGCAGACAGCCGAGCGGCGAGGGCGGCAGGGAACTCGGCGACGTTGCGACCAGCCGGATCGCTGGTCGCAGAGGGCGCTGCCGCCCTCGCTGCGGGCTCGCCGGCAAGCTCAGTAGCGGTAGCGATCCGCCTTGTATGGACCGTCCACATCCAAACCGAGATACGAAGCCTGCCCAGGCGTCAACCGGGTGAGCTTGGCTCCGAGCCGATCAAGATGCAGCCGAGCCACTTCCTCGTCCAGCCGCTTGGGCAGCACGTGAACATCGGCCGCCAGCTCCTCTGCATGAGCGTGCAGCTCAAGCTGAGCGAGCACCTGGTTCGTGAAGCTCATCGACATGACAAAGCTCGGATGCCCAGTCGCGCAGCCGAGGTTCACCAGGCGGCCTTCGGCCAGCACGATCACCGACTTCCCGCTCGGGAACACGAACTCGTCCACCTGCGGCTTGATCGAACGGCGCTGGACATCGGACATCGCGGCCAGCCCAGCCATGTCGATCTCGTTGTCGAAGTGCCCGATGTTGGCCACGACTGCCTGGTGCTTCATGGCCGACATGTGCTCGGCTGAGATGATGTCGCGGTTGCCCGTCGCGGTGACGTAGACGTCGGTGATGTCGAGCACGTTCTCGAGCCGATCCACCTCGAAGCCCTCCATGGCAGCCTGCAGCGCGTTGATCGGGTCGATCTCGGAGACGATGACCCGGCAGCCTTGGCCACGCAGCGCCTGCGCGCAGCCCTTGCCGACGTCGCCGTAGCCCGCCACGAAGGCCACCTTGCCGCCCAGCATCACGTCGGTCGCCCGGTTGATGCCGTCGATCAGGGAGTGCCGGCAGCCGTAGAGATTGTCGAACTTGGACTTCGTGACCGAGTCGTTGACGCTGTAGGCCGGGAAGTTCAGCTCCCCGCGGGCTGCCATCTCGTAGAGGCGGTTCACGCCGGTCGTGGTCTCCTCGGAGACACCTCGCAGGCCGGCCGAGATCTCGGTCCACAGGCCGGGCTCGGTGCGCTGGATCTCGTCGAGCAGCTCGTGCACCGCCACTTCGTCGGGCGATGCCGCATCCGGGCCGTCGCCCTGCAGGCTCGGCACGCTGCCCTGAGACTCATAGCGAGCCCCGAGGTGAACCATCAGCGTGGCGTCCCCGCCGTCGTCGACGATCAGCGTCGGGCCGGGCCCATCGGGCCAGCGGAGTGCGCGGAAGTTGCAGCGCCAGTATTCGGCGAGCGTCTCGCCCTTCCATGCGAACACGGACACGCCTTGCGGGCTGTCCACCGTTCCGTCGCGCCCCACCACGACCGCAGCCGCGGCCTCGTCCTGGGTGGAGAAGATGTTGCAGGACGCCCAGCGCACCTGCGCGCCCAAGTCGACCAAAGTCTCGATCAGCACCGCTGTCTGCACAGTCATGTGCAGCGACCCCGTGATGCGCGCACCTGCGAGCGGTCGGGAGTCCATGTGCTGCGCGCGCAGCGCCATGAGCCCGGGCATCTCGGTCTCGGCCAGCTCGATCTGGAGCCGTCCTGCCGCCGCCAGACTCAGATCGGCTACTTCGAAATCATCGATCAGGCTCGACGCCTGGCTCATGGGATCACCTCGTTCTTGGAGCGACAGCCTGCCGCCTCAGGCAAGGAATGCCTTCAGCTCTTCGAGCAGGGGGATCGGGCCGGGGTCGCGCCGGACCGCTGCTGCGACACGAAGGCTCAGCACGTCGACTTGGTAGATGAGGTCGAACAGCTGCGCCATGGCGCCGTCGCCGGCGGCGTGCAGTTCGGCATGCGGTACGGCAATGCGGGCACCGTCGAGCACACCGCTCGTGAAGTCGTAGCGACGACCGAGCTGCGGATGCTCGAAACCGTGGCGCAGCGCGATCACCGCGAGCGGCGAGCCGTCGGCCAAGCGACCGGCTTGGTCCCATCCGGCCAATTCGTTGTGGCACAGCTCGGGCATGAAGCTGGCGAAGGCAGGGATCTTGGCGTTCTCGTTGATCTGAGCCTTGGCACGACCCGCAGCCACGGCACCGAGCGCACCTCCGCCGTAGAAGACGGGGGTCATCTCGCCGTTGCCCACCGCGCTCACGATGCCCTCGAGCGAACCTGCAGCGGCGCCGGCATCGCGGCGTGCGCGCAGCTGGGCTGCCGCTGCGTCCACCCAATCGGCAATGCCGGACAGCAGACCGGCTCGCTCCAGTGCGACGAGCGGGGCAACGGAGATCGCGCCCACAGCGGCCCGCGGCATGGGGATCGAAGTGTCCACCTCGTAGAGCGGTGCAGCCCACTCGCCAGCCAGCTCGGCCAAGCGCCCGCCTGATGTGACGGCTACTACCGAGGCGCCCGCATCGTGGGCTGCCGTAGCCGCGGTGAGCGTCTCTTCGGTGTTGCCGCTGAACGAGACGGCGATGGCGAGCGTGGTCGGGCCGATGAACGCCGGACACTCGTAGCCCTTGGCTACGGCGACGGGCACCGGCATCAGGGGGGCCGCTAGCGCCGAGACGATGTCACCGGCGACGCCGGAACCGCCCATACCCATGACCACGACGTTGGCGATGCGGCTGCCGTCGACCGCCCCCTGCGTGGCCTGAGACGAGGCCAGCGCAGCCTCCATCTGCTCGGGCAGACCGGCCACTGCTCGCGCCAAGTCGAGGGAATCAACCGCAGCCTCAGAGGCGGTCGTCACCGGGGCGTCATCGTGCGGCAATGTCACGGCTGGAATGTCGGGGTGAGTTCGCCGCTCGCGATGCGGGCATCGAACGCTGCAGCGGAGACCGGGTCGACATCGGTCGCCTCCTCGATCAGCAGCACCGGGATGCCGCCGTCGACGGCGTACGTCTTGCGCAGGCGCGGGTTGTACAGCAGATCGTTGCCGGGCACGAAGTACAGCGGTCCCTTGTCCTGCGGGCACGCCAGCACTTCGGCCAGGAGTGGGTCAAGGCCCACTGGTACCTCCCGGACGCGGCGGCGCCTGCGGTTCCATGCGGCGATCATGCCAGCAATGTCGTGATCTCACTCACGCGCTCTGCAACCGCCCCGGCGTCGGGCGCCTCGAGATTCAGCCGCAGCAGGGGCTCGGTATTGGACGGCCGCAAGTTGAACCACCAGTCGCCGCCATCGACCGTGAGGCCGTCGAGATGGTCCTGGGAGAACGTCGTGAAGTGCGCACCGACCCGTCGCAGCACCTCGTCGACATCAGCGACACGGGTGTTGATCTCACCCGAGGATGCGTACCGGTCGAGCGGAGCCAGCAGCTCCGACAGCGGCACCTGCGCGGCGCTCAACTGCTCGAGTGCGATGAGCGCCGCGATAAGGCCGGAATCGGCCCGGTAGTTGTCGGCGAAGTAGTAGTGACCGCTGTGCTCACCGCCGAAGACGGCCCTGGTGCGTGCCATCTCTGCCTTGATGAAGCTGTGACCCACCCGGGTGCGTACGGGCTGTCCGCCCGCTTCGACGATCGCCTCGGGCACGGCGCGTGAGCAGATCAGGTTGTGCAGGATCGGACCCGGCCCGTTGCGGCGCAGCATGGCCTGGGCCACCAGCGCGGTGAGCAACGACCCGCTGACTGCCCTGCCTAGCTCGTCGACGAGAAACACCCGGTCGGCATCTCCGTCAAATGCCAGGCCGACGTCAGCCTCTGTGCTGCGCACGCGCTCGCTCAGATCCACCAGGTTCGCCGGCTGGATGGGATCGGCCGGATGGTTGGGAAACGTGCCGTCGAGCTCTCCGTACATCAGCTCCCACTCGAACGGCAGCGGGCCGAAGACCGCCGGCACCACGAGGCCTCCCATGCCGTTCGCAGTGTCGGCCACCACGCGCAGCGGTCCGAGCCCCGAGACATCGACGAACGAGCGGACGTGGCCGGCGAACGTGTCGAGCAGATCGCGGTGGCTGCGGCGGCCACCACCAGATGGCGACAAGACCCCCAGTGCCGCCCGCTCAGCGATCTCGTCGAGCCCGCTGCCCGCACCTACTGGTGCAGCACCCGGTCCGCACAGCTTGATGCCGTTGTAGGACGCCGGATTGTGCGACGCCGTCAGCATCGCCCCCGGCATGCCCAGGCGGCCGGAGGCGAAGTAGAGCAGATCCGTGGAAGCCAGCCCGATGTCGATGACATCGACGCCGGCAGCTTGCACTCCATCGGCGAACGCCTCGGCCAGCGAAACGCCGCTCGGCCGCATGTCGCGCGCCATGACTATTCGCGGCGCTGACGACCACGCTGCAAAGGCGTAACCGATGCCTCGCGCCACTGATGGGCTGAGCTCCTCTGGACAAATGCCACGTATGTCATATGCCTTGACAATTCCCGCCAAGACAGCGGCAGATACAGGGTCGATGCGTGCCTCCATACGCCTGCAAAGCCTAAAAGACCGCGCAGCAGTGCGCGGCCATCGCACACAACCCGCTTGCAATCTGCACCCTCTTTTCCCTAGGGTGGGAGCAGAGAGTGGGATGCGACCCTGCCTGAAGCAAGCGAGAGAGGCGATGACGAAGAGTAAATACCAGCCAACAGATCGGGAACAATTGGTGCTTGACGAGGTCGAGAACCCTAGGTACGACCGTCAAATTGTCAATGGTCTCGAACCCTTCATGAGTGGCTCCGCGCCTGAAGATTTCCGTACCTTCTATACCGAGAAAGAGATCAGCGACTTAAGCAAACTGCGCGGGACTGATCGCGATGTAGAAGACAGAATGCCCGTCAAACTGACACGGCATTATTTTGAAATGGCTAAGTCGAGCCCAGCACTTCAAAAGCTGGTCAAAGCATCGCCTGATGAAACTGTGGATCTTGAGGGCGACCCGGACCCGGCGAACCAACTCGACTACAGCCCTATCGAAGGATTGTTACACAAATATGAGATGGCGCTGCTGTACGTTATCTCAACTTGTTCCGCCCATTGCAGATTCTGTTATCGCGAGGAACTGATTGGGCGCAAAGAGATTGAACGTTCGGACGGCTCGGTCAAGAAAAAGGGTCTTGCGCAAGTCGGCGAGATTGTCGAGTACCTCCAGTCACACAATGATGCCGTCGCAACGAACGGCGGCACCCATCCGGAGACCGGCAGGCCGAAGCTGCGCGAGATTCTCTTGTCGGGCGGCGATCCCATGGTGCTGCCGAATTCCAAGCTGGCAGGATGGTTCACAGCATTGGCCGAAGCGGGCGCCGAAGCCGTCCGCGTCGGCACCAAAGAGCTGGCGTTCTATCCCGACCGCTTCGATGACGCCTTCTTTGCAATGATCGACCGTTTCCATGAGGTGTATCCAGACGTCTCGATGCGGTTCATGATCCACTTCAACCATCCAGACGAGTTCCTGCTGAAAGATGCCGACGGGCGGTATATCGCCGACGAGAAGGGGTTTCTTCAGTGGCGTCCGAATACACGGCAGGCAGTCGATTCGCTGGTTGAACGCGGCTGGATCAGCGTCGAGAACCAGACACCGATCATCGCCGGAGTCAACGACGACGCCGATGCACTGCGGATCCTCCAGCGCACGCTCAAGAGCGTCGGCGTCGAGAACCACTACTTCTTCTGCGGACGGAACATCGTTGCCTACAAGGCATTCAATGTGCCCATCGAGACCGCGTGGCAGCTCCTCAACGATTCGCAGCGCGGGCTCTCGGGTGTGGAGTCGCATGCCCGGCTGACCATCGTGCATTACAAGGGCAAGACGGAGGTCTCAGCGGTGACCGACGAGCCGATTACCGGTTTGCCGGGTGCCGAGAACGGCGTGGTGATCTTCAAGGTGCTGCGAAATCCGGCCCATGCTCCAGACCGGGGCAAGGTCACGATCGTCGGGCGAAACCCCGAGGCGCTGTGGTTCGACGAATACGAGGACCGGGTGCTGCTCGACGAAGCGGGCCTGTTCTCCCAGACGCGTCCCAGCGGCGTGACCATTCCGCGCTCGCGCTCACGGCACCATGCGTCGCCGAAGGCGCGCACGCCCCCTCAGGCACGGCCTGCCCCGCTCATGGCCGTCGTTGCGAGCAATGAGCGCAGACCGCACCCCAAGAGCCCGGTCAGCGATCCCGCACCTGCAGTTCAGGACGCTCAAGCCTGAGGGACCGGGCCGGCAGGCATGTCTGCCGGGGTTACTCGAGGGGCGTCGTAGGAGCCCGCAGCGGCGCGGTGACGGATGCGGCCGATGTCGGCCACAACTCTGAGCGACTGGGCTACCAGCCGGACGGTGGTATCGGCTGAGTGATCCACGGTGACGGGCACTTCGGCGGCCGTCAGCTCGAGGTGCTCGACCAGGTAGAGCACCTCGACGTCGAAGGCGAACCCGTCAATGACGGAGCGGCCGAAGATCTCCTCTGCAGCCTCGGCGGTGAAGCCCTTGAAGCCGCACTGCGTGTCTCGGTAGCGGCGCAGGAGCACGAGGCGCGTGAACATGTTGAACATGCGGCTCGCGAACGCCCTGGCGGGCCGCGCCGGGCTGATCGTGCGTGCTTCGACGTGGCGCCGGTTGCCCAGCGCGACATCGGCGCCGTCACGGAGCGCATCGATGAGCGAGGCGAGCTGCCCGGGCGGGTAGGCGAGATCGACATCGGTGAACAGGCGCAGACGGCCGCTCGCTGCCAGCATCCCGGCGCGCACCGCCGCTCCCTTGCCCCGGTTGGCCTCCAGCGACACCACCACATCCGCCCCTGCTCGCCGGGCCGCTTCTGCTGTGCCGTCGGTCGAGCCGTCGTCGACCACCACGATCTCGAGTGGGCCGTCCAGCGCTTCGTGGCCGCCCAGGGCAGCGTTGATCTCCGTGACGGCGGCGCCAACGAGGTGCTCCGCCTGGTACGCCGGCAGCACAACGGAGACCGCTGCTATTCGAGCGTCGGCGTCCTGCACAGGATCGGTGCCCGATGCTGGATCCATTCCCAGCGGCTCGATTCCGTTGGGAGGATGCAGACGGGCCGCTCGGGCGTCGGACTCAGCCTCCGGGCGGCCCCGGTCGAAGCGCACCGGGGGCCGTACGGCGACGAGCGCGAGCGCTGCCACGCCGAGCAGCGTCGCCAGCCAGGCCAGATACTCCACCGCGGTGGCGCCATAGGTCAGCTCGACATGCTCATCGGTGGGGATCACCACCATCCAGTTGGGCGTCACCCGGTACGGACCATCGGCACCGCGCACCGACCAGTTCGGGAAGTACGACACCTTCACCAGCACCGGGACACCCGTCCGATCCACCGAGAACGACAGCCGGTCCCGCTCCACCTCGGGGGGGCTGACGTGAACCGGCGGCAGGGCGCGCCTCGGTGCTGCACTGAATCGCGTCAACGAAGCGGGCGGCGCTCCATCAGGGTCGGGGGGCCCCAGCAGCGACACCCTGGACCAGTGCTCGGGCCCGTCCGCAGCAATCGGCACAGCCCACGCCGCAGGGTCGTTCCACCAGATCGCAGCCGGATCGGTCCACGCCCGTCCAGCCTGCGACACGTCATCCGCCACGGCCGGCTCGAACCGCAGCGGTGACACCAGATCGCTGTCAGCGACGAGGAAGATCGACCACGGTCCCGCCGTGGCAATGTGCCGCAGGTCGGCCGAGCCAAGTGCGGCGGCGATGGCCTCGGAGCTGAAGGCCGCGTAGTAGCGCACGCCCGACATCTGCAGGTGCGCAACGCCCAGATCGAAGTTCAGAGCGTTGTAGGGAAGGCCGCGCATCGGACGCGACGGCGATGCCGACAGCTCCGACTGCATGAGGAAGTGGAACGGCACCGTGGGCGACGATTCGAAGTAGAGGCCCTCCATGGAGGCGATGCAGCCATCCGTCCAGTGCGGCAGCAGCATCGGGGCCATCGGCGTGCCGTACGCGCCCACGATGTCCCGGTCGTACTCCCACAGCAGGCGCCCGCAGCCGTATTCAGGTGTCTCGCCGATAACGCCCATCGCAGTGACGAATTCGTGGTACTCGGGATACGCCGGGCGACCCTCGTAGCCGCGGAAATTCCAGCGGGCCCAGCCGGAGACGAAGTTGCGGTCCTCCGCGGACACCGTGAACGGGCCCCAGCGATATGCGCCGTCGGCGTTGAGTCTCGCGCCGGGCGCGTTGCCGAGTTGCAGTGACAGCAGGCTTGCCACCACTGCCAGCGCCACGACCGGAACGAGCATGCACACCCAGTACGCCGTCGGGCCGAGCTGCCCGCCGGGTCCTACGGGCCGGTTCGCATCCTCCTGGGCCGAAGCGCCCTGGGCTGAGTCTCCCTGGGCCGAAGCTCTCTGGGTTGAACTTCTCTGGGTCAGAGCCTCAACGAGCAGCCAGAGGCCGATCGCCGCCAGCACGTACACCGCCAAGTACCAGAAGGGCAGGATGCGTGCGTTCCACAGCCGGTGCTGAGGCCAGTGGACAAACCCCATGGCCATCGTGGAGGCGATGACCGTCCACGTCAGGGCTGGGCGGTACCAGCGTGCGAGGCCGACGACTGCGCCGAAGCCTGCGAGCACGAGCAGCCAGGTGATGCTGTGGTGGGCCCCGTCGCCGCTGATCTCGTCGGTGAAGAACAGATGCTCCCGCACCTCCGTGAGCCGCTCCCAGCCCATGTCGTTGAGATACGCCCGCCGGGCGACGAACGGGACCGTCCAGAACGCCGACAGCGCGCCGCCGATGATGCCGATGACCAGCGCGTGCCACGATCGGCGCCACTCCATCACCACGAGCGCCGCAACGGCCCCCGCAGGCACAGCCAGACGAGCCAGCGGGGACTCGGAGAGGTTCCAGACGGCGGCCCACAGCGTGGCCGCTGCGATGGCTGCACCCAGCGACGGAGCCCGGCCGATGCGGCCAGGCAGCGCATGGAGGCCGCGCACCGCCACCATCAGAATGCTGGCGGCGACCGCGAATGCCAGCGGAATGGGATGGCACAGGGCGACGAACGCCAGCACCAGGCTCGCGCGGGCCCGCCCGGTCCCCCGCTCGAGCGAGCGCCAGAGCATGCCCAGGTAGACGAGTGTCGCCGACAGCGCGATCGAGAATGCGAACTCCCCTGCCAACGTCGAGGCTGCGTTCCCCCCGTAGATCGTGAAGTTGACGTCGAAGACGAACAGCAGCAGCGCAGCGGGCAGCAGCATCCGCAGCGGCTGTGCCCAGCCCGCCAGCCGACCCATGAGCCAGGCAGCGGCCGGCATCGACACGACGCCGCTGATCGCAACCAGCTTGAAGGCCACGCCGAACGGCAGCACCAGGTCCGCCGCCACGATCATCAGGTACGGCAGCACCATGTAGAAGTGCATGGCGGGCATTCCCGCGTACCACTCGGGCGACCAGCCGCGCAGCGAGCCTGCAGGCAGCAATTCGTCGCGCAAGAACGCCGGGCCCCAGACGTGGGCGCCCATGTCGCCACCGGTCGGCGTTGACGCCGACACGATGCCGCCAGGGTCGAGCCATGCCACCACCGCAACGCAGCTCGCCACGACCACCGCAGCCTCGACCCACGCTCGCAGCACCGACCCCGTACCAGGGGGGCGCGTGGTCAGTGCGGCCACCCGCGCAGGCTAGAGGCCGAGCAGAGAGGCGACGACACGGGTCGCTCGGCGGCGCGCGGCTACTGGTCGACGGACGGTCGCCATAGCATGAACCCATGGCATCTGAGGTGCCCTCGGGAGGGCGGCACTCGCGGGCTCGCAAGCCCCGGGCGAGCGAACCTCCCGACGCGCCGGCCGACGGCGACAGCGGTGCAGACGGCAGCTCGACTGAGCACTCCCGTCACAGTGGCCCGTCTCCGGCCGAATCTGGGTCCCGTCGGCGCGGCGAGCGCTGGCCGCGCTGGTCGATCTGGCTGCTCGCCATGGTGCTGCTGTCGGTGATGTTCCTGCCCGGGCTGCTGCGCAGCGACGGCGGCGAGCCCATCGACTACAGCGCACTCATCGCCGAGGTGTCCTCGGGGACCGTCAGCAGCGTCACGGTTACCAACGGCACCGGCGCAATCACTGGCGAGTACACCGACGGCACCAGGTTCTCCTCCGAAGGGCCGGTGGAGCTTCCCGAGGCCGATCTGGAATTGCTGCGAGCGCGCGAGGTGACCATCGAGTTTCACACCGACCGGCCCAACCTGCTCGTCAGCCTGCTGCCGTTCCTGCTGCCGTTCGGATTGATCTTCTTGCTGTTCTGGTGGATGCAACGGCGGGCGCAGGGCCAGATGTCGGGGATCATG
>CAZAFV010000008.1:41512-74143 GCA_964484385.1 uncultured Acidimicrobiales bacterium
GGCCGGAGCAAGGCCAAGACCTACACCACCGAGCGCCCTTCGACGAAGTTCGACGACATCGCGGGCTACGACGGCGTCAAGCAGGAGATCACCGAAGTCGTCGACTTCCTGCGAACGCCCGAACGCTTCACGGCGATCGGCGCGAAGGTCCCCAAGGGGGTGCTGCTCGTGGGCCCGCCGGGCACCGGCAAGACGCTCATTGCCAGGGCGGTTGCGGGTGAGGCCGGTGTGCCTTTCCTGTCGGTGACCGGTTCGGACTTCATGGAGATGTTCGTGGGCGTCGGCGCCAGCCGCGTGCGAGACCTCTTCCAGAGCGCCCGCAAACTGGGGCGGGCGATCATCTTCATCGACGAGATCGACTCGATCGGCCGCAAGCGAGGTGCAGGTCTCGGCGGCGGCCACGACGAGCGCGAGCAAACGCTCAACCAGATGCTGGCCGAGATGGACGGCTTCGAGGAGAGCGGCGGCATCGTGATGATGGCGGCGACCAACCGACCCGACATCTTGGATCCCGCCCTGCTGCGGCCCGGCCGGTTCGACCGCCAGGTAGTGGTGCCGCTGCCGGAGTTCTCCGAGCGGCTCGCCATCCTGGAGGTGCACTCGAAGGACAAGAAAACCGACTCCGACGTGCAGTTCGAGGCCTTGGCGAAGGGCACGCCCGGCATGAGCGGCGCCGACCTGGCGAACCTGGTGAACGAGGCGGCCCTGCATGCCGTCCGGCGCGACTCGGAATCGATCGCCCAGGCAGACTTCGAAGCGGCGCGCGACCGGGTGCTGATGGGCCAGCGTCGCGAGTCGGTGGCGCTGACAGAGCGAGAGCGAGAAGTCACCGCCTACCACGAAGGCGGGCATGCGCTGATCGCCACCCTGTTCCCGCACGCCGACCCCGTCCACAAGGTGACGATCCTGCCGACCGGTCAGGCGCTGGGTGTCACTATGCAGCTGCCCGAGGAACGCCACGCCTACAGCCAGGAATACATCGAGGATCGGCTGGCAGTGCTGTTCGGCGGCCGCATGGCAGAGGAAACCGTGTTCGGCGTGACCTCGACCGGAGCGGCAAACGACCTCGTGCAGGGCACGGAGCTAGCGCGCAAGATGGTTTCCGAGTGGGGCATGAGCGACCGGGTGGGGCCCATGGCCTGGGGGTCGCACGCGCAGGTCTTTCTCGGCGAGGATCTCGTGTCGGGACGGGATTACTCCGACGAGACCGCCCGGGTCATCGACGAGGAAGTCGAGCGGATCCTGCGGACACATCAGGACCGGGCACGCAATGCGCTCGTCGAGCACCGGGCGGCCCTTGACCGCATCGCCGCGGCCCTGCTCGAGCACGAGACCATCACGGGCGAGCAGATCACCGCACTCGTAGCTGGCTAGTCCTCCCGAGGCTGGGCGCGGGGCACGACCTGCGCCAGGGCCGCGGCCAGGCCAGACAGGTCGACGCTGCCGACCCAGCCATCGATCACGCGGCCGTCGACGTCGGCCACCACCGTCGTCGGCACAGTGTCGATGCCGTGCTGACGATGCAATTCCCGCTCCACGCCGAACGGCACTTCAGCGACGGGCAGCCCCGCGCCAGCGGGACCCCGCACCACGGCGATCGCTGATTGACAGGTACGGCAGGTCTCTTCGGTGAAGACCACCAGCGCCGGGCCGTCCGGGATGCCCACCGCAACAAGATCGATGGCCGGCGGCAGTTCCGACCTCGGCACCGCCGTGGCCGATGCACTGCGGCGGCGCTGAGCGAGCGTCGCGATCGCGATCGCCACCACGATCAGGACTGCGGCGATGACGAGACGCTCCATCAGCCGCTCACCAGGCCACCGGATGCGCCACGCTCAGGCCTGCATCGGACACTCGTGCCTGCCACAGCAGCACTGCGAACGGCGTGTCGGACACGAGGAGGCGGGCCGTGCCACTGGCTAACCGGTGAGTGATCACACCCGATGCCGGCACGTCGATGACGGCCACCGTCTCGCGGCTCAGCGTCGCGACGACCACGCGGCCGTCGCCGCCTGCCAACACAGCGGAGGCTCCGTCATCGGCGGCATCGGTTTCGGACGGCGCGGACGGATCCGTCATGATCGTCACAAACGCCTCGCCACCGGATTGCGGCGCAACGACGACCAGCCACCGGTCGCCCGTCTGGACAACGCCCGGCACGAAAGCCAAGCCCGACTGCGCCCGCAGTACTGGAGGTAGGGCCTCGACTGCCGGCTCGTCGGCAGCGGCGCCGGCAGCGCCAGGCTCGGTGGCGCCGTTTGCACCGCCAGTCTGGGCAACCACTGTGACGGACTCGTCCTCCGGCTCGGCTTCGGAAGCAGGATCCGGATCGGCCCTGAGGTCGGTGAGCGGGCTCGCCGCACTGCCCGCCAGCGTTTCCGCCCACACGACGATGGGAACGTCATTCTGCGAGGCAACCGACACCCCGAAGGGGACTCCGGGAGTGGCGAGGAGCGTTTCCAGACCCGGTGCCAGCTCACTGGGCGGGGTGACTTTCAACTCCACCACGTCGTGCGATGCCACGGCGAAGGCCAGATGGTCACTGAGCGGGTCGTCGGACACGATGGACGCAGCAACTTCCGCCACGTCGTCGGACGGGTTGAAGATCCGCACCCACAACCGCGTGCCGTCGTCGATGCCGGCCACCGGCACAAGCCAGCGCTGGCCGGCAGCCACGGAGGCCAGCTCCGCAGCCAGACCGCGGCGGCCGACGCTCCCGTCGTAGGCCACGAGCGAGTCCACTGCGATACGGCCGGCGCGGGCCCGTATCGATGCGGCCACAACATCTCGACGGCGCGCATGCTCGCCGACATCGACGGCGACAGTGCTCCACGCCGGTACCACCACCCCCGTCAGCGCCGGGGCCACGAATGGGCCGAATTCTGCTTCCGAAGCAAACGTGACATCGACGATCGCGTCCCGGGGCAACGGATTCATGATGGCCAGCACCGCCAGTGCGTCGGCCTGGGTATCGCCGACGGGCACGTACCAATCCGGAGCCAGCACGCTCGAACAGCGAGCCTCGTCGATCCCGAGCGGCGAAACGAACCTGCGCGTCACTGCCAGCCCGCCCGACGAAGCCTCCACCAGTGCGCCGGTGACCTCATCACGCACATAGTCAGACGTGCTGACCACCCCGGTGCTCTGCGGCGCAACGTCGGCCATCACATACTGCCGACCCGTCGTGCGTCCTCGGAACTCGACCGACACCGATGCCACCTCGGCCGTCATGTTCGTGAGCAGCACCTCTGTGGTGACCTCGCCGAAACCCTGGACTGGTCCCCGCATGCCGACGAGGGGGCAGAACCAGCTCGATGTCAGCGCATCGGGGGGCAGCACTGCGACCTGCGCCTGCGCCTGCGGGCCTTCGGCGGCAACAGAGGCCGGCGCCCGGTCGTCGCGGGCGTCGATCACCAGCGCTGCCGCAAACGCCAGCGGAATCAGCAGCCGCGGCAGCCACCGGATGACCTTCACCGCGCTGCCCTCATGAGTCCACCGCCGTGCCGCCAGGAACGCCGCGCCGCTGCGACCCCCGCGCTGCCCTTCTCATGAGCGCGGTGAGCCGGTCGGCGAGGGGGGTGGGCTGGCCGATCGCTACCCAGATCAGCGCCAGCAAGATCACCGCCTGCGCAGCGATCCGGTTGGACACCACGGCAGAACGTTCGAAGCGCAGCTCAGCCTGGCCGGCTTGGGGCGGATCGAAGCGCATCGCCCAGCCCAGCGCCGGCGCCGGCTCGACCGCTGCAGCGCCTGCGTTGTCCGCATTGTCGATGTGCAGTCGCCAGCCCGGATCGTAGGAATCAGCGACCAGCACGGTGCCGGCACCCACAGGTCCGAACTGACTCGTGGCCGACCGGTAGTCGGTGAGCACGCCGATGCCGTCGGTCAAGTCGCTCACGACGAGATCCACAGGGTCCGCGGCAAAGCCGGCCGGGATCGGCCGGGAGAACTGCGACCGCGACGACCACCACGCCTCGTTGCGGAACACTTGCACCGAGGGATCTGCCGCCAGCGGGCGCAGATCGATCTGCGAGGCGAGCGCTTCGGAGACCGCCGCGGACACCGGTCGGTCCCAGCCGTCGGTGTATGACGGCCCAGAGCGTTCCACCACCACGACATACCTCACGCCGAAAGAACCGAGCAACCGTCCCAATCGCAGCGTGTCGCCCGCCAGCGCCACCCGTACTGCATCGGCCAGGCGTTCATCGCCGGGTGCTCGCGGCGTGGCCCACGAATGCCGAATGTCGGGATACCCCCGCACCGACATCCCGATGGCGAGTCCCTCCACGCCGACGTCGGAGCCGCGCAACGGCAAGACCTCAGGGGCGCCGAGCCAGAGCACCCGGTAATCGGGCCCGACGTCCCGGTCATCGACCAGCCCGAGCGGCACCCGGTGATCGAAGCTCGGGGCCGACCAATCGCCGTCGATCGACGCCCACGCAGTCGGGAGCACCATGGCACCCACGGCGATGCCGCTCAGCAAGACCATGGCACTGCGGATCCGGGGCGGTGCGTCTGCATCTGCGGTCGCCAGCGCTGCGGGTCCTGCTGCGGCGGCCCAGCACAGGCCGACTGCCCCGAACGCCAAGGACACTTCGGCGAGGGAAAGCCCTGGTGTTGCGCCGCTGACCAGCTGGTCAGCCCAGCCAGCCACGATGACCCATGCGAGTGCGAAGCCGGCCAGCGCTACCAGCCAGCCGCGCACCGCCAGCCACAGCCGGCTTCCGCTGCCGACCAGGAGCGGCACTGCCGCAGCAGCCAGCAGACCCCAACTGAGCGGCAGGTCGCCGAGCGGGCCGGTCTGGAACCGCAACAGCTCCCCCAGCGACGACGGCGTCGACGAGGTGCGGCCGCCGAGCGAGACATCAACAAAAGCGCGCAATGAACCAAACTCGAACAGCCAGGGAAGATGCGCCACCGCCGCGAGCGCCACGGCCACAGCAACCCGCAGCAGTCCAGCGACCGGCGCACCGAGCGGTTCGCGGAGCGCCATACGGCGCACCAGCTCGACAATGGTGAGGGCCACCCCCGCCGCGGCGGCCAGCACGACGATGAACGGCTCGAACGCCGCCGTGACAGCAAGGAGCAAGGCGAGCGAGGCCAGTCTGGCTGCGGTACTACGCCGAGAGCCGTCGCGTGGCGGCCGAGCAGCCGTGGTGCCCACCAGGCGGCTGATGAGGAGCACGATCGCAGGTGCAGTTCCGTATGCCAGCAGCACATCCCAACGGCCGGCCGCCAGCGCGTTGTACGGCAACGGGCACACTGCGTACAGCACGAGAGCGACCAGCCGGCCATTGCGGCTCGGCCCGTCTCCACTCGACCCTGTGGCGCACAACCGCCACATGCCGACGGGACCTGCGAGCACCAGGCCCCAGATAACGATGTTCCTCAAGAGCCCGACAGCACCGAGCAGCACAGCGCCGGCGAGGCCCAGCAGGCCCATTGCGGGAGGGCCGATCCCGGCTGCACCGACCCCGCTGTCACGCCAGCCATCCAAGTACGCCCCGAGCATCGTGCCGGCATCGGGGAAGTGTGCGAACTGGCCGTATGCCCCGATGCCCCCAGTGAGCAGGTGGCGTGAGCCGAAGGCGATCAGCCCGAGCACCCCCAGCCAGACCACCCACACGGTCCGGTGCGCATTGCGTCGCCAAGTGCCCAGGATGCTCTCGTCGATAGTGGTCCGTGCCGCCAGGCCGCCTTCTGGACTCAGGCGATAGCGGAACCAGTCGGCGACACGTACCGAGCCGCCCTGCTGCAATCGGCGCAGATCGGCATCTCGCACCCGTCGGTAGCGCTTGGCCGCGCCGCGTAATGCGAACGTGCCGCCGAGGTGGCGGGCGTTCCACAGCCATGCCAGCGCCACGTCTGAGGCCTGGGCGAACCGCCCGCGCAGCGCGGCCAGCAGCACCTCACCCGCGGCCAGCACTGCCGCCAGAATCACCGCAGGCAGCAGGTACACCCACCCGTAGCACTTCGCCATGGTGCGCAGCCGGGCTCGATGCTCATGCTGGCGCGCCGAGGGGCCGTGAGCGACTGGCGCTGTATCTGACTGCACCGTCCCGGTTGCAGACGGCACCACCCGGACCCGCGCACCTGAGAGCTGGATCCGCCAGCAGAGATCGACGACGGCGCCGTCGCCTTCGAGCGCTGGATCGAAGCCGCCGACGATGCGGAAGATGTCCTCGCGCACCAGCATCGCCTCGGTGGGAGCCACGAACAGATCGCGGGCCTCATCGTGCTGTTCTTGGTCGAGTTCGTTCTGACCGGCGACAGGAATCCGGACCCCGAGGCGGTCAGCGGTGCCGCCAAGATCGCGCAGCGTCAAACCGTCGCCGGCGTCGAGCAGCTTGGGACCGGCGACACCGACGATCCGGCCCGGGACGTTCTCGGCATCGTCGACGAGCAGGCTGATGGCATCGGGCGCCAGCGCGACGCGATCGGTCAGGAAGAGGAGGTAATCGGCTCCCCGGACCAGCGATGCTCCCCGATTGTTGACAGCACCCATCCGCCCGCGCTGCGCCCCACGGATTCGACCCCGTCGGGATGACGCGGGGTCGGCCACTGCTGCAGTGGGAAACAGCTCACGGACCCGGTGGCCCTGCTCGCCTTCTGCATCGCACAGCACCAGCACCGCGAGCCGCGGGTAGTCCTGCGCGGCGAGCGCCCGCAGGGTGAACTCGGTATCGGACCACTGCGAGCCTGTCGTGACGATGGCGGCAACCGCAGGCGGAGGTGCCAGCGGCTCCCCCGGGCTCGGCGAGTTCACTGCCAGCTCACTTCTCGCACGGCCGCCTAGCCCACCGATTCGGCAGCGACGACGCCGAGTCCCGCGCGGGAGGTGCGGTAATCCGGCGCGTCCCCGTAGTTGAAGCTGGTGCCGTCGCTCCACACCAGCCAGTAGCCCTCGCCGCTGGCGGTGGCGGCGAACCCGACAGCGCGCAGCCGGTTCTGGCGGTCGGCACGATCGCCATAGTGATCGGCCGCGCCGATGGCGTGCACTGCCGTGTCGGCGCCGGCGAGCCAGTAGCCCCCGCCGTCCGAAGAAGCCTCAAGACCGATGCCGGCCATGCCAGAGCGCAGCAGCGGTCCGCATCCGAGATCGCGTGCGTCGCCGAATGCCAGGACGCGTCCGTCGTCGAGCGCCAGCCAGTAGCCGTCGCCGGTCGGCGAGGCCTCGATGTCGACGACCGCAGCAGCCAGCCAGAGGTGCGCGATGGCGCCCCAGTGCCCGGCAGATCCGAAGGCGAACACGTTGCCCTGGCTGGTCGCGAGCCAGTAACCGTCACCATTCGGATGGGCAGCCATCGCCACTACCGGCTCGGCCCCTCCGGCACCGACGGCGTTGCCGTGATAGGTGGCGTCGCCGAAGGACTGGACGTCGCCGCCGGAGCTCGCGAGCCAGTAACCGTCACCATCCGGATGGGCAGCCATGGCCGTGAACCGGTCAGATGACGACCGCAGCGTCCCGTTGCCGAGATGCTCCGCTGTCCCGTCGGCGATGACGGTGCCGTCGGACTTCAGCACCCATAAGCCGGGGCCGTCTGTTTCTGCCGGCGGATCCGGGGTGCCAGAGGCAGACCGCTCGCAGGGCTGGCCGTCGGGGAACTGCGGGAAGCGGTACCAATCGGACCGCAGGGAGAACCTCTTGCGGAACGGATCGCGTGCCCACCGGTTCCACTGACCGTTCTCGACGCCGGAGTGCCCCTCGAAGTCCTCGACACCGTCGGTTCCCACGATGCGCATCCCGCGGGTCCGCCCGCCCCATGCGCCATTGCCATTGCGGTGGGTGATCTGGATGCAGACGAGGCTGCCGATGCTCGGATAGGCCGCCTCGATGTCCGATCTGCTGATGCGGAATTCCCATGCATGGTTGGAATTGCCAGCGGTCGAGTCACCGAGATCCTGGACGCCGGGGAATCGGGAGCCCTCGTCTAGCCCGGCCGTCCAGCCACCGCTCGACGCGTGAAACTCAGCGAAGGCAATCGATCCATCGTCGTGGACGCGAACATGGCCCGCCGTGTTCCGGATTGCGGTGTTGGTGTGGATGTACCGGGTTCCGTGATCGAGCGCGTTCCCGTCGCGCGCAGCGCCGCCGTACACCTGACAATTCCACCAGTCGCAGGTGTCGGTGAACCTCCCCTGGCTTCCGCTGCGTGCGCGCGAAGCTGCCAGCGAGAGCACATACGAGCGTGCCGCGATGGCCTGCGCTTCGAGAGCGGCGATGCCACGTCCGCCGCCCGCCGCGCCCCACTCGGGAATGCTCTCGCGGGGCACGACGCCGCGCAGATACTGCTCCAGCGGGACACGGTTGAACGAGAACGGGCCGTTCTGGTCCACCACGCCGAGGGTTCCCCGGTAGGCGGTCCGCTTCGATTCCACCGCTGAATCCCGGCCGTCGCAGTAGATCATCACCAAGAGCTGCGACTGGTCGTCCACGGTGTAGTCGCTGCCCGACGGGACGGCTTCGATGTACCGATCGCCGCGGCGGCTCGACGCAGACAGCCCATCGGCGGCGAGGTCGCCACGACGCCCGCAGCCGGCGTTTGAGCGCACCCAGAATGCGCCGGAGCTGACGCCGATTCGCACGACGTCGCCGCCGTCGAACTGCTCGTCTGCAACGCTGAACGCCGAGGCAGATGTGACCAGCAGGTCATTGCGGTCGTTGCCCGTGAGATGCACCCAGACATCGGGATTGCTCACGGAGGACCGGGTGGTGTTGCTGTAGTAGTGCTCGACGATCTGGTCGCTGGTCCAGCGATGGTCGACGGCATAGCCCAGCGCACCCCACTGGCTGAGACCGTTGCCATGCCCGAAACCCCGTCCCTCCACGACGATCACACTCGGGGCCAGCTCCGCGGTCTGTGCGCCTGCCGGCGGCACCGCGAACGCCATGGATCCAGCCGTCACGGCACACGCCACGGCCATGCCGGCGAGCCGGCGCCGCCTGGTCGCGGCGCGCCGCGACATCGGGAGTTCCCGCACCCCTGTAGTGGTACCGGCCTGCGGGTGCTGCCGGTCGGATATTGCGCCGAATGCCGCCCGCGCTCGCGCCCGAGCGCGCCGGTGCCATCTGCTGCCCCTCGGGCAGGAATCCTGCAGTGGAGCCGTCACTTCAGCTTGCGCCGCTCGATCTCGATGTCGTTCGTGACCATCGACGTCACCAGCTCTTCGAATGACATCTGCGGCTCCCACCCCAGTTCCCTCGCAGCCTTGGAGGCGTCGCCGACCAGCAGGTCGACTTCTGCAGGCCGGAAGAACCGGGCATCGATCCGCACATGACGCTCCCAATCGTCGATGCCGGCTGCGGCGAAGGCGAGCTGCACGAAATCGCGCACGGCGTGCGTCTGGCCCGTTGCGATGACGTAATCATCGGGCTCGGGCTGGGAAAGCATGAGATGCATCGCCCGCACGTAATCGCCAGCGAAACCCCAGTCGCGCTTGGCGTCGAGGTTGCCGAGTGCCACCTCGTCCTGCAGCCCGAGCTTGATGCGTGCGACAGCGTTGGTGACCTTGCGCGTCACGAATTCGAGGCCGCGCCGGGGGGACTCGTGATTGAACAGGATGCCGCTGCAGGCGTACAGCCCGTAGCTCTCTCGGTAGTTCACGGTGGTGTTGTGCCCGAACACCTTGGCCGAGCCGTAGGGGCTGCGCGGGTGCAGCGGCGTCAGCTCGTTCTGGGGTGTCTCGCGTACCTTGCCGAACATCTCGCTGGAGGAGGCCTGGTAGAAGCGGATCGGATTGTCCACACCGCCCACGAGCCGGATGGCCTCCAGCAATCGCAGCACACCTAATCCGGTGACGTTGGCCGTCAGCTCAGGCTGCTTGAACGACAGCGCCACGAAGCTGATGGCGCCGAGGTTGTACACCTCGTCGGGTTGGGTGTACTCGAGTGCCGCGATGAGCGACGCGAGATCGGCGAGGTCGCCTGGCACGAGCTCGACATAGGGCAGATCGGCCGCCATCGTCTCCGAGCGCGGATTGCGCTGGCCCGTAATCAGCCCGACCACCCGGTAGCCCTCGCTGTGCAGGTGCTCGGCCAGGTATTGGCCGTCCTGGCCGGTGATTCCGGTGATGAGGGCCGTCGGCACGGGTCGGCTCCGGTTCTGCGATTGCAGGGCGGGCGTGTAGGGGCGCAGTTCAGGGTACGGGTCACCGCCGATGCTGTGAAGTCAGCCTGAGGCGGAGCCGTGGCCCGAGCGGCCCGTGAGCCCAATCACATGATGCACGGGGAACAAGAGCGGGAAGCCTGAGATTCCCCGGAAGGCCTCACCCGCACAGACGACGGGTTCCGGTACGGTGCCGCGGATGGCACGCCGCCCGCGTTTTGTCCGGCCACGCCCGCAGCGGGCAGTGGCGGCAGTGTTGCTGGCTGCGACGGCGATCACCGGGATCGGAAACACAGCGGGGGCCGCGTCACGTGTCGATTCGGACCGGCTGTGGGGCGCCGACCGCTACGAGACCGCGGCGGAGATCGCGGAGGAATATGCAGCCGCTGCTGGACCAATCGACACGGCCATCGTGGCCTCCGGCGAACAGTTCGCCGACGCGCTCGCAGCCACCCCGCTGGCACGCGTGCACAATGCACCGATCCTGCTGTCGCCGCCCGATGAGCTGCACCCGGCAACCCGCAGCTTCATCCAGCGGCACCGGATCGACGACGTCATCATTGCCGGCGGCACCACTGCCATCTCCGACGACGTCGAAGATGCGCTGGCCGCCTTGATCAGCGGCAGACCCGAGCGGCTGGAGGGTTCCGACCGCTACCGGACCGTGGTCAACATCGCCCGCGAGATCGAAGTCCGCGAGATCGGTGATTACTGCGGCGACGGGCGCCGTACTGCCCTGCTGGCAACCGGGGAGAAGTTCGCCGATGCCCTGGCACTGTCGCCGCTCGCCTTCTCGGGCCCGCATCCGGTGCTGCTCACCGAGCCCGACCGGCTGCCGACGGCGGTCAAGAACTTCACCGCCGACCACGCGATCCAACAGGTGCTGATTGCCGGCGGACCGGCAGCGGTCGCGCTCTCGGTCGAAACCGAGCTCACCGCTGCAGGCATCAGGGTGCAGCGCCTGTGGGGTCAGGACCGCTTCGAGACGGCCGCCGAGATCGCTGAAGCGCTGGCTGACCGGTGCTTCGGGTCCGATGAGTTCGGGCTCGCCGACGGCCGGAAGTTTCCCGACGCGCTGGTCGGGGGCGCACTGCTGGGCCTGCGACGGGCACCGCTGCTGCTGACTGAGCCGGTTCTGCCAGATGCGACACGCAGATTCCTGGCAGGCCCGGTTCCCGATGCGGGCACCGTACAGCTCACGATCTTCGGCGGGCCCGCCGCGGTGTCCGATTCCGCAGCGGCGGCGGCAACCGACGCGCTGAGAGGCCTGGACCGCGAGTGCGATCCCCGCGCGGACGCACCCGGAGTGCCGCGTGACGTGACAGTGCAGCCGCTCAACGGTGCCCTCGAAGTCCGCTGGGAGGCCCCGGCCGCAGTGGGCAGCAGCGGCCCGTCCGGCTACCGGATCAGGTACCGGCCAGTCGGGGGGCAGTGGATCACGATGCGCGATGTCAACTCGCCCGCAACCATCGCCGGACTCCAGAACACTGCGCTCTATGAGGTGCAGGTACGCGCCGACGGCAGTGGCTATGAGGTGTGGAGCCCGAGCAGCTACGCAACGCCGTCGGATGCGGCGGGTGTCGCCGCACCGTCGGCTCCGGGCAGCACGAGCCGCAGCCTGCGTGCCGCCGCTGTGTCGCTGGCCGCCGGCCAGCAGGCCAACACAGCTGCACGAGACTGCCCACCCGGACCAGCCTCGGCATGATCGCCCCGAACTCTCGAGCCGTCGCCGTGCTAGCCGGCGGTGTCGGCGCCGCCCGGTTCCTCAGCGGACTGCTTCGCGTCTGCCGGCCCACCGATGTCACCGCAATCGTGAACGTCGGTGACGACTTCACGCTGCACGGCCTCGACATCAGCCCCGATCTCGACACGGTCACCTACACGCTCGCCGGCCAGATCAACCCCGAGACCGGCTGGGGCCGGGCCGGCGAGACCTGGCGTGTGCTCACCGAGCTAGGACGGCTCGGCGGGCAGGACTGGTTCAAGCTCGGCGACCTGGATCTTGCGTTGCACCTGTTCCGCACGCAGCGACGCAGCGAAGATGCATCGCTGTCGCAGGTGACCGGCGAGATTGCCGCCAGCTTCGGGCTCGAGCTGACGCTGCTGCCGGTCAGCGACGATCCCATCGCCACCCGCATCACGCCGGCCGAACCCGACGGGGCAACCGAGATCGACTTCCAGGAGTACTTCGTGGCTCACCAGCACGGCATCGCCGTGCGGTCGGTTCGCTTCGCAGGCATCGAGGGGGCCAAGCCGGCGCCGGGCGTGCTGGATGCCCTGAGCAGCGCCGGCACGGTGGTGGTCGCGCCGTCGAACCCGTTTGTCTCGATCGGCCCCGTCATCGACGTGCCGCAGGTGCGCGAGACGCTGCGCGGCCGCCGGGACAGCGTCGTGGCAGTGTCGCCCATCGTGGGCGGCGCATCGATCAAGGGGCCTGCCGGCGCCATGATGCGCGAGCTGGGCCACGAGCCCAGCGTCGTCGGCGTGGCGCGGCTCTACGCCGGTTTCGCCGGCACGCTGGTGATCGACCACGCCGACGCCGAACTCGCTCCCGACGTAGCCCGGGAGGGGATGACACCGGTGGTGACCGACACGATCATGGCCGACCCGGACCGCGCAGCCCGGCTGGCCGCCGCAGCGCTGGAAGCCGCAGGCCTCAGGGAAGGCACATGACCATCGAACTGCACCCGCTCGAAGGCATCGGCGAGATCACGCTCGGTGCCGATCTCGGAGCCGTCATCGCGAGTGCCTGCGAGGCGTCACCCGCCGGCCTGCATGACGGCGATGTGCTCGTCGTGACGCAGAAGATCGTCTCCAAGGCTGAGGGCGCCATGGAGCAGATCGACCCCAACGATCCGCTGTCGCACAAGCCCCTCGTCGAGCGTGAGTCCATCCGCATCCTGCGCCGGCGCGGCGACCTCATCATCAGCGAGACCAAGCACGGATTCATCTGCGCAAACGCAGGAATCGATCTGTCCAACGTCGAACGGGGTTACGCCGCGCTGCTGCCCGACGACAGCGACCGCTCCGCCAACAAGATCCGAGACCGCATACGGGCGTTGTCGGGCCGCACCGTCGGGGTCATCATCTCCGACACCTTCGGGCGCCCGTGGCGGCGCGGCGTCACCGATGTGGCCATCGGCTGTGCCGGCATCGCAGCCGTCGTCGACCTGAAGGGCACTGCCGATGCACTGGGGCGAGAGCTGATGGTCACCGAGGTGTGCGTGGCCGATGAGATCGCCTCCGCTGCCGACTTGGTGTGCGGCAAGGCGCGGGGCGTTCCGGTCGCAATCGTGCGCGGGGTCGACCCGAGTTGGCTGCGGCGTGCCTCGGTGCGCTCGGAGATCATCAGGGATCCCGCCGAGGACCTGTTCCGCTAGCTGTCCGGCAGCGGCTCGGGCTGTGGTTGGCGCTGTGCGCGCAGCACAGCGCCTGGAGCGATCTGCTCGCCGCTGCCGACCACCGAGCATTCGCAGAGCGTCGCCCCGGCACCCACCGAAGCGCCCGCGCCGAGCACCGAATCGATCACGACGGCGCCTGCGGAGATGCGGCAGCCGTCCCCCACCACTGATCGCTGCACGACAGCGCCAGGTCCGATCGTGCACCCGCGGCCGATGACCGACGTCCGTATCTGCGCCTCAGGATGAACGCCGTCCGAAGCAGCAGCGGCGCCGTCCACCACCCTGGCGGCGGCACGCCGGCCCGCGAGAATGTCCAAGTTGGCAGCGAGGTACTGCTGCGGCGTGCCCGTGTCGAGCCAGTATGTGTCGGCAACCAGCGCTGCCAGCGCCCCGTCCGCGACGATCTGGGGGAAGATCTCGCGCTCGATGGAAACGGGCCGGTCGGGCGCGATGCGAGCGAGCACTGCTGAGGTCAGCACGTAGGTGCCGGCGCTGATCGTGGGCCGTTCGCCTGGCGGCAGCGCCGCGGGGGCAGAACCCGGATCCGGCTTCTCCGAGAACGACAGCACCCGACCCGACGCATCGGCCACCACGAGGCCGTATGGCGATGGATCGACGACCGGCTGCAGCGCGATGGTGGCTTCCGCCCCCGAGCTCGCATGACGGCTCGCAAGGGCGCTTACGTCGAGGTCGGTCAGCACATCGCCATTGAGCACCAGGAATGTGCCCGTGATGCCGCTGGCCTCCGCGGCAAACCGCACAGCTCCCGCGGTGCCGCGCGGGTCGGGCTCGACTGCCACCTGATATGCGAGCTGCCCGATGCGACCGTACGGGTAGGCCGCGGTGAAGGCCTCGGCCCGGTAGCCCAGCGAGAGCACGATCTCATCGACGCCGTGCCGGTGCAGGTGCTCGCAGACCCACTCGATCATCGGCCGCCCGCACACCGGCAGCATCTGCTTGGGGGTGTCGTTGGTCAGCGGGCGCAGCCGGGTGCCGAAGCCGCCCAGCAGCAGGATCGCCTTCACTCAGCGGGCTCGGATGTCTCCGATGGCTCAGACGTGGCAGGAAGATCGCCTTCGGCCGGCTCGCTCTCGCTGCCGTCGTCAAGTACCGGTCCCTCTTCGGTCGAGCCGTCGATCAGCGGCTGATCCTCGGGCGGCAGATTGAGGTAGGCCCGCAGGAACGCGTCGTCGGGTCGCGGAACGTCCGCGTTCTCCACGCTCGGGTGGACGAATGCGAACACAAAGATCTGTCCGTCGTCCAGGAAGCGCACATCGCGCAGATCCTCGGTGAACGCCAGCGCCTTCTCTGCCTGCAACGTCTCCCAGCGCATGATCCGCAGCTCTGCCCCCGGTTCGGAGATGTCGGGATCGTCGCTGTCGGGATCAGGAGATGAGCAGCCTTCGCCGGACTCGTCGAGGATGGTCCCGTCGGGCAGCTCGATCCTCGAGTCGGTCAACTCGAACTCGATCTCGCGCATGAAGGCACCCACGGTGGCGAACTGGCCCGTCACGCCGGTATGGAACGGGTGGATGTGGATGAGCCCGTCGCCATGCGTGTGGATGCCCGACTGGTCGTCGACGTCGTTGGGATACAGGTCGAGGATGAACTCGTCGCAGTCGTAGATCGCGTAGAGCGAGTGCCAGTGATCGCCGAGGCGCGGCGGGCCTGCCGGGGCATTCGAGGACCGCTCGTTGCGGGCCACCAGAATCAGCACGACGCCCAAGAGGACAACGAGCAGCATCGCTGCCGGAAACAGGATGTCGCGCCGGGGGCGAAAGCTCCTGCCGCTTCCGCCGGCGCTCGCTGCTTTGGCAACCTTCTTGGCAGCGGCTGATCTCGCCATACGGGGCGACAAGCTACCGGCGCTCAGCCGCCAAGGGGTGCGCCCGCTGCGGGGGCGGCAGTGCGTTCTCGGGCGGTTAGCGCCGGCCGAGGCCCTCGTAGGTGAAGCCGGCGGCGCGTAGCTGGTTTGCGTCGAGCAGGTTGCGTGCGTCGACGATGCGAGCTGCGGCCATCTCCGACGCGGCCCGCTCCCAGTCGAGGGCCGCGAACTCAGGCCACTCGGTCAGCACGACGGCGGCATCGGCACCATGCAGGGCTTCGAACACCGAGTCGCGGACGTGCAGCGTCGCTGGCAGTTGCGAGGCGATGTCGGGACGGTCGTCGAGGTTGACCAGTGCCGGGTCGTACGCCACGAGGCGCGCGCCCGTCGCGCTCAGCCGCTCGGCGACCCGCAGCGCGGGGGAGCCGCGCAGGTCATCAGTGCCGGCCTTGAAGGTGAGTCCCAGCACGGCCACCGTGACACCGTCAAGGTCGACAGATCCCGGGGCTCCGTCACCGGCAGTCGGATCCGTCACGTCGTCTGGCTCGCCCACGACCATCCGGGCAACCTTCGCCACCACCCGGTCGAGTTGCTGCTCGTTGACCGCGATGACGCCTTCCAGCAGGTCGAACACGTAGCCGGCGTCGTTGGCGACCGACACCAGCGCACGGGTGTCCTTTGGCAAGCACGAGCCGCCCCAGCCGGGACCGGGCTGCAGGTAGGCCGAGCCGATGCGGTGATCGGTGCCGACGCCCGCAAGAACGGTGTCGACATCGGCGCCGACTGCCTCGCACACGGCTGCGAGCGCATTCACGAACGAGACCTTGGCAGCCAGAAATGCGTTCGCTGCGTACTTGACGGTCTCGGCCGACGTGGGATCGCTGAGGATCACCGGCGCTTCGACGCCGGCATACAGCGCCGCGACCCGGTGTGCCACAGAGGGATCGTCGGCCCCGATGACGATCCGGTCAGGTGACAGGAAGTCAGCCACCGCCGAGCCTTCCCGCAGGAACTCGGGATTCGACGCGAGCGCCACATCGGTGCGGCCCAGCGCCGCGGCAATCTTGGGCGCGGTCCCGACCGGCACGGTCGACTTTGTCACCACCACCGAGCCGGACTGCAGCCGAGGTGACACCGAATCGAGTGCCGCGAACAAGTAGCTGAGCTCGGTCTCGCCGTCGGCACGCAGCGGCGTCGGCACACAGACGAAGACGAAATCGCACGTGGATGCAACGGCTTCGGCCGAGATCACAAACCGGAGGCGACGCTCGGCAATGCCATCGGCGACGAGCCGATCCAGATCGGCTTCGCGAATCGGAACGACACCGGCCGACAAGGACGCCACCTTGGCTCGGTCGATGTCCGCGCAGATGACGTCGTGGCCGAGGTGGGCGAAACAGGCGGCTGTTGTGAGACCGACATAGCCCGCGCCGACGACGAGGATGCGGTGCTCGGGCGATGTACCGCTCATGGCGCCAGCTGCTCGGCAGACGGCACGTCGACCCTCCGGTAGCCGGGATCGATGCGAGGCGGTTCGTCGCCGACGTGCAGGATCACCGTGGTTGCGTCAAGCTCGGCATGGCCGGCGAAGTCTGGCACAGGCAGCAGATGACTGACCAGCAGGCCGGCAGCGAGCCGTCCCTGCGGGGCCAGATAGACGACGGTGCCTTCCGGAACATGCGAGATGCCCTCGGGCATCGGCCCTGCGGCCTCCGCGTCGAACCCGAGCTCGCTCAGCCCTGCAGCCACCTGGTGCCGCGCCGTCCCGGTGACCAGCACCCGCACCCGCGACTCGACGATGTCGTCCCAGCCGATGCCGCGGAACACGTCCAGAACCCGTTGATTCTGCTCAGCGCGCTGCGGATCGAGCCCGAGCGACCATCGCACCGGTTCGTGAATGTCCACAACCCGCAGCTCGTAATCCTCGACGTCGGCATCGACGTCGAGGCCGGCGAATTTGTCGGCGAGTCGCCTGCCGTCGTTCACAATGCTCAGCGTGTCGGACGTGGACAGGTGGTCTGCTGCGATATCCAGCACCGCGAGCAGGTTGACCGGGTTGGCAAGCAACGCCGGTGCGACCTGCGCAGCGGCCGTGCGCATGAATTCGCGCTGACGGTCAATGCGGGCGAGGTCATTCCAGGCGCCATGCCGCTGCCAGGTCCCGTCAGGCAGCTGCTCCTCGAGATGACGGCTGCGGACGTAAGCAAGCGCCTGCCTGCCGTCGAGGAGATGCGTGCCCGCACCGGTGACGAACCCGCTCCGGCTCTCCGTCGGATCGGTGGCGTTCTCTTTCGGCTGGTCACGCAACGGCCGCTCGAAGGTCATCTCGACACCGCCGACGGCGTCTACCAGCCGCAAGAACGCCTGAAAGTCGGCCTCGACGAAATGCTGCAGGGTGATGTCGAGATTCTCCTCGACTGTGTCGATCAGGCGGGCAGCGCGCGCCGCGATGGTGCGGTCGCGGTTGTAGGCGCTGTTGATCTTGGCGATGACGCCGGTACCGGCGATGTCGCTCGTGCCTGCGATCTCCGCCGCCAGATCCCGCGGGATGGACATCATGGCCGCAGTGCCGTCGTCACGCAGTCGGATCACCATCATGACGTCCGCGAGCCGGTTCTGGTCCGAGTGACCGGCGCGCAACGGATCGTCGGCAGCGAGTCCCAGAGGGCTGTCCGTGCCGACCAGCAGGTAGTTCTCGCCGGCCGGGCCGCCCGGCAGCACCGGCTCACCCGCAGTCCGGTCCGCGGCTCCTGACGAGTCCGACAGGGCGTCCGGCTCGTCACCCACCGAGACGCCATCGCCCGCGTTACCCGCTTGGCCGCTGCTTGCTCCGCCTGTCGAGCTGTCAGGATTCGCCGCCATCGTGGCCGGCTGCTCGATCAGCACATCGGCTGCAGTGACCGGCTGCTGGGGAGCCGATGTCAGCACATCCGCCAGCTCGTGCCGTTCGATCCGTCCGAGCTGCAGCAGCACGAAGGCAGACGCACCGGTCGCGACCGCCCCGAGCAGGGTGAGCACCGCGAGCGAGACAAGAATGAGGCGAGTCCGCCAGTTGCGGTGGCTCACTCAGCAGCCTCGGACTGTCTCACTCAGCTGCCTCAGAGAGGGCCTCGCTCAGGGACGGGTACACGAACAGGCTCTCGGCGATGTCCTGGACGCGCAGGTTCGCGCTGACAGCGAGAGCCACCACCGAGATCAGCTCGGCCGCGTGCCGGCCCACGATGGAGCCGCCCAGCACCTGGCCGGTCAGCGGGTCAGAGACGATCTTCACAAAGCCGCGGGGGTTCTCCTCAATCAGTGCCTTGGCGTTCGCGCCGAATGGCACCTTCGTGACGCGGATCTTGCGGCCGGTAGCGAATGCCTCCGCCTCGGCCAGCCCGACATCGGCGATCTCGGGCTCGGTGAAGATGGCCGATGCCGCCTTGTCGTAGTCGAGATGGCGGTGCGGGCGGGTCTCGTGCAGGCCCATGGCATGCTCGACGATCTTGCGTCCCTGCATTGCCGCCACCGACGAGAGCGGCAGCTTGCCCGACAGGTCGCCTGCCGCATAGATGCTCGGCACCGACGAGCACAGGTTGTGGTCGACATCCACATAGCCCTCGCCGTCGACTCGCACCTCGGTGTTCTCCAGCCCCAAGCCGTCACTGTTGGGAATCGAGCCGATGGCGAGCAAGGCGTGCGTTGCCCGTACCGTGCGACCGTCGCTGCACACGACCTCGACCGCGTCGCCGTCACGCACGATGTTCACCGCACGTGCGCCTTTCAGCATGGCGACACCGAGATCACTGAAGGTCTGCTCCAGCACCGCAGCGGCTTCGGGGTCTTTGTGGGGCAGCACTTGCTGACGGCTCACGATCAGCGTGACTTGGGAGCCCAGCGAGGTGAACATGTGCACGAATTCGACGCCGGTCACCCCCGAGCCCACCACCACAAGGTGTTCGGGCAGCTCTGCGGGCGGGTAAGCGTCGCGGGTGGTCAAGACCCGCTCGCCGTCGATGGGCGCCCACTCGGGGATGCGGGGGCGGCTGCCGGTCGACAGCACGACGACATCGGCCGACAGCTGCACCGCCCCGTCGGCGGTATCTGCGCAGACTTCGTTGGGTCCGAGCAGGCGGCCCGAGCCCGACAGGATCCGCACACCTTGGCTGACCAGCATCTGCCGGGCAACGTCAGCGAGACGGTCTTCGATGTCGCCGATGCGCTGGCGGAGGTGCGGGGTGTCCACCGATGTGGACACATTGGCGAGGCCCAGCTCGTCGAGATGACCGGCGAAGCTGAGCGCCGAGCCGGTGGCAATCATGGTCTTGGAGGGCACGCAGTCGCGCAGGTGGGCGGAGCCGCCCACGATGTCACGCTCGATGAGCGTCACATCTGCGCCGTAGCGCGCTGCGTAGGTGGCCGCCGAGTGACCCGCTGGGCCACCGCCGATCACGACGAACCGCTTCTGGGCCATGGTCCCGCAGCGTACCGGTGCCCCCCAGCCCCGCTGCCGTCGCGGCTCAGCTCAGTGTGGGGCTGCAGAGGCCGTCGAGTTCGCTGACGGTGATGCGCTCGCGATTGGCGTAGGTGACCTCGTTGGCGGGGTCGGGACGCAGCCGGAACTCGCGGAAGGTCATCTCCAGCGAGTCGAAGGCGACAATGCGGCCCGACAGCGAGTCACCGACGCCGAGGATCAGCTTGATGGTCTCGAGCGCCTGGATCGAGCCCACGATTCCCGGCAGCACGCCGAGCACACCGGCCTCCGCGCACGACGGGGCAAGCTCCGCCGGCGGGGGTTCGGGCAGGTAGTCGCGATAGGTCGGCCCATGCTGCGGGTCGAACACGGTGACCTGGCCCTCGAAGCGGAAGATCGAGCCGTGAACCACGGGTATGCCCAGCTTCACGGAGGCATCGTTGAGCAGGTACCGGCTCGGAAAGTTGTCGGCGCCGTCCACGATCACGTCCCAGCCCGACAGGATCTCCAGCACATTGTCGGTGCCGAGCCGGGTGTCGTAGGTGACCACATTGACGTCGGGATTCAGCGCAGTCAGGGTTTTCTTGGCCGAGTCGACCTTGCGGTCGCCGACCCGGTCGACGTTGTGGAGAATCTGGCGCTGCAGGTTGGACTCGTCGACCACATCCATGTCGATGATGCCGAGCGTGCCGACACCGGCGGCTGCCAAGTAGAGCGCAGCGGGAGAGCCGAGGCCGCCTGCGCCGAGCATGAGCACCTTGGCGTCGAGCAGCTTGAGCTGCCCGGCCTCGCCCACCTCGGGCAGCAGCAGGTGCCGCTGGTAGCGGTTGCGCTGCTCGGCGCCGAGCGAGGCCGGCGTCGACCACGGCCGGCCTTCGTCCTTCCACTGGCCGAAGCCGCCGTCCATGGACACCGCGTTCGGATATCCCAACTCGGCGAGCGTTTTCGCCGCGAAGGCTGAGCGCACGCCACCGGCGCAGTAGATGATGATTTCGGCGTCGTGATCGGGCAGCCGGTTCTCGATCTGCGCCTCGAGGTGGCCGCGTGGAATGTGGATCGCGTCGGCCAGTGCACCCTGCTCGTATTCATCGGGCTCGCGCACATCGAGCACCACCGGTGATCGGTCGGCGATCCATTCGGCCGCCGTGGCCGTGGTGATCTCGATGATCTCGCGCTTGGTCGCCGTCAGCAGTTCGCGGAACGAGGGCATCGGGGCCTCCCTGTTCGTCGCCCGGTGTCTGGAACGATGGTGTCGCGTTCGATAACGCCCAGCCCGGTGACCAGGCTCAGGCCCTAAATCCTACTAATTCAGTCGGGTTTTGCTCTGGCTGTGCGGACGGGCGAGCCTTCTCGTTGTCGCACCTGTCGCTCTCCGCTCTTGTTCGCTGCGCTCACGGGCCGCTCGGGCCACGGCTTCGCCTACCGGCTCAGCCTCCGGCCGCCGCCGCAGATCTGGGGGAGGACCTCGGAGATGGATCGGCGGAGCACCATGTCGGCGAGATGGTCCATCTCGGTGGGCTCCGCATTGACGATCACGACACGCGCGCCGGCCGACTTAGCCGCCGGCACCACAGCGGCGATGGGATACACGGCCAGCGTCGTGCCCACGGCCAGCATCAGGTCGCAATTCTCAGCAGCAATCTGGGCACGCAGCAGGTCTCGCGCCACGAGCTGCTGGCCGAAGCTGATCGTGGCGCTCTTGAGAATCCCGCCGCACACCGGACACGGCGGATCATCCTCGCCGAGCCGCACCCGGTCGAGCACCACAGCCATGTCAGCGCGGTAGTCGCACTCCAGGCATGCAACCTCGCGGATGGTGCCGTGCACCTCCACGATCTTGTCGGGATCCGAGCCGGCGTCGTGGTGCAGCCCGTCCACGTTCTGCGTGAGCAGCGACACCAGCTTGCGGCGGCGCTCGAGCTGTACCAGGGCTCGGTGCCCGTCGTTGGGCTCGGTACCCCACGCACGGTGATCCATGCGCGCCCGCCAAGCCAGCACGCGCACCTCGGGATCAGCCAGGTAGTTCTGCAGCGTCGCCTGCTTCTCAGCAGCGGGGTTCTTGGTCCATACGCCATTGGGCCCGCGGAAGTCCGGGATTCCCGAGTCGGTGGAGATCCCGGCGCCGGTCAGCACCGTGATGGCGTTCGCCTCATCGATCCACCCGGCCACCGTTCGAACGTCGTCATCGGTGTCGGAACCCGCATCAGGCCCCCGGTCCGTCTCGGCTGGGCTCATGCCTCACAGTCTGACTGATCGCCGGGTACCGGGTTTGACGAGGTTTGTGTGATTAAAAATATATTTCATGTTGTATAAGTATTTTTTGATATACAGCACGTCAACCGAACACGAACGCCGGTCCACGCCGGACGCGACACGACACGCTGAAGGAGACCTCGATGCGAACCGACCACATGCCGACGACTCCCCCGCCCCTGACCGCCAGCAGCGACGCTGCAGCGGTCAACCTGCAGCTCGTCGGCGGCACGGCGACTGTGCAGAGCGAGCCGCTGCGTGTCCTGCTGGCGCGGCCGTGGGATGACCCCAGCTTGCGGCGCCGTGGCCACGATCCGCGCTCGGCCTACGTGGAGCGCTTCTGGGTCGCCATCCTGGGCCCGAGCGCCGTCTGGTTTCTGCGTCTGCTCGCACGGGAGTTCGACGAGCTGGCCCCAGGAGAAGACCTGCGGCTCGATCTCGACTCCACCGCCCGTCGACTCGGGCTCCAGCACCGCGGCGGCCGCACGAGCAGTTTCATGCGCACCATCGACCGCTGCGCCATGTTCGGTCTGGCGCAGCTCGCCGATGATGCCGTGCTGATGGTTCGCCGCCTGCTGCCGCCCGTGCCACGCCGGCTGTACGACCGGATGCCCCAAGAACTGCGCGAGGAGGTCGGACGCTGGTCGCGCACCGACGGGCGTGCGGATTTCTCGGTCGGTGAGACGCGCCTGCTCGCGTCGTGCATGTTGATGCTCGGCCACGGCCTGCACGAGTCGGCCGAGCGCCTGGTGACGCTGGGGCTGGCGCCCAATGCCGCAAACGAGGCAACGGCATGGGCTTGGGCGCAGCGATGCACCCGGCCCAGCACACACCGTGGCGGGTAACCGCCGGTCACCAATTGCAGATCAGCTCCACCAGCGTGCGCACACCGAAGCCGGACGCTCCCTTCGACAGCTCGCCGGCGTCGGCGTCGGTACGCACGGGTCCCGCGATGTCGAAGTGCACCCATGGCGTCTCGCCCACGAACTCTGACAGGAACAGGCCTGCGTGGAGCGTGCCCCCGTAGCGGTTCTTGCCGATGTTGCGCAGGTCGGCGATCGGCGAGTCGAGCTGCTCGCGGTACTCCGGCGGCAGCGGCAGATGCCAGAGCAACTCGCCGGCGGCGCTTGCCGCAGCCTCGGCACGCTCGATCGCTGCCGGGTCATTGCCCATGAGCCCGCCGTACTTGTCACCGAGCGCCACCATGCAGGCACCCGTCAGCGTGGCGAGGTCGACAACCAGGTCAGGCTCCTCTTCGACCGAGAGCGACAGACCGTCAGCGAGCACGAGCCGACCCTCGGCATCGGTGTTCAGCACCTCCACGGTCTTGCCGTTGCGGATGCGCAGCACATCGCCGGGCTTGGTGGCCGTGGGTCCCGGCTGGTTGTCGGTGCAGCAGCAGATGCCCGTGACCGCGACATCGGGCGCGAGCCGGACGATCGCGCTCATCGCGCCGATGACCGCAGCAGCGCCGCCCATGTCGATCTTCATCCACTCCATGCCCTCGAAGGTCTTGAGGTTGAGCCCGCCTGTGTCGAATGTGATGCCCTTGCCGACGAGGTGCACAGTCGCACGTGGCTCAGCGGTCGGCTGCCAGCGCATACGGATGAGCGCCGGCGGTTCTGTGGAGCCCGCGTTGACACCCAGGAGCCCACCGCATCGCTCCGCCTCCAGTCGTTCGCGGTCCCACACCTCCACCGATGCAGTGCCTGCCGCGGGATCGCCGTCTGCGGAGGCCGCCTCGATGGCCTCGGTGGCGGCATCGGCGAGGCCGCTGGCGGTGAGCGCGCCGGCCGGCTGGTTGACGAGGTCGCGGGCCAGGGCAATGCCGCCGGCCACAGCGGCGGCACGTCCGACGGCTGCCGTCGTGTCGGTGCCGTCGGGCGCTGCGAGCACAACGCGGCCGAGCGCGTCGGCTTCGGGCGGTTCGCCTTTGTGCTCGTTGAACCCATAGGAGGCCAGGAGCATGCCTTCGACCACTGCCGCAAGTGCGACATCGGCACCGAGATCGTCGGCCGCTGCGGCCGCCAGTGCTGAGGTCAGCGAGTCGACCTTCGATGCCGCCCGCCAGAGGTTTGCCGCCGCCTTGCGAACGTCCGCCGCAGTGAGATCGTCCGAACCGAGCCCGACGGCGATGGGCATGGTGTCGTCAGCAGCGCCGGCGATGCCGGCCATCAGCGCGGTGCTGCCGGCGGCGCCATCGAAGCCGCTGGCTGCCAGGTAATTGGGCGTGGCTCCCAGGGTGTCCAAGGCGTCGCTGCGCACCGGCCTGTCCGCGGCGGCAGTGGGCGGCGCAGCGGCAGGGTCGGTCACCACCTCGAAGGCGTCGGTTGAAACAGTCAGCGGCACAGCGTCCTCACTCTGTCGGGGGTGTCACGAGCGACGGCAAGCGCGGCCCGCACTGCGGTTCTACCCGACGCCGACGCTCAACGCAGCAGATGTCTGTCGCGCGCCGATCGGGGGTCGTGTTTCGCTTCAGGCTGGGCGCAGGTGCACCACGTCGCCGACAGCCACCGTATGGACTGCCCCGGCATCGTCGGTGATCAACAGCCTGCCTTGGACATCGAGGTCGCTCGCCACACCTTCGAGGCTGCGCGCATCGTTTGCAGGCGCATCTGTTGTGGCATCAAGTGAGACGCGCACGCGATGACCGAGCGTGGCGGAATTCCGGCGAGCCTCGTCGAGCACGACGGATGCTCCGGCGCCGTCAGCGGCCCGGCACAGCAGCTCGTAGCGAGCCTCCAGACCCTCGAGCACCCGGCGTGCCAGCAGCGTCCGGTCCACCGGAGCCCCCGATTCCAGGTTCAGGCTGGTGGCGACGCCTTCCAGTTCCGCGGGCACCTCCGGCCAGCTGGTGTTGAGGCCCATGCCCACGACCAGCGCAGACAGCAGTCCCTGCGTGCTGATGGACTCGGCCAAAATGCCCGCCAGCTTGCGATCGTGGCGAACGGCGCCGTGGCCGGCCGCGTCGTGGGTGGCCGGGTCAGGACCCGTCGGGCCAGCTATCACGAGGTCGTTGGGCCACTTCAGCCGCGGCCGGACGCCGCTCACCTGCTCGCACGCGTCCGCGGCGGCCAGCCCGACGGCGAGCGTCACCAAAGCCGCCCGAGTCGGAGGCAGCGGTGCCGGCGGCGGGCGCAGCAGCACCGACATCATGAGCGAGGTGCCCGGCGGCGCCGTCCAGCGGCGACCGCGGCGACCGCGGCCCGCAGTCTGCAGGTCCGCAATCAGCACCATTCCTTCGGGTGCCCCCCGGCGGGCCCGATCGAGCAGCTCAGTGTTGGTCGAGCCGATCTCGTCGTGCCACTCGACCTCGACGAAGCGGGTGCCAGCGACCGACCTGAAGTGCGGTGAGTCGAATTGCGCCGGGTCGTCGGTGACAGGCACGCAGCGACAGTACCGGTAGCGAACATGAGCACGGAGCAATAGCGTCGCCCATCTATGTCCGGCAAGTTGGGGACCTGATCCGTGTTCAGCAAGCTCCTCATCGCCAACCGGGGCGAGATTGCGGTGCGTGTCATCCGAGCGTGCCGCGAGCTGGGCATTCCGTCGGTCGCGGTGTACAGCGAACTGGACCGTGACGCCATGCATGTGCGGCTCGCGGACGAGGCGTTCGCCCTTGGCGGCCAGACCGCGGCCGAGAGCTACCTCAACACCGAGGCGATTCTCGATGTCATCGGCCGTTGCGGCGCCGATGCAGTCCATCCCGGGTACGGCTTCTATTCCGAGAACGCCGACTTCGCCCGCGCCATCACCGAGCGGGGCGTCACGTTCGTGGGGCCGCCGCCCGAGGCCATCGAGGTGATGGGCGACAAGATCTCGGCCCGCCTGGCGGCGGAACGGTCCGGCGTCGCAGGCGTGCCCGGCACCACCGAGGTGATTGCCTCCACCGACGAAGTTGCAGCGTTCGGCGACGAGCACGGCTACCCCATCGCCATCAAGGCGGCCTACGGGGGCGGCGGCCGCGGCATGAAGGTTGTCGGCAGCCCTGACGAGATCGAAGCCGCCCTGGCCTCGGCGCAGCGGGAGGCCGAGGCGTTCTTCGGCCGCGGCGAGTGCTACATGGAGCGCTACCTCACCTGGCCCCGCCACATCGAGATGCAGGTCATCGCCGATCACCACGGCAACGCCGCGTGGCTGGGCGAGCGTGACTGCTCTGCACAGCGCCGGCACCAGAAGCTGGTAGAGGAGAGCCCCGCTCCCCTGCTCGACGATGCGGTCCGCAAGGCGATGGGCGACGCGGCGGTGGCCGTGGCCCGTGGCTGCAACTACACGAATGCCGGCACGGTGGAGTTCCTCTACCAGGACGGCGAGTTCTTCTACCTGGAGATGAACACGCGCCTGCAGGTGGAGCACCCCGTCACCGAGATGGTGACCGGCATCGATCTGGTGCGCGAGCAGATCCGGGTAGCCGCTGGGGAGCCGCTGTCGTTCACGCAGTCGGAGGTGACCTCGGTCGGTCACGCGATCGAGGCGCGCATCAACGCCGAGGATCCGGCGGGCGGTCGCTTCCTGCCGTCCCCGGGCTCGCTGACGTCACTGGTTGTGCCGGACGGTTTCGGCATTCGCTGGGACGGCGGATACGAGGCCGGCGACACCGTCAGCCAGTACTACGACAACCTCATCGGCAAGCTCGTCGTGTGGGGCTCCGATCGCCCGACCGCTATCGCCCGCATGCAGCGGGCCCTCAGCGAACTGAGCGTCGGCGGCGTCGCGACAACTGCGGCGGCGCACGCACGGATCATGGCCTCAGACGACTTCCAGGCCGGCATCCACAGCACGAAGTGGGTAGAAGAACGGCTCGACCTGAGCGGCGTGACCGGCAAGACCGATGCAGAACCCCCCGCTGCGCCCGACGGCGAAGACATGCCACGCGTGCGACGGGATGTGGTGGTGGAGGTGGACGGCAAGCGGTTCTCGGTGAGCGCGTGGGTGCCCGAATCGGCACCAGCCGCCAACGCGGCCAACACGGCGACTCGCCCGCGTCGAGCGAGCGGCGGCGCATCGACGGGCGCCGGCACCGGTCAGGTGACCGTCCCGATGCAGGGGACCATCGTCAAGATCCTCGTGGAGATCGGCCAGGAGGTCACGGCCGGCGAAGGGGTCGTGGTGCTCGAAGCCATGAAGATGGAGAACAGCATCAACGCCGACCGCTCCGGGACCGTCACCGAGGTCAAGGTCGAGCCGGGCGACACGGTGGGCGCCGGCGACGTGGTGGTCGTTATCTCGTAGCTTCAGAACCCGGCCGGGTTCGACGCTCTGCTTCCTTGAGCGCTCCGACGTCGAGTTCTATAGCGCGGACCCGGCGCAATGTTCGCTCTGCGATGACGCGGTTGGCGCGCAGCAGGTCGGCCAGGACGCCGAGCATCACGAGCTGCATGGCCACGAGCAGCGCGACGGCGCCGATGATGAGCGACTGCACATGACCTGAGCCGTCCGAGGTCACCAGGAACCACCCGAAGCGGGCGAACAAGAAGATGCCGACCGCGGCAAACAGTGCCGCGGGCACGGCGAAGACCCGCAACGGTTCGTGCATCGCATAGACGCGAGCGATGGTGCCTGCCGCCCTGCGCACGTACTGGCGCTTGGACTTGAACAAGCGCGACGGCCGGGTGGTGGGATTCACTCGCACTGGCACATCGGTGACCGCTAGGTCCGACTTGCCAGCCTGGATCACCGTCTCGAGCGTGTAGGTGAACCGTGACACGACGTTCGCCGCGAGCGCAGCCTCCCGGCTGTAGGCCCGGAACCCCGAAGTGACATCGGCAACGTCGGTCGCCGATGCCTGGCGAACCGTCCACGAGCCCAGCCGCTGCAGCCGCTTCTTCAGCGGCGAGAACTCGGGATGGTTGCGAATGTCCCGCGAGCCGATCACCAGGTCGGCACGGCCGGCCACGATCGGCTCGGTCAGCTTGCTGATGTCGCCCGCGTCGTATTGGTTGTCGCCGTCGGTGTTCACGATCACGTCGGCGCCCATGCGCAGTGCGGCATCGATGCCGCTGGCGAAGGCCACGGCGAGCCCCTTGTTCTGCGTGAGGCTGACGACTGCGTCGGCGCCGTGATTCCGAGCTACCTTCACCGTGTCGTCGGTGGAGCCATCATCGATGACCAGCCACAGCACCTCGCTGAAGCCGTCCACTTGGCGCGGCAGGGCGCTCAGTGTTGTTCCCAGTGTCTCCGCCTCGTTGAGGCAGGGGATCTGGATGATCAACCGCACCCGCCCATTGTGTCGGGTAGACCCGACACAAGAGAACTCAGCGTCGGGCGCGCCCGCTGCGGAGGCGACAGGTCAGTCGACGTTGAGGCGGCCGAGGCGTACGGTGGCGAGGGCGAGGCTGACGGCTGAGACGCAGGCCAGCACGACGACTGCGGTAACGAGCCCGTAGGTGGTGAAGCCGAGATCGATGTCGGCGATTCGCGCCAGCACCGAACGGGCGTAGCCGCGCAGCGACAGGCGCTCGGCAAAGTCGCCAAGGCCCACCGCCAGGCCCTCCCACAGCAGCACGTAGGCGATCCCCCACAGAACGGCCTTGCGGAACAGCAAGCCCAGCAGGACGAACAGGCACGAATAGGCGACGGTCCCCAGCGCCGCAGCGGCCAGCGCGCCCAGAGCGACGCCGCCTGAGTCTGCAACAAAGTCGGTCGCGAGCCAGCCGCCCAACGCGGTCGGTATGACGCACAGCGGCAGCGAAACCGTGACGGCTGCCGCAGCAGCAGCCACCACCAGCGGGGCACGGCCCATGGGGCGCAGCCACAGGTACACGAGCGTGCCGTCATCGCGGACATCGCCCAGCGAGGCTGCGGCGAACACCAGCGAGACGATGGGAACGATGATGATCAGGCCGAAACCGTCGGCATAGCTGGCGCCGTCGTACAGCGCCCCTTCATTGGCGGGGGCGCCGCCATTCGTGGAGTTGCCCACCACCCAGCCGACCACCACCATGATGGCCCCGAGCGCGCCGAGCGCCGCCAGGCGACCGACGGAGACGATCTGGCGAATGAGTACGCGGTAGCACAGGGCCGTCGCCCGTACAGCGCCGACACGGCGCGGCTGCGAGTCGAGCGCGGCGCTCATCGTCGTTCCACCAAGTAGCGGAAGACCGATTCGAGGTCTTCGTCGAGCGGGATGACCTCACGCAGCCGGGCGCCCAGGTCCTTCGCCAGCGGCGCGATCTCGCGTCCCAGGCGGTCCACCTCCAGCGTGTCCGCCACCACCACATCTCCGTCGATGTGCACCCCCACCACCGTGCCCGAGGTGACCAGCGCTGCGGCGAGATCGCGGGGCCTGTCAGCCTCGATGCTGATGCGGTGCGGGCGGTCGTCCATCAACTCCCGGAGTTCTCGGTAATCACCGCTGGCGACAAGGCGACCCTGGGCAATCACCAGGATTCGCGATCCGAGCCGGGCGACTTCCTCGAGCACATGAGACGACACGAGCACACAGCGCCCTTGCGCGCCCAGCTCTTCGAGCAACTCGATCATGCGGCGTCGCTGAACGGGGTCGAGGCCGTTGAGCGGCTCATCCAGGATCAGCACCTCGGGATCGTGAACGAGCGCGGCTGCCAGCTTCGTGCGCTGCCGCATGCCCTTGGAATAGCCCGACACCGGCCGATGATCGTCAGGGTCGAGTTCGACGATGCCCAGAGCGTGTCGCGCAGCCGCTTCGGGGTCGGTCACGCCCTGCGTGGCGGCTGCTACGACGGTGAATTCGAGCGCGTCAAGCCGGTCGAACAGGGCGTCCTGCTGCGGCGACAGTCCGATCCGGCCTCGCGCATCGCGGTCGCTGCGGGCATCGGCTCCCAGCACGCGCACCGTTCCCCGCGATGGCGGGGTGAGCCCGCACATCATGCGGAACAGCGTCGACTTGCCTGCACCGTTGGGCCCCAGCAGTGCCGTGACACCGGCCCGGACGGCGAAGGTCACGTCGGACACGGCCACCACGTCGCCGAAGAACTTCGACACCCCGTGCACCTCCACCATGCCTGCGGGCGGCGCAGCCGAGGCAACGGCCGCGGCTCCCGGCTCGTCCGCGGCAACGTCGGGACGGGGAGCAGCGACGGGTCGAGGTCGAGAGCTCATCAACCAGCCTCGATCCGGCGATAGCGCCACCACACGACCGCCGCTCCGGCTACGACCCAAGCAGCGTTCGCGGCGACGACGAACAACGTGGACAGCTCGCTGATGCGCAGCCCCGGAGACCCGTCGTCTTCGCCCAATGGCGACGGCGGGCCGACGCCGAAAATCCGATCCTTGAGTGCATCGCCGATCTCGCCCAAGTTGAACGCGTAGATGCGGGGATCCATCTCGGCCACTTCGACAAGTACGCCGGTGACGAGCTGTGAGCCGAGCAGGAGCAAGATGACGCCGATCACGGCGAATGCCCGCCGATCGGTCAAGCTCGAGATCGCCAGGCTGGCGGCGGTGATCGTGGCAGCTATGGCGATGCCGGAACCCAGTATTCGCACGAGCACTGTGAGCCAGTCGCCGAGTCCGTCGGGGCCCGAACCCTCCACGGTGTAGGCGACGAGCAGGAACAGCAGCGGCCCCACGGTGATGACTGCCAGCGTTGCCGTCACTGCGGCTGCCTTCGAGGCCAGGTAGCTCCACAGACGCAATGGTGTGGACAGGTACATCGACAGCATTCCGTTGCGTCGGTCGGCCACCAGGATCTCGGGCACGACGATCCCGCAGAAGAAGAACAGCGCCAGCTCGATGAAGCCGTAGTACTGGTGGTACTCGGGCAGGATGTTCTCGGAGATCAAATCGATGTCGAGCACCGTCGCTATGCCGACAAAAACGATGGCGGGCACCAAGGCGACCACCACAGCCAGCCACGGCAGGAACTTGTGGCGCGCCGGGCGCCCGAAACCGAGCGTGAATCTCACCGACGAGCCGACCAACGCGCGCATGGCGCCGACGAGTCCGTGTCGGACGCCGGCGTAGGGCCGGTAGCGCTGGTCGAGAATCCGCGCGGCGTCGTCAGCTGCGGGCGCCCGGTCGGGCGCGTCGGCGGTTCCGGTTGCGTCGTTCATGTCGCCGACGTCTCAAACAGGTCGGCGAGCGTGCGCTGGCGGGCTTCCAGACGCCGGATGCGCGCTCCTGCGTCGGCGACGGCATCGCGTGCCCGGTCGCTGAGCTCATCTCGTCCCGCGCCGCCGAGTCGCAGGGTTGTACCCGTGCGCTCCACCTCGATGCCGGTACCTCGCAGCGCGCTCTCGACAGCGTCGACCGTCCCTGCAGGTTCGACGATGTCGACCAGTTCCAGCGTGATGCCCTCGCCGTCGCCGACGAGTTCGGCGATCGGCCCGTGGGCAACGAGCCGCCCCGCGTCGAGGGCGACGATGTGGTCGCAGACCCGCTCGACCTCTTCCAGCAAATGCGACGACAAGACCACGCTGACCGAATGCTCGTTGCTGATCTCGCCGATGAGCGTGAGCATCTCGGTGCGCTGCGTGGGGTCGAGCCCCGAGGTGGGCTCGTCCAGCAACACCAACTCCGGGTCGGACGCGACGGCCTGCGCCAGCTTGACGCGCTGGCGCTGACCGGTGGACATGGTGCCGAGCGTGCGTGTGCGCTCCTCGCCGAGCCCGACCAGCCACAGGCTGTCCGATGCCCGGGTGCGGGCCTCGCTGCGGGGCAGGCCGCGTACCTGTGCCAGATGGCGCACGAAATCGACGGCCCGCATCTCGTCGGGAAGCACGTCGCGCTCGGGGGCGAAGCCCACCTTGGCCCGCAATGCGGCGCCCTCGCTGCGGGGATCAAGCCCCAGCACCGTGGCCGAACCAGAGGTCGGCGGGCGCAAGCCGAGCAGCGCATTGAGCAGCGTGGTCTTGCCGGCGCCGTTCGCCCCGACGAGTCCGGTCACGCCGGGCCGCATCTGAATGTCGAGCGCGTCCAGCGCCATCGTTGATCCGAACCGCTGTGTCAACGCTGCCGTAGAGACGAGCACCGTCTCGGCAGCGGCAGCGTCGCTCACGCGCTCAACCTAGGCGGACCCGGTGGCTGCGAGCCGTCAGGTGGTGAGATCGGCAGCTAGTGATCCGCTTCGGCAAGACCCGCAACGGCCAGCGCCTTCTGCTTGGCGGCGTCGAGGTCGTAGTGCTTGCGCGTCACGATGCGCTGGGCATACAGGCCGCCGCCGGCCTGCAAATTGGTCACGAACTTCCAGCCGCCGTAGGAGTCGGCGGTGAGGTCGCGGATGGTGTGCATCAGGCGTGCCCGGTACTCGCCGTCGACATCGTGGCGGGTGGACATGTACTTGCGGGCCAGCGCGCCGACATCGGGATTCTCGAAATCAGCCGGCACCGGCGAGGTCAGCACTGCACCGCCGGCGATGTCGTGGAGGTGGCGCACCATGGCGCTGTAGTTCGCCGCCGCCTGGAACTTGCCGGCGTTGGTGTAGAGCTCATTGGGGAACGCCGCCCCCTCAGGTCCGATCGAGCAGTGAGCGATGGCCGCTTCCAGCGCCGCCCGGATGAGCGTGGCGTGGATGATCAACTCGGAGATCTTCTCCTTGACGTGGCCGATCCCCGCCGTGCCGTTGGCCTCGGCCACGAGCTGGGCCAGCCCGACGAGCTGGTCGGCTTCCTCCAC
>CAZAFV010000009.1:0-14369 GCA_964484385.1 uncultured Acidimicrobiales bacterium
GGCTGATCCTGTGCCGCCGTTCCATCGAGGATGCGCGCGAGAGGCCGCCATCGGAGTGGGACATCACCCGCTACGGACTGCCGGTGTACTGGCTGTTCCCGAACGTGCAGCTGATCCCGTCGCGCGAGGTGCTGTTCGTGGTGCGGGCGTATCCCCATCCGACCGAGCCCGGCCGTCACACCAGCCAGATCTCCTTCTACCTGCGGCCCGGCATCGCACGCGACGACGCCGAGTTCGACTTCATGGCCGAGGCATCACGGGCTTTCAGCAACGTCATCCGCGATGAGGACTACGTGATGAGCGCCAGCCAGCAGCGTTCAGCCAACAGCGGGGCGCTCGAACATGTCGTGTTCGGACGCAACGAGCCGGCGCTGCATCACTTCCACAACACTTACCGGGCCGCGCTGGGCCAAGAACTGCTGCCGCTGCACCCGACGCCCTGAATCAGGCGTCGACGAGTTCTTCGAGCGCACCCAGCAGCATTCTGACGTTGCGCATCCGGGCCGTGTGCCCCATGCAGCCAATGCGCCACACCTTGCCGGCGACGGGTCCGAGCCCGCCGCCCACCTCGATGCCGTAGCGGTCCAGCAGGGCACGACGCCCGGCAGCGTCGTCGAGGCCGTCCGGCAGCGTGACTGTGGTGAGCTCGGGCAGGCGGTGGCCTTCTTGGGCCCACAGCCCGAATCCGAGCTCGGGCAGGCGCGCGTGCAGTTCGTCGCCGCAGGCCTGGTGACGAGCCCACGCGTTCTGGAGCCCCTCGTCGAGCACGGCGCCGAGGCCGGCGTGCAGCGCATAGAGCATCGAGATCGGCGCGGTGTGGTGATAGGCGCGGGCGCCTTCGCCCACGACGTACGCCCGGATCATGTTCAGGTCCAGATACCAGCTCTGGGGCCGCTCGACGAGCGATTCCAGCGCCCTATCGCTGACGGTGAGGGGCGCGAGGCCGGGGGGCACGCCGAGGCACTTCTGCGTGCCGCTGTAGGCGATGTCGACGGCCCAGCCGTCGATGTCGACGTCGATGCCCCCCAGGGAGGTGACACAGTCGACGAGCAGCAGGGCATCGCCCTTGCCCTGGCCGAGCGGCGCGATGTCGTTGCGCACGCCGGTGGATGTCTCCGCATGCACAACGGCGATGAGCTTTGGCGACGGGTGGGCGTCGATGAGTCGCTGCGGATCGATGGCGCGGCCCCATTCCTCGTCCACCGCCACCACGTCGGCACCGCACCGTGCTGCCACGTCGCACATGCGCGTGCCGAAGACGCCGTTGACACCGATGACCACCGTGTCGCCGGGTTCGACGAAGTTGCAGAACGCAGCTTCCATGCCTGCCGAGCCAGTGGCGCTGACAGGGAAGGTCAGCAGGTTCTGGGTCTGCCAGACGGCGCGCAGACGTTCGTTGATCTCATCCAGCAGGGCGATGAATTCGGGATCGAGGTGGCCCAGCACGGGCCGAGTGAAGGCTTCGATGACTTCGGGGTAGGGATTGGATGGTCCCGGCCCCATCAGGATGCGGTCGCTGTGGGTCACGGGCCCGCACGGTACCGGCCCGTGTTCGCTTGGAGGCTGAGTGGAATCAGTGCGATTCGAGGGGGCGCAGCAGGGCGATGAGGCTGGAGGTGTCCCAGCGGCCGCCGCCCAGCTCCTGGATGCGCTTGTAGAACTGGTCGACGACGGCAGTGACCGGCAGGGGAGCGCCGTTGCGCTGCGCCTCTGACAGCACGATGCCGAGGTCCTTGCGCATCCAGTCCACGGCAAAGCCGAATTCGAATTCGTCGGCGGCCATCGTTGCGCCGCGGTTGGACATCTGCCACGACCCGGCAGCACCCTGCGAGATGGTGTCGAGCACGGCATCGAGATCGAGGCCGGCTCGGCGACCGAACTCGAGCCCCTCCGACAGTGCCTGGACAAGGCCGGCAATGCAGATCTGGTTGACCATCTTGGTGAGCTGCCCTGAGCCGGCAGGACCGATCAGCGTGACCGCCCGCGCGTAGCAGTTCATGACTGGTCGCGCCCGCTCGAAATGCTCGGCCGCGCCGCCGCACATCACGGTCAGCACGCCGTTCTGCGCGCCCGCCTCGCCGCCGGATACGGGTGCGTCGACGAAGCCGATCCCTCGCTCGGCGCACGCAGTGGCCAGCTCACGGGCCAAGTCGGCCGAAGCGGTGGTGTGATCCACGAGGACCGAGCCCGCTCCCATCGCGGCGAGCGCGCCGTCGTCGCCGTAGGTAACTGCGCGCACGTCGTCGTCGGCGCCGACGCACATGAACACGATGGCTGCGCCGTGGGCGGCTTCCGCGGGCGTCGCGGCCACCCGGCCCCCGTGTTCGCCTGACCACCTCTGCGCGACGCTCGCGGTTCGGTTGAAGACGGCCACGCGGTGACCCGCTGCAGCGAGGTGGCCCGCCATCGGGTAACCCATGACGCCGAGCCCGATGAATGCGACATCCATCGGTCCGCTGATCGGCCCGGAGTCGTTGCTCATCGTTCGATCCTTCCATCGTCCGCCGCAGCCGCTCGGCGTTCGGCCAGCATCGCCTGCACCTCGTGCTTGCGCACCTTGCCCAACGCCGTGCGCGGCAGCTCGTCGAACCAGACGACGGCCTTGGGGTGCTTGAAGCGCGCCAAGCGTCCCTCGAACAGCCCCAGCAATGCGGTGGCAAGCGTTTCGCCGTCGCTGTAGCCGGTGCCGCCCGGGGCATCCTGAGGCGCCGCCGGAGGGATCGCCACGATCACAGGAACCTCACCCCAGCGCTCGTCGGGCGCGCCCACGACGGTTGACTCTGCGACGAGATCGCTGAGAGCGAGGATCTCCTCGAGCTCGGCGGGGTAGATGTTCTCGCCGCCGGAGATGATCATGTCCTTGCGCCGGTCGTCGATGAAGATCCAGCCCTTGTCGTCGGCGTGGCCGACATCGCCGGTGCGGAACCACCCGTCGCTCAGTGCTTCAGCAGTGGCTTCGGGGTCGCGCCAGTACTCCCGCAGCACGCTCGGCCCCCGCACCCACAGCTCGCCGCGCTCGTCCGGCGCCGCGTCCCCGCCGTCATCGGTGACGATGCGCACCTCGCACATGGTCGAGGGCTTGCCGCACGAGCCCGGATGGAAGGCCGCCTCATCGCACCGCAGGTGCACTGCGATCGGGGCGGTCTCGGTGGACCCGTAGATCTGCCCGACCGGCACACCCCGGTCGAAGAAGGGCTGGGTAGCGGCCGACGGCACGGGTGATGACCCGGTCATGATCCCGTGCAGCGAGCCGAGATCGGCGGCGGCGAAGCGCGGGTGGGCGGCGACGGCGGTCAAGGCAGCGGGCACCAGCACGGTCCACGTCGGCTGCCACTGCTCCACGTCGTCGAGGAACTGCCCGGCGTCGAAGGCCCGTTCGATGAGCGCCGCCGCACCTCCCAGCACAGCAGGGAGGGTCTGGATGTTCAGCCCGCCGACATGGAACAGCGGGATCGTGGTGAGCACCCGGTCGCGGCTCGTGAGGTCATGAGCGTGGGTTGAGTTGACGGCGTTCGCAGCCATCGCCGCTTGGTCCAGCACGGCCCCCTTGGGATGCCCCGTCGTGCCCGAGGTGTAGGCCAGCAGCACCGGATGGCCGGGTGTGCCCCGACGTGGCGGTACGGCGCTCGCGGCACTGGGGCACTCGGGCTCGTCAGGCAGCAGCCGGATCTCGCACCCTGCACCGATCGATTCGGCATGCCGCTCGAACGTCGAATCCACCACCAGCAGGCTGGGTCCAGCGTGGTCGAGGATCCACCGGTGCTCAGGCGGCGCCAAGCGCGAGTTCAAAGGCAAGTAGATGGCGCCGAGCCAGGAGCATCCGAGCATCAGCCGCAGCGCGGCGGGCCGGTTCGGACCGAGCCACGCCACACGGTCGCCCTCGCCCACGCCGGCACCGGCCAGCCAGCCGGCCGTCGCGGCGATCTGGTTTGCGAATGCGCGGTACGTGTGCTCGACGCCTTCGAACGCAACGGCGGTCGCAGACGGCTGTCGGTCGGCCCACCGCTCGACACGCGCGGCAAGATCGGCCCCAGCGGACAGTGGTCCGGGATCGCTCACGGTGCTTGCAAGATGTCGATGGGTGCAGGCTGCGGGCTCGCCGGCTCAGGCCAGGTCGCCCTGCAGGGCGCCTTCGATCACCACAGCCTCCCCGTCGAGGAACACGCTGTGATTCCGCATGGGCAGGTCGAAGTGCCCCAGCGTGTGGCGCCCGGCGTGCTCGTTGGCGCCCGTCGAGTAGAGGAAGTTGCCGGCGAAGGCTCGCTGCTCGGTTCCGTTGGTCTGGCTCCGGTCGTACATCGACAGGGTGTCCCACCGAGCGCCGGGGTTCATGCCCCAGCCCACGTGGCTGGTCGCGTACGCCTCGCGGTCGCCCCACGCATCGGTGTAGCTGCGGAACAGCGCCGCGTCGGTGCCGACGCCCTCTACGTCCACGACATAGTCGTCCTCGATTCTCAGCGTGACCGGCGACTCGATGTACCGCTTGAAGGTGAGGTTCATGTCGCCACGGTCCATTACGATCGTGCCGTTCACGGTGTTGGCCTTGGGGAAGGCCAGGCAGAGCCCGCCGGGCCAGTGGCTGATCGTGCCCGGCCTGGCGGTGTAGCCCCATCCGCCACCGCACGGTGCCCCGTCGACGTCGACGACCAGATCGGTGCCCGCTGCCGAGGTGACGTGCATCTGAGATGCAGCGATCAGCTTCTTGATGCCGACCTTGACTTTCGGCTCGAGGTCCGGCTCTGGCGAAAGACGCTCGAGGGCTTCGGGGTGCTCATTGGACACCATCAGGATCCGGGTTCCCTCGCCCAGGATCTTCGGGAGTTCCGGAGCGTGCAGCAGCCCCTCCACCGTGCAGTCGACCACGAAATCCACCGCCCCGAGCGCCGCGAGCACTGCCGCTGAGCCGGCGATGGCGTCGGACGCGCCCGTCGACCTCACCGGCACCGGCGCCGACTGGCGAGGCGTGGGCACCACGACGTGGACCGGCGGCGTGCCGAGCCGATCCAGGGCCAGTTCGGCCAGGTTCACGTTCACGGCCCTGCTCTGGCTCTCGGACAGGATCGCTGCCGTCTGGGGCGGTTCGACGCCGCACATCTCGAAGACCGACGAGAAGGCATCGATCCACTTCGCTTCGATTCGCTCGACCAGCATCTGGTCCTCCAGATTCCCGCAGTCTGCTGACTATGCGCCAAGTTAGAGGCTGTGCGGAGCGCCGCGGCCGCTGGGTGTCAGGCTGCTTCTACGGCGGCGAGGTGGGCGGCGTCGTTGAACCGTCGTACTTGCCACAGGCGCCGCCCGTTGAAATCGAGCAACTCCAGCTCGGTGATGGCGGTCACCGAGGTCACCACGCCGACGCCCCGATGACTGGGCGGGATGCCGAAGGCCATCGCCATGGCCGCAGAGGCGATGCCGCCGTGGCACCCCACAAAGATCGTCTTTCCCGCATGGGCTGCGGCGATGTCGTTGAGCGCCTGTGCAACCCGGTGGCGGAAGCCTGCGCGGCTCTCACCGCCGTCCACCACGGGCGCGTATGGCTGGTCCATCGGCTGGATGAACCCGAAGCGCTCGCGCGCCGCCTCCCAGGTCATGCCGTCGGCAGGGCCGAGCCGCATTTCCTCGAGGTCATCGTGGAGATGGACGTCGAGATTCCCGCGCTCGGGCCCGCTGCCGAGTACTGGCAGCACGATGTCGGTGGTCTCGCGGGCCCTGGGCAGCGGCGAGGAGTAGACGACGTGCACCTCGGGTTCGCGGCCGGCAGCGAACCGGTCGCGCAGCGCCGCCGCTTGGGCGCAGCCCCGGTCGGTGAGGCCTCGACACCCCTGGGGTCCGCCGACGATTCCTTCGGCCATGGCGACGGATTCGCCGTGCCGGACGATCAGCAGCCGCGAGAGCAGTTGCTCGTCAGCCATATCGCCTGCTGCCGACATCCACACCGGAAGACTCTAGGTGTGCGCAACGGCTGCCGTTCGGCGCGGCGCCAGCCGGAGAGGTCGGCGCAGCGACTGTGCAGGCAATGGTGAGTCTCAGTGAAGCCGGGTCGAACACCGGCACGGCTCCACTCCGTGCCTCCCTGGCCACGCAGAGTCCGGGAATGCCTTCGGCCGCTGTGACGACAGCGCCCACCGCGTCGACGAGATGCTCCGATTGACGCGAGAACACAAGCGCCTGGACGCCGTCGTGGGCCGCTGCAGCCGGGCGGGAGTAGCCGGTGCCTTCCAGCCGCTCGACCGTCGAAGCAACGGTTAGGTCGGCGCCTTCGACAAACAAACAGAACTCGTGCGTGGTCATCACAGGCGCCTTACCTCTCGCTGCATCGCTTGATGCCGGAAGCCGTGGTCGCATGGCCAAGCGTCCGGCCGGTCTGCGGCACTCTAGTAGCGATTGCTTATCTACTGTCAAGAGCTTTAGTTTCAACTATTTTCCATATTTTCCGTGTAGCCTAGGAATCTGTCTCTGGCAATCTGTTCGGGGCGGCCGCCGGCCCGCACGCCGCAGCGGGCGTGCATTCGCCAGCGGGATGGTCCGGAGCGCCGCGCCGACGCGACCGGAAGGTGCCTGGGCCGTAGCCTGCGGCCCGATGACAGGTGACACGGGGATGTCAACGCCGCAGCACATCGCCTATCGAGCGATGGTGGCCTCCGACGTCGGCTCGGTTCCTGTGGGGTGCATGGGTGAACCCGACGAGCTGGCAGAGCGGATCGCCAGCCTTGGATCCGCTGCGATCCTGGCATTCGAGGGAGACCGCCACGTCGGGCAGCTGCAGTTCCGGAGGTACATCCCCGGACAGCGAAGCCCCAACAACATCTGGGATCCGGTGTACTGGATGGACTTCGACGGCCGGGCACCGACCCTTCCCCCCGGCACGATCAGCGTCTTCTGCTATCACGTCGGCCAGCTTGACGACACCGACGACCGCGACAGCCGCTACTTCGGTCGGGGCATCGGGGCCGGGCTGCTCGACCGCATGCTGGAGTGGGCGTCCGCCACCGGCGCGGCGGCCGTGGTCGCGAAGGCGTCGCCGTCGTTGAGGCCGGTGATGGGCTTCATGGGCGGTCAACCCGTCGAGGTCTACGAGGAGCGAGGCTTCCAGACTGTCGCAAGCTGGTCCGACCCCGATCTCGCCGAGGCGGTCGTCGAGCGTGGCATCGCGACCACTGAACAGCTCCCGGCCGCGGCCACTGTCAGCTGCTGTGTCCTGAACCTTTCCGAGCGCCGCTGACAGAGCCTTCGGCCGATTCCTGAGCCGTAGCCTGCAGGACGGCGAGTAGCGAACACCGGAGGTTGTGATGGGATCGATCACCTCAGACACCGAGCCAACCGTCGATCCGGCCGAGGTGGGCTTCGACGCCGGCCGGCTGGAGCGCATTGCCGCTCATCTGGATCGATATGTCGACGACGGGCGCCTGCCGGGTGTGTCGGTGCTGCTGACGCGTGGCGGCCAGATCGCGTACACCCACCGCTACGGCCAGCGTGACTGCGAGCGAGCGCTGCCGGTCACCGCAGACACCATTTATCGCATCTACTCGATGACCAAACCCGTCGTGTCGATCGCCGCGATGCAGCTGTACGAGCAAGGCTGCTTCCAGTTGAAGGATCCGGTCTCGCGTTGGATCCCGGAGTTTGCGAGTGCGCGCGTCTTCGCCGGCGGCAACGTGATGCAGTACCAGACGCGAGAACCGGCGAGCGAAGTGACCGTCCACAGCCTGCTGACCCATACCTCCGGCCTCACCTACGACTTCCACTTCGCCAACGAGGTCGACGCGCTGTACCGGGCCAACGGCTTCAACTGGGGTGCCCCCGGCGACCTCGAGGAAACCTGCGAAGCGCTCGCATCGCTCCCGCTGCTGTTCGATCCGGGCACCGAGTGGAACTACAGCTACTCCACCGATGTTCTGGGCCGTGTCGTCGAGGTCGTCTCGGGTCAGTCGCTCGACGAGTACCTCGTCGACCACGTGACCGGACCGCTCGGCATGACCGACACGGGCTTTCAGGTGCCACCCGCCGACGTCGAGCGCTTTGCGGCCAACTACACGACAGCCACGCTGGCGGCACGCGAGGCACCGGGCAACACGGGGCCGACGCCCCCGGCATACCGGCCCGACGACCCGGGCCTGGCGCGCACGCTGATGGATGACCCGCGCACGTCGGCCTACCTGGGGCCGCCCAAGATCCTTTCCGGCGGCGGTGGCCTGGTGTCGACCATGGGGGACTACCACCGCTTCACCCAGATGCTGCGTAACGGGGGCGAGCTCGACGGCGCCCGCGTCATCGGTCGGCGAACCCTCGAGTTCATGGCCAGCAATCACCTGCCTGGCGGCACCGATCTCACCGAGTGCGGCCGGGCATTGTTCTCCGAGGCGGCCTTCGACGGTGTCGGTTTTGGCCTGGGCTTCTCGGTCGTACTCGATCCTGCCAAGGCCAAGGTCGTGTCCAGCAAGGGCGAGTTCGCCTGGGGCGGGGCTGCGTCGACAGCATTCTGGGTGGATCCGGTCGAAGACATCACGCTCGTCTTCCTGACGCAGCTGCTGCCCTCCAGCGTCCACCCGATCCGCCCAGAGCTCAAGGCGCTCGTCTATCAAGCACTGGTGTGAGGCCGGTCGCTGCTCTTCGCGAACAGCGCTGATTGACTGCGCACATGGCAGATTTCGACTTGGTCATCGTCGGCACCGGCTCGGCCAATTCCATTCCCGGTCCTGAGTTCGACGACTGGTCGATTGCGATCGTCGAACGCGACACGTTCGGTGGCACCTGCCTGAACGTGGGCTGCATTCCCTCCAAGATGTTCGTGTACGCGGCCGATGTTGCCGACACCGTCGCGACGGCGGGCGACTACGGCATCGCCGCCAGCTTTGACAGCGCCGACTGGCCTGCCATTCGAGATCGCGTCTTCGGCCGCATCGATCCCATCGCCAGCGGGGGACGCGACTACCGCTTCGGCGCCGAATGCCCCAACATCACCGTGTTCGAGGGTGACGCCCGCTTCGTGAGCGACCGGCGCCTGGCGGTGCGCATGGGCGACGGCAGCACCGAATCGGTATCCGGGCGGCATGTGGTGCTCGGGGCCGGCGCTCGGGCATTCCTGCCGCCGTACCGCGGCCTGGGCACGGTGCCGTTCCACACCTCTGACACCGTGATGCGGCTGGATTCGCTGCCAGAGTCGATGATCGTGCTTGGCGGCGGGTATATCGCCTGCGAGCTGGGCTACGTGTTCTCGGCGCTGGGAACCAACGTCACGGTGGTCAACCGGGGTGAGCGGCTGCTGCGGGCCGAGGACGACGACGTGTCTGCGGCATTCACGACGGCGGCGCAGCGCCACTTCGACCTGCGCCTCGGCGCGACGGTGACATTCGTGCGCGGCGGAGCCGCGACCGGCAGCACAGTGCGCGGTGGAGCCGCGGAGTTTGTGTACGCCGCCGACGGCACGCCCAGTGCCCATGGCAACTCCTACACGGTCGAATTCGACCGTGGCGGGCGTGCCGAGTCGGTGAGCGCCGATGTGCTGCTGGTGGCCACAGGTCGGGTGCCCAACGGCGATCAGCTCGCCCTCGACCTTGCAGGAGTGGATGACGACGACGGCCGTGTGCTGACCGATGAGTTCTACCGCACCTCGGCGCCGGGCGTGTGGGCCTTCGGCGACCTGTCGAGCGAGACTCAGCTCAAGCATCTCGCCAACGCGCAGGTGCGGGCGCTGAGGCACAACCTGCTGGTGGCCGAGGGGCAAGCCGACGGCCCCATGCGCACCGTCCGGGAGGATCTGGTTCCCCATGCGGTGTTCTCGCACCCGCAGGTCGCCTCGGTCGGCCTCACCGAGCGCGATGCACGGGCGGCGGGTCTGCCGATCTCGGTGGCCAACAAGCCCTTCGGCCACACGGCGTACGGCTGGGCGATGGAGGACACCGCCAGCTTCGCCAAGCTCATCGCACACGCCGAGACCCGCGAGCTGCTCGGCGCCCACATCATCGGCCCCCAGGCCTCCACCCTGATCCAGCAGCTCATCCAAGGGATGTCCTTCGGCCAGACGGTCGACCAGATGGCCCACGAGCAGTTCTACATTCACCCCGCGTTGACCGAAGTCATCGAGAACGCTCTGCTCGAGCTCTAGCCGGCGGCCCAGCCGCGTTCAATCGATGCGGCGGGCGTCGGGGATGAGGTTGATCTCCCAGATCACCTCTTCCAGCCGGTCCTCGGCCGAGACCGCCTCGTAGCGGCACGGCCGCTCAGGCGTGACCGTAGACGGAGCCGGGGCGAGGATCGTGGACGGGCGTGGGTGGCAGAACTGCACCACGCTGAGCCGGCTGGTGTGCTGGCCTGGGTCGGCCTTGACACGGTGCCAGCCGGCCCCGATCAGACCGTTGGTGACGTGCTCCAGCATGATCCCCGAGTTGATGATGACGTGATCGTCCGGCGGGGCGGCATCGACCCATCCGCCGTCGATGCGCACCTGCAGCCCGCGGTCGGTCGCCCGTGGCAGGGCGGTGATGAGGTTGATGTCGGCGTGCTCGTCGGCCCAGACGTGGCCCTCGCTGCCGCCGCCCGGGGCATGTGACATCGGCGGATAGTGGATGGCCCGGGACAGGTGCGTGCCGTAGGTGGTCATCCGGTCGAAGTAGGTCTCGTGGGCGCCGATGCCCTGCGCGATCACACGCAGGAAGCGTCGCTGCAGCTCGACGAGCCGCCGGTGGAATTCGGTGAGCGTCGCTCCGGCGCCGTCGATGTCGTCATCGGGAAAGATCGACGGCCGGTACCAGCGGCCGTACTGAACGGTGAGCGGGTGCCCGGCGGGCGGCTGATCGCTCCAGTTGAACATCTCCTTCCAGTCGGGCAGGTCGGAGATGGCGGCGGTTTCGGTGAGGCGGCCGGTGTAGCCACGGGCGCCGAACGACTCCGCGTCGACGTAGCACTGTTTGGCGTCGGGTTCGAGTGCGAAGAACCGGCCCAGCACGTCGTACGCGTCGTCGAGCAGACCGCCGGAGAGATCGTGGGCCGTATAGACGAAGCCCGTCCGGAGGCTCGACATCACGCCGTCAGTGACCGCCTTGCGTCGCGCCGTCGAGCCGTGCTCGAACGCCAACAGGTCGACATCCAGAATCTCGTCCATAGTGCCCTTCAGTCTTCCCGCTGGCGCGCCAACCAGGCCTCGTAGCGAGCTTGGTCGGTCCAGGCACCGGTCTCTGCGTCGAAGCGAGCCGCTTCGGGTGCCATCAGGGCCGAGTCGGTGGAGCGGGCCTGGGTGCTCGACACGGTGCCCACCCAGTCGGGCAGGTCGAGCACGAGTTCGGTGGGGCAATCGTGCGGGGGGCGGGCGGCGATGGCGACGGTCGGCAGCGCAGCGATGGACGCATCCCGGTGCGCTGGATCGTTGCCGTAGTAGACCGGGTCGTGAATCTGCTGCCACTTGTCGGCACCCATGACGATCACGTTGAAGCCGGCAGCGATGTCAGACAGCAGCTGCGCGTCGGTGACGTCGATCTCGAGCCAGTCGATCGGCGCAGCCACTTCTTGGAGCACGGCGATCCGGTCGGCGAGGCGCGGGCGTTGCACGTCTTCCTTGGCGAGCGCCACCCGGCTGACGGTCCACACGAGCACATCGAGGCGGTGCTGTTCGATCACGGCTTCGCTGATGGCGAGATGGGCCGTCGTGGGCGGGTTGAACGAGCCGGGAAACACCCCCCGCCGCTTCGTGCTAGCGGACACTTCCTCAGCCTGCGTCTGTTGCGGTGTCTCCGGTGACGGCGCCCGCGATCGCAATCGTTCCGACCGTGCCGTTGCTGCCGTCGGTGAGTTCGCCGATCACCGAGGCGTCGTGGCCGTCGTCGCGCAGCTTGCGCACAGCGTCGTCGGCGTGTCCGGGATCGCAGCTGAACAGCAAACCGCCCGAGGTCTGCGGATCGCCGAGCACTGTACGGGTGAGCTCGTCGCCGCCGCCGAGGCGCTCGGCGAGGTGATCCAGATTGCGCCCGGTGCCTCCGGGCACGAAGCCGCCGGTGGCGAGCCTGACCACATCGGGCAATAGTGGCACGGCGCCTGCATCCACCTCGGCACTCGCCCCGCTGGCCGCAGCGAGTTCTGCGAGGTGGCCCAGCAGTCCGAAGCCGGTCACATCGGTGGCCGCTGTGGCACCTGCGTCGACGGCCGCGGCGACGGCTGTGTCGTTGAGCCGGCACATCTCGGCCACGCCGGCCTCGTAGGCCGCATGCAGGTCGCCGCCCGGCTCGACGGCCTCGGGGCCCGAACGCTTCAGCGCGGTTGCGAGCAGGCCGGTGCCGAGTGGCTTGGTGAGCACGAGCGCTTGGCCCGGCTGCCCGCCGGCATTGGTGAGCAGGCCCGCGCCGTCGGCGGCCGGCTGGCAGGTGCCGGTGACCGACATTCCGTAGAGCGGCTCGGGTGCGTCGATGGTGTGACCGCCGGCCACCACCCAGCCGCCGTCTGCGGCGGCATCAGCGCCGCCCGCCAGCACTTCGCCCAGCAGGTCCAGCGGGAGCACGTCGCGGGGCCAGGCCGCCAGGTTGAGTGCGAACAGCGGGCTGGCACCCATGGCGTAGATGTCGCTGGCGGCATTCGCGGCCGCGATGCGCCCCCATGTGCGGGCGTCGTCCACGATCGGCGCGAAGAAGTCCGTCGACGTCACCAGCAGCCGGTCGCCGTCGAGCCGCCACACGGCAGCGTCGTCGCTGGTGTCGGTGCCCACCAACAGATCCGGGTGCGACGGGGGAGTCAGATGGCGCAGAACCTGCGCCAGCTCGGAGGGCCCGAGCTTGCACGCTCAGCCCGCACCGTGGCTGTACTGGCTCAGCCGGAACGCCGGGCTGGTCGCTGTGCTGTCGGTCGGCACAGCGGCAACGGTACCGACGTGGCCGCCCCGAGCCTGAGCCGCTCGGTAAGGAGCTGCCGCCTCGCAGCAGCGGGAGATGTGCCTTCCGCCTGCGTACTCGTGGGCGACTGGTGGCGGGTTCGGCAACCGGGCGGTCTCACTCGTAGCTGCGGACGGCGTCGACGATGAGTTCGAGCGCCGGAACGGCGTCGATGCTGTAGGCGACCTCGCAGTTGGGCGTGGCGTCGGTGCCGGGCCGTTCGTCGGCGACGGTCATGCCCCGGGTGAGATCGCCGCTCGTCTCTACGTCGACGTGTCGGGTGCCGAAGGCGAACAGCTCAGGGTGGGTCACGGCCAGCACTGCGCAGGGGTCGTGCATGGGCGCGGCATCCAGCCCGGCGCGCTCGCGGTAGCCGGCGAGGTAGAAGTCGAAGAGGCCCGCCACGAACTCGGGCACGATGCCGCCCTGCTCCCGCAGGGCGATGATCTCGTTCTGCCCGACGCAGAGCTGGTGGGTGAGGTTGAGCCCGGCCATGCGAACCAGCGGCACACCGGCACCGAACACGATCTGGGCGGCATGGGGATCTGCCCAGATGTTGAACTCGGCCGTGGGCGTGACATTGCCCGGCCCGACCGACCCGCCCATGAGCGAGATGCCCGCGACCCGCCCGACGATGTCCGGCGCCTGGCGGACGGCCAGCGCAATGTTGGTGAGCGGCCCGACAGGCACGAGCCACACGTCGTCGTGCGCGCGCACCGTCTCGATAATGCAGCCGACCGCGTCGTCGCTCGCCACGGCCAGGTGCACATCTGGCCGTGGCGGCCCGTCGAGCCCGGTCGCCCCGTGGGCACGAGGGGCGTGTGCCGCGGGTACCAGCAGCGGCCGATCCGCGCCCGCATGCACCGGAAGGTCCAGCCCGGCGAGCTGGCACATCAGCAGCGCGTTTGCCGTGGTCATCTCGAGCGGGGCGTTCCCCGACACCGTCGTGATCGCCAGCACCTCGCACTGGCGGGCCGCCAGCAGGATCGCCACCGCATCGTCGTGGCCCGGATCGCAGTCGAGAATGATCTTCGGTTTCGCCATGTCGACTGATTCGGGGTCTGCGCGGGCTACAGCTTCGTGATGCTGGGCGCGGGGGCGTCGGTGTCGCCCCAGTAGTGGGGGAGGCGCAGGTAGCCGAAGCGCGTCAGCTCGACGGCAGAAGGCAGCCCCTGGATCTCCTTGATCCGCTGGATGGAGCGGATGTGCGAGGCCATCTCGTAGAACAGCATCCAGATCGCGCACTCGAGCGTGTTCACGATCATCCGCTCGTCGTCGGGATCATGCCAAGCACCCCGGGGGAGCACCGTGATGGCGTCGTCCCAGAAGAGCGTGCTGTGACGTGACTCCACCATCTCGCGGAACGTCTCGACCGGATGGGACGCGACCACGTAGCGCATCCAGCTCAGGCCCAGGTCGAGCTTGTCGAGCAGATCGGGCACATCCCAGAACAGCTCTGGATCCAGCCGCAGCCCGTGCTTGTTGTTGCGCCCCTGGTGATGCTCGGCCCACACGATG
>CAZAFV010000009.1:14379-72146 GCA_964484385.1 uncultured Acidimicrobiales bacterium
CAGCAGCATCCCGCAGCGCCGCTTCGCGAAGATCAGCGACACCCAGGCGATGTGGCTGATCTGCCGCCGGATCGACCACCACATCAGCTCCCGCTCGGGCGACTGGTCGTCGAGGTCGAGCTGCGCATCGCTCAGCCCGTCTACTTCGGCGCGCAGCCACAGGTCGATGTGGGAGAAGTACGGCATCGTGCCGGCCGCATCATCGTCCGGCATCTCCAGCACCGAAGGGTCGACCCGAGCCATGCCCGAACGCTAGCGATCTGTGGTCAGTCAGTCTCGAAGGCGCGGGGGTCTGGGCAGGCGCACATGAGGTTGCGGTCGCCGTAGGCGCCGTCGATGCGGCTCACCGGCGGCCAGTACTTGTCGGCCACGAGCGTCGCCACGGCGGTACCCGCCGGGTAGGCGGCCTCGGTGCGCGAATAGGGGTGCTCCCACTCGTCGGCCAGCACGTCGATCGCCGTGTGGGGCGCGTTGGCGAGCGGGTTGTCGTCGGCGGGCCACTCGCCCCCCGCGACCTTGTCGATCTCGGATCGGATCGTCGCCATCGCATCGCAGAACCGGTCGATCTCCGCAAGCGATTCGCTCTCGGTGGGTTCGATCATCAGCGTCCCTGCGACCGGGAACGACATCGTCGGGGCGTGGAATCCGAAGTCGATGAGCCGCTTGGCCACGTCGTCCACGCTGGCCCACTCCGAGAACGGCCGCAGATCCACGATGCACTCGTGCGCGACCAGCCCGTAGCGGCCCTGGTACAGGATCGGGAAGTATTCGCCGAGGCGCGAGGCCAGGTAGTTGGCCGACAGGATCGCCGTCTGGGTGGCCTGGGTGAGGCCGTCCACTCCCATCATGGCGATGTACATCCACGGGATCGGCAGGATGCCCGCCGAGCCCCACGGCGCTGACGAGATCGCTCCCGGGCCGGTCTCGGGGCCGGCAGTGGGCGCTAGCGGGTGGTTGGGCAGGTACTTGGCCAGATGCAGGCGGCACGCCACCGGCCCGATGCCCGGCCCGCCGCCGCCGTGGGGAATGCAGAACGTCTTGTGCAGGTTGAGATGGCTGACGTCGGCGCCGAACGTGCCCGGTGCGGCGAGGCCGACGAGGGCGTTGAGGTTGGCGCCGTCCACGTAGACCTGCCCGCCCGCTTCGTGCACCTTGAGACAGACCTGCCGGATGCCATCTTCATAGACACCATGTGTCGAGGGGTAGGTGGCCATGAATGCGGCGAGCTGATCGCCGTGCTCGGCGATCAGGTCGTCGAGGTCGACGTCGCCGTCGTCGGTGCAGCCCACCACCACCACCCGCATGCCGGCCATCACGGCCGACGCGGCGTTGGTGCCGTGCGCGGAGGAGGGGATGAGGCACACGGTGCGGTGGGTGTCGCCCCGGTCGTCGTGGTAGCCGCGGATGGCGAGCAGCCCGGCCAGCTCGCCCTGCGAGCCCGCATTGGGCTGCAACGACACGGCGTCGTAGCCGGTGATCGCCGCCAGCCACCGTTCGAGGTCGGCGATGATCTGGCGGTAGCCCTCCCACTGGTCGGGCGGCGCGAACGGATGGATGTCGGCGAACTGCGGCCAGGTCACCGGCGTCATCTCCGCTGCAGCGTTGAGCTTCATCGTGCAGCTGCCCAGCGGGATCATCGAGCGGTCCAGCGCCACGTCGGCCGAGGCCAGCCGGCGCAGGTAGCGCATCATCTCAGTCTCGGAGCTGTGTGAGTGGAACGTGGGGTGCGTGAGGTACTTGCTGGTGCGCCGCAGTTCGCCGGCGATGCCCGACGGCGCCGAGGCTGCCAGCTCGGCCACAATTCCCACATCGGCTGACCTGCCGTCTCCTGTCGTTCCGAAAGCATCCAGGAGGTGCGCGACCGTCGCTTCGTCGCAGGTCTCGTCGAGCGAGACGCTCACTGCGTCGGCATCGACTCGGCGCAGGTTGATCCCGGCGCTGAGCGCGGCGGCCAGCACCTGGTCGGCGCCGCCGGGGACCTCCACAGTCAGCGTGTCGAAGAACGTCTCGTTGCGGACGCGCAAGCCCAAGTTGCGCACGCCCTCGGCCAGTGCGGCCGTCAGCCGGTGCACGCGCTCAGCGATGCCCGCCAGTCGGTCAGGGCCGTGCCAGACCGCATACATCGAGGCCACCACGGCGAGCAGCACCTGAGCGGTGCAGATGTTGCTGGTGGCCTTCTCGCGCCGTATGTGCTGCTCACGGGTCTGCAGCGCCAGCCGGTACGCGGTCCTGCCGGCGGCGTCCACCGAGACGCCCACGAGCCGTCCCGGCATCGAGCGGCGGTGCTTCTCGCTGGTCGCAAGGAATGCCGCATGCGGGCCGCCGAAACCGAGCGGCACACCGAAGCGCTGCGAGCTGCCCACCACGATGTCGGCGCCCTGCTCGCCGGGCGGCTGCAGTACGCAGCACGCCAGCAGGTCGGCCGTGACGGCCGCAATCGCGCCCGTGGCGTGCAGAGCTTCGATCACCGGTTGAAGGTTGCGGACAGCGCCGCTGCTGCCGGGGTAGGCCAGCAGCGCGCCGTACACCTCGGCAGGTGCCAGATCGGTCGCGGGCTCGCCCATCACGATGTCGATGCCGAGCGGCTGGGCACGTGTGCGAACCACATCGATGACCTGAGGATGGCAGTCGGCATCGACGAAGAAGCAGTCGGGCCCGCTGCGTGTGATGCGGCGGGCCATGGCCATCGCCTCGGCAGCCGCGGTGCCCTCGCACAGCAGCGATGAGTTGGCGATCTCCATTCCCACCAGATCGCACACCATCGTCTGGTAGTTGAGCAAGGCCTCGAGCCGCCCTTGGGAGATCTCGGGCTGGTACGGCGTGTACGCCGTGTACCACGACGGGTCTTCCAGCACGCCGCGCCGGATGACTGCAGGCGTGAGGGTGCCGTAGTAGCCCAGCCCGATCAACGAGTGCACCTGCGTGTTGGCATTGGCAATCCAGCGCATCGCCGCAGTGGCTTCCGGCTCGGTGAGGGGACGGTCGATGCCGTCGAGCACGATCGGCTCGTCGATCCGGATCTCGGCAGGCACGGCGGCATCGACCAGTTCGGTGAGCGAGCCGAACCCGAGCCGCTTGAGCATGACAGCAACGTCGTCAGGCCCCAGGCCGATGTGGCGTGCAGCGAATGCCCCTTCTGAGCTCGTGGGTACAGGGGGTTCACTCATGCGCCATGCCTCCGTGCAAGGGGCCTTGTGCGGTCTCGTTCATCGTCAGTGCCATCGCTCGGGTTATCCATCACGACGGTCGCCAGTAGCGGTGCTCCACGAATGGCAGCGGAGCCACCCGGCACGGCTCGGCGCCCTTGCGGCCCTCGGCCAGCAACTCGGTGCCGTCGGCCGAGTGCTCAGCCGCGACATAGGCCATGGCGATCGGCGCTCCCGCCGTAGGGCCGAAGCCGCCGCTCGTCACCATGCCGACGCTGGTGCCGTCGGAAGTGCTCAGCGCGGCACCGTCGCGAATTGGCCGGCGGCCCTCGGCCGCGATGCCCACCCGCTGGCGCGGCGGCCCGCCAGCAAGCTGCGCCGTGATGATCTCAGCGCCGGGAAATCCGCCGTCGGCCCGCCGCCGCTTCGGGATTGACCAACCCAGTCCGGCTTCGGCTGGCGTGGTCGCCTCGGTGAGTTCGTGGCCCACCAGCGGCAGGCCCGCCTCGAGACGCAGCGTGTCGCGGGCGCCGAGCCCTGCGGGAGCAACCTCATCGGCGCTCAGCAGCAGCCGTGCGATATGGGTCGCCTCGCCTGCCGGAATGGCAACCTCGAAGCCGTCCTCGCCCGTGTACCCGCAGCGAGACACCTCGCACTCGACGCCCTCGATCGGCAGCGTGGCCGTCGTCATGAACGCCAGCGCTGCGGCTTCCGGCGCCCAGCGAGCCAGCACGCCGGCCGCCGCTGGACCCTGCAGCGCCACCAACGCCAGATCGGTTCGCACCTCAAGGCGCACATCGCCGTCGTCGCCGCCGTTGACCGCCCGCAGCATCGACAGGTCGGCCTCGGTGCGCACCGCATTGACCACGATGCGCAGCCGATCGGCATGACACGACACGATCAGGTCGTCGAGCACACCGCCTGCCGCAGTAGTGAACAGCGTGTAGCGCATGCGACCCGGCACGAGGCTGGTGACGGCACCCGGCACGCAGCCTTCCAGCCAGGCCGCCACGTCGCCTACGTCATCGTTGCCCCCCGGGTGCAGCTCGACGATGCCCATGTGGCTGACGTCGAACAATCCCGCCGCCGTGCGGGTGGCGCGGTGCTCGGCAACGGTGCCGTCGCCGTAGCGCATGGGCAGCGCATGGCCGCCGAAGTTGACCATCCGGCCGCCGAGTTCGGTGTGCAGGTCGAACAGCGGGGTGCGTACGCCGCCGTTGGCGTCAGTCATCAACCGGTCCGGCTCGGCCTCAGTCGGCCAGCAGCTCGGCGATGCGACCCTTCGGACGTCCGACGATGGCACGGTTGCCGCGCACCACGACTGGGCGCTGCATGAGCGCCTTGCGCTGGCTCAGCAGCTCCACCACTGCGTCGGGATTGCCGACGTAGTCGTCGGCGTTCAGGTTCAGCTTCTTGAACTGCGAGTCCTTGCGCACCAAGTCTTCGACGGGGTCCTCGAGTATCGACACCAAGTGTTCGAGCGTCTCCTGGTCGGGCGGCGTCTTCATGTACAAGACGACGTCGGCCTCGACTCCAGCTTCCTCGGCGACCGCCAAGGCATTCCGGGACGAGTTTCAATGCGGGTTGTGGTAGATCGTCACCTCGGCCATGAGGCCGAAGTTACCTGCGCGAGAGGCCCAAGTCTGGTCATGCAGCCATGACGGCTATGGCAGCAGCGACGAGATCGACCGCTCGGCATGCAGCGGCGTCGTCGAGGCATCCGCGGCTTCGACTTCCTCGCGTGTGACGCCCAGCATGAACAGGATCGCGTCCAGGTACGGCACGTTCACGGTGGTGTCCGCCGCATCGGCAACCACCGGCTTGGCGTTGAAGGCGATGCCGAGCCCCGCCGCCGTCAGCATGGGCAGGTCGTTGGCACCGTCGCCCACGGCCACGATCTGCTCCAGCGGCACGCCCTCGATGTACGCGAGCTGGCGCAGCAGCCGCGCCTTGGCCTCGGCGTCGATCACTTCTCCGACCAGTTCGCCGGTCAGCCGGCCGTCGCGGATCTCGAGCTCGTTCGCGTAGGCGTGATCGAACTTGAACCGCGTCGCCAGGTGATCGGTGAAGTGCGTGAAGCCGCCGGAGATGATCGCCACCTTGTAGCCCAGCCGCTTCAGCGTGCGGGCAAAGGTGCGGGCGCCCCGCGTGAGGTTCATGTGCACGATTGCCGTGTCGATGATCGATGAAGGCTGGCCGGCCAGCAGCCTCACCCGCTGGCGCAGAGATGTCTCGAAGTCGATCTCGCCGGCCATGGCGGCTGCGGTCAGCTCAGCCGAACGAGCTTCGTGGCCGGCCTCGGCGGCCAGCAGATCGATCACCTCGTTGCGGATGAGGGTCGAGTCGACGTCCATCACGATCATGCGGGTCGAACGCCGTGACAGGCCGTGGGGCTGCACGGCGATGTCGATCCGGCGCTCAGCGGCCACCTCGATCAGGTCGGTGCGGAGCTTGTCGCTCTCCGCACCCTCCACCAGGAATTCGTAACTCCACACCGGGAAACGGGAGAGCCGGTGAATGCGGTCGATGTTCCCGCCGCTGGTGGCGATGGCCCCGGTCACGACCGACAGGTCCGCCGGCTTCAGTTCGGGCGCCAATGCGGTGACCACGAGGCGCTCCGCGTGCTTGGTCGGAGTGGCGTCGACAACCTCGAAGTTCATCTCCAAGCCCCGCTCGTAGCCGAACAGCAGCACTTCCTTGACCAGGTCGCGGCCGGCGGGGACGGTGATCGCGAGCCCGAGCGTGAGCTGGCGGCGCACCACCACCTGCTCCATGTCCTGCACGTCCGCGCCCGCGTTCGAGAGCAGCGCCAGCAAGTCGGTCGTGATGCCTGGGCCGTCCGGGCCGGTCACCCGGATCAGGATCGTGTCCCTGGGGGCCGCATCGTCGGCTGTACCGCCCGCAGCATCATCGGCTGCAGTGTCGTTCGGGACCACGGGTCGCGCAGGCTACTGCCCAGACGGGCTATGAGAATCCGGCATCGCCGCGTAGGCTGAAGCCATGCCGAGCTACCGATCTGTCACCTCCACAGCGGGCCGAAATCAGGCCGGGGCTCGAGCGTTGTGGCGTGCCACCGGCATGACCGATGACGACTTCGGCAAGCCGATCATCGCCATCTCCAATTCGTTCACCCAGTTCGTGCCCGGACATGTCCACTTGAAGGACCTCGGCCAGCTCGTCGCCCGCGAGATCGAGGCCGCCGGGGGCGTGGCGAAGGAGTTCAACACCATCGCCGTCGACGACGGCATCGCCATGGGCCACGACGGGATGCTCTACAGCCTGCCGTCGCGCGATCTCATTGCTGACGCCGTCGAGTACATGGTGAATGCGCACTGCGCCGACGCGCTGGTGTGCATCTCCAACTGCGACAAGATCACCCCGGGGATGCTGAACGCCGCGATGCGGCTGAACATTCCGACGGTGTTCGTTTCCGGCGGTCCCATGGAAGCCGGCAAGACGAAGCTGGCTACTCAGAAGGTCGACCTCATCAACGTGATGGTGGTGGCCGCCGACGACTCCGTCAGCGACGAGGACGTTGCCGAGATGGAGCGATCGGGCTGTCCCACCTGCGGTTCGTGCTCGGGCATGTTCACGGCCAACTCCATGAACTGCCTCACCGAGGCATTGGGCCTGTCGCTGCCCGGCAACGGGACCGTGGTGGCCACCCATTCGGACCGCCGTGAGCTGTTCTTGGAGGCAGGTCGCCTGGTGGTCGAGCTGTGCCGCCGCTACTACCAGGAAGACGACGCATCGGTGCTGCCGCGCTCGATCGGCAGCTTCGAGGCGTTCGAGAACGCCATGACGCTCGACATTGCGATGGGCGGGTCCACCAACACGATCCTGCACCTGCTGGCCGCCGCCCAGGAGGCAGAGCTCGACTTCACGATGGCCGACATCGACCGGCTGTCGCGCAAGGTGCCCAACATCTGCAAGGTGGCGCCGGCGTCGGAGTTCTTCCACGTCGAGGATGTGCATCGCGCCGGCGGCGTCATGGGGATCATGGCCGAGCTGAACCGGGCGGGCCTGATCGCCAACCAGGTGCCGACGGTGCATTCGCCGACCATGTTCGATGCCATCTCCAGCTGGGACGTGGCCACCAACGACGATGCGTCGCTTGCCGAGTTCTTCCGGGCCGGTCCGGCGGGCATTCCGACGCAGGTGGCGTTCAGCCAGTCCGAGCGCTACCGCACGCTGGACCTCGACCGCGAGCGGGGCTGCATCCGCTCGGTCGACTGCGCGTACTCCACAGACGGCGGGCTGGCGATCCTCTACGGCAACCTCGCGCCCGACGGCTGCGTGGTGAAGACCGCCGGGGTGGACGAGTCGATCTGGGTGTTCTCCGGCCCGGCCCATGTGGTCGAGAGCCAGGACGAAGCGGTCGAGCACATTCTCGACGGCGAGGTCGTCGCCGGCGACGTCGTGGTGGTGCGCTACGAGGGGCCGCGGGGCGGTCCGGGCATGCAGGAGATGCTGTACCCCACCTCGTACCTGAAGTCGAAGGGGCTCGGCAAGGCGTGCGCGCTCGTCACCGATGGGCGCTTCTCGGGCGGCACCTCGGGCCTGTCGATCGGCCATGTCTCGCCCGAGGCTGCCTCGGGCGGACTGATCGGGCTGGTGCGCAGCGGCGACATCATTGAGATCGACATCCCCAACCGCACCATCAATCTGGCCGTCGACGACGACGAGTTGGAGCGGCGCCGCGATGAGCAGGACGAGGCGGGCTGGCAGCCGGCCGAACCCCGCCCGCGCCAGGTCAGTACTGCACTGCGGGCCTACGCGGCGATGGCCACCAGCGCCGACAGGGGCGCAGTGCGCGACCTGTCGATGCTGGGCTGAGCAGCTCACCCTGACGGCCGCTTCGGATCGGGTTGAGCGCGTCAATCAGCGTGCCGTGCCCGCTCGGCCTCGCGCTGTCGGTGCGACCGCAGGCGACACGGAGAGGCGCGCCGCAGACTCCAATCAGCGCAGCGCCGTAGTCTCACGCCGGTGACCGCCGTCGAGACAGCCGAGGGTTCTGCAGTCCACTTGGACTCAGCGCGCGGCTGGGTGACCGCGTGCGGGGCCGCGATTGTCGTCATGGCCGGCTTCGGCAGCATCTACAGCTTCACTGCATTCGCCAACGACATGGCCACCGAGTTCGACACCGGTCTGGGTCCGATCTCGATCGTGTTCGGCATCACGGTGTTCCTCTACTTCGGCAGCGCATTGGTGTCGGGCCGCCTGTACGACCGCTTCGGCATCGTGCCGCTGCTGATCGTCGGCGGCGTGCTGTTCGTCGGCGGGCTGGTGGCGACCTCGCAAGTGACGGTGCTGTGGCACGGCTATGTGCTGTATGGCGTCGGGCTCGGCTTCGGCGGCGGGCTGTTCAATGCGCCGCTGTTCGCCCTGACGGCGATGTGGTTCGACAAGCACCGGGCCATGGCCCAGGGCATCGTGGCGACCGGTTCGGGCCTCGGGACGATGATCTATGTCCCGTTCGCGCAGCGGCTGCTCGCCGAATACGGCTGGCGTGTCGGCATGCGCTGGTTGGCGGTGATCGCTGCGGTGATTCTCGTGTTCGGGCTGCTCGTCATTCGGCAGCCGCCGCGAGTGCATGTCGGCAGCCCCCGCCGTCACCTCTCCTTGGTGGTACGGACTGCAACGTTCTGGCAGATGGGAACCGCCGGCATCTTGTTCACGATCGCCGTGATCGGCACCATCGGGCTCATCATCCCGTTCTCCATCGACGACGGCGTCGCCGAGCTGGCGGCGGGAGGGCTCGTGTTCGTCGTCGGCCTGTCGAGCATCGTGGGCCGGCTTGCGCTGACAAGCTTGGCGAGGCCGCTGGGGTCGATCCGCTTGCTCAAGATCGCCTTCGGTGGATTGCCGGTGGCCTACGCCATCTGGTTCATCACCACGCGGGTCGATGCGCCCGGCACCAAGTACGGGCTGCTGGTGGCATTCGCTGCGGTGCTCGGCGTTTCCTATGGCGGCTTCGTGGCCCTCCTGGGCGATGTCACGGCCTACCTGTTCGGTCTGGCGAACATCGGTGCGGTGGTCGGCATCTTCTTCTTCTTTTCCGGTACTGGCGCATTGATCGGTCCGCCATTGCTCGGCTTCACTCACGACGCGAGCGGCGGCGTTTCGGTGCCGATCTTCATGGTCGGTGTCATTGCGTTGGCGGGTGTCTTTGTGCTCCTGCCGATGACTCGTTTTCCGTTGGCACTGCCGACCTACATCGGGCCTGGCGGGCAGCCGTCACCCACGTCTCCGCCGGCTGCTGCGCCACCGCGGCCGCTTGCACCGGTGCGGCTGCCGGGCACAGTGCCCGCTCCGGCGACGGCCGGTGTCGCGGCCAGCACCGCGGCCAGAACCGTGCAGCGACTGCCGGTGACAGCCGGAGCGACCACACCATCGCCGACTCCCACGGCGATCTCGACAGTCCCGGCGGTCCCGACCGTGCCGAGGGTGCGGCCGCTTGACGATGGCCTCGTGTCGGCAATGTCACAGCCGCGCTCCGCTGCCCTGCAAGATGCGCCGCCCGAGGTGTTCTGGCCTGTTGCCGATGAGGCTGTCTCTCCGAACGGACAGTCATGAGAACAGGCAGCAATGAGCAGGGACAGCCATGAGCGCTGAGCCGCTGGAACCGCAGCCGACCGACGCTGTGTCCCGAGCTCCGGTCCCGGTGCTGGCTGGCTCTGTGCAGGAGGGGTGGATCGATTACAACGGCCACCTCAACGCTGGCTATTACCTGGTGGCGTTCGACGACGCCATCGCACCCTGGATGGACTACATCGGCATGGGCACCGCACATCGTGAAGTGCGTGACATCACGACGTTCTCCGCGGAGAACCACATCACCTACGTGCGAGAGATCGGGCCCGATGAGCCGTATGTGATCTCGGTGCAGCTGCTGGGCTTCGACCGCAAGCGGGTGCACGCTTTCCAGACGATGACCCAGACCCGCGATGGCTACCTCGTGGCGACATGCGAGGTCATGTCGCTGCACATCGACGGGCCGACTCGGCGCGTAGGGCTGATGGCCGACGAGCCCTACCGGCGGCTCGCCAAGATCTGGGAGGCACATCAGCATCTGCCACTGCCGCCCCAGGTCGGTCACGTGATCAGCATCCGGCCCTCAGACGAGGCCTCGCTGCACCCCGACCTCGCCTGAGGCGCGCACACGACTGAAGCAGCGGCATCGCGAGGAGTGTGCTGGCATCTGCCTCGTCGTGCCGCTCAGCCTCGGTGCGGCCCGCGGCGCCGTGACTATGTTGCGGCCGTGGAGATCTTCGGTGTGGTCAACGCCTCTCCGGACTCGAAGGCCGACTTCTCGGTGGTTCAAGGCTGCGCCGAAGCTGCCGCCCGGGGGGCAGAGCTGCTCGCCGAAGGCGCCGACCACTTCGACCTCGGCGGCGAAGGTTCCACGCCTGGCAGCGACGAGGTCAGCCCCGACGACGAGTGGCGGCGGGTCGAAGGGCCGCTGCGCGGGCTGCTGTCGCTGGGCGCCGAAGTCGCGATCGACACCCGCAAGCCCGAAGTTGCGCGCCGAGCCCTCGACGCCGGCGCGACGGTGCTGAATGCGGGCGACGCATTGCAGTCACCCGAGATGGTCGAGCTCGCCGCCGAGCACGAGGTCACCGTGGTGCTGCCGTTCATGCTGGGACGCGACTTCCGAAGCGTCCGCGATGTGCGCGGTGACCCGGTGACGGTCATGGTCGAGTGGTTCGCCTCGCGCATCGAGCGCCTGCGCGAGGCGGGAGTGACGCAGCAGCTCCTGCTCGACTGCGGCGTCGGCTTCGGCCCGCACGACATGGACTGGCCCGAACGAGCGGCGTACCAGCACGCCATCTACAGCGGCCTGGGCGAGCTGCGCCGCTTCGACCTGCCCCTGTACGTGCCGGTGCCTTGGCTGCAGACACCCGACCGCCTCGAACTGCTCGACCTAGCGCTCTCCCAGGAACCCGACTACGTACGAGCCCACCGCCCCGCCCAAGTCCGCAAGCACCACGCCGCCCTCAGCGCGGCGAGTGCTGAGATCGTGTCGACGGATTAGCCCGACGGTTGAGCTGCCTTTGGGTGGTTCAGCCGGCGACGGGTTCTAGGGCTACCCGGACGTGCTTGTGGTGCGGGGTGAGTGACAGCCAGTCGCGGTCTTCGATGTCGGTGAGCTCGTTGACGGCCACGCCGTGGATCTTGTGCTCGCCGTCCTCGTCGGGATACTCGGTGCCGAACCCGTGGGGAAGCGTCACGTGGCCGGCCATGACCGTGTCGGTGACCTCCGCAGGTGCTTCGGCCTCGCCCCGCTTGGAGACGATGCGCACCCGGTCGCCGTCCACCACGCCGAGCGTGGTGGCGTCGTCGGGGTTGATCCGCAGAGAGCCGGCCTTGTCCTTCTTGCGCCACTCGGGATCACGGATCACGTCGTTGGCGTTGGACGACCGGCGCTCGCCCGCCGAGAGCACGAACGGGAAGCGATCCTGGCCGATGGCCGGTTCCTCGTCGGCCAGCGACCGAAACTCGTCCTCGAGCTCCTCGATGTACAGGTGGATCTTGCCGTCGGGGTGCGCGATGCGGTCCCACGTCTGGGAGTACTCGCTGACGCTGTAGATCATTCCCGACGGCGAGTCGACGAGCTTGTCGAACAGGTTGCTGGCCAGCTCCAGCCCCTCACCCTCGACGCCCGCAGCCCGCACCTCGTCGGGGTAGCGCATCGAAGCCTGCATCGCAGAGCCGAACATGATCGCCGCCGGCGCCATGTTGCCCAGCGTCGGCCCGAGCGAGTCGTACAGAACGACCGGCAGCTTGGCCCCCACATCGGGATCGGAGGTCGACGCCTGCCCGAGCGCCTCGATGAAGGCATCACGACCCTGCTGCGCCGCATCGGCCAGCCCGTCGGTGCCCGCGGGACGTCCGCCCATCGCGGCCACCAGCCGGCTGTGGATCTCGGCCTCGGGCAGCGACTCGCCCAGTGGCTCGAGGATCGGGTGGCGCACCTGGAAGTAGTTCGCAGGCATCTCGCCGGCGAAGAACGTCGCCTCTGGCTTCTCGTACTGCGAGCAGGCCGGCAGTACGTAGTCGGCCGCCCGAGCCGTCTCGGTCATCGCCACGTCGATCACCACCAGGCACTCCAGCTTGGCGAAGGCCTCGCGGAACCGCTTCGAGTCGGGCAGCGTGTGCAGCGGGTTCGCCGACTCCACGATCATCCCCCGGAAGCGGTTCGGATGATCGGTGTCGATGCAGTCGGGGATGGCCGCGCAGGCGACGAGGCCCGAGAGCATGGCGTTGCCGGTGACGGGGTCGGTCTCGCCCTCGCCAGAGTGGCCGCAGATCGGAGCAAGGCGCAGCGGCAGGTTCATGCCCCCCGGCTTGGCGAAGTTGCCGGTCACCAGGTACAGCAGCCGCTGCAGCCAGCTGTTCAGCGTGGAGTGGGGCGCCATCTCGATGCCGAGGTCTTCCTCGGTGGACAGCGACTTCGCCGTGCCCATCGTGCGTGCGGCGGCACGCAGCTCAGCTTCGTCGATGCTGCACTTGCGAGCGCAGTCGGCGATGTCGGCGCTCGAGATCAGGTCGCGCAGCTCATCCCAGCCGGTGCACTGCTCCGCGAGGAACTGCTCGTCGGTCAGCCCCTCCTCGACCATGATCGCCAGCAGCGCCGCCAAGGCCCACGCATCGGTGCCGGGGCGCACCCGCAGGTGATGATCGGCCATCGCCGCCGTCTCGGACACCCTCGGGTCCATCACCACGAGCGTGCGCTCGTCGTCGTTGCGGATCTTGTTGAGCTCGTTGCGCGACTCGGGGAAACCATGGCTCTGCCAGGGGTTCTTGCCGATGAACACCGCGCAGTCGGTGTGCTCGAAGTCGCCCATGGCGCCGAGGTTCTGCCTGCCGAACATCTTGCCCTGCGCCCAGAACATGCCGGTCTTCTCCTGCGCCAGCGCATTCGAGCGGTACTTGACGCCCAGGGTCTGCAGCACGCCACGCGCATAGGCACCGGGGAAATGGTTGCCCTGCCCGCCGCCGCCGTAGTACAGGATCTTGTCGCCGCCGACCGAGTCACGGATGCCGGTCAGGCGCTCGGCGACCTCGGCGATCGCAACGTCCCACGACACCGCTTCGAGGGTGCCGTCCTTCTTGCGACGCAGCGGGCTGCTGATGCGGTCGCGCCCGTTCTGGTAGTAGTCGATCCGCAGGGCCTTCTCGCAGGTGTAGCCCTTCGAGGCGGGGTGCTCCTTGTCGCCGCGCACTCGCGTGATCTTGCGACCATCCAGACGCACCTCGATGCCGCAGTTGTTGGAACACAGCACGCAGGCGGTCTTGTGCCAGACCTTGGTGGGGTCTTCTTCGGCACCGTTCGACGTGGCAGTTTCTGCTTGTGTGCCAGCGCGCTTGGCGCGGAGCGCGGCGAGTCGGGCGTTGGCATCGGACATGGTGTTTCCTCGGCGACAGGAGGCGTGGACACGACAAGGCTACGGCGCAGCAGGGTCCGCTGCCGGACTTGCAATGACACCTTGCTCGCCGGGCCAAGCGCACATCCGCGCTAGCTTCAGGCCATCTGGGGCACCGCCGCGCCCCGCCGATGCTCGGCCCCAGCGGCCTGCAGGAAGGAACACTCGTGCGGATCAGTGTGGATGCCGACAAGTGCCAAGGTCACAACCGCTGCTACTCGCTCGCGCCGGAGCTGTTCGACGTCGACGACTACGGCTACGCCACTGCGGCCGGCGACGGCGAGGTGCCCGCAGGCATGGAAGACAAGGCTCGTCTGGCTGCGGCGAACTGCCCCGAATACGCGGTATTGATCGAGGAATAACCCCGCCGACGCGCCCCGTGCGCGGCGGCACGTACCTCAGCGCCGCTTCAGCTCGAGCTTGTCGCGGACTTCTTCGGGGCCGATGACCCGGTAGTTCATGGCCTCAAGGATCTGCTTCGCCCGGGCAGTCAGATCAGCGTTCGTCGCCAGCCGCCCGCGTTCGAGGTACAGGTTGTCCTCGAGCCCGACCCGGACGTTGCCGCCTGCCACCGCTGCCAGGGCCACATACGGAAGCTGGTCGCGTCCCAGTGCGAACGCCGAGAACGTCCAGTCGTCGGGCACGTTGTTGACCATCGCCATGAACGTGTTCAGGTCCGGCGGCGCGCCCCAGCGGATGCCCATGCACAGCTGCACCATGACCGGTGCTCCGATGACTCCGGCTTCGACCAGCGCTCTGGCCTCCCAGAGCTGGCCGGTGTCGAAGGCCTCGATCTCAGGGCGCACGCCGAGCGCCTGGATCTGGCGGGCCATCTCCATGAGCGTGTCGTGCGTGTTGGTGGCCACATAGTTGCCTTCGCCGAAGTTCATCGTGCCGCAGTCGAGCGTGCAGATCTCCGGCAGCAGCTCGCGAACGTGGGCGAGACGCTCGGTGGCGCCTGCCATGTCGGATCGCACCGGGTCAGGCGGCAGCGGCTGCTCCACTGACCCGATCACGAAGTCGCCGCCCATGCCGGCTGTGAGGTTCAGCACGACATCTGTGCTCGATGCCCGCACGCGCTCCACCACCTCGCGGTAACAGTCGACGTCGCGGCCTGCGTCGCCGGTGATCGGGTCGCGCACGTGCACATGGCAGATCGCAGCGCCTGCCTGGGCAGCGTCGATCACGTTCTGGGCGATGTCGGCAGGCGTGTATGGCACCTTGTCGGACTTGCCGACAGTGTCACCAGCACCGCTCACAGCACAGGTGATGAAGACGTCAGGCATCGCAAATTGTCTCACAGCCCGCCCGGCTGACCGGCCTGCTCAGATGCCTTCGGCCGCCGCGAGACCGTCCGGGTCGACTTCCTGCCCGGCCGCCATGGTGGCGAAGATTTCGGGCGGCTCGCGCCACGAATCCATAGGGCTGCCGGCTCTGGCCGCCTCGATTGCCTCCCACACACGCTGGGGGCTCATCGGCATGTCGATATGCCGGACGCCGAGATGCGCCACGGCATCGATGACGGCATTCTGCAGCGCAGGGGTCGACCCGATCGTGCTGGCCTCGCCGATGCCTTTCGCTCCCAGCGGGTTGAGCGGCGAGGGCGTCTGGGTGCTGTGCACCTCGAAGCTGGGGAACTCGGCCGCCGACGGGAACAGGTAGGTCATCAGCGTGCCGGTCTGCGGATTGCCGTCGGCGTCGAACACCACTTCCTCGTACAGCGTCTGCGCAGCGCCCTGAGCGATGCCGCCGTGCTGCTGGCCGGCAAGCAGCAGCGGGTTGATCACCGTGCCGGCGTCGTCGACCGCGATGTGGCGCAGGTAGTGGATTTCGCCCGTGTCGGTGTCGACCTCCACCACCGCGATGTGCGCGCCGAAGGGGAAGCTGGCCTCGCCCTGGTCGAAGTCGAGCTGCGCTGCGAGGCCCGGGTCGATGGGCTCGCCCCGTTCGGCCGCAGTGGTCTCGGCTTCGGTCGGGTCGCCGAGCAGCCCGTCCGGGGCATCGTCGACCGCCGTGGCCAGCTGTGCCCAGTCGACGGATCGGGCCGGCACGCCGGCCACGCTGAACGTGCCCACCGCGGCATCGAGCACGATGTCGTCGACGCTGGCCTCGAGCAGGTGCGCCGCGAGCCGCTGAGCCCGATCGATGAGCACGTCGGTGGCGTTGGCAACGGCCGAGCCGCCCACCTGAACCGACCGAGAGCCGCCGGTGCCGCCGCCGCGGGGCACGAGATCGGTGTCGGACTGGATGAAGCCGATGCGCTCCACATCGATGCCGGTGCGGGCCGACACGATCTGGGCGAACGTCGTGTGATGGCCCTGCCCGTGTGAGCTGGTGCCGACGCGGATGGTGGCACCGCCGTCGGGTTCGATGCGCACCGCCGCGAACTCGCTGGTCAGACCGCCGGCAGTGATCTCGACGAAGCTGGCGATGCCGATGCCGAGCTGGCGCACGTCGCCGCGCTCGCGCCGGGCGCGCTGTTCGGCCCGCAGATCGTCGTAGCCGGCGAGCTCGACGGCACGCCGCAGGGGCAGGGCGTAATCGCCGCTGTCATAGGTGACGCCGGTGAGCGTGTCGAAGGGGAAGGCGTCGGGCGAGATGAAGTTGCGCAGCCGGATCTCGATGGGATCGATGCCGGTCTCGATGGCGGCCTGATCGACCAGCCGTTCGAGCAGCGCAGCCGCCTCGGGCCGCCCGGCGCCCCGGTATGCGCCGGTGGGCGTGGTGTTGGTGACTGCCGTGGCCACGTCGAACCGGATGGACGGAAAGGCATACGTGCCGTTGGACATGCGCTTGGTGCCTGCCGGCAGCATCGTTCCGATGTTGGGGTAGGCGCCGGTGTCGCCCACCAGGCGCACCCGCAGCCCAGTGAACGTGCCGTCGTCCCGCACGCCGAGCTCGGCGTACTGCACTTGCGCACGGCTGTGCGCAAGCGTCGTCATGTCCTCGCTGCGTCCCGGCGTCCAGGTGATCGGCCGGCCCAGCCGATCCGCCAGCGCCGCCACCACCGTGTGCTCGTGATACAGGCCGGCCTTGGCGCCGAAGCCGCCGCCGACGTGCGGGGCGATGACGCGCAGCCGCCCGGCGTCCCAGCCGAGCGCGCCGGCGAGCTGCATCTTCGTGAGGTGCGGCATCTGCGTGGCGCAGTACACGGTCATCCGGCCGTCATCGCCGGGCACGGCGGCGCACGAGTTCGGCTCGAGCGGCACCGCTGCGATCTTCTGGTTCACGTAGCGGCCCCGCACAACGTGGGCGGCGCCGTCGAGCGGATCGGTGCCGGGCGGGTCGGTGATCTCTGTGGCCACGTTGTTGGGCCGCTCGTCGAAGAGTGCGGGCGCGCCAGGGGTCAGCGCCGCCTCGGCATCGGGCGCTGCGGGCAGCGGTTCGTAGTCGACGGCAACCAGCTCGGCGGCATCGACTGCTTGCACCAGGGTGTCGGCCACCACGACGGCGACCGCTTCGCCTACGAAGCGCACCTTGCCGACCGCCAGCGGGGGACGGGCGAACTCGTCGGCCACAGCGACGAAGCCATGGTGCGGCGCCACGCCGAGCCCCGCTGCGGTGAGCACCTCGATCACGCCCGGTGCCTGTTGTGCCTCGCCGGTGTCGATGCCCTCGATGCGCGCATGGGCCACGGGGGAGCGGACGAACACCGCGTGACACATACCGACCGCCGAGTGGTCGTACACGTAGCGACCCCCAGCGGTAAGCAGCTCGGGGTCTTCGCTGCGTCGGACTTCGTTGCCCAGGATCGATCCGGCCATGGGCGGCGAGGCTAGCGACGGGCCGCTGCGCCATCCGGCTCGTTACGCTGCCGCCGTGACCGGCGGCGACGTGTACACCCACGGCCATCAGCCTGCGGTGGTGGCCCAGCACGCGCGGCGTACCGCTGAGGACTGTGCGGCGTTCGCACGGCACGTGATCGAGCCCGGCGCCCGGATCCTCGATGTCGGCTGCGGACCGGCGTCGATCACCGTCGGCCTCGCCCGCTGGGCGGAACGAGGTCACGTCACCGGCATCGAAGTCACCGATGAGATCCTGGCCACAGCCGCAGCCACGGTTGCCGAAGCCGGCGTCGACAACGTGACGCTGGCCAACGAGTCGGTGTACGAGCTGCCCTATGACGACGGCACGTTCGACGTGGCGTACGCGCATCAGGTCTGCCAGCACCTGTCCGACCCCGTGGCGGCGATCTCGGAGATGGCCCGGGTGGTGCGCGCCGGTGGCTGGGTGGCCGTGCGCGACTCCGACTACTCGACGATGCGGGGCTACCCCTCGAGCACCGAGATCACCCGCTGGCGAGAGGTGTACCGGCAGGTCTGCCGCCACAACGACGCCGAGCCCGATGCCGGCCGCCACATGTATGCGTGGTTCCGTGCTGCCGGGCTGCCCGATGTGCAGATGTCGGCGTCGGTGTGGCAGTTCTGGACTCCCGAGACGCGCCGCAACTGGGGCTACTCGTGGGCGGATCGCTGCCTGCACACCAGCTTCGCCCGCCAAGCCGTCGAATACGGCTACGCCACATCAGACGAGATGGAACAGATCGCCGCCGGTTGGCGAGCATGGGCCGACGATCCCGACGGCTATTTCCACTTCATTCACAGCGAGGCGCTCGCGCAGGTCACCTGAGCTCGCAGCACTTTGCCCGCTGGGTGCCCCGTTCGTCTTCCTTGAATGCCATGTCCAGACCGCGGGCATCGGGTGGGTCTGCGCCTGGACGGGTGCAGGTGATTGCCGCTGCCATCGACGCGCGCTCTGCGATGGCTCGCCACTGCTGCAAGTCGAGCGCGGCGAAGGCAGCGCGGTCGGCGCCGTGCAGCTCCCACAGCGAGGCAAGCACTGAGCCCACGAACGCATCGCCGGCGCCCACCGTGTCGACGACGTCGACCGGCGGGGCAGTCACATCGAGCTGGCCTTCGGCTGTGTACACGGTGACGCCCCGTGCACCGCGGGTGACGATCACGGTCGTGACCCGGCCGGCAAGCAGTTCTGCGGCGCAGTCGTCGGCGGCACGCCCGGGCCAGATCCACGCCAGGTCCTCATCGGAGGCCCGGAAGAGGTCGCAGACACTCAACCAGCGCTTGTGAAAGCGATCCCACCGGCGGCGATCCTCGACGATCGCGGGTCGGACATTGGGGTCGAGCGAGACGAGGCCGTCGTGACGCTCGGCAAGCGAAGCCAGCACATCGGCGGTGCGCCCGCGGAACATGCCGAGCGTGCCGCCGTGCAGGATGTGAGGCCCGTGGCCGAGGGCGGTGAGGTCGGCCGCTGCCAAGGCCGTGTCGGCTGTGTCGTCTCCTTCGAAACGGAACGACGGGTGCGGCGCCAAGCTGATGATCGCCTTCGCTGTGGGCTCTGCGCCTCGCTCGCACGCCCGCAGGTCGACACCGCTGCGCCGCAGGTGGCGCCAGATGAGCTGGCCGGCCTCATCGGTGGACACCCGTCCCACGAACGCGCTCGGTGCCCCCAGTCGAGCAGCGGCGATGGCGGCGTTCATTGGCCCTCCGCCGGGCACCGCACGCGATTCATCTCCGTCGAGCATGTCGACCAGCGCCTCGCCGCAGCAGACGATCATCCGGCTGCCCTCATCGCGCTGCACTCACCGTGCCGTCGCCCTCGTGCCGCGTTCCCTGCGTCGCAATCGCTGTGCCGTAGCCGCCGTGTGCCGTCATGCCAACGCCTCCACTACGGCAGTCTCGCCCGCGGGCGCAGCCAGATGACGACTCGGCGCTGCGCCCGCAAGACTGTCGGCCATGTCTGCTGCGACGCCGGTTGCCGTTCCCGACAACTACCCCGATCTCGTCGACCGGGCGGCCCGACTGTTCGGCGACGCCGAGGCAGTCCGCGACGGCGATATGTCGATGACGTTCGCAGAGCTGTCGGACCGCACCGACCAATGTGCAGCGGCACTCGTGGCAAGCGGTCTCCGATCCGGCGATGCGGTCGGGTTGTGGGCGCCCAACGCCTGGGAGTGGGTGGTCGCAGCCATGGGCACGCTGCGTGCCGGCGGTGTCATCGTGCCGGTCAACACCCGCTTCCGGGGCCGCGAGGCTGCATATGTGCTGTCGCGGGCGAGGGTCAAGCTGCTGTTCACCGTGGTCGGGTTCCTCGGGTACGACTACGTGGCCGACCTCAAGGCTGCCGCCTCAGACGGTCACACCATTGATTCGCTCGAACGCACGGTGATCCTGCGCGGCGACACGCCGCCGGGCACCACCTCGTTCGACGAGTTCGTGGCCACAGCGACCCCCGAGGGCTTCGCAGAAGCCGCCGGGCGCGCGGCCGCCGCCACGGGCGACGACCTCGGTCTGGTGATGTTCACCTCGGGCACGACCGGGCTGCCCAAGGGCGTCATGATCCGACCGGCGTCGATCATCCGCAGCTTCAGCCAGTACGCCGACGAGCTGGGCATGCGCGCTGGCGACCGGATGCTGGTGATCAACCCGTTCTTTCACGCTTTCGGATTCTGCGGCTCGATTACGCCGTGCATCGTGAAGGGGGCCACGATCCTGCCCCACCCCGTGTTCGAGGTTGAGGCTGTCCTCGAGCGGATCCAGTCCGAACGGGTGACTGTGCTGCCGGGCCCGCCTGCGATCTTCCAGTCGATGGTCAACTTCGCCGGGCTTGACCGGTACGACACTTCCAGCCTGCGCTCGGCGATCACCGGAGCGGCGGCGATCCCCGTGGAGACCGTGGTGGCGATGCGCGAACGGCTCGGTTTCGAGACGGTCATCACGGCGTTCGGCATGACCGAGACGCACGGTCTGGCCACGATCTGCTCGGCAGGCGACCCGCCGGAGCTGGTGGCCTCCACGAGCGGGAAGGCGCTGGCAGGCATCGAGCTGCGTGTGGTCGATGACGACGGTCACGACGTGCCTGCTGGCGAGCCTGGGGAACTGCTGGTGCGCGGTTACTGCGTCACCACCGGCTACCTCGACGATCCAGAGCAGACCGCCAAGACCATCGACGCCGACGGCTGGCTGCACACTGGCGACATCTGCGTGATGAACGAGCTCGGCTATATCGACATCACCGACCGCAAGAAGGACATGTACATCAACGGCGGCTTCAACGTGTACCCCGCCGAGGTGGAGAACGTGATGTCCGAGCATCCCCAGATCGGCCAGGTGGCGGTCATCGGCGTGCCCGACGAGCGGCTGGGAGAGGTCGGCGCTGCATTCGTGGTGCCTTCGCCGGCTGGTGCGCCCGAAGCCGATGCGCTGCGGGCCTGGTGCCGCGAGCAGATGGCCAACTACAAGGTGCCCCGCCATTTCTGGAATGTGGAGGCGCTGCCGCTGAATCCGTCGAACAAGGTGCTCAAGACCGACCTGCGCGAGCTGGCCGCCGAACGTCTCGGCGGCTGACCGCTGCCGGCCCCGAGCGCGGGCGCGGCGGCGCCCCGGTCAGCGCTCCTGAGCCGATGAGCGCTGCCGGGGCGTCGCCCGGACCGATCCGGGCGGCGGGACAGCCCGGACCGATTCGAACTACTGCAGGCGCCGGGCGGCGTCGATGAGCCGGGCCAGCTCGGCCACGTCATCGTCACCTCGGAACTGCTGAGCGACGGCGTCGGCTTCCCTGCTGAGCGTGCGCATGGACCAGTCGTCCACGAACCAGCTGTCGCGCAGCACCTCGGCGAACTCGGCTGCCACCGCCGCCAGCCGAAAGTGCCGGTCGGCGTCGCCGAAGCTGCGGTGGGCGTCGCGGGGCCTGATCGTGGCGGATGTCTCGGTGATCCGCTCGCTGGCAGGACGCTGGTAGCGCAGCGTCACCTTGGCCAGCGTCTCGCTGCTGCGGCGGCTGCGGTAGTCGGGGTCGACCAGCGTCAGTTCGTACAGCGCAGTGGCGCTCTGGCCGATGGCGACCTCGCCTGCATCCACAGCGTCGTTGCGGAAGTCGCGGTCGGCCACGTCGCGGTTCTCGAAGCCGATCAGCCGGTAGGCGGCCACGGTGTCGGGGTTGAGGATCACCTGCACCTTGGCGTCACGGGCGGCAACCGAGACGAACGAGGTGATGTCGCCGCCGAGCAGGCGCCACGCCTCGTCGTGGTCGTCGATGTAGTGGTAGGAGCCGTCGGCCCTGTTGGCGAGCTGTTCCATCAGCTCGTCGTTGAACGGGCCCAGCCCGACGCCGATCGTGGACAGGCCGATGTCGGAGCGCTCGCCGAGCTGGCGCAGGATCCGATCGGTCTCGGTGGCGCCCACGTTGGCGACGCCGTCGGAGAACAGCAGCACGAGCACATTGCGTCCCCGGCTGGCTTCGCTTTCGGCCATGCGGAAGCCGGCCACGAGACCGTCGGCGACGTTGGTGCTGCCGCCGGGCCGCACCTCTCGCTGGATGCGACGGACCAGGTCGTCGTGGTTGCGGCCGATCGCAGCCGGCCTGGCGACGGTTCGGGCGTGGTCCTCGTAGGCCACCACGCCGACCCGCGTCTCGGGCTCGAGGCCTTCGAGCAGCAGGTCGACGGCGTCATAGACCAGCTCGATGCGCCGGGACCGGTCGTTGCCGGTGCCGGTTTCCTGGTTCATCGAGCCCGAGCTGTCGAGCACCAGGATGATGCTGTCGGGCTGCACGGCGTCCGACACGACGTGCGGTGCCTGCACGCCCACCCGCAGCAGCAGGTCGCCGTCGTCTGCGAATGGCGACGGCGCGGCATCCACGCTGATCGTGAACTCGTCGATCTCGTCGGGATAGCCGCCGTCGAAGTAGTTGACGAACTCCTCCACCCGCACGGCTTCGAACGGCGGAAGCCGGCCGCCGTCGAGGAAGTTGCGGGCGACGGTGTACGACGCCGTGTCGACGTCGAGCGCGAACGTCGAGAACGGGTCGTCGGCGGTGTCGACGAACGGGTTCACGCCGTAGTCGACGAAGTTGTCGGGCTCGGCGGGGCGTCGCCGCTCCGATGGCTCGTACGGCTCGTGCTCGGGCGCCGCGGACTGCAGTGACTCGGACTGGGCGACGCTGCCGCCCGAGGACAGTCCCGAAGCGGAATCGTCGGACATTTCCTCTTCGGCCGTCTCCTCTTCGTCCATGTAGTCGGACTCGCCAGACACGGCCGCCTCGATGTCCTCTGCTGCCGCGCCGCCGCTGAGCGCTCCCGTTGCGCCCTCGTCAGCGTCGTCGGTGTACTCGTCGCCGGCCGGTCGCTCCCGGTCCTCCGACGCTGCAGCGGTCGTCTGCGTGATCTCGTCGCTGTCTGGTGTCGCCGCGCTGTCGTCGTCGGCGTCGGTCGACGTGCAGGCCGCCGCAGCGAAGCACAGCGCCAGCAGCGTGACAGCAATGCGCCAGGCGAATCCTCGGTTTCGTTTCGTTCGATGCGGAGTGCGTGTGTGCAACATCTCAGTCCCCCTTGCGTCTGTTGCCTTCAGCCGCACAGGGCTCTGCAGCAGTGCTGCGGGATGTGCGACTTGCTGGCTCGACGCCGGTGAACCCGAGGGCGTTCCGCCTATGTCAGAGGAGCAACGGCCTTGTCATGGGGACGCAAGTTGCGACGACTGCCCGACACACAGGCGCAACTTTCGTCACACAGCCCACAGCCAGGTCCCGGCCGGTCAGTCCTGCTTGGACTTGCCGGCGGCCTTCTGGTTCTTTTTCCAGATGCGGACTTCGGCGAGCGCGTCAGGGCCGTCGATGTCTGCCACCGAGCGCGGCTGGCGGTCGGCGAACGGGCCGGCCACGGCTTTCCAGCCGCGGGGCGCCACGCCGAAGCGCTTGGCCAGGATCGCCACGAAGATCTTGGCCTTCTCGTCGCCGTAGCCGGGCAGCGCCCGCAGCCGATCGAACAGCGCCTTGCCGCTGCGCACATCGGCCCAAACGGCGCCGGCATCGCCGTCGTAGTGCTCGACGATGTGGCGTGACAGCTCGCCGCAGCGCTTCGCCATCGACCCGGGGAAGCGATGCAATGCCGGCTTGGTCTTGAAGGCAGTTTCGAGCTCGTCGGGATTCATCTCGGCAATGGCGGCCGGCGAGAAGCGGTCACCCAGCCGTTCGGCCAGCCGGATCGGTCCCTTGAAGGCCCATTCCATCGGGATCTGCTGGTCGAGCATCATCCCCAGCAGCAGTGCAAACGGATCGTCCCGAACAAGCTGATCGGCCTCAGGATCGCCCGTGACCGCCAGCGTCCCCCCGTTGTCACCCGCACTGCTCGCCATGGGCCGCACGCTACTGCGGCGTACTCTGCGGCTGGCGTGCCGTCGCGCAGATCGTGACAGGCGGTGTGGCCGATGAGACGGCAGTTTGGCGACGGAATGGCGACAGAACTCAGCGACTTGGCTGCCGGAATGCGCCTGTCAGGCGTCGTGGCGAACAGCGAAGTCACTGTCGTGGCAGTTCAGATGCATGGAACGGCGTCGGCCACTTTGACGTACCGCACCGCGGGTGGCCAACTCGGTGAGCGGCTCATCACGGTGGCCGATCTTGCAGATGTCAGCGAGGTCGCCGAGAGCCATTGGTCGTTCGATGCGGATGGGGCGATGTTCAAGCTGGCCTCGGAAGCCCGACGCATGCAAATGGCCCACCTAGCGGACCCGTTCGCGGCGGTGGACACGTCGAACATCGACCCCTACCCGCACCAGATCGACGCCGTCTACAACCGCCTGCTGACGCTCAAGCCGCTGCGGTTCCTGCTGGCTGACGATCCTGGTGCTGGCAAGACGATCATGTCGGGTCTGCTCATCCGCGAGCTGATGCTGCGCGGCGACGTGGCCCGGTGTCTCATCGTCGCCCCAGGCAGCCTCGTCGAGCAGTGGCAGGACGAGTTGTGGGACAAGTTCGGTCTCAACTTCGACCTGATGTCGCGCGAGAGCATCGAGGCCTCCCGCACCGGCAACCCGTTTGTCGAGCGGAATCTGTTGGTCGCTCGCATCGACCAAGTGGCCAGGTCGGACGAGCTGCGCGCTCGCCTCGCTGCTTCCGAGTGGGACCTCGTGATTGTGGACGAAGCCCACAAGATGTCGGCTCACCGCTACGGCGACGAATTGCGCCGCACCAAGCGCTTCGAAGTAGGCGAAGTGCTCCGCGAGTGCACTCGCCATTTCCTGCTGCTGACGGCTACTCCCCACAACGGCAAGAACGAGGATTTTCTGGCGTTCATGACGCTGATCGATCCCGAGCGATTCGAAGGACGCCTGCGAGCCACGAACGGCAGTGGCGGACCCAATGAAGTGCCCGACGTCGGCGACGTGATGCGCCGTCTGGTGAAAGAGAACCTGCGGACCTTCGAAGGCAGGCCGCTGTTCCCCAAGCGCTACGCCCAGAGCCTTCAGTTCGAGCTGTCAGAGCCCGAGACCGAGCTGTACGAGGCCGTCACGGCCTACGTCCGCGACGAGATGAACCGGGCTGCTCGCATGACGGCCGAGGGGGATGCCCAGCGCGGTGTGATTGTCGGCTTCGCACTCGCCGGCCTGCAGCGCCGGCTCGCGTCTTCACCGGCCGCCATCTATCACTCGCTGCGACGTCGGCGCGACCGCTTGGCCGGCCAGGCAGCGGAACTTCGGCAGCTCGCCGCGACAGGGTCGCCCATACCCGTGCCCGAACTTCCCAAGGGAGTCCGCATCGCCGACTTGGAGGACTTCGACTTCGACGACTTCGACGAATCGGAGCTTGCCGAGCTGGAGAGCCTGACGGTCGATGCCGCCACAGCGGCCGCTACCGCCGACGAACTTGACACCGAAGTGCGAATCCTGGATCGATTGGTGGAACTGGCCGACGGCGTTCGCAACAGCGGCGTGGACGCCAAGTGGACCCGATTGCGAGACCTGCTGCGTGCTGAGCAGTTCGGCTCAGGTCAATTCAGCGCCGACCCTGCTGACGGAGGCGGCGCCCGCAAACTGATCGTGTTCTCCGAGCATCGAGACACCCTCGACTACATCGCGGGCCGTATCGCCGCCGAGCTCGGCCGACCAGATGCCGTCGTCACTATCCACGGCGGCATGCGGCGACAGGACCGCCGGGACACCCAAGACCGGTTCCGTGTCGATCCCACCGTGTCCGTGCTCGTCGCCACGGATGCAGCCGGCGAGGGCGTGAACCTCCAGGTCGCCAACATGATGGTCAACTACGACCTGCCGTGGAACCCGAACCGCATCGAGCAGCGCTTCGGGCGCATCCACCGGATCGGCCAGCGCAGGCCGTGTCACCTCTGGAACCTGGTCGCCCACGAGACACGTGAAGGCCAAGTCTTCGAGCGGCTGTTCGCCAAGATCGAGCAGCAGCGCGAGGTGTACGGCGACCAGGTGTACGACGTGCTCGGCGACGCGCAGATCAACGTGTCGCTGCGCGATCTGCTGATGCGTGCCATCCAAGCCGACACCGACCCTGCGCATGCAGAGTGGATGGACACCGTCATCGACGGCGAGATCGGCGAGCAGCTGCGCGAAGTGCTCGAGGAACGGGCGCTGGTGGCAGGGCTGGCTGACCCTGCGGCGAACGACGAAGTGCGTCGCCGGATGGAGGAAGCCCGGGCCCGCCGGCTGCAGCCGTGGTTCGTGCACGACTTCTTCACCCAGGCGCTGCAGCTGTACGGCGGACGAATCTCGGGCCGGGAGCGTGGCCGCTACGAGATCACCCGAGTGCCTGCGTCGGTGAGAGCCACCGCCGATCCCGCCCTCGGCCCCGTGCACGATCGCTACGCGCGGGTGACATTCGACAAGGACCACATGCAGCCCGACGGCGGGGCAGCTCGCACCCCGGGTCCAGCCGGCGACAGAGCAGAGCTGATCTCACCCGGCAGCGCGTTGCTGTCGGCGGTGGCCGGCAAGGTGCTCGATGATCATGGCCACACGCTGCACAACGGCGCTGTGCTGGTGGACGCCACTGACCCTTCAACGGAACCACGGCTGCTCGTGTACCTGGACCACGTGGTGACCGACGGCCGATTGGTGAACGGTGCTCGTCAGGTGGTGTCGCGCCGGTTTCAGTACGTGGAGGTCGACCAGCAAGGCACTGCCAGCGATCCAGGCGCCGAGCCGTACCTGGAATATGCGTCGCTGACTGCCGAGCAAGAGGCGCTGCTGGCCGGACATCTGGACACCGTCTGGGCTGGTCCAGCGGCGGAGTCGGTTGCTCGCGACTGGGCGATCGAGCACCTGGCAGGACCGCACCTTGAATCGGTCTCCGCCGTCGTGCAGGACCGCGTGGAGCGAGTGAGCGACGCCGTTCGGGTTCGGCTCGAGTCCGAGATCCGCTACTGGGATCGACGCACGAACGAGATCAAGACGCAGGAGATTGCAGGCGGCAAACCCAAGCTGAATTCCGGTCTCGCCCGGAGGCGTGCCGACGAGCTCGCGGCGCGGCTGCTGCGCCGTCGTGCGGAGCTTGCTTCGGAAGCCGATTTGCACAGCAGCCCGCCAACGGTGGTCGCCGCCGCGGTGATCGTGCCCCAAGGTCTGCTTGAAGAACTGGCGGGCGCCGCACCCGACCCGGCCGCAGCAGCCGATAAGGAAGAAACCGATCGGCGAGCCGTGGCAGCGGTCATGGCCGCCGAATGTGCCTTGGGACGCCAGCCAACCGAACAGGAGCACGCCAATCCCGGCTTCGACATCATGTCGGTCGACCCTGAGACCGGCAACCACTACTTCATCGAAGTGAAGGGTCACCTGCCCCGCACCGACGAGATTCACGTCAGCGCCCGCCAGGTACGCCAAGCCCAGAACGACCCAGACCGCTGGCGGCTCGCCGTGGTGGCAGTACCCGATGACCCCAACGCCGAGCCTCAGGTTCGCTACCTGGTCAAGCCCTTCGTCGGCATGACAATGCACTCGGCGCAGACGAACGTCCCGCTGAATGTCTCCAAGCTCCTCGCCGACTCCGGCCCACCCCGCTGACCCGGCTGCACTTCACTCTGCCAAGGAAGCTCGTTCCTAGATCCCAAGGCTTCGGCTTGTGGACTTCGATTCGGGGGATCGCGGCCGGTCGACAGCCTCACCGCAGAGATTCCCTGCGGCGTCGGAAGACACGCCGACAATCTCGGCGATTCGGTCAATCGAAATGCCATCGCAACGAGCTTCAGCTATGGCGTCAAGCATCAGTGCTTCGTCGGCGGAGCGATTGCGCACCACGCGCCAGAGGCGGTACTCGGCGATCGGCATTTGCTCGGCTTTGTCTGGGTCGAACGACTCGGCGTAGTCCGCCAATTCCTCTGACCTCTCGGCGATCTGCTCGCGAGTGAGCCTCATAGCGCTCTCCTGAGGTACTGCTCTCCTGCGGCCTTAGACGCAGCAAGCGTCGGTCACGGGCCGGACCGCGAGGAGCCACCTTCGGGCCGCCCCTCCCTTGGTCGTGTGGTCGCAGAGCGCAGGCACTTATCGGCCGTGCCCTGGGCACGAAGTGTGCGCTGCACGCCGAGCCACAGCCGGTACTCCGCGCCAGACATCCAGTCGGCATCGCTGAGCTCCAGCGTGTGGACGTAGGCGCACACCTCGTCAGAGCGTGTCTCGAAGTCCTCGTCAGACCAATTTTCGAAATCTGGTCGTTCTATCGCCACGTCAGCCGGTGGGCGTCGTTGACTCCGCCGCCCGTCGAATAGTTGATCTGAGGTTCATATTGCTCCCGATCATAGAAAGCCCCGAGACTTAACTGAGCATCGGTACCGTGTGCCGCTTATCAAGGTGAAGGCATCGCCATCGTCGATCACCCTCCTCGGGTCGTCACGAGGTGTGCGTGATGTCCTCGCGCGGTGCGATGTCGCTATCGAATCCGGCTGAGAACTCGTTCGTAAGCGTCGAGAGTCGGAACGTCCGAGCAGACGAAGCGGATCTCGCGGAGCTTTGTGGGCGTCGAGCGCACGGCGTCGACAGCGATCTCGGCAGCCTTGAGACTCGGATAGCCGTGCGCGCCGGTCGCAATCGCCGGAAAGGCCACACTCTCAGCGTCGACCTCGTCAGCTCGGGCGAGCGACTCCCGGTAACACGATTCGAGCAGCACTGGCTCGCCGTGGGTCCCGCCTCGCCGACGCGGTCCGACCGTGTGAATGACCCACGAGGCGGACAGCCGAAAACCGGGCGAGATCTTGGCACGGCCCAATTCGCACCCGCCGAGCGTTTGGCAGTGCGCCCTCAACTCGGGGCCAGCTGCTCGGTGGATTGCCGCGTGGGCACCGCCTCCGTCGAGCAAGTCAGCACTCGCCGGATTGACGATGGCTCCGACGCTCAGATTCGTGATGTCTCCGATGCTTGCAGTGAGCTCCGGCCTTCTCGGGGCAAGTACCGGTGGGACATTCAGGGTTGGCGCGTCTAAGGCAAGGAGCATCAGCGCGCAGAGTTGCTCTCGTTCTTCGAGGTCGCTCCCGCGCCCGTACCGCTCGCGCTCGCACTCGACGATTGCAGACGTGACGGCAAATCCACCATCCGTCGCAGTGAACGACACCTCGTAGATGCCCAGGCCGGTCCCGATTCGGTGCAGGAACAAGCGATTGTCTTCCATGTACCAAAGCCAGCGATCATCCCAGTCCATGTGCACATAGCCACGTCCGATGGTCCGCATCTCTTTCTGCGAGAGGAACATCGGCGGAGGCGGTATCGGCGCTGGCCACAGAATCGACGAGAGGTTTGGCCAGTCCCTTCGGCGCGCTACATCTGGCGGTGGACCGTCGCCTCCCCACAGCTCTCTGTCGAAGTCACTCAAGTCATCACGTGGCACAGCCTCAAGCTAGGGAGAGGGTGTCACCGTTAGCCTCCGGTGCCGCATGCAACTTGGAATCGGCGCGGGGGATCGGGTCGAGCGCTTCTTGCGTTCGCACACCACGGGGCGGCTCGTCGTGTGCGTTGGTTCGGCAAGCGTCTCAGGCTTGGTGTGGTTGGCCGAACGGACAGCTCAGCGTCCGGTGACTCTGCTGATCGGCGATCTGCAAGGTCGGAATTTTCAGCATGCGACTGATGCCGATCGTCGTGCGGCCCTGGCGTTCGTGCAGCGAAACGACGTGGATGTGCGCAGCTGGTATCGCACCGCACGCAACGCTGCAGGCCGCTCCGAGGCTCATCTCAAAGTGTGGGCTGCATGTGACGAGCGCGGAGTGCCGCACGCCTATCTCGTAGGTTCGGCCAACCTCACAACAGCCGGTCTTGCCGACAACGTCGAGTTGATGGCCGTCGCTGACGGTCGTGAGCACGATTACTTGAGCGGCGCCCTGCAGGCGCTTCTCGACAAGTCCTGGCTGGCCAAGGACCAGCTTGAAGAGCGAATAGCGGGTCCCGATGCCCAGGCGGAAGGCCCTCGGCCACACCGTCAGGCGGCCCGCAGCGGCCAGCACCGTGACACGTCGGACGCTCCGAAGGCCCAGACCGGCTGCGGGAAGCAAGCTGCGGTCCTGGCTGCCTGTGCGCTCGGGTTCGGGGCAGCTGTGTTGACGCAGGTAATCCGAGCAGTCGACATTGTTCGGCGCTCCGACTGACCACCCGGATCGGACACAAAGTCGACATGGCTGACAGGGCGGCCGCCAAGGCCCGCCAACTCATCGGTGTCATCGTCCGCGATCAAGAGTTGCCCACTGACATTCGACGGGCGGCTCGTCGTCTCCTACCCCTAACGCTCGATAGCCCCGAATTGGTGAGCGAGCGCCTCGAATCGCTGCGCCAGCGGGCATTGCCTCGCCTCGCACTGCAGCAACCCGAATGCGGCTACGCCAGGTGCGTTTCCGTCGAGGTGTTCTGGCGCTTTCACATCGCTCCTGATGTCCGTGACTTCTTTCGCCACCACCTGCACTACCAGGCCCATCTTGAGAGCAGCCCAATTCCCACGCTCGAGGCTAGGGCTCATCTGCCTATCGGTGTCTTGGTGCCTGCGCCACACTCGTGGTTGGTGCCCATCGACCGCATTGCCGGCCTGAACGGCATGCAAACCAGGTTGTTGCTGAAGATGTCACAGCGGCCGCCATACCTTGTCATGATCTTCCCTGTGGACGACATGCTCGCCTCTGGCGTAGAGGTGAGAGAGCCGCGTGGTGTTGACGCCGTTCCAAGTGAATTCAAACATTGGCGCCCCGGCGACGTACCCGACGAACGCATCGATGAGGACATCCCGCTGTCCGCTTTGGGGGGTTTGGAATGGCGCCCCTAACGCCGACACCGGGCCTGTACGCAGCCGTCTTGGAGATGCTGCGAAGCGCCGATCCGTGGTCCGCGCCACTCGCGTCGGTGCTGTCGCCGCTTGCCGAGCACCTCTCGAGCGATGAAGCGGCAGTCCTACCTCAAGCAATCGCGCATGTGCTGCCGCTATTGCGTGGCGACCGCGAGCGGCTGCGGTTCGCGGCCGAGGCGGCGACCCGCCTGGATTACTTCGAGACTGCCGCGACCGTTGCTGACCTAGCAGTCGAACTCGATGACCGTGACCTGCTGCTCGAAGCAGCTGCGCTGTGCGGAAACCCGGCCGTCGCATCCGGGGTTCGCGAACGAGTCGCTCGGGCCGTCGGTGACGATCGCCCTGGGCGCATCAGAATGGACTCGAAGACGACCCCGCGGACTGCCCTAGAGAAGCGCCTTTACTTTCAGTGTTGGCCAGGGGCCACGGACTTCGAACACAGCGGAGGTGTCGCACCAACAGTTGTGCTCGATACGCGGCACGATCCCCTCGCAGTGCTCCGATTGTCAGTCCGTTTAGACCAGGCCGGAGCAGCCTTGAGGCGCCTTGCTGCCGATGTGACCATTCCGTTGTGGCTCGGGTCGCGGACAGTCGTGGTGTGCCTGCCATCGACACGCACTCGCGTGCTCGGTGCGTACCCCAAGTTTCTCGAACGGCAGATCATCACCGACGAAGACTGGGCCGAGCCCCGAAGACTGGACACGCTGATGCGACAGATCCAGGCGGCCCTCGACGGCAGCTTGGAATTGCCGCGGTCCAGGCTGGCCGGTCAACTCGATGAGCCAGTGTGGCAACCGGAGGTCTTCACTGCCGGCGTCTACGCGACGAAGGATGCTGCTTTCTTGACCGGCGTTTCAGCCTCATCGATGTACAGCCTGCGAAAGCGCGGGGTCGTATCGCCTCGAGAACTCTCCGGTCTCTGCTGGAATTTCCGCGAGGTGGTGGCGATGCGGACCTGGAAGTTCATGAGCAAGCGGAGCGGCCATCCGATATCTGGCAACGTTCTGCCCGCCCTTGTTCGCTTCGCCGGAGATGCCGACGCGATAAGGATCGGTGTGACATCCGAAGGTGACGTGTTGGCGCAGCACGGTGAGGAATGGGTGAACGTCGATAGCGGTCAGGCCACGCTTCCGCTGGACATCACGGACTTCGACGATGTCTTCCGGCCCTTCGACTACGGCGGAGGCACTGTGCCGGACCTGCTGCGAGCCAGCACCAATACGCGGCTTCACCCCACAGTGTTGAGCGGCACCCCGCACCTCGACGGCTATCGGATCAGCGCGAAGGCGTTGGCGCGCGTGGACGCTCAGTTTCGACCAGAGGCCATCGTGTCGGCGTATCCCGAGCTTCGCGATATCGCTTACCACGACACGCTGGCCGTCGGTCTTCGGATGCTGGGCCTCGACTGAGCATGCGCCTGCTCTACGACGCCGTGCTGCCCCAAACGCTTGCGTTAGAGGCACCCGACGAGTTTGACCTTGAACGGTGGGGTGGCGGAGAGATCTCGGATGCTGAGCTGGTTCGGGCGGCGGCGGATCGTGAGTGCCAAGGACTGATTCTGCTGGGTCGAGACGCGCTGGAGCAGCCCGATCTACGTACGGTCGCTCAGGAGCACGGTGTCGGCCTCGTGGCGGTGGCGACCAATAGCCCTATCGAGGCGAAGCAGCGGGTGCTCAACCATCTGAGTGCTATCGCGTCGGCACTAGCGAGCGACGGGTGCTTGGTCGTGTACGCCGCAAGCGTGCGACCGCTACAAGTTCAGTCGCAATGAGTTGCACTCATTAGGGAACTCGCAAGTGTCGCTGCTGTTTGACCTCGAAGCCTTGGCGTCTGAAGGAGGAATCTCATTCCTGCAGGCGGGCCAAAGGGACTTTAGCCCCTTTGTCATTCACTTCACGAGCTACAAGAGTATGAAGCCCATCCGGCACATTCTTGGCGATCTGAGAAAAGGATCTAATCGTATTTCCACCCTTCCTTCCGTGCTCAAGATAGCGGATCAAGGGTCCGCCTTTGTACTACGCAAAATCCTGTACTCACGGCAGGTAATGACAGCGAAATTCCACAGCAACTATCCTGAAGCGGTTTGCCTAACTGAGTGCACATTGCCGGGCGTGCTTGCACACGCATCACGCTATGGACGATATGGCTTGGTGTTTCGTAAGGACTACATTGCCAGTCTCGGTGGTCAGCCTCTTGCCTATGTGCCCTCCAACAGTCCTGGCCGGTATACATGGAATATTGAGAATGGACAGTTGGTACGCAAGAACGCTCTCCATATGACGATACTTCGCCAAGTCAGCCAATCTGGATGGCCGACACAGGACTTTACGCATGAACGGGAATGGCGGTGTGAGTCAAGCTTGTCGGTGCAGGAAGCAGAAGCACTCATTGTGGCGAGGTCTGAAGACTGCCAGGCTTTTGCGGCGGCCTTTCCTGACCGTCCCATAATTCCATTGGATCTCATGTATCGTCTCGGAGTGTGACACAACTGTAGGCCCGTTACGCGTCAATGGAGGGCATCACTCCGCATCGTGAGCGCAGGTAGGTCTGTATTGCGATTTGCACTCGGCGGCGTTGACAGAGTTCTCTGGATTGGGTTCGGATGGCAGCGTCTCAATTGATCTCACAGCGTTCACCGATTGTTGCCAACGCTGTCGGACCTGGATGGCCTAGACACAGATCGCCGCACTCTCTACTGACCGCGAGGGTTGCGATCGGTCCGAGTAGAGACGACCCGGCACTGCTACCGAAGCAGTTGGAATAGGGCGCGCACAGGCCAGCGCAGGCACCGGATAGCGACGTTCAGAGTACCAAAGGTGCTATACACGCTGAACGTTCCACCAGAGGCTCGACGTAGTCGACGATGGAGTATTGTTCAAGGTCGATGACTCCAATCCATGTTGAATGCATGAACTATTCGAGCGAGAACGGTTATGTTCTGGTCCGCTACGCCCAAGAAGATTGGCAACGCCGCGATCCAGAACTGCTTCTCTATCTGGAAATTCCAAACAAACCACCCATAGTGGCTGTGGGACTAACAGAACGAGCCGTCCGCTGCCTGAAAAATTCAAATGAAGAAGCCCAGGGCATTGCCTCCACTGCCTTGCGTGCAGGGGCAATGATGCGATTCGCCGCTGGCGGCGACGACATTCCTTGCGCAGCCTTCGTGCCAGCCAGAGATGCTCCGCGCTTGAAGGCCTATCTGAGTTGGCACGATTCTGTCACGCATTCAGCTGCTCCAACAACACTCGATGACTTTAAGGGAGGATTGCTGCCAACGTACGACGCAGGCTCCGACGAGGCGATTCTCATCGTGAAAGCGATGAAGGAATTCGCCGTAACAGCGCGGTTGCGGAAGCGCTTCCACATCTACTTGGTGCCTCTGCGCGCTGGTGATGTGGATACCTTCGGTTTGCTTTCGGCCTTCTTCGATGACCACGACGAACCGTTTACCATTTGGACACCGCTCTTTGACGACGACTTGTCCCCAGAGTTCTTGCGAGTATTGTCGTTGGACTCCTTCGATGTACATTTCTTTGATCAACACAATCGGAAGTTGATTGGCTTCTGTGCTAAGAATCCAGATGCCGCCCGATTTCGAGAAATTGTGAAAACAATTCGACTTGCGCCAAGCACGCTGGAATTCGCGCGTCAGTTTTACGATGACACGATCTCGTGGTTCGGGGAACGCTCAACGGCTGAGGATGATGCCTCCTTCAGAATTGAGCTGCTCGAAACGCTAGCCCCCGACAACTTGCATGAGCAAGACCAAACCTCGCCGGGCGATTTGAATGAAGACGACATTGAGACGGGCCTGCATCGAGCGTTCAGCGCTGACCAAGTCCATCGAAACCCTATGCGGACAGACAACGCAAGAGAGTTTGTGGATGTGCTCGTAGCTACCGATAGGACGACTCTGCTAATTCAAGCCAAGGATAGCCCAGCTACTGAAGAGACGCTTGATCGTACGATTGCCCGCAAGAAGGCGGTTAGCAGAAAGCACATCCGGAAGGCGGCTTCTCAACTGAAGGGATCAATCAACCATCTCCGATCTGGTGATTCCATCGAGATCATCACGGACGGACAGCCCTGGGAGCTCAGCAGCTCGTGGCGTCAGGTTGTGGGCCTCGTGATTGTCAAGGAACTGTTTGACCATGAGAGGTTGGATTGCAGCCGTCTAGTCTTCTCTGTCTTTGAAGAGACTGGTGTGCCGTGCCTGCTACTTGATTACGGTGAGTTCCAAGAGTTGACGTTCTTTCGACCATCCGAGGAGAGTCTCGTGGCCACACTCAAGCAGACATTCGAGGCTGCACTCGATCATGGCACGTTTCCGCGCTCTCGCTTTGGCTTCGTTGAGGAAGGGCCGGTGGTGCGCCCGGCACCGCCCGGGGCGGCCGCAACGGAGGTGTAGGTCTCCCTCGGCTAATGACATCTCACAGATGTCTCCGAGTATCGTCACGCTGGATGGAGAGAACCCCAGGCGACGGAACCGCTAACTGGTTAGACGGCAGAGAAGCGGGCTGAGCGGGTGCCGCTGCGGGGAAGGTCGTGAGCGGACCGAAGCTGATTGAGGTGGCTCTGCCGCTGGCGGCGATCAATGCTGAGGCGGCGCGGGAGAAGTCGATTCGGCATGGGCACCCGTCGACGCTGCACCTGTGGTGGGCGCGGCGGCCCTTGGCGGCGGCTCGGGCGGTGATCTGGTCGTCGCTGGTGGATGATCCGTCGGCTGAGGGATACCGGGACCCCGATGGCAACCTGCTGGAGACGGTAGGGGCGCAGGAGGCCGAACGGCAGCGACTGTTCGGCATCTTGGAGCGGCTGGTCAAGTGGGAGAACTCCAACAACGCCGAAGTCCTGGCGGAAGCACGGGCGGAGATCGACCGAGCCTTCCCGGACGGCCCGCCGCCGATCCTGGATCCGTTCGCCGGCGGCGGTGCGATACCGCTCGAAGCGCAGCGACTGGGGCTGCAAGCACTCGCGGGTGATCTGAACCCGGTCGCTGTGCTGATCAACAAGGCAATGATCGAGATACCGCCGCGCTTCGCAGGTCTGCCGCCCGTGCATCCCGACATCGACAAGAGCCTGACTACTTGGGAGCGGGCGCAAGGACTGGCAGCCGACGTGGAGGCGTACGGGCGCTGGATGCGCGACGAGGCCGAGCGGCGCATCGGCCACCTCTACCCCGATGCCACTGGCCCCGATGGCGAGAAGCTGACGCCGATCGCTTGGATATGGGCGAGGACGGTGGAATCGCCCGATCCGAGTTGGTCAGGCCATGTGCCGCTCGTGGCGTCCTGGACCCTTGCCAGACGACCCGGCAAACCCACGATTTGGATAGAACCGATCGTGGATCGGGAGACGCAGACAATCACATACGAGGTGCGCGAGGCGGGCGAGCCCAGCTACGAACGCACTATCAGCCGTGGCAACGGGGTCTGCCTCGCCACCGGTGCGGCGATCCCAGGCGACTTCATCAAGGCCGAGGGCCGCGCCGGAAGGTTGCACCAGCAGTTGCTCGCGGTTGTTGCGCAAGGTGAGCGAGGGAGGGCGTACGTGGCGGCAGTCGATGCAGACACTGATGCGGCCTTGCTCGCTGAACCTCGTTGGATGCCGGAGGGAAAGAACCCCGAGAAGCTAACAGGAGGAACAGTCTTCGTCTATGGCTTGGACGAATGGAAGAAGCTATTCACTCTGCGTCAGCTGACAGCGCTGACGACGTTCTCGGATCTTCTGAGCGACGTCGCGGCAAGAGCGAAGACTGACGCGGTGATCGCTGGCGTAGCTGATGATGGACTCCGGCTACGTGACGGAGGTCGTGGAGGGAACGCGTACGCCGACGCTGTAGTGACGTATCTGGCCTTTGTAATCGACAAGTGTGCCGACTACTGGTCGGCAATAGCCGGCTGGGACAACACCAAGGGTGAGACGGTAAGGAACACTTTCGGGAGGCAAGCGATTCCAATGACTTGGAACTACGTCGAAGCGAACCCGTTCTCGTCCTCAACTGGTTCCCTTCGTTTGAACCTGAAAGGTGTCGTTGAAAGCCTGTCTCGGTTGCCCGGCATAGGAGAAGGAAACGCTGAGCAGAGGGATGCCCGGGCACGTGTTCGTGGATGTACAAAAGCGGTCGTGTCAATTTCCACAGATCCGCCGTATTACGACAACATCTCGTACGCAGATCTATCTGATTTCTTCTATGTCTGGCTTCGCAAGAACCTCGCCGACATCTGGCCCGACGAGTGTTCGACGCTGCTGACACCGAAGTCTGAGGAGTTGATTGCGAACCGACATCGCGCCGGCTCGAGACTTGAGGCGGAGGAGCACTTCGAGTCGGGAATGGCCGAGTTCATGCAAGATGTCGCCGGTGTCGGACCCAGCGCCTCGCCCGCCACGATCTACTACGCCTACAAGGCCACGGAGACCCAAGATGGCGAGGTTCGCACTACCGGCTGGGACACGTTCTTGCAGGCCGTGCTCGACGCGGGTTTGCAGGTGACCGCGACATGGCCCATGCGAACCGAACTCGGCAATCGACTCGTGGCTTCGGGCACCAATGCTCTGGCATCGTCGATTGTCCTCGCATGCCGGCCGCGACCAGGTTCGGCGGTCATGGCGACTCGCGGTGAGTTCATCGCTGCGCTGCGGACTGAACTGCCCGAGGCCGTGCGCATCTTGCAGTCGGGCAACATCGCGCCGGTCGACATGGCGCAGTCCACGATTGGGCCGGGGATCAAGGTATTCTCGCGATACGCCAAGGTTGTCGAGGCCGACGGTTCGGCGATGCGTGTGTCGGCTGCGCTGTCGATCATCAACGATGTGCTGGGCGAGGTGCTGGACGGTGAAGAAGCCGAACTCGACCGCGACACCCGGTTCGCGCTGACCTGGTTCGCTGAGAACCAGTACGAGGCGGCATCCTCCGGCGACGCCGAGAGTGTCGCTAAGGCCAAGAACACCTCGCTCGAAGGCCTCACCGAATCTGGCATCGGCGAGGCTCGGGCCGGCAAGTTCCGGCTCTACCAACGCTCGGAGCTGGACCCGCACTGGTCTCCCGCCGAAGACGACCGGTTCACGATCTGGGAGGCGTTGCAGTATCTCGTGGCCGCCTTGGAGCGCTCCGAGAGCGAGGCCGCCGATCTGCTGCACACCCTCGGAGGCAACGGCGACCGGGCCCGCCAGCTCGCCTATCTGCTGTACCAGAAGGCCAACGACAAGGGTTGGGCTGCCGAGGCCAACGCCTACAACAGCCTCATTACAGCGTGGCCTGGCCTGCGCGAGGGCGCCTTGGCGGCAGCAGCCCGAGCCACGGCGCCTGTCGAGGGGGAGATGTTCGCGCAATGAGCACCAGGCCCCGATTCGTCTGGAACCCGGTCCCGGTTCCCGGTTGTCACACGGCCTTGGTTGACTGCACGCATGGGGACTTGTGCCGCCGAGTCCGGGTCGTGGCCGCAATGAGCGCAATGGAGCAGGTCTCATGACCCGCGAGATCGTCCTTGCCGACTTCTTCTCCGGCTGCGGCGGGACGGCGCGAGGCTTCGCCGACGCTGGGGTGCGACCGGTCTTCGCCACAGACTGGGACGAGGAGGCTGTCCAGACATTCAGACTGAACTTTCCGACCGTGAAGGCCGTCCAGCGCGACATCCGGGAGCTCAAGGCGGATGAAGTCGCGTCGGTTATGCCGCCTGCTAATGAGGCCGTCCGCCTGCTGGCGGGGTGCGCGCCATGCCAGCCCTTCGCCGGTCACCGCAATGCCGCGACAGGAGAGGACGACCGCTCCGATCTGGTCCTTGAGCTTCTTCGCTTTGTCGAGACCCTCTGCCCGCAGCTCGTCTTCGTTGAAAACGTGCCGGGGATGCGGCGGGCTTCCAGGTCGAACGGCCCGCTCACGGAATTCATCGAAGTGCTGGAGAAAACCCATCACGTCGCTCTCGACACGATCTCCTGTGCGGACTACGGCGTACCGCAGACTCGGAGCAGGCTGGTGCTCATTGCCAGCAGCTTTGACCTTGGCGAGATCGAGTTTCCGGCGCCCACGCATGGCCCGGCGACCGAGCAGCCGCACATGACTGTCCGAGACGCCATCGACTCATTGCCCCGCGACGTCGATGGGCCCGACGCCGCCCATGTCAGCAGCCACAGGGCGATGCGGCTGTCTCCGCTGAATCGCAGGCGCATCAAGGCCACATCGGAAGGCGGAGACCGGCGCGAGTGGCCGAAGTCGCTCTGGCCGACCTGTCACAGCGGCGGTTTCGGCGGCCACACTGACGTGTATGGGCGCCTCAGCTGGGACAAGCCGGCGCCGACGCTGACGACGAAATGCGTCAGCTACAGCAACGGCAGATTCGGTCATCCGAGCGAGCACAGGGCGCTCAGCGCACGCGAAGCAGCGCGCTTGCAGACGTTCCCGGACGAATTCGAGTTCGCTGGTGGACTGACGTCACAGGCTCGGCAAATCGGCAACGCCGTCCCCGTAGTGCTGGCACAGCGGTTCGGCGAGCATTTCGTCAGACATGTCGCCAAGGCCGACAGCGCAGCCAATGTTGCCTCGGTTGAAGCACCGGCAGCTTCAGACAGTCACTGCGCCGCCGTGGCAGGGAAGGCGGCATGACGAGTTTCCGCGCCAGAGCACGAGCTGTTGACATGCTCGGGAGGCAGCAAATCGCCAACCTGCCGACGGCGCTGAGCGAACTGTTCAAGAACGCTCACGATGCATATGCCACCTATGCCATCGCTGACTACTACCGCAAGCTCAATGTGCTCGTCGTGAGGGACGATGGCGTGGGCATGGACCTTGACACGTTTCAAGGGTCATGGCTCACCATTGCCACGGAGTCCAAGCTGGAGCGTTCGCCCGTGGACAGTCCACCCGGCATGCAGCCGCGAGTGCAGCTCGGCGAGAAGGGCATCGGTCGTTTCGCCATCGGGGCGCTCGGCAGTCAGGTCCTGGTGATGTCGAAGCTGGCCGGCAGCCCGACGATTGCCGCTCTCGTCAACTGGCAGATGTTCGAATTGCCGGGCATCGACCTCGACGAGGTGCCCGTGGGCTTGATCGAACTGGATGCGGATGAACTGCGCGACACTGATGTTCGCCGTCTCAAGACCCCGCTCTGCGATGCGGTGGAGCACTTCCGGGGGAAGGACAGGTCGGCTGATTGGCAAGGACGGCTCGACGCCATACGGGCGACGATTGACGCGCTGCCGGACGATCCGTATTGGGACTTGCCCGACTCAATGGCGCTTGGCGCGACCGGCACAACATTCCTGATCTCGCCGGCATCGAGGGAGCTCCCTTCCGACCTTGAGTCCCAAGGGACCAACGAAGCATCTCTGTTTGATCGGACTCTGCACGGGTTCACCGATGTATGGCTCCGAGAACCGACAACGCCCGAATTCTCTGTTGACTTCATGGATCACCGAGGCGGCGGCGACAGCGAGAGCCGTCTCGGTCCCAATGAGTTCTTTGTTGCAGCCGACTTCGATCAGGTCGATCACCACATTCGAGGGGAGTTCGACGACAGCGGCAACTTTGCTGGCTCCATCAGGATCTTCGCCGAAGACGCCGTTGACTTCGATATCCCATGTCCGGACCCGTCGTCACCGCGTTGTGGCCCCTTCACCTTCGAAGTCGGAGTGCTGCAGGGCATGGCAAGCGAATCGACGCTCGACCCCGAAGCGTTCCAGGCGATGAGCACGAAGCTGCGAAAGCTCGGTGGCCTCTACGTCTACAAGGACGGCATCCGCGTGCAGCCATACGGTCGACCAGATGTGGACTACCTCGAGATTGAGGAGCGGCGAACCCTCGGGGCCGCCTACTACTTCTTTTCTTACCGGCGCATGTTCGGTGCAATCTGCCTCTCCAGCGAACGGAACTCTGGACTGCGCGAGAAGGCAGGCAGAGAGGGTTTCGCTGGGGGGCGGGCCTATGCCGACTTCCGTCGGCTGCTCATAAATCTCCTGGTGGAGCTAGCCGCTCGGTTCTTCCGATCAGACGGGCCTGAGGCCCGTTCTTTCGTGCAGGGCCGGGAACGCCTCGCGAGGGAAGATCAACTGCGCAAAGAGCGGGACAGGCAGGCCACTGCCGGACGGCGAAGGCTCAGGAGTCAGCTTGATGCCGCAGAACGGCACCTAAACGCCACCGACATCGCGCAAGAGGCTTCGAACGTCGTGGGTGCGCTTCGTGAAGATCTGGCTACTGCTGACCGCCTGCAGCCGGCCACGCGACGGGTTGCCGAGGCCAAGCGGGCGCTCCAGCGGCTTGTCGAACCGCTGGCATTTGACGAGCCCGAGGGGTTCGCCCCAACTGAGCCGATGCGTCGGGATATGGCCCACATGGAGCGTGCAGCCGCCGACGTTGAGCAGTCACACATCGGGCCTGCGCTGAGTGCAATCGACGAACTGGCCGCAGCGGCCGAAGCGCAGCTCGTCGCCCAAGAGTCGGACGAACGTGAGCGCAGGGAGTTCATTGAGGAACGAATAGGTTCGGTACGAAGCCGAGTGCGCGATGCAGAAAGCAGCGGGACACAGGCGCTCACCGCCATGAGCGCTCGCGTGCGGAGCGTGCTCGAAGGGCTTCGTGCTGACTTCGAGCAGGGGCTGGGAGCGGTCACCCAGCCGAGTTCGCCGAGCGGTCAGGGGTGGATCGAGGAGCAGGCCGAATTCGAGCGGGCGCTGGACTCCTTGGCGGTGGATTCGCGCAGGGCATTCATGCGAGTCGCGAACCTCGTCCGGTCAAACACCGCAGCGTTCGAGGTGGGCGCACCGACGCCGAGCGAAGTCGCCGCGGCTGCCGATGCCGAGATCGTCGAGCTGCGAGCACAAGCAGATGCCCAACTGGAGTTCGTGCAACTGGGGATGGCTCTGGCTGTGGTGGAACACGAGTTCGGTCAAACGGTTTCGAGCATCCGCAGCGATGTGCGGCGGGTCGGCTCGTGGGCCAAGGAGAACCCGCAGCTGGTTGGCTTGTACGAGGACTTGCGACGCGACTTCGACCATCTTGACAGCTACCTCACGCTGTTGACACCGATGCAGCGGAGGATTCGGCGCGTCAAGACCACCATCAAGGGCAGCGATATCGCTCGATTTGTCGATGAACTGTTCTATGAGCGCATGCGCGCTGCAAATGTCACGTTGGACTCCAGCCGCGAATTCCGAGCCCTGAAGATCGAGGGGTACGCCTCGACGTTCTATCCGGTCTTCGTCAACCTCACGGACAACAGCCTCTACTGGTTCAGCCAGAGCAAACCTGGGGCGTCTGGGGTGATCCAGCTCGCGTGCCGGGGTCAGACCGTCGTGTACCGAGACAACGGCCCAGGCATAGCCGATGACATCGCTGACCGGGTGTTCGATTTCGGCTTCACGACACGACCGGGCGGCAGCGGCCTCGGCTTGGCGATTGCCAGCCAGGTGCTTGAACGAGCAGGGTGGTCGATCTCACTCGGCGATTGCCGCGAGGGCGCCGAGTTCCTGATCAGCCCACAAGGTCGAACGTCGTGAGCGCTGTTAGCGACTACTTCCAGACTGCGCTGTTGATCGATGACCGTGTGGCTGCCGACTACCGCCCGCTGGAGCCGCAGCAGGCGGGGGCTACCGAACATCTCGGCGATGAACCGGCACCTGGCCTCAAGAGGCCGCGCGAAGAAGCGGAAGATGAGACGCCGGTGCATCCGTCGGAGTTGGTGCGTGCGTTCCTCGACGATGGCGTGGTGTGCAGCGTGCTGGAAGCCTCCGAAGACTCGGCGGATGCCGCGGGCTTGGTGCAGCAGGCGCTACGAGGGTCCTTGGTCGCGGATCTGCTGCTCCTCGACTGGCTCATGTACGGCGATTACTCCGCGACCATCCGAGCAATCGACGCGGTTGCAGTGCAGCACCCCGAGCGACTCACCGTCATGGTTGTCTTCACCGGCGCGTACAGCCTTGGCGGCGTCGTGCAGCGCCTCATCGATGAGGCCCAGTTCGAGGCCGTGGACGACTTCGTCGTCCGCCGTGACAACACGATCGTGCTGGTGTTTGGCAAGCCTGGAAATGGGGTGCGGTTGACCGGCGATGAAAGTCAACGGCAAGCGGACAACTACAGCGAACTACCGAGAATGATCCGTGACGATCTTGAATTGATTTACCGCGGATTGATGCCCGAGTTCGCATTCAGCGGCATCAATGCTCTGCGGGAATCGGCACCGCGGATTCTCGCGACCTTCAGCGCGGACCTCGACGCTGGTGCCCTGGTGCACCGAGCACTGCTGCCAGACGCTGATGAGGCGGCTGTGCAGTTCACCCGTCTGCTCTGCAGCGAGATGGAGATCGCGCTGCGCGACGCCCAGATCTCGGACATCTGGGACCTCGGTGCCTCGCCGCAGGCAATTGCGCACGTAACGGGGGCCGGTGATGCGACCCCCTTGGCAGAGAGGCTGCGACGTTCGTCGAAGATCGCGGACGACCTGAAGGCGCTTGATGATCGAAGCCTGGCGCATGGGGCGATTGCCAGTGGTCTCGCCCAGATCGGACTCGGCGACTCGGCTATCTCAGAGGCGGCAGGCGATTTGGTGGCGTCGATGGCTGATGCGGTGACGTCGAGCGAGAACCTCGCCGTGCTTCTGGACTCGAGCAGTTTTGGCAACACACCGCCCCGGCTCGAACTGGGTGTCGTGGTGCGTGACGAGCAGGGGCGCTATTGGCTGTGCATCCAACCGTTGTGCGACAGCGTCCGCTTGAGAGCAGTGCGTGCCTTTCCGATGATGCGCATCAACGCAGGGCCAAAGGAATCGGCGCTGATGATCCGCTCGCCGGAGGGCGAAGCGCTAGCTGCCGGGTTTGACCGAAGACCCCACAATCTGCGTTTAGTCGAGTTCGAGCCGGCAGACGGAGCGGTGCTCGCCGAAGGGGACGCTTCGGGCTGGCACTTCACGGATGTGGAAGGCGGCACATTCGCAGCCATTACCCGTCTCCGGCAAGAATTCGCGGCGCAGGCCCTGCACGAGCTCACCTCGACGGCATCGCGCGTCGGCACCGACGGGTCTGAGTGGCTCAGGCGCAGGGCGCATTCGTGATCCGGGTTTGATTCGACATCGAACGCGGCCGGCTGAGGCGAGTGCTGCATTTGCACCTGATTTGCCGGAGCCGAGGGTGATCGACCGCAGCGACGAGTTTGCAGCGGCGCTCCTCTCAAATCGCGTCGACGTACACGTGCTCGTGGTGCCAGGCGAGATATGTGCTGTCGGGCGCGGCATTGCTGGGTAGCCGGAGTCTCGACCGCAATGTGGTGCCGAAACTGTGAGCGACCCCAGTGTCGACTGCCAAGCTGCGTTGCAACGGTCCCGCCCGGTGCACCCGCAGGCCGCCGTTGACGGTGATCAGACCGACATCGAATGCGGCATCGTGCATCGGGCAGGAGGCGATTCCGTTTGCGGCGTCGAGGCGTTCAGCGTCGTTCGAGACCGCCCAAGGCTTGATGTGGGAGGCGATCAGGAGACGCTTGCGCGGCAACGAGCGGGGCGCAAACTCGCAGAACGCGCACTGATGCCCATAGTTCTCGAGCACATTCTTTGCGAAACGATGCTGTCCGAGCCGGATCTTCTGCTCTGCGACACGGAAGGTCTGAGCGTCATCTGCTGCCAACCGCCTCGCCCTGAGCCGGGCCGCCGCAACCTCCACTGCTTCCATCAGGGGACCATGAGGCAAGCTGTTCTGGCCGAGCATCACGGCATGGCCTGCCGTGTCGCGCTCGACGAAATCAGGCAGCTGATCCGGGCCGATGCCCATGTGCCTAGCTGCGCGTATCACGCATTCGTAGAGCGCGGTGAAGTGCACTTGGTCCCCAGCCATCGCGTCGTAGAAAGGCACATCGCTAGCGGCACCGTTCGGGCGCGATCCGTCGAGATTCAGCATCTTGATGTTGATTGAACGCGTCGGCCGCTTGAACAGCTCCGCCAGATACGTGACTTCCTTTGGAATCAGATGGATGTTGCGCCCGCCGAATCGATGCGGATCGACTGCGCGGAACAGCGCACAGCACAGGACCACTTCAACCGAGTTGTACGGCTCCTGCCTCGGCCTGTCGACGCGCTGCAAGATGCGTCCCCACTGCCCACGTGCTTCTTCATCGGTCAATTCCAGAAGCGCTGCCAGCGAAGGCACATCGCGATCCTAGGTCTGCGGCTGCTGGTGACTCCCTGAGTCACACCCCAGGCACTGCCCAAGGTACGTGTAACACCCCTCTGGTGAGCTTGCTGGTGGCGGAACCGCCGCATGTGAAGCAATCGAACGCGCTTGCTTGACATCTGGAGATTCCGTGAGACGTTGACATCGGGGAGACACCCCGAGGACACGAGGAGCAATCATGAGCCAGCAGCGAGAACTTCGCCGACAAGCCGCACCGACCTGTTTCCGGGTGGTGCGATCCATCCGACCGGCCTGGTCGGGGCACCGGCACTCAGCCGATGCCCACGAATTCCAGAAGCTCCGCGAGCAGCTGGCGGAGGTGAGCGAAGAAGCGCGCATGAATTGGGACGAGTTCATCAGGACCCGTGACCAGTGCAAGGCGCTCGAGGAAGATCTAGCGGAACTGCGGCGCGACAACGACCGTCTCAGCAACCGGCTTCGGCGCTTCAGAGCCCGGATCGGGGAACTTGGCCGAGCGCGCAGCCAACTGGCCGACTATGCGGAGCGCATCAACGAGGCCGAACACCGCACGGTGCAGGCACTCGCGCATGCCGCTGCTGCCGGCTCCGAGCCGGCCAAGGCCCGCAGTGTTCAGCAGGCGCTCGACTACGCGCGGTCCAATCTCCATGCGCTCAGCATCCCCGACGAGGTGGCCGAGGCCGCTGTCGAATCACTGGACAAGGCCAACAAGAGAGCATCTCGGGGCCGCAAGGTGATGGAGGCGCTCACGGCGCTGCACGCCTACGCCATCGACCCTGCGCGAGAAGGCGATTTCAAGCACTGGTGCGCTCAAGGCGGGCACGCCGGCGTGCAGATCAGTGCCAACCAGATCGCTATGTCGGAGTCTCAGATTGTGCAGCAGCGCAACGTCATGGAGTCCCAGCGCCGTTTCCCGGTCGATCCGACGCTGGACCTTTCGGGACGCCGCGTGATGCTGGCCCACATCAGGATTGCGCAAGGGGAATCCGCGCCTCGCCTGCATTTCCTCGACGACACCCGGGGCAAGACGGGCAAGATCCACATCGGCTACATCGGGCCGCACCTGCCGACAGCGCGGGATCCGAAGTAGCTGCACCATGGCGAGGCACGACCGGTCGTGCCGGGGAGTCTGATGGTCCTGTGGAATGACGGTGAGCGGCACCTTTACCGCAGACGGCGGGGTTCGCGAAGGACTGAGGCGGTGGGCTTACGCTGCGCCGATGGCACGACCCAGGGCTCGCAAAGGCGGGCGTGTGACCCCCAAAGGCACCCGTTCCCACGGCCGATCCGGCCAACGCAGCGCCACCGGCCGGCATCAGCCACAGCTCGACGACGAGACCATGCGCGAGCTCAAGATGCTGGTGGTCGATATCGAAGACTGCATCGATATGCACGACGACGCCGACCTGATTGCAACCGAGAAGGCCGTGTCGTGCGTTATTGGCCTGCACGTCACCTCGAACTGGAATCCGTTCGGCGTGCGCGCTGCGGTGGCGTTGGCCCATGCCGAGGCCATCGGCACTCCCGCCGGCGCGGTGATCGCAGCGGGTATGAGCGTCTACGGCCCGGCTCTCGCCCGGGAGCGTGCCCGTCAGGTGTTGGACCGCATCCGAGCAGCCGATGTCGCCATACCCGATTGGGTCGGGTGGCTGGGCACAGTGGAAGCGGTGGGCGCCACCAAGTTTCGTGACGAATGGGACGAGTACTGCAAGCTGGTGGTCGAATATGCGCGGCCGGACGGGTCGATTCACGAAGTAGCTGCTGGCCTGCATCCGTTCGGCGGGGGCATGGCGCACGACTTGGCCGTCACACCGGCAGGCGGGTGCTCTGGCCGACTCGCCGATGCCGGGTTCGTCGCCGAGGAGATCGACTTGGCCGAGGCACGGGAACTGCTCGCCAATGGTCTCGAGCTTCTTGACGAGGCGCTGAAGGACTGGTGGGACAACCATCTCGACTTCGACGAGGACGCCGACCTGCGCATGCTCGTGGGGCAGCGCATCGAGATGCTTCCGAGCATCGACCGCTCCAGCCGGTCCGAAACCGACGGCGAAGGTGCAGACGCGGAGCACACCCTCGACATCGTGCGAGGGTTCGTGGCACAGCCGGTCCCGCTGGGCGAGCAGTGGGGCGACATGGGCGAGATGGTGATGGCGGCGGTGCTGTTCTCGCAGGCCTGTCGCAACCGCGACGTGCTGCGCTGGACGCCCCCGAGAATCGAGGCGTTCATCGAGCAGTTCCTGCCCATGTGGCAGGGCGGCAACGATCTCGGCGACTACGACCCGTTCGACGAATTCGGCGAGCCAGGCGACGCCTTCGAATTCGGCGAGGAGCGGCTGTCAACCATCGATTCAGCATTTCCGCGATGGCTGCGGTACGCCACCGAACGCCACTGCGACAGCGGAGAGACGCTCGAAGCGAATCTCGCTGTCGCCCGGTCGTCGCTGCGGAAGCTGCGTGTGAAGGTGACCGGTTCGCCGATCCCGCTTGCCGCAGCCGCCCGCGCTGCAGCGCCCGTCGCTGGCCAGACGCTCTGACTGCGAGCGCGAGGTGCCGCGTGACGCCCTGCGGTCAGCCTCAAGCGCTGCCGTACTGCGCTGGGCGGCTTCTGCGGTGGTTTCGAGCAGTTCGGCGATGCGCTCCCACGTCGATCCGGCTGCACGGGCGTCGGCGACCAGTGCCTTGATGCGGTCGTGGTCGCGGCGCCCGGTGACGGCAGCCCGCTGCACTGCACAGCGGGCGACGGGATCTGTCGTCGTCTCGGACGCCGGATGCGGGTCGTTCTCTGTCCCGTCTGTGGCTGCTTCGAGAGTTAGCGTGGCCCGATGGATGCTCCGCCTGAAACTGTGGACCTGCCGTTGGCGAGCCGGATTCGCCGGATAGAGGCTCGACTGGATGCTGTGGAACAGCGCTCCCAGGATCAGGACTGCCGGGTAGACGCCCGATTGGATGTCGTGGATGTCCGCTTCGATACGGTCGACCGTCGGTTCAAAGAGTTGGACAAGCGAGCCGATCGCACCGATCGGCGCATGGACGAACTGCGCGCCGACTATCGGGCGATCTCGGACCGGATCGATGCATTGCACACGACCGTCGCCTTCCGCCCCGTTCGGACTGGCGTGACGCCACACGGCTAGCCACCCGGCGAGCGCTCGCGAGCTCGATCCGCAGAGTCGTATCGTCCGTCGGTGCGATGATGGGCAGCCGGTCGCGGTGCATGGCTGGCTGAGCGGCTGGCGAGGAGAGCGCATTCCATGGTGATGGCGAACGTGGAGCGGGTCTCGAAGGCGCTCGACCTGCTGAGCGACGGGTTGCGGCCCAAGTGCGAGCAAACTTGGGAAGGCTTCTACGGGGACGAATGGCTGGCGGCGCTTCGGCGGCAGCTGCGCGGCCCCCAGAGCTCGGGTGACGTGAGCGACATCGCCTTCCTGCTGAGCGGCATGAAGGCCACGTGGAACGAGATCTTCGGGCATGGTTTCTCGCCCTCGATCCGATCGCTCGTGTTCGAAGTGGCTGATACCCGCAACAACTGGGCGCATAAGCAGCAGTTCTCTTCCGATGACACCGTCCGAGCGCTCGACTCGATGGAGCGGCTGCTCGAGGCATTCGGTGACACCGAGCAGCGCCAGCAGATTCGCAATTCCCGTCGTGATCTCATGCGGCAGATATTCGACGAGGAGGCGCGTTCTGAGCGCCGGCGCACTGCCGCCAAGCCCACCGAGGGGCAACCCCAGGCGGGGCTGACTCCGTGGCGGGAGGTCATCACGCCCCACAGCGACGTGCAGACAGGCCGGTTCGACCAGGCCGAATTCGCCGCGGACCTGTACGAGGTATCCCAGGGCACCGCCGATCACGAGTATCAGGACCCTGAGGCCTTCTTCGCTCGTACATACCTCACGGTCGGGCTGCGGGAACTGCTGGTCGGCGCGACCCAGCGTCTGTCGGGCAATGGCGGTACGCCGGTGATCGAGCTGCAGACCAATTTCGGCGGCGGCAAGACCCACAGCATGATCGCGCTGCACCATCTGGCGTCCGGTGTGCCGGCGGCCAGGTTGTCAGGCGTCTCGGAGATGCTTGCTGAGGCCGATGTCGAGCTGCCGCCGAAGGTCAATCGGGCCGTGCTTGTGGGGCAGGTCATGTCGGTGGCCGATCCCAAACGGGTGAGCGCCGATACGGCGTTGCACACGATGTGGGGACATCTCGCTTACCAGCTCGGTGGCCAAGAGGGCTACGAGTTAGTGCGCACCGATGATGAAGCCGGTACCAACCCGGGCGAGAAGCTGCGCGAGCTGTTCGGGCGCTACGGCCCTGCGGTGGTGCTGATCGACGAGTGGGTGGCGTACGCCCGGCAGCTGCCCGACGCAGGTTCCGACAGTCGGCGTGTGGCCGCAGGTGACTTCGACACCCAGTTCACGTTTGCCCAGGCGCTCACCGAGGCAGCAGCTGCGTCCGACAACGTCGTGGTGTTGGTGACGATTCCCGCCTCGGACATCGAGACGGGCGGACCGCGTGGCCACACGGCGATGGAGCGGCTGAAGAACGTCGTCGACCGCACGGCGACGCCGTGGCAGCCGGCTTCGGCGGACGAGTCGTTCGAGATCGTGCGACGACGGCTGTTCGACCCCATCACGCCGACCCAGGCGCGGGTGCGCGACGGCGTCATTCGAGCCTTCAGCGAGATGTACCACGGCGCCGCCGACGAGTTCCCGCTGGGCAAGGGCGAGGCCGAGTACCGGCGGCGCATGGAGCTCTCGTACCCGATCCACCCGGAGCTCTTCGACCGCCTGTTCGAGGATTGGTCGGCGCTTGACAAGTTCCAGCGGACCCGCGGGGTGCTGCGGTTGATGGCGATCGCCATCTCGCAACTGTGGCAGCGAGGCGACCAGTCGCTGCTGATCATGCCGGGCAACTTGCCGATGGATTCCGCCGGGGTTGCGAGCGAGCTGAAGAAGTACCTGGAAGAAGGCTGGGACCCGGTCATCAAAGCCGATGTCGATGGCCCCAATGCGCTGCCGCTGAGCATTGACAAGACGTTTTCGCACTTCGGCCGGCTGTCGGCAACCAGGCGGGCGGCCCGCACCGTGTACATGGGCTCGGCACCACGGCCTGACGGCAAGCGTGGCGTCGACGTGAAGTCTGTCGTGCTGGGATGCGTTCAGCCCGGCGAGCCCACCGGACAGTTCGCTGACGCACTGCGTCGTCTGTCAGACCAGGCCACGCACCTCTACGTAGACGGTTCGCAGTACTGGTATTCGCTGATTCCGAACGTCACGCGCATCGCTGCCGACCGGGCTGCGTCCAACTTCACCGATCGCGATGCCGACGACGTAGCTCGCGAACGAATTGCAGCGCAACGAGACCTGGGCAACTTCGTAGCCGTGCATCCGTTCGCGGCGGGACCAGGCGATGTGCCTGACAACGACGATGGCACGCACTTGGTAGTGCTCGAGCCCGAGGCCACCCACTCGGCTGGGGATCAGAATTCGCCGGCCGTCAAGCTGGCCGGGCGCATCGTCACTCAACGGGACGCTGGCCCGAGGTTGAACCAGAACCTGCTTGTCTTCGTAGCCGCAGCAGCAAACCGGCTCGCAGAGTTGCGCGGCGCAGTCCGATCGTTCCTCGCTTGGAAGTCCATAGTGGCGGAACACGTGTCGCTAGATCTCACCGCCCAGCAGAAACAGCAGGCCGACACCAAGCTCGCGGACGCGTCCAAGCAGGTTGACAGCCTGATTGCCGAGACATTCACGCAGGTGCTGGTGCCATCTCGGGCCCCCGGTACCGCTGACATCGACTGGCAATTCACGCGGGCTTCCACGACGGGCGACATCGGCGAGCGCATCAGCCGCAAGCTGGGTACCGAGGAGAAGTTGATTGGCCGCTATGCCGGCGTGCGAGTTCGCATGGACCTCGACAAGCACGGCCTGTGGACCGAGCGAGGCGACATCTCCCTCGGTGCGCTGTGGGAGGCCTACGCCCGCTATCCGTACATGCCCCGCCTCACGTCGCGCGATGTGCTCGAACAGGCCGTCAGCAAGGGCGTGTCAGAGCTGAACTGGCAGCAAGAGACCTTCGCCTATGCCGAGGCCCACGACGGCGACAACTGGGTTGGCGTTCGCACCGCACAGCACATCGTGCCGTCGGCTGGTGGATTGCTCATTCACCCTGAATTTGTTCCTGAGCCAGCTCGACCCGCGGAGCCCGGCGAGGACGAGCCGACCGGCCCCGGCGGCGTCGCGCCACGTGGCGGTCGGGAGATTCCGGGCAGCGGTGGGGGAGATCCGGACCCTGGCGGCGACAGTCCTCCCAGCCCAACCCAGTTCTACGCCCAGTTCCATCTCGACAGCGTTCGAGGAATCCAGCAGCTCAGCGACATCCTCGAACACATCGCGGCTCACCTTGGGTCAGATGTCGAGCTCGAGCTCGAGCTACGCGCCGAGAACGCCGACGGCTTCGACGACGGCACCCGCCGAACGGTCAGCGAGAACGCCCAAAGCCTCAACGCCCAAGCCGCCGAATTCGAATAACGGGATCAGTGCGGAACCCTGAGGGGCAGAATGCCGGTCGTGGGTGACTGCATCTTCTGTCGGATCGTGGCCGGCACTGAGCCGTGCCATCTCGTCTATGAGGACGAACGCCATCTCGGATTCTTGGACATCTTTCCGAACACCGAAGCGTTCAGCGTGGTGATCACGAAGGAGTGCCTTCCTAGCGACATCGCACGAGTAGACGGTCACGTTGCTGCGGGCCTGTTTGAGGCTGCGCGCGGGGTTGCCGTCAAGATCGCTGCTGCGTACGACGACGTGGACCGCTGCGCGGTCGTGTTCGAGGGCATGATGATCGATCACTTGCACGCCAAGGTCATCCCGCTGCATCGGACTGCCGGCGTGCAGCCGAGCCCTGAGTCGGGAACGACGGCTCGTGGTGACCAGTACTTTGAGGCGTATCCCGGCTATGTGACCACCGAGATCGCAGCCAGTCGGGCTGATGACGATCACTTGGCTGCCGTTGCCGCCAAGATCAACTCGCAGGGCAGGCGTTGATGGGCGAAGCAGTTCCGTTTCCGACTACCCAGCCGCGGGGCTACGAGTGGCTGGACGGCGAGCCGGCGTTCGATGCCGAGCGGCATCTGCAGCTTGAGGATCCGGCCGAGGTGCTGATGCTGGCTGACCTCGGCTATGACGCCGACGAGATCGCCACGAAGGCGACGCCAGTAGCGCTGTCGTCGCCGTTCCGGATGCTGAGCGACGAGGGCTCGGCGATCATGCTGGAGACCGCCAGGCGGCTGCGCTGTTTCACCCGCCCGGCGGGGGAGCGCATCGAGCGGACCGTGCGCGGCGGCTGCTACCGCTCACGCTGGCTGCGCGACCTCTGCCTCAGCCCCGAAGTGACAGCACATCTCGAAGCTATCTACGGCATCGAGATCGCCCCGCACCCCATGCCGGTGCATCTCGGCCACATCAACTACGAGCCGTCGCAGATCGATGTGGGCATCGACAAGTGGCACCACGACACGCTGCCACTCGATTACGTGCTGGCCGTGACCGACCCGGCGCAGGTTGCCGGTGGGCGTTTCGAGTGGTTCGGAGGCACCAAGCACGAAGCCGCCGAGCTGGCCGATGCCGGCGAGCAAGTCCCGGCTGAGCGGACGGTCGCTCCCGAGCTTCCGGGACCCGGCTATGCCATTGCGCTGCACGGTGACATGGTGGTGCACCGCGCCGGCCCGCTCGACGAGATGTGCGAGCGCATCTCGATGGTGAATGGCTATGTGGCGACCGGCGTCGCCGTCGACGAGCAGAGCCGCACGTCCGACCTGATCGGCATCGACGACCCAGAGGTGCTGTGGACCGAATGGGCCAAGTTCGCGGCATGGCGGAGCAAGGATCGCTTGGCGCATCTGATCGATGAGCTGGAGTTCACCTCCGACCGGGACGCCGTCATCACCCAGCTTGAAAGCGCGATCGACGATGCGCAGCGTGCCATCGCCGAGATGCGCGCCGGCGAGCAGGGCCTGCTGCATTACGGAGACTGACCGCACGGCCTCGCAGCAGCGCGGGCTGTTGCGGTGCTGCGAGCGGTCCATCGGCTGAGTGGCCACCCCGCGGCGGTGCCGAAGCGTGAATGGTTGCAGCCTTGAGGCCCGGTTGCGATGGCGCGCAGCGACCGGTTGATTTGCGATGCTGGCGCGATGCAAACGCAGATGCTCATTGGAGGACGCTGGCAGGGCGCCGCAGGCGGCGAGCTGATTGACGTGCTCGACCCGGCGACCGGCGACGTTGCCGCCGGAGTCGCGGCAGGCACTCCCGCCGACGCCGTAGCCGCGTGCGACGCGGCTGCCGCAGCGCAGCCTGGGTGGGCAGCCACCGCACCGCGAGTCCGCTCGGAGATCCTGCGGGACTCCCACCGGATCCTGATCGAGCACTCTGACGAACTGGCCGATCTCATCACGCTGGAGAACGGCAAGCCGCGCGTCGACGCCATCGGCGAGGTGGCCTACGCCGCAGAGTTCTTCCGCTGGAACGCCGAGGAAGCCGTGCGCATCCACGGCTCCATCAGCGTGGCCCCCTCGGGCGCCAACCGCATCATCACCCGCCACCCGCCCGTCGGCGTCGTGGCCATGATCACGCCGTGGAACTTCCCGGCCGCGATGATCACCCGCAAGCTCGCACCGGCGCTGGCCGCCGGCAACACGGTGGTCATCAAACCGCCCCGGGAAGCTCCGCTGACCTCGCTGCGGGTCGCCGAGCTGCTGGCCGAGGCGGGGGTGCCGCCGGGCGTCGTCAATCTGGTGCCAACCGCCAACTCGGGTGCATGGCTCGACGCCGTCGTCGACCACCGGGCCGTGCGGATGCTGTCGTTCACCGGCTCCACCGAAGTCGGTCGGGTGCTGCTGAAGCGCTGCGCCGACCGGGTGCTCAAGGTGGTGATGGAGCTCGGCGGCAACGCACCATTCGTCGTGTTCGCCGACGCCGACCTCGAAGCCGCCACCGCAGGCGCCATGGTCGCCAAGATGCGCCACTCAGCCGAGACTTGCACAGCCGCCAACCGGTTCTTCGTGGAGGCGCCGGTTCATGACGAGTTCGTCGAACGGCTGGCAAGCGAGATGGGCGCGATGAAGGTCGGCAACGGCAGCGACCCCGGCGTCACCTGCGGCCCGATGATCAACGCTGCCTCGGTGGACAACATCGACCGGCTGGTGCGCACGGCGGTCGACGGGGGAGCCACGGCCGTGACCGGCGGCAGCGCCATCGACGGCCCGGGCTTCTTCTACGAGCCGACGGTGCTGGGCGGCGTGGAGCCCGGCGCGCCCATCACCCGCGAGGAGATCTTCGGGCCGGTCGCGCCCGTCTCCAGCTTCACCGACACCGACGCCATGATCGCCGCCGCCAACGACACCGAGATGGGCCTCATCGGCTACGTGTACACGCAGGACCTGGCCAAGGGACTTGCGGTCAGCGAGCGCATCGAGGCCGGCATGATCGGCCTGAACCGCGGTGCCGTGTCTGACCCCGCCGCGCCCTTCGGCGGCATGAAGCAGTCGGGCCTGGGCCGCGAGGGCGCCAGCGAGGGCATCTACGAGTTCTGCGAGACCCAGTACATCGCCGCCGAGTGGTAGAGGCTGAGCCGAATGCCGAAGCCGTGGCCCGAGCGGCCCGTGAGCGCAGCGAACAAGAGCGGGGAACGACTGGCGTTGCGACGAGAAGGCTCGTCAGTCCGCGCTCGTTGTCAGCGGCGTGCTCCGCGCCGAAGGCGCGGCGCAGGCGCTCAGTCGAGGAAGCTGGGATCGCGCTCCACGACCTTGTCGTAGATCGGCTGGTAGCTGAACCAGCCGGCCAGCGGGCTGCCGGTCTGCGACGCCGTGAGCTTGGCGGACTCGTGGCGGATCGGGATCGGCGTGCCGGCCGCCTCAGCCAGCAGCTGGCTCTGGCAGGTGCGCTCCATGGTGATGAACCACCACGCGGCCTCGTCGACGGTCTGGCCGACAGTGAGCAGCCCGTGGTTCTGCAGGATCACCGCCTTGCAGCTGCCGAGCGCGTGGCCGATGCGCTTGCCTTCGGACGTGTCGAGCACCACGCCGGTGAAGTCGTCGAACAGGGCGTGGTCTTCGTAGAAGGCGCATGCGTCCTGGGTGAGCGGGTCGAGCAGGCGGCCCAAGCTCGACCACGTCTTGCCGTACAGCGAGTGCGTGTGCGCCGCGGCGATCACGTCGGGCCGGGCCTTGTGCACCTCGCTGTGAATGGCGAAGGCCGCCTGGTTCAGCGGGTAGCGCCCCTCGACGATGTTGCCGTCGTGATCCACCAGCAGCAGGTCGGACACCTTGATCTGGCCGAAGCCCACGCCGAACGGGTTGACCCAGAAGTGGTCAGTCAACTCGGGGTCGCGTGCGGTGACGTGGCCGGCCACGCCTTCCTCGAAGCCGAACAGCGAGAACGCCCGGTACACCGAGGCGAGGCGCTCCTTGCGGTGCTGCCGCTCGGCCTCGATCATGTCGAACGTCGGCGCCTGCGGCATCGGGATCTCGGTGAACGGGTCGGCGGTGGAGTCGGTGGTCGTCGTCACGGGGGCCATCGTACGACGCTCGGGCCGCCGTGACCGGGGAGCTGTGCAGCGTCTTCGCAAAGAACGCCGGACATCGCGGTCGTGACTTCGGCCGTGATTCGGCTACTGCGACTGCACCCGCGTAGTGTCCACCCGGTGAGCAGGGACGACGCTGTTGCAGCGAGCGGCGCGCCCGTGCGGTGCCTTGGCGGCGTGCGGGTCGTGGAACTGACCACCGGCATCGCCGGGCCGTACGCGGCGCGCTTCCTGGCCGATCAGGGCGCGGAAGTGGTCAAGGTGGAGCCGCCTGGTGGTGACCCGTACCGCGCCGACCCGGGCTTCCAGGCCGTGAGCCGCAACAAGCGCTCGGCGGTGCCCGACGGCGTCGAATGGGAACGAGCCCCGCTCCCTGCCGGCATCTCGGGGCCGCCGGCGTCGCTGCCCGGCATCCTGCGTCCAGCAGCGGCATCGATGAGCGCGCCGCTGCTGGGCGGATTGCTCGCCGGCGCCGACGTGATCTTCGTGCCAGACGGTCCGACCGCCGCAGCCGTCCGCAGGCACGCCCCGAGCGCCGTGATCATCTCGTGCCCGACCTGGGGCGATGAGGGACCGTACGCAACCCGCGCGGGCACTCCGTCGCAGGTGGCCGCCGTGACCGGCATCGGCTGGAACCAGATCAGCTACTCCGAAGGCCCTGTCGAGCTGGTGGTGCCGCTGGCCTCCTACGGGGCCGGAATGCTCGCAGCGATGGCAGCCGCAGCGGGCCTGTACGCCCGGCGGGCCCACGGGTCGGCGCCGACCTACACCGTCTCGGAGGTGTCCGGCTCCGGCGCCATGCAGATCGGCGATTTCGAGGTGCCCGAGATGGCCGATCTCGACCGCGACGGCTCCTGCCCGCTCGGCTCGGCCGGACGACTGCCCGTCTACCGGCTGTTCCGCGCCGCCGACGACCGCTGGATGTTCGTGGCCTGCGGCACGTACCCCTTCTACGTGGCAATGCTGCGAGCCATCGGCCGCGAGGATCTGCTGGGCGACGAGCGCTTCCCGGACCCGCCGTGGGGCCTGCTCGACCTCGAGCCGCTGGCGGAGATCACGCCGATCCTCGAAGACGCTTTCGCAGCCCGCCCGCTTGCCGAATGGCTGGAGATCTTCAACGCCCACGATGTCAACATCCTTGATAACCGCCATCGATATCACCTTGGCCGTGACCAACTTTGGTTTACCGAGCGTGGTCCCGACGGTGAGACCCACCTTTACTCCTTGGCTGATTTCAGGGCTCGACGGGATGAGTCCATTGGCCGACGCTATCTCAGTGGCCGCTACGGCGCGGTTCCGGAACTCAATCCGGCCGATTTTGACTTGGCCGCTTTGGGCCAGGAAGCACAAGCGTAGGCAGGCCTTTCGCCTTGAACTCCCAACTGCGGAAAGCTGAGCAAGTCCCAAAGCAACATTGAAGTGAAGCTAGGCGGGTGGTGACGTGCCTCCACGGAAAAGCAGGCGAAATCGGATAAGGTTTAGGGACCAACGCAGGGTCATTCGTGTGCTGACCGAAGGCAAAGTGACCGAACCGGCGTACTTCCGTCTAGTCAAAGGAACGGATGTGCGGATTCAGTTTGGCGATACGGGCGGATACACCCCCATGGCGCTCGTCAAGCAGGCGCGTCGCGAGCTAAGGACCAATCGCCGCGTGGCGCAGGCGGACTTTGATGAAATCTGGTGCGTCTTCGACCGAGATGAGCACCCCGACGTCAGCAGTGCCATTGAAGAAGCGCGTCAGGGCGGGGTGGAGACGGCCATGTCGAACCCCTGTATTGAACTGTGGCTGGTGCTTCATGTTCAGGAGCACACAAAAAGTGTTCATCGTCATGCCATTCAGAAGGAGTGCCAGCGTCTTGGCCTGACGGATGGCAAAGCCATTGCGGACGGGGTCGAACATCGGCTTCGCGGTGGCTATGCGCGGGCCAAGCAACGGGCGCGGAAACTGGACGAGATGCACAAGCAATCAGACTCCCCCCGAGGCTCAAATCCCAGCAGCGGTGTCTGGCGGCTGGTTGACCGGTTGCAGGCCAAACAAGGCTGATCTGATTGATGGCGAACGCCACTCGGAACTATCGTTGGCGCATGAGCGGGGTTATTGCTTTCGACACCCACCGCTTCGTCAAACGGCTGACGGAGAGCGGTTTTACCGAGAAGCAGGCCGAGATCTTGGTCGAAGCGTATGTCGCCTTGATCGACGCCAACCAGGTTGCCAAGACTGACCTCGCGAAAGTCGAAACCAACCTGTTGAAGTGGCTGATCAGCGCGGCAGTCGTCCAAGCTGGCTTGATCGTTGCCTTGCTCAAGCTGCTGTAGCTGTGCCGGTCTGGTGCTGGTGCAATTCCTCGATAGCCCAGCACACGCTCTCTTGTGGCTGAGTGACATCGAAGGGAATGGCGAGAAGGGTGCGTCCGTCGAAAAAACG
>CAZAFV010000010.1:0-32048 GCA_964484385.1 uncultured Acidimicrobiales bacterium
ATGCGCAGGTGCACCTCGACAGCGCCGGCGCTGCGCAGCATCTCCACGATCGACCGGGTGGTGGTGCCACGCACAATCGAATCGTCGACCACCACGAGCCTGCGACCGTCGATGTTGGGGCTGATCGGATTCAGCTTGGTCCGCACACCCAGAGAACGGACGTGTTGGTTCGGAGCGATGAACGTGCGACCGATGTAGCGGTTCTTGACCAGACCGTCGCCGTAGGCGATGCCGCTGGCACGTGCGTAGCCCTGCGCAGCAGGAATGCCCGACTCGGGAACAGGCATCACCAGGTCGGCATCGACCGGCGCGTTGGTTGCCAAGTGGGCGCCCATGCGTTGGCGGGCCGCATGCACGTTCTGGCCAGCCAAGGCGGTGTCGGGGCGCGAGAAATACACGAACTCGAAGATGCACAGATGGGGCGGCGCCCCGTGACCGGTTGCCGGCCGGGCCGCGAACGGCCACAGTGAGCGGCATCCGGCTGCGTCGACGATGATCATCTCGCCCGGCTGGATCTCGCGCTCGAACGTCGCGCCCACCACCTCCAGCGCAGGGTTCTCCGACGCCAGCACCCAGCCGCCGCTGGACTGGCTGACGCTGGGCTGATCGACACTGGGCTGATGGCCGCCGGGCTGATCGATGCCGGACAGGCCGGTGCTGGGTTGGCTGCGCTTGGGCCCCTCGGCCGCGCGCTCGTCGGCATCGAGTCGACCCAGGCACAGCGGCCAGATGCCGTGCGGATCGCGAACGCCGATCAGGCGGTCGCGATCGGCGACCACAAACGTGAAACCACCGCGCAGGCTGGGCAGAACCTCGAGCAGCGCCTCGGTGACCGCTTCGCGCGGACGGGTGCGAGTGATCTGCGGCGTAGCGGTGATGCGCTGGGCAACCAGTTCGGCGACCAAGTCGCTGTCGCTGGTGACGGTGCCATCGAGCATGCCCGAGGCCGCCGCGAGCTCGGCCGTGTTGGTGAGGTTGCCGTTGTGCCCGAGCGCGAACTCGGTGCCGTCGAGCCCCCGGTAGAACGGCTGCGCCGCACGCCAAGAGCTCGATCCCGTGGTGGAGTACCTGGTGTGCCCGATGGCCAGATCACCTTCGAGCCCTGCGAGCACGCGGTCGTCGAATGCGCTGGCCACCAAGCCCATGTCTTTCACGACCGTGATGTGGGTGCCGTCCGACACTGCGATGCCGGCTGATTCCTGACCGCGGTGCTGCAGGGCATACAGCCCCAGGTAGCTCAGGTGAGCGACGGGGCCGCCCGGCTGATACACGCCAACAACGCCGCAGGCTTCGCGCGGCTTGACCAGATCCACGCCCGCCTCCGGCACGCCCGCCCCGTCGAGGTGCGCTCCCCTCTCCGACGTGACGCTCATGCCGCCGCCCCTTCGACGGGTTGCGAGAACACCTCGGGCAACGCACCGCTCCACCGGGCACGTGTGTCGTCGAGCGCGAGGTCGATGTCGAGACTGGGTTCGGCGATACGGCCGATCTGCACTCTCGACCCACCGAACGACCCCAGCGGGCGGCAGGCAACGGCCGCTGCTGCGGCTGCGCTCGCCAGGCGCTCGACGTTGCCCGGCTCGACAGCTACCAGGACGCGGCCCGGCGGCTCGGCGAAGAGCGCTCGTGCCGCCGGCGCCGGGCTTCCCAGCGATGGCACTCTCGCATGCACGCCCGCACCGCCGTGACAGCACATCTCCGCGATGGCCACGGCGATGCCGCCGTCGGAGACATCGTGCGCGCACTGCACGAGGCCATCCCGCACGGCTGCAGCCACGAATCGGGCGGTTGCGACGCTGCCTGCCAGATCGAGCTCGGGCAGCGCTCCATCACGGCAGCCACGACGCTCCCAAGCCCAGCGGCTGCCGCCCAGCGCCACCTGACGAGCCGGTCCGTCAGCCACGCTCGCCGTTTGCTCGGCGGCCACATCGAGAGCTGCATCGCCGTCGTGCGCGGCCGGGCCGGGCGGGGCCAGCAACATGAGCGCTGTGCCCGGCGGCAGCTCGTCAGTGATCGGCCGGCGGACGAGGTCGGGATGCACGCCGAGCAGGCACACCACCGGTGTCGGGCTGATATTGGTTCCGTTCGTCTCGTTGTAGAGGCTGACATTGCCGCCGACGACGGGCACGCCGAGTGCCTCACAGGCTTCAGCCATGCCGTCGATGGCCTCGGAAAGCTGCCACATGACTTCGGGATGGGTCGGATTGCCGAAGTTGAGGCAGTTGACGAGTGCGAGGGGGTCGGCGCCTACACAGGCGAGGTTCAGCGCCGCCTCGATCACCACCATGGCGGTGCCACCGCGAGGATCGGCATCGCACCAGCGGTGATTGCCGTCCACCGACACGGCGAGGCCGCGACCGGTAGGAGTGCCGTCGCGGGGATCTCGCAATCGCAGCAGCGTGGCGTCGCGGCCCGGGCCGACAACCGTGTTCAAGAACAGTTGGTGGTCGTACTGGCGGTACACCCAGCTCGGGTCGGCGAGCATCGCCAGCAGATCGGCAGCACAGTCGCTGGAGCTGTCCGCGGCGGGATCGGCCGCCGGGTCGACGCTGCGCCGGAGGGCCAGATCTGCCGGCGGCCGCATCGGCCGGTCGTACGACGGCGCATCGTCGTGCAGCGTGCTCGCAGGAACCTCGGCCAGTAACGCGCCGTCCACCCCGTCGCGCACGCGCAGCATGCCGTCGCCGGTCACGCGCCCGACGACCGTCGCGCTCACTTCCCAACGGGAACAGATCTCGAGCACCCGATCGACGTTGGCCGGCGAGACAATCGCCAGCATGCGCTCCTGAGACTCCGACGTCATGATCTCGAACGGCTCCATGCCGTGCTGGCGCAGCGGCACGACGCTGACATCCACCTCCATCCCGGTGCCGCCACGCGACGCCGTTTCGCTCGCCGCGCACGTCAAGCCCGCGCCGCCGAGGTCCTGGATGCCGCTGACGAGCCCTGCCTCCAGCAGCTCCAGGCATGCCTCGATGAGACGCTTTTCCTCGAAGGGATCGCCGACCTGAACGCTCGGGCGCTTCGTCGAATCGTCGACGGCCTCGTCGAATCCCGCTGAGGCCAGCACGCTGACGCCGCCGATGCCGTCGCGGCCGGTGCTCGCGCCCATGAGCACGGCTGCGCTGCCCACCTCGGTCGCTCGGCCGAGCACCAGGCGTTCAGTCGGCATGATCCCGAGGGCCGCCACATTCACCAGCGGGTTGTCTCGGTACGTCTCGCACGACACGAATTCGCCGCCAACAGTAGGAACGCCCACGCTGTTGCCATACCCCGAAACTCCGCTGACGATGCCCTCGGCAATCCAGTTGCTGCGCGGCTCGTCCAACGGCCCCACGCGCAGAGGATCCGCGAGGGCAATGGGTCGCGCGCCCATGGTGAAGATGTCTCGCAGGATGCCGCCGACTCCGGTCGCCGCACCCTGATATGGCTCGATAGCCGAGGGATGGTTGTGGCTCTCGATGCGCACAGCAACGGCAATGCCGTCGCCGACGTCGACAACACCGGCATTCTCACCTGGCCCGACAAGCACACACGGGGCTTCGGTCGGCAATCGGGCGAGATGACGGCGCGACGATTTGTACGAGCAATGCTCGGACCACATCACCGCATACATCGCGAGTTCGAGATGGTTCGGTTGACGTTCCAAGAGCTCGCAAATGCGCTCGTATTCGGCATCAGTCAGGCCGAGTGCCGCATGAATGCTGATCGAATCGGAAGCTATTGCAGTCACATCAACCCGAGTTCATTGGATACCGGAAAACGTCGTGCTATACAGACGTCATGAGCGAACGAACAATGTCCGACGAACACAAAGCGGCTATAGCCGCGGGTCGCATCGAGGCCGCAGCAGTGCGGGATTATCTCGAAGCGCTCGAAACCCACCGGCCTCGTCCCGGCCGCAGGCAGAGTGCAGAGTCGCTGAACGCCAAGAAAGACGCCATCGATGCCCAGATTGCGGACGCAAAGCCGATCAAGCGTCTGCTCCTGATGCAAGAGCGCCGGGACGTCGAGGCGGCGATCGAAGCACTTCAGGTCGAACCCGATATGGCGTCTGTCGAAGAAGGTTTTGTCACCCACGCTGCCAACTACGGACAACGCAAGGGAATTCAGTACGCGACCTGGCGAGAATTCGGCGTTCCAGCCGACATACTGGCTCGTGCCGGCATCACACGGGGCGGCTGACACCTCAGGTCTCCTGGCTCTCGGCCAACGAAACCCGAGCCACCGCAGGCCTGCGCGTCTTCATGCCGCGTGGTGACTGACGGTTTGACGTGTGCTCGCTGCCGCACAGAGCAACGCTTCAAGCAACTTGCGTCCGTCAGTAGAACCCAATAGCTCAGACGTGGCCCGCTCCGGATGGGGCATCAGGCCCACCACATTGCCCGCTTCGTTGCAAATGCCAGCGATGTCGTCCACTGAACCATTCGGGTTGGCGACATAGCGCATTACGACTTGACCGTTCTCGCGCAAACGTTGCAACGTCGCACGGTCACACACATAGTTCCCTTCGAAGTGATTGATGGGAATGCTCAGTTGATCCGATGGCGACAGGCCATGTCCCAAGACATGATTCACCGACGCCATCATCAACTGCTGCGGCTGGCACAGGAACGAAAGCCCGGCATTGGGTCGCAATGCTCCCGGCAGCAGACCTGCCTCGGTCAATACTTGAAATCCGTTGCAAATGCCGACCACGGGACCTCCGGCACTCGCGAATGACTCCACCGCATCCATGATCGGCGAGAAGCGGGCGATTGCGCCGGTACGCAGGTAGTCGCCGTGCGCGAATCCACCCGGAATGACGACGGCATCCGCACCGCCCAGCGAGGTTTCATCACTGCGCAGCAGCGCTGTCCGCGCCCCGAGCTCGGCCAAAGCGTCGAGCGTGTCGAGATCGCAGTTCGTGCCGGGGAACTGGACGACGCCGACTGTCACACTCATCGGCACATTCATCGTCGCGCTCATGGGCTGTGATCCTGCGCCGCGGCACGCAGCTCGATGCGAGCGTCCTCGATCACCGGGTTCGCCAGCAGGCGGTCGCACATCTGCTCAGTCACCGACCGGGCTTCGGACACATCTGCTGCGGTGACCTCCATGCGGATGGCCTTGCCGACCCTGACGCCACTCACGCCCGCAAACCCGAGCGCTGCGAGGGCTCGCTCGATCGTGGTGCCGGCCGGATCGGCAATCTCGGCTCGTGGCGAGATTTCCACCAGCACATCCCAGCGATTCATGAAGCGGGAGCTCCCGCCGGCACGCCGGAGTGCGCCAACCAGTCGTCGAATGACTCACCGGTCAGTGTCTCGTACGCCTCGATGTAGCGAGCGCGGGTGGCGGCAACCACATCGCCAGTGAGCGGCGGCGGGGGCGGTTCCTTGTTCCATCCGGTGGCTTCGGTGGCGTCGCGCACCGGCTGCTTGTCGAGCGACGGCGGCGATGCGCCCGGCTGCCAGTGATCCTTGGGCCAGAAACGAGACGAGTCGGGAGTGAGCCACTCGTCGGCGACCACCAGGGTGCCGTCCACATAGCCCAGCTCGAACTTGGTGTCGGCGATGATGATCCCCCGCTCGGACGCATGTGCGGCCGCCGTGCTGTAGGCGTCGACGCACACCTGGCGGGCGGCCGCAGCCGCCTCGGGGCCGACCAGCTCAGCGGCAGCATCGAACGAGATGTTCACGTCGTGTCCATCGGTTGCCTTGGTGGACGGCGTGAAGACTGGTTCGGGGAGCTGCTGCGACTCGAGCAGGCCGGCTGGCAGCGGCTCGTCGTGCATGGTGCCGCGCTCGCGGTATTCCTTCCATGCCGAGCCGGTGATGTACCCGCGCACGATGCACTCGATGGGCAGCATCTCCGCCCGCCGAACGAGGAGCGCTCGGCCGGCCCATTCGGGTCGTCGCGCCGCAGCCGGGAAGTCGGCGGGGTCGGCGGAGACCACATGGGTCGGGGCGATGTCGCCGAGCCAGGTCGACCACCACGCCGTCATGGCCGTCAGCACTCGGCCCTTGTCGGGCACCGGTTCGTTGAACACGACGTCGAAGGCCGAGATGCGGTCGCTGGCCACCATCAACAGGTGCCTGTCGTCGACGCGGTACATCTCGCGTACCTTCCCGCGGTGGACTAGCTCAAGCTCGCTCACGTTGCCTCTCTTGTCATCGTCTCGCCGGTCATCGTTCGGCGTCACCCGCCGCTCGGCTCACAGCACCTCGCCCGGCTCGTAGTCGACGGCTGCGCCGTACCGCTCCGCAACCTTGGCCGCGGCAGCCACGAACTCGTCGACCTGGTCCGCAGCGCGGCCGCTGAACGACGCCGGATCTGCAAGCGCAGCCGCGACATCGTCGTCACTGAGCTGCAGCTCCGGATCGGCCACGATGCGAGCCGCGAGATCGTTGAGATCGGCGGCGCCCTCGCGCAGCGCCAGCACGGCAGCGGTCGCATGCGCGCCGATGCGCTCGTGCGCCTCCTCGCGGCCGGCGCCTGCTGCCACAGCGGCGGCGAGGAGACGGGTGGTTGCGAGAAACGGCAGGTATGCGGCCAGCTCGGCTTGGACCCGAGCCGGGAAGACGGCGAAGCCGTCCAGGACGCTGAAGGCAGTCTGCAGCGCTCCGTCGAGTGCGAAGAAGGCGTCAGGGAGCACGACGCGGCGCACCACCGAACAGCTCACATCACCCTCATCCCATTGGTCGCCGGCGAGCTGCGAAGCCATCGTCAGGTGCCCGCGCAGGATGGTCACGAGGCCGGTGATTCGCTCGCACGAGCGGGTGTTCATCTTGTGCGGCATGGCAGACGAACCGACTTGACCGGCAGCGAAGCCTTCGGTGACCAGTTCGTGACCGGCGGCGAGGCGCACGCTGAGCGCCAAGTTGCCGAGCGGCGCCGCGGCGCCGACCAGCACTGCCACGACGTCGAGATCGAGTGAGCGGGGATAGATCTGTCCAGCCGAACCGAGCACCCGGGCAAAGCCCAGCTCGGCGGCAAGGCGTCGCTCCAGCCGATCCACGGCTGCTGGATCGTCACCCAACAGCTCCAGCATGTCCTGCTGCGTGCCCACCGGTCCGCGGATGCCACGCAGCGGGTAGCGGGCCAAGAGCTCCTCGATGCGCTCGAGCGACACAAGCGCCTCGGTGCCGATCGTGGCCCAGCGCTTGCCCAGCGTGGTCGCCTGCGCGGGCACATTGTGCGTACGCGCCGTCATCACGAGATCTCGGTGCGCAGTGGCCAACGCGGCGATGCTCACGACAAAGGCCGCGAGGCGTTGGGCTACCAGGCCCAACGCGGCGGCGACTTGGCACTGCTCGACGTTCTCGGTGACATCGCGCGAGGTCATGGCGCGATGGATCTGCTCGTAGCCGGCGAGCGCGCAGAACTCCTCGATGCGCGCCTTCACGTCGTGGCGCGTGATCCGTTCCCGCTCGGTGATCGAGTCGAGATCGACCTGGGTGACCACCTCTCGGTACGCCTCCAGCGCGCCGTCAGGCACGTCGACACCCGCGTCTCGCTGCGCCTCGAGCACCGCGATCCACAAGCGACGCTCGAGGATGACCTTGTGGCCGGGCGACCAGAGCTCGGCCATCTCCGCCGAGGCGTAGCGAGTCGCCAGAACGTTGGGAATGACCTCGGGGCTCACGCCGACATCACCGGACCCAGCCTCACCGGGCACCAGCAGCGCGGAACTCGTCCAGGCGGGCAGCGAGCTCCGCATCGGTCACCGCCAGCATCTCCACCACGAGCACGGCCGCATTCGCCGAGCCGTTCACTGCGACGGTGGCGACCGGGATGCCCTTTGGCATCTGCACCGTCGACAGCAGCGCATCGAGGCCGTCGGCGAGGCCGCCGCTGAGCGGCACGCCGATCACCGGCAGGGTGGTGTGCGCAGCCACCACACCGGCCAAGTGCGCTGCCATGCCGGCCCCGCAGATGACCGCGGCAAAGCCGGCGTCGCGTGCTCCGGTCGCGAACGACGCCACAGCTGCAGGTGTGCGGTGAGCGCTCATCACCTCAGTCACGTGTTCGACATCGAACCTGTCGAGCATTTCGGCGGCGGGTGCCATCTTCGATGCATCGTTCGGTGAGCCCATCAAGATGGCGACCTTCATCGATTTGCTCTCCTGACATGCATCGGCGTGTTGCCCATCGACGTACCGTCTGAGTCTCGCCTCCCGGAGCGGGTGATGGGGCGATGTCCGAGGCACCCGACGACGCCCATAGACGCCCTCATCGGCTGAGGGAGGCCGCTGCCGCAGCCTCGGCGGCGGCGATGTCGGTGCGGTAGGTCATGCCCGACCAGCTGAGCTGCCGCACGGCTTCGTATGCGCGGTCGCGTGCCACCGCCACATCGGGCCCGCGGCCGCACACATTCAGCACCCGGCCGCCCCCGGTCACCAGCGACTCAGACGGAACCGTCCGCGCGTCGCCAACGCCGACGCCTGCGCAGAACACGGTGACGCCCGGAACTTCTCGCGCACGCTCAAGGCCCGTAATGAGGTCACCCGTGCGCGGCGCTGCCGGGTATCCCTCGGCGGCGCAGACGACGCACACCATGGCATCGTCGGAGACGACGACCTCGTCGGTCAGCTCTCCCGCTGCCGCTTCCGCCAAGAGCGGCGCCAGATCGTTCTCGATGCGCGGCAGCGTGACCTGTGCCTCGGGATCGCCGAAGCGGACGTTGAACTCCAGCAGCCGGGGTCCGTCGGGCGTCAGCATGAAGCCCGCGTAGAGCACGCCGCGATAGTCGACGCCCCGCCGGATCAACTCAGCCAGCGTCGGCTCGAATGCCATCGCGGCCAGTTCGTCGCAGGCGGCCCGGTCGACATCGGCCAGCGGCGAGACGCAGCCCATGCCGCCGGTGTTGGGCCCCGTGTCGCCGTCGCCGATGCGCTTGTGATCGCGCACGGCCGTGGGCAGCAGCACCGCGCGGCGGCCGTCGCACAGCGCGAACAGCGACACCTCGGGGCCACCCATTCCCTCTTCGATCACGATGCGGCGACCGGCATCTCCGAATGCAGTGCCGTCCAGCTTGGCATCGACGTCGGCGTGAGCTTCGGCCAGCTCGTCGGTGACCAGCACGCCTTTGCCCGCAGCGAGGCCGCTGGTCTTGACGACGTACGGCGGCGGCAGCGTCTCCAGGTAGGCGTGCGCTGCACGGCGCCCTGCGGGGTCGCTGTCGAATGCCGCGTAGGCCGCCGTGGGCACGCCGGCGGCGCTGACGACTTCTTTCATCCACGCCTTCGAGCTCTCCAGCGCGGCGCCGTCCGCGCCCGGTCCGAACACGAGCCGGCCGTCTGCTCGCAGGCGATCAGCGAGGCCGTCTGCCAGCGGCCCTTCCGGGCCGATCACGAAGAGGTCGGCATCGATCTCGGTGGGCGGTGTTGCGACGCTGCCCGAAATACCGGGATTGCCCGGCGTGACGACGACATCGGCGGTGCGGGCGAGAGCGCTCGCGAACGCGTGCTCGCGCCCGCCTTGGCCGACCACACAGACCTTCATCGGCCGCCAATCTCACGGGCAGGGGGTGCGAACCGAAGGTGTCTCACGCTGCGAAGCGGATGTACTGCTCGCGGCCGGGGCCGACGCAGACATACCGGATCGGCAGACCGAGCTGGCGTTCGAGGAACACGATGTAATCGACCGCTTGGCGGGGCAGCTGCCACCGCTGGGTGACTTTGTCGAGCGGTGTCTTCCAGCCCGGCAGCGTGGCGTACACGGGGACAGCTCGATCGTGCAGGGAGCGCAGGTGTGGCAGGTGGTCATACCGGCGACCGTCCACCTCGTAGGCGACGCAGACCTGGATCGTGTCGAGTTCGTCGAGCACGTCGAGCTTGGTGAGCGCGATCTCGGTGCATGCATTCAGGCGCACTGCCTGGCGGCCCATCACGGCGTCGAACCAACCGCAGCGGCGCGGCCGGTTGGTGTTGGTGCCGTATTCCGCGCCGCGATCTCGCAGATGCTCGCCGACCTCGCCGTCGAGCTCGGTGACGAAGGGGCCAGAGCCCACCCGGGTGGTGTATGCCTTGGCGATGCCGATGACCTGATCGACAGCGCCGGGGCCGATGCCCGAGCCGACGAGCGCGAACCCTGCCACCGGGTTCGACGACGTGACGAACGGGTAGGTGCCGTGGTCGAGATCCAAGAACGTGGCTTGGGCACCCTCGAATAGCACCCGCTCGCCGGCGTGCAGCGCTTCGTGCAGCCAGCCGACGGTGTCGGCCAGCAGCGGCGTGAGGTGCGGCGCCACCTCGTCGAGCAGTTGATCGGCCAGCGTGTCCGGGTCGATGCCCGGATGATCGAACACTCGCCCCAGGTAGTCGTTGCGGTCGTCGAGGACGTTGTGCAGCCGCTCGCGCAGAACGGTCGGCTCCAGCAGGTCTTCGACACGCAGGCCCACCCGCGCTGCTTTGTCGGCATAGGCGGGCCCGATTCCCCGCTTGGTGGTGCCCAGCCCGGCGTGGCCGTGCCGCTCCTCCACCAGTTCGTCGACGAGCTGGTGGTAGGGCAGCACCAGGTGTGCCGCCGGGCTGAGCATGAGGCGCCCGCAGTCGACGCCCCGTTCGGTCAGCATGTCGATCTCGCCCAGCAGCACCCACGGGTTCACCACGACCCCGTTGCCGATGATGGGCGTGACGTGGTCGTACAGGACGCCGCTCGGGATGAGCTGCAGCTTGAACGTCTCGCTGCCGACCACGAGCGTGTGCCCGGCGTTGTGGCCGCCCTGGTAGCGAACGACGTGCTGGCATTCCTTGGCGACGATGTCGACGATGCGACCCTTGCCCTCGTCGCCCCATTGCGTTCCTACGACGATTGAGCCGGGCATGATTCAGCCCAACGCCGGCCGGCAGGACGCTGTCGTCGTCACCAAATCATTCTAGGGAGAGACCCCTCCGGGGCCGCTGGATTTCCGGCGGATCCGGCCGTTTTGCGGGGCGTACAGGAGGCTGAGACACGGCCCCGGGCGGCCAGACTGCGCTGACTGGTCAGGAGGCTTTCGGCCAAGGTTGCGCGCCGTCGTGCTCGTCAGGTGCGGTGCGCGCCGGCGGCAACGTCGTGTTGAGACTGAACGAGCCGTCGACGTTGTCCACCGTCACCGCGTCGCCATCGGCGAACGTGCCGTCGAGCAGACCAGAGGCCAGCGGATCGGTCAGTTCACGCTGGATCAAGCGCCGGAGCGGCCGGGCGCCGTAGGCGGGGTCGTACCCGCGGTTGGCGAGCAACTCGGCCGCTGCCGCTGTGACCGCCAGCGTGATCCCGCGATCGGCAAGACGCGTGCGCAAGATCTCCAGCTGCCGCTCCGCAATGGCAGCCACGTCGCTGCGACTGAGGGCGTCGAACTGCAGGATCTCGTCGACGCGGTTGATGAACTCCGGGGCGAAGAACTCCGCTGGGTCAACCGCCAGGTTCGACGTCATGATGAGCACGACGTTGGAGAAGTCGACGGTGCGCCCCTGGCCGTCCGTCAGCCGGCCGTCGTCGAGCACAGCCAGCAGCACGTTGAACACATCGGTATGTGCCTTCTCGATCTCATCGAGCAGCACGACCGAGTACGGCCGGCGGCGGACTGCCTCGGTTAGCTGGCCGCCGTCGTCATGGCCGATGTACCCGGGAGGGGCGCCGATCAGGCGGCTGACCGAGTGCCGTTCCAAGTACTCCGACATATCGATGCGAACCATGGCGCGCTCGTCGTCGAACAGCGCCTCGGCCAGCGCACGCGCCAGCTCGGTCTTGCCGACACCGGTCGGGCCCAGGAACAGGAAGCTCCCGATGGGCCGATCCGGCTCGCTCAGCCCGGCTCGGCTGCGGCGGATGGCATTGGCGACAGCGGCCACGGCATGCTGCTGGCCGACGACCCGGCGGGCCAGCGTCTCTTCCAGGTGCACCAGCTTGTGCACCTCTCCTTCGAGCAGCCGGCTCGTGGCGATGCCCGTCCAGCGCGACACCACCTCGGCGATGTCGTTTGCGTCCACCTCTTCCCGCAGGATCCGCTTGCTGGCCTGCAGTCGTGCCAGCTCCTCGGCTGCTTCATCGAGACGCCGATGCACCTCGGGCAGCTGACCGAAGCGGATCTCCGCGGCCCGCTCAAGATCGGTTTCGCGTTCCACTTGGGCGGCCAGCGCCTCCGCTTCGGACTTCAGCTCCCGGATCTGGTCGATCGCCGCCTTCTCCGCCTGCCAGTGCGCCTTGAGCCCGGCAACGCGCTCGCGCTCAGATGCGAGTTCCTCGGCGATGGCGTCGCGGCGCTGGTTCTCGTGCCCAGTCGGTGATCCATTCGACGATTCCTCGCCGCTCAGCGCCAGTTCCTCGATTTCGAGTTGGCGGATGCGCCGCTCGCACACGTCGATCTCGAGCGGCACCGAGTCGATCTCGATGCGCAGGCGGCTGGCAGCCTCGTCCATCAGATCGATGGCTTTGTCGGGCAGGAAACGCTCTCGCAGGTATCGATCCGACAGCGTGACCGCGGCAACCAGCGCCGCGTCGGTGATGCGCACGCCGTGGTGCACCTCGTAGCGCTCCTTCAGCCCGCGCAGGATGGCCACCGCATCGGTGACCGACGGCTCGTCCACATAGACGGGTGCGAAACGCCGCTCGAGCGCCGCGTCGTCCTCGATGTGCTGGCGGTACTCGTCGAGCGTCGTTGCGCCCACCAAGCGCAGCTGGCCTCGCGCCAGCATCGGCTTGAGCATGTTGGCTGCGTCGAGCGAGCTGTCGCCGCCCGCGCCCGCACCCACCAGCGTGTGCACCTCGTCCAGAAACGTGATGATCTCGCCGTCGGACTCGACGATCTCGCCCAGCACCGCTTCGAGCCGTTCCTCGAACTCGCCCCGGTACTTGGCTCCTGCCACCATCGCCGCCAGGTCCAGCGCGACGACCCGCTTGTCGCGCAGGCCGTCGGGAACGTCGCCCTCGGCGATGCGCCGGGCGAGGCCTTCGACGATCGCCGTCTTGCCGACGCCTGGCTCACCGATCAGGACGGGGTTGTTCTTGGTGCGCCTCGACAGCACCTGGATGATCCGCCGGATCTCGTCATCGCGGCCGATGACGGGATCGAGCTGGTCATCGCGAGCCTCGGCCGTGAGATCACGGCCGAATCGCTCGAGCGCTTCATAGGAATTCTCCGGCGTCGGTGAGGTGACCCGTGTGCTGCCGCGCAGCTCGCCGACCAGCGCCGCCAGCGCGTCGCGGTCGGCGGCGAGGTCGGCGGCGAGCGCCAGCAGCAGGTGCTCGGTGGACAGGTAGTCGTCGCCCATCCGAGCGCGCTCGGCGTCGGCAGCCTGCAGCGTTTCGGCCAGCTCACGTGCGAGCCCGGGCGGCTGCTGGGTTTGCGTGCTGAAGCTGCGCGGCAGCCGCCCGAGTGCCTCCAGTGCGCGCGTTCGCACAGCAGCCGGCTCGATACCGGCGCGGGCGAGCATGGGGAGCACCAAGCCCTCCGGCTGCGATACGAGCGCCAGCAGCAGGTGAGCCCGGGTGAGCTCGGCGTGACCTTGGCTCTGCGCGGTTTGGGCTGCCGATGCCAGCGCCTCTTGGCACTTGTGCGTCAGGGGGCTGGACGGCAGCGGGCGGTTGCAGGGATCTGCGTCGTTGTTCATGATATCAAGTTTAGCAGAAAACTTGATATCAAACGACTCAGATTTATTGATTCAACGGTTGGCGGACGGCTGCCTCAGCCGTGTGGGTTCGGCCCCGCTCCGGGCCCCGAACCGGGACGCCTGATGAGATCGGTCTGCGGCAGCGGCACCAGGTCACGCCGGTACTGCCGGTGCGTCTCCGCCACCAGCGTGGCTGCCTCGGCTTGCACGTCGGCGAGCTTGCGCTCCAGCGCCGCCACGCGCTCCTCCAGCTCCATCACCCGCTTGACGCCTGCCAGGTTGAGGCCCTCGCTGGTGAGCTGGCTGATGCGGTTGAGCATGGCGATGTCGCGGTCGCTGTAGCGGCGGCTGCCGCCCGAGGTGCGTGCGGGGGCCAGCAGGCCTTTGCGCTCGTAGATCCGCAGCGTTTGAGCATGCACACCGGCCAGCTCGGCCGCCACCGAGATGACATACAGCGCCCGGTTGCGCTCGGAGGCAGATGGCGTTCGCCTGGGTTGTTCGCTCATGACGGTGTTCCTCGGTTCGTCCCCTGGTCGCTAACGCTGTGCTCCTGCGGTGTCGGCGAATGTCGCCGGTTCCGGCTCGGTCTCGCGCTGCCGCCGGCCCGTCCCGGCCTCGAAGTCGGTGACGTCGCGCAGTGCCTCGATCGCCGCCTGCTCCGCAGACGACAGCTTGGTCGGCACCACGATGTCGACGCTCACCAGCAGATCGCCGGTGCCACGGCGGGTGGTGACGCCGCGGCCGCGCACCCGGAAGGTCTTGCCGGACGGGGTTCCCGGCGGGATGCGCAACGTCACCGAGTTCCCGTCGAAGTCCAGCACCTTGACGTCGGCCCCGAAGACGGCCTCGGGAAAGGTGACCGGCACGCTGACGGTGAGGTTGCGGCCGTCACGGCCGAAATCGGCGTCGGGTGCCACGTCGACCAGCACGAACAGATCGCCGTTGGGTCCGCCGCCCGAGCCCGGGGAGCCCTTGCCCGCCAGCCTGATCCGGCCGCCGTCGTCGACTCCAGCGGGAATGCGCACCTTGACCTTCCGCATCCCGCCCGACGATGCGTCGGGCACGGCCACCTCTGTGACTGCTCCGGCGACCGCATCGCGGAATGAGATGCCAAGCCGGGTCTCGAGGTCGTGGCCGCGCATCGGCATGGGCCCGCCGCGGCCGGCCCGCCCGCGGCCGTCGCCGAAGAGGTTGCCGAAGATGCCGCCCAGGTCGCCCAGATCCTCGATGCGGATGCTGAAGCCGCCCGGCCCCGACGCAAACCCCCCCATCTGGGGGCCGAAGCCGGCGGGCCCCAGACGGCGCGCCTCGTCATACGCCGCGCGCTTTTCGGAGTCGCCGATGACGTCGTACGCCGCAGAGATCTGCTTGAAGCGTTCCTCGTCGCCGGCGCTCGAATCCGGATGGTGCTTGCGCGCGAGCTTCCGGTACGCCTTGGTGATGTCCTTGTCCGACGCATCGGGCGAGACACCCAAGGCCGCGTAGTAGTCGTTCTCGAACCACTCGCGTCGTGGGTCCATCGTGGCCCCCTACCCCGTGCGCACCTTGACCATGGCAGCACGCAGCACACGGCCGTCGAATCGAAAGCCGCTGCGCAGCTCCGCTGTCACCACTTGACGGGTGCCGTCGGCATGGGCCAGCGCATCGGCATCGTCTGGCTCCGCGGCGGCCGCAGAGTCTGCATCATCAACATCGGAGGCGTCAGCGTCTTCGTCAGGCGCCGGAGTGGCGGGCGCTTGCTCGATCGTCACTGCCTCGTGCTGGGTGGGGTCGAACGCCTCTCCGACAGCGTCGATCCGTTCGAGCCCCGCTTTGCCCAACGCCACCATGAGCGACTGGCCCACGGCGGTCACTTCGCTGTGTCCCTGGGCAGCGGCGGCATCGCACCCGTCGAGCACTGGCAGCAGCGACTCGACCAAGCGGCTGACGCCGGCAGACACCTGCTGGCGCCGCTCCGCTTCGACCCGCTTCCGGTAGTTCTGGAACTCCGCTCGTTGGCGCTGCAGCTGGTCGAGGTAGTCGTCGCGCTCGGCGGTCACGGCGTCGAGCTGGGCCAGCAGATCAGCCGGCTCAGACTCTGGACCGTCCAGATCTGCTGGGCTCTCGCCGACTGCTTCCTCAGCCGCTGCATCGAGCTCGGTCTCGCTCACTTCTCCTCGTCCACGATCTCCGCGTCGACGACATCGTCGTCGGAACTGGCGCCATCAGCATCAGTCGCGGTGTTCGCGGCCGCAGACTCGTACAGCTTCTGGCTGAACGCGCTGCTGGCCGCAGCGAGCGTCTCGGTGGCCGAGCGGATGGCGTCGAGATCGTCGCTCTCGAGTGCCTCGCTGGCAGCCGCCAAGGCGGATTCCACAGGCTCCTTGTCGTCGGCGGAGACGCTGTCGCCTTGCTCATCGAGCAGCTTGCGGGTCTGGTACACGAGCGTGTCCGCGTTGTTGCGGATCTCGGCCTCCTCGCGCCGGCGGGCGTCGTCCGCGGCATGCGCCTCGGCATCGGAGACCATCCTCTCGATCTCCTCGGGCGACATGGCCGACTGCCCGGTGATGGTGATCGACTGCTCCTTGCCGGTCGCGCTGTCCTTCGCGGACACGTGGACGATGCCGTTGGCATCGATGTCGAACGTCACCTCGATCTGCGGGACGCCTCGCGGCGCCGGCGGCAGGCCGACCAGCTGGAACTTGCCCAGCGTCTTGTTGCCGGCCGCCATTTCCCGCTCGCCCTGCAGCACGTGGATCTCCACGGACGGCTGACCGTCTTCAGCAGTGGTGAACATCTCCGACCGGCGCGTCGGGATCGTGGTGTTGCGTTCGATGAGGCGCGTCATCACGCCGCCCTTGGTCTCGATGCCCAAGCTGAGCGGTGTGACGTCCAGCAGCAGCACATCGGTGACATCGCCCTTGAGCACGCCAGCCTGGATGGCAGCACCCACCGAGACCACCTCGTCGGGATTCACGCCCTTGTGGGGTTCACGGCCCGTGAGCTCGGTCACCAGCTTCTGCACGGCGGGCATGCGGGTGGAGCCGCCCACCAGGATCACATGATCGATGTCGGATTTCGCCAGGCCTGCGTCGTTGATGGCCTGTTCGAAGGGGGATCGGCAGCGCTTCAGCAGGTCGAACGTCAGCTCCTCGAACTTGGACCGGCTCAGCTCGTAGTCGAGGTGGAGGGGGCCGCTGTCGGTTGCGGTGATGAACGGCAGGTTGATCTGGGTGGTCTGCTTGGACGACAGGTCCTTCTTGGCCTGCTCGGCCGCCTCCCGCAAGCGCTGGCCGGCCATTGCATCGGTGCTCAGGTCGACCCCGTGGTCGCCCTTGAACGACGCTGCCAGCCACGCGACCACAGCGGCGTCCCAGTCGTCACCGCCAAGGTGAGTGTCACCGGCGGTGGACTTCACCTCGAAGACGCCGTCGCCGATCTCGAGCACCGACACGTCGAAGGTGCCGCCGCCGAGATCGAACACCAGGATCGTCTGGTCCTCGGTTTCCTTGTCGAGGCCGTACGCCAGCGCAGCGGCCGTGGGCTCGTTGATGATGCGCAGCACCTCGAGGCCGGCGATCTTGCCCGCCTCGGTCGTGGCGGTCCGCTGCGCGTCGTCGAAGTACGCCGGCACGGTGATGACCGCTTCGGTCACCGTGTCGCCGAGGTACTGCTCGGCGTCGAGCTTCAGCTTCTGCAGCACCCGGGCCGAGATCTCCTGCGGCGTGTAGTTCTTGTCATCGATGGACTTGCCCCAGGTGGTGCCCATGTGCCGCTTGACCGAGGCAATGGTGCGGTCGGGGTTTGTGACCGCCTGCCGCTTTGCGACCTCGCCGGTCAACACCTCGCCGTTGCGGGCGAAGGCAACCACCGACGGGGTTGTGCGGTCGCCTTCGGCGTTGGCAATGACGGCGGGCTCGCCGCCCTCCATCGCAGCCACCACCGAGTTCGTGGTTCCGAGGTCAATTCCGACAGCCTTGGGCATCGCTGTGCCTTTCATCGTGCGGCATCCCGGCCCAAATCGGCCAAGAATGCAGATCGGTAGTACAGGTAAGCATATAAGTTGAGTGTCTCATTAGCAACTTCTCTGAGTCATGCTATCGGTACTGCCGCACAAGCGTCACAGCAGCAGAGGCGGCAGGAGACTCTGCGACGTTGCGACCAGCCGGATCGCTGGTCGCTGAAGGCCCTGCCGCCTCCGCTGCGGGCCCACAACTGACCACGACCACGGCGGGCTACCGTGCAAGCCCATGCCATCGTCAGGCGACACGCACACACTCGTGCTCCTGCGCCACGGCCAGAGCGCCTGGAATCTCGAGAACCGCTTCACCGGCTGGTGGGACGTCGGGCTGACTGACGACGGGCAGGCGGAGGCCCGCGCCGCCGGTGCCACCCTCCTCGCTGCAGGCATCGCACCCGACGTCGTGCACACATCGCTCCTTCGGCGTGCCATCCAGACCGCCAACGCGACGCTCGACGCGATGGGCCGGAGCTGGCTGCCGGTACGGCGGCACTGGCGTCTCAACGAACGGCACTACGGCGCGCTCACCGGTCTGAACAAGGCGGAGATGGCCGAGCGGCACGGCGCCGAACAAGTCCATCTCTGGCGGCGCAGCTATGACGTGCCTCCCCCGCCGATGCCCCCAGACCACGAATTCGACGTCGCCAGCGACCCGCGCTACGCAGGCTTGGCCGCCGGCGAGGTGCCGCGCGGCGAGTGCCTAGCCGACGTCGTGCAGCGCATGCTGCCCTACTGGCATGACGGCATCGTCGGCGATCTGCGAGCCGGCGCGACCGTGTTGGTCGCCGCGCACGGCAACAGCCTGCGGGCGCTCGTGAAGCATCTCGACGGCATCGGCGACAGCGAGATCGCCCAGCTCAACATCCCCACCGGCATACCCCTGGTGTACGAGCTAGATGCCGACCTGCAAGTAACAACGCAGTGCCCAGTAGAGGACCGCTACCTCGGCTGAGGGCACCCGGCGAATAGCGGCGAGGGCGGCGGTGAACTCGGCGACGTTGCGACCAGCCGGATCGCTGGTCGCTGAGGGCACTGCCGCCCTCGCCGCGGTCACACGATTCAGCGCGCCCTCCGGCTAAAGAGCGTCGATGCCGCGCTCGCCAGTGCGGATACGCACAACGCTGTTGACGGCGGTGACCCACACTTTGCCATCGCCGATCCGCTCAGTACGCGTGGATTCGACAATGGCATCCACCACCCGCTCCGCCAGTTCGGTCGCCACAAGCACCTCGATGCGAACCTTCGGAATGAAGTCCACGTGGTACTCGGTGCCCCGGTAGGTCTCGGTGTGGCCGCCCTGACGGCCGAATCCCCGTACCTCCGATGCGGTGAGCCCGGTGATGTCGAGATCCCGCAGCGCCTCGAGCACCATCTCGAGCCGGTGCGGCTTGATGACCGCTGTCACCATCGCAACCGAGGCCTCAACCATTGCGCCCTCCCGACTCAGCCTCTGTAGCGTCGCACGCCGCAGGGCCGATTGCACGCAACTTGCCCGTCCGGCGGGCGGCGGGCGCTAGTCTCTGGCGCGTCTTGGGGGCCGGGCGCGTGCTACGGTCCGGCGCTTGTGGGCCAGCCAGCCCCGGCGCAACAGCCCACGGCGGCAAGGAGCGGGATATGTCGGTAGCGAATCGTGCGGAGAGTCTTCGTGAAGTTGATCTGTTCTCCGACTGCAGCAAGAAGGAACTCCAGCACATCGCACGCAGGGCCGAGCAAATCGATTTCACGGCCGGCGACAACATCGTGGAGGAAGGCAGCGGCGGTCCAACGGCCGGCTACGCCTTCGTGATCGTGCACGGCACCGCAGTCGTGCGGCGCAACGGGCGCAAGGTCGCCGAGATCGGCCCGGGCGAGTCCATCGGCGAGATGTCGCTCTTCGACGATGGCCCACGCACCGCGTCGGTGGTTGCCGCTACCGACATGGAGACGATCATGCTGTCGCGGCGGGAGCTGAAGGGCATCATCGACAGCACCCCGTCGGTGGCGCACAAGCTGCTGTCAGAGCTGGCTGCTCGCCTGCGCAAGGCCAACCGCAAGCTCTACGGCTGAACCACCCACCGCCCCCTCACAGCATCGTGAGCCCTCGGGCGCCGTTGGCGTTCGAGGCTCCCGGCTGTCGCAGGGCCGTCAGCTAACTTCGCCAGCGTGAGCAAGCCGCCTCTGCGACCGCACCAGCTTGTGCTGGGCATCGGTATCGCATTCGCGGCGATCACCGCTGCCTCGGGCATCGCCGCTGCGGCGTTCGGTTTCCACGAAGACACCGACGCCGCCCATCGCGAAGTGTTCGGCAATGTGCCGGGCGGGGTCAAGTTCGCGTTCTACGCCTTGACGTGCGTGCTGATCGTCTACGGAGCATGGAACTTCGCCCAGCGCACGCGTAACTGGCAGCGAGGCGCGCCCGATCGACGCTCCACCACTGCGTCCAACGCCCGCCGGCGACTGCACGATTACCGCGGCGGCGTGCTCATGCAGACACTGCTGCGCGATCCGGCCGCCGGCGTGATGCACGCACTGCTCTACTACGGCTTCCTGGTGCTGCTGGCGGTCACCACCACGCTCGAGATCAACCACCAGCTGCCGACGGCCGCAAAGTTCCTCGTCGGTCCCACCTACCAGGGCTTCAGCTTCGTCGGTGATCTGGCGGGAGTGATCTTCCTGGCCGGAGCGGTCTGGGCGATCGTGCGCCGGTATGCCGCGCGCCCGTACCGCATCCGGATCAAGTCGCGGCCAGAGCACATGGTCATCCTGATCGTGCTCGCCGCGCTCGGTGCCACCGGCTTCGTGGCCGAGGCCATGCGCATTGTGATCGACGGCCGGCCCGCATACGAGCAGTGGTCATTCATCGGCTATCCGCTGTCGGCGGCGTTCGACGGCCTCGCCAACATCCGCGGCTGGCACCAGGTGTGGTGGATCGCCCACGTGGGCTGCTTCATGGCTTTTCTGGTGATGCTGCCCATCACCATGCTGCGGCACATGTTCACCTCGCCGCTCAACATGTACCTGCGCGATCGCGAGCGGCCCAAGGGCGCCATGCGGATGGTGCCCGACCTGATGGAGGCCGACGACATCGAGTCCATCGGCGTGTCGGTGGTGAACGAGTTCACCTGGAAGCAGCTGCTCGACACCGACGCCTGCACCATGTGCGGCCGCTGCACCGCGGTGTGCCCGGCCCATGCCACGGGCAAGCCGCTCGATCCCCGCGAGATCGTGCTGAAGACCGGCGAGATCATGGCCGCGACCGGGGAGCACGGCGGGGTGACGCCGCCGATCGGCACCGATGCCGAGATCACCGTGGCTGCGGACTCGGTCTTCGAGCGGATCACCCATGAGGAGCTCTGGGCGTGCACGACCTGCAAGGCGTGCGACGAGAACTGCCCGGTCAACATCGAGATCCTCGACAAGATCCTCGACATGCGCCGCTACCTGACGCTGATGGAGAGCGAGTTTCCCGCCGAGCTGGGCGGCGCGTTCCGGGGCATGGAGAACAACGCCAACCCCTGGAACCTCAACAACGGCGAGCGGGCCGACTGGGCCGATGGTCTCGATGTGGAAGTGGTCGATGCCGATGACCCGTTCGATCACGAGTACCTCTACTGGGTGGGCTGTGCCGGGTCGTTCGATGACAAGAACCGCCGGGTCTCGGTGGCTACGGCCAAGCTGCTGCAGCGCGCCGGTGTCGACTTCGCCATCCTGGGACCGGGCGAGAACTGCACTGGCGACAGCGCGCGGCGCTCGGGCAACGAGTACCTGTTCCAGATGCTTGCGGCCGAGAACATCGCGGCGCTCAACGGCATGGGTGTCCGCAAGGTCATCACCCAGTGCCCGCACTGCTTCAACACGCTGCGCAACGAGTACCCGCAGTACGGCGGGAACTGGGAGGTCATCCACCATGCCCAGTTCCTCGAACAGCTTGTGGCCGACGGGCGTTTGGATCTCTCCGAGGCACGGCTGGACGAGCGGGTCGTGTACCACGACTCGTGCTACCTGGGCCGCCACAACGACGTGTACCTGGCGCCGCGCAATGTCATCGGCAGCCTCGGCGGCGTGGAGATCGTGGAGGCTCCCCGCAACGGCACTAAGGGCATGTGCTGCGGGGCCGGCGGGGCGCGCATGTGGATGGAGGAGACCATCGGCACCAAGGTGAACGACGAGCGCTCACGCGAGCTGCTCGACACCGGCGCCGACCGCATCGCCACGGCGTGCCCGTTCTGCTTCATCATGATCGACGACGGCGTGAAGGGTCATGGCGTCGAGGACGACGAGGTCAAGGTGGCCGACATCTCCATCCACCTCATCGACGCCCTCGAAGCCGCCGACGACTGATCCGTCGCTCAGCGGCGATATTCGTAGACGACGTTGGCTGCGGCAGCGGCCGGATCGGTGGGGTCGTCGTGGCGGTAGACGGCGAAGCGAGCAGCTCCGCAGTCGCCGAAGACATCGCAGGCGAGCGTGCCGGTGAGACCGCCATAGCCCTCGACTGCCGACAGATGGCTGCGCAACGCTGCGCGGTCGATGACGAGCACGTCGCCGTCGAGATGTGAGGTGCTTTCGATGGCATCCAGCAGCAGTGTCGTGGCGTCGTAGGCCTGCGGCCAGAACGACCCGGCGGACACGTCGCCGATGTCTGCGGTGATGCGATCCAGCAGGTCGGGCACGCCGCGGCCGGTGGACTCGTTGATGTCATCGGGATGGCGCACGTCACGACCGGCCAGATACAGACCCGCAGACCTGGGCTCGCCCAGGTAGGGGCTAGCGAAGAAATCCGACGTCACCACCAGCGACACGCCCTCCCCGAAGTCGTCGGCGCGCTGGTGCGCCAAGACATCGTTCGCCTCGTCGGGGAAGAGCGTCACGACGACCGCCTCGGGCTCGCCGTCGGCGATGGCATTCCATGTCGCCGCATGGCTCGCGGCCTGGCGGTGAATGCTCTCCGAGGCTGTGACCGTTCCCCCGAGCTCGGTGAATGCCGCAGCGAATGCGGTCGCCAGCCCTTCGGTGTACGGGTCACCGTCGTGGATCGCTGCGGCCCGGCGACGGCCCTGTTCGACGAACAGGAAGTCGGCGATGGCCTCGCCGATATTCAGGTCGTTGTAGGCCGTGCGGTAGTAGCCGTCGTGCTGGTGCTCGCCCGGATTGCCGGCCAGGTCGGAGGTGAGCGACGGTGCGGTGTTCGACGGCGAGATCATCACCAGGCCCGCCTCGGTCAGCAGCGGCGCTGCCGCGATGGCCGCAACCGAGCACGACGTGCCGATCACGCCGATCACCTGCGTGTCCCGCAACACGGCGCGCGCAGCACGACGGCCACCCGCCTCCGAGCACTCGCCGTCGAGTCCCCCGCCCAGATTCACCACGAACTCTCCGTGCAGCGGGCCGTAATCGCTCACGGCCATCTGCACCGCGAGGTACACCGGGGACTCGGTGTCGGCGGAACCGCCGAGCGCACTGATCGAACGAATCTGCACGGCCTCGTCGGCCGATACCCGCACTTCACCCGAAGCGCTGCCGGAGCTGCCGTCGTCGGACGCTCCGTCGCCGTTGCTCGAGCACGCGGCCGCGAGCACGGCGGCCGCCGCCACCAAGCCAAACCATCGAGTTATGCAGAGAGTGCATCTCACGGCCGACATCCTGCCACGGACCCCTCGGGCCACGGCTTCGCTCTGTGCTTCCCGCTCAGGCTCCCGAGTGCCATGTGATTGGGCTCGCGGGCCGCTTGGGCCGGGGACTCGGCCTCTTACAGCATGCGGCGGGAGCGGAAGTTCTCGTGGTAGCGGCTGGGGGTGGGGCCGCGCTGGCCCCGGTACTTGGAGCCCAGCAGCTCGGCGCCGTAGGGGTGCTCGGCTGGCGTGGTCATCTCCATGAAGCTGATCTGGCAGATCTTCATGCTCGGATACAGCGTGATCGGCAGGTTGGCCACGTTGGACAGCTCGAGCGTCAAGTAGCCGTCCCAGCCGGGATCCACGAACCCGGCAGTCGTGTGGATGAGCAGGCCGAGACGCCCCAACGACGACTTGCCCTCGATGCGGCCGACCAGGTCGTCCGGCACGGCCACCCGTTCGAGCGTGGAGCCCAGCGCGAACTCGCCGGGGTGCAGGATGAACGCGTCGCCCGCCGCGACCTCCACCTCCTCGGTCAGGTCGGTCTGGTCCTCGATGACGTCGATGACTCGACGGGTGTGGTTGCGGAAGACCCGGAAGGTGGCATCCAGCCGCAGATCCACCGATGACGGCTGCACTGCTGCGTCGCCTAGCGGCTCGATGACGATACGGCCCTTCTCGAGCGCTTCACGGATGCTCCGGTCCGACAGGATCACCTCGGCTCCTTTCCGTCTGAATAGGCTCCGGCCTCATTCCGCGGGTGTAGTTCAATGGCAGAACTTCAGCTTCCCAAGCTGATAACGGGGGTTCGATTCCCCTCACCCGCTCAGCTCACCCGGCCAGCAGTGTCGCGAGCGCCCAGATCGCTGCGACCAGTCCTACGAGTGCGAGCGGCACCGCCCGCCGTGCCGGCGCCCGCACCGGCTCTCCCTCACCGTCGCCGCGCCGCGGGCGCACCATGGCTGCCAGGTTGCCCACCAACAGCGCGCCGCCCACCGCCAACACGAGGTACCGGATGAGGTCGTCGCCGAGGAACATCGTGCTGCCGCCGTCGGCGGCCAGCATGTGGGCGGCGCTCAAGAAGCAATCCTCGGCCATCAGTTACTCGTGCGCCATGTCGGCGAACAGCGTGTATTGCGGCATGAACGCCAAGCGTGCGGTGCCGGTGGGCCCGTTGCGGTGCTTCGCGACGATGATCTCCGCCATGCCTCGATCAGCGGTGTCCTCGTTGTAGATCTCATCGCGGTAGATGAACATGACGATGTCGGCGTCCTGCTCGATCGAACCCGATTCACGCAGGTCCGACAGCATGGGTCGCTTGTCGCTGCGCGACTCCAGGTTCCGGCTCAGCTGCGAGAGCGCCACGATCGGCGTCTCGAGCTCGCGGGCCAGGATTTTGAGGCCGCGTGAGATCTCCGCGATCTCCACCTGGCGGTTCTCGGCGTTCGCCCGCCCGCTCATGAGCTGCAGGTAGTCGACCACGATCAGACCCAGACCGCCCAGCCGGCTGCGCAGCCGCCGGGCCTTGGCACGAATCTCGGTGACGGTCACGTTCGGGTTGTCGTCGATCCACATCGGCGCATCACCCAATCGACCCACGCTGCGCGTGATGTGGTTCCACTCGTCGGCGCGCAGCTGGCCCGTTCGCACCCGCGTGGCATCGACCCGTGCGTCGGAGGCCAGCAGCCGGCCCGTCAGCTCGGCATGGTTCATCTCCAGCGAGAAGAGCAGTACCGGCTGCTGCAATTCCAAGGCCACGCTGGAGGCCATCGTCAGCGCCAGCGACGTCTTGCCCATTGCGGGCCGGGCACCCACGACGACCAGCGACGACGGTTGGATCCCCGCCAGGATGCGGTCGAGCGAGGAGAAGCCGGTCGCCAGGCCCGAGAAGGCATCGCCCCGTTCGTACAGCTCCTCCAGCCGGTCCAGGCTCTCGTCCAGCAAGTCGTGCAGGGACTGGGTGGAGTCGACAATGCGGCGCTCGGCCACGCTGAACACCAACGATTCCGCTTGGTCGATGGCCGCAGCCGTGTCGTCGGGGCGGCTGTGCGCAAGCTCCGAGATCTCCGACGAGACGGCGATCAAGCGGCGCAGCAGCGCGGTGTCTTCCACGATGCGCGCATACCGGTCGACGTGGGTGAGCGTGGGCGTGGCGGCTTCGAGCGCCAGCAGGCGATCGGCGCCCCCGGCCGCGGCGAGGTTGCCGCTGCGCTCGAGCTGATCGGCAACGGTCAGGCAGTCGACGGGTTCGGAGGAGACGTAGAGCGACTCGATCGCCTCGAACACGAGCCCGTTCGCTGGCACATAGAAGTGATCAACAGCGAGACGCTCGACAGCGGCACCGATGGCATCGTTCGAGAGCAGCATCGCCCCGAGCACCGATTCCTCGGCGTCGATGTTCTGCGGCGGGACCCGGCCGCCGACTCGGCGCGCGACATCGGTCGGCAGCTCGGCGAGACTCATTGCCGGATACCTTGCCGCGCGCACCCTGCGGAACGCTTGGGCACACCTAGGGGAAATCGCGGGGAAATCGCTCTCCGGGCCTGTGCACAACCAGCGAGTTGTCCACAGGCCTCGAAATTATGGTGAGGCACGCCCCTACTTCACAGAGGGGGTGTGACAGCAATGGTCTCGGGATCAGCGAGCCTGCCGCGAATTCAGCTCGCCTATGTGTGAGTGCGGCAGCGCAGACAAGCAGCGGACAGGCTCGCGGACCTCCGCTTGGCCTGTTAGCTCAGCGCCACGACCTCGACGTTGAAGGTGAACGACACGTCGGGGTGCAGCTCTGCTGCGACCTCGTGCGTGCCGATGGTCCGGATCGGCGCCTCGATCGTCAGCTTGCGGCGGTCGACCTCAGCGCCCGTCCGGGCCGTCATCGCCGCAGCGATCTCCGCGGTCGTGACCGATCCGTAGAGATGCGTCCCCGAGCCAGCCCGGGCAGCAATGGTCACACCGTCCGCGACCAGTTCCTTGGCGACACGCTCGGCTGTCTCGCGCTCACGCAGATCGCGCGCGGACCGCGCCCGGGCCATGGCCGCTGCCTGGCTGACGGTGCCGTCCGTCGCTCGCAAGGCCAGCCCGCGCGGTATCAGGTGGTTCCGGGCGAACCCGTCGGCCACGTCGATCACCGATCCGGCAGTGCCGACACCGTCGACATCGCTGCGCAGCACGACCTTCATGCCTGCTCCCCCGCCACCGCAGCCGGTGCGGGGGCAACGACCTCGTCGAGATGCTCGTCGACCACGTCGTCGCGGTGTTCCCGCTCGTCGCCCGGCGGACCGTCTGCTCGATCAACAGGCGGGCGGCGGTCGTCGCCCGGCCGCTGGCCGCGTCGCTTGTCACCGCGCCGCTGCGTCATCGGCCGGCGCGCGTACTCGATCAAGGCCATCTCCCGGGCCGTCTTGATCGCCCGCGCTACCTCGCGCTGCTGCTGGCGATTGTTCCCCGAGACGCGCTGAGCCCGGATCTTGGCTCGCTCGGAGACAAACGACCTGAGCAGTTCGACGTCCTTGTAGTCGACGTAGGACACCCCAGCTGTGGTGAGCGGGCTGACCTTGCGCCGACGCGGGCGGCTCCGAAGATCCTTCGCACGGGCCCGACCGGTTCGCTTGCGTGGTGGCATTAGAACGGTTCCTCCTCAGGTGACTGTTGTGGTGCGCTGTCGCCGGATTCCCAAGTGCCGCCGCCGCGTCGCTCGCGGGATCCGCCCCCGTCGCCGGCCGGGCCTCGCGGGATCCGGGTGATCTCGGCAGTCGCCCAGCGCAGTGATGGCGCAATCTCGTCGGCAACGATCTCCACAACGCTGCGCTGGTCGCCGTCTGGTGTCTCCCAGCTGCGCTGCTCGAGCCGCCCGGTGACGACCACGCGGTTGCCCTTGGCCAGCGACTCGCTGACGTTCTCGGCAAGTTCGGCCCAGCAGACGACGTTGAAGAAGCTGACTTGCTCCTCCCAATCGTTCGTCTGGCGGTTCATCCACCGCCGGTTCACGGCTACGCCGAGCACTGCCCGGGCGCGGCCGGTCTGGGTGAATCGAAGTTCAGGATCGCGGGTGAGATTGCCCACCACGGTGATGGTGTTGTCAGCCATGACGCCTCCGCTTAGTGGCTGTTGGTCGACCCCTCGTCGAGCAATCCGCGCCGTTGCGCTTCGTCGTCGGGGAGTCGGATGAGCTTGTGGCGGACGACGTCGTCCGCGATCCGCAGGTACCGCTCAACTGGGTCCATCGCTCCGGGCTCAGCCCGCAACTCGATCACCGAGTAGTAGCCGCGTGTCTTGTGGTTGATCTCGTACGCAAAATCGCGCAGACCCCAGAAATCGAACGAGGCCACCTCGCCGATCTCTGAAATGCGGCCTTGGACTTCATCCATGGCCTTGCGGGCTTCAGCGTTCTCCAGGTCACCATCGCAGATGACCATCAGCTCGTACGCGCGCAATTGGGGGCTACCTCCTGTGGACCCGCCGGGGCGGGGCCCCTTGCGGGGCAGGGATATGTTCTTGCACCCACCCTGCGAACCCGGCCCCAATGAGCAGGCTCGCTGCAAGCGTCGCAGACGCCTGTGGCTGGACGAGCACGCAAATGCCCGTAGTGCGCTCGCAACGCTAGGCGCGGCACTCGCCGATCACACCCTGAATTACTGGCGCGTCGGCTCTGAGAGCGTGCGCGGATTGGCGCACCTTCGCGTCGTACTGCCATCGTTTCCCGCTCTTGTTCCCAGTTTCTATTGGATTCGGGCTCACGGGCCGCTCGGGCCCCGGGGCTCAGCCTCTAGGGCGGATGCTGCAAGGGATCCAGCACCGCCGCGAACAGCTCACCGGTCGCCGGTGCAAGGTCGATCCCGGCTGTGGGGAACCTCGAAGTGATCCGCACCGCGGCGCTGTAGTGCGTGGTCCATCCAGCGAACCATGCGTCGCCCGTGCCTGTCGAAACCCCGGCTCGGCCGAGCGCCGGTACACCGGACGGCAGCGTGAGCGAGTCCATGCCGGCACGCAGCTCGGTGATCGACGTCGCTGCGGGAACCAGGGTGCGTTCCATCGGCCATCGATCCGTGTCGCGGTCGGGCAGCGACCGGCTCGGCGGGATGTCGCTCGCTTCGAGCACGATCCGCGAGGTGCGCCTCTCCCCGCCGGTGGCAATAACGCTGAACGCCGCCGCAACCTGCGACACGTCGCCGGCGAGCGGGACGATGCCGACGGAGGTCTCGTCGACGACGTCATCGTCGATCCACGCCCCCAGGGCGTCTGCTGCCGGGCCGAGCAGATCGCCGAGCGGCCGCGGTCGCAACCCGGCTTCGATGTCCGCATTGCCTGCCGTCGGGGCGCTGGCGGCGCTCACGAGCACGCGCACATCGCCGCTGCGGTCCAGCACCGCGACTTCGGCGCCGGCCGCCGAGCTGGCCGTGCTGTCGAGCTGGGCACGAACGGCTTGTACCGCGGCGCGCTGAGCGGGCACGTCGACGCTCGTCGTGACGTGCAGCCCGCCGGTCACCACTCGATGAATGCCGTACCGCTCGACGAGCTGGACGTACGCCTGCCCTACTGCGGCCGTCAGGCCAGCCTCAGCGATGAGCATCCTCACGAACCCACCCGCCGCAGCGTCGAGGGCGCCGTGGTCTGGGGTGCCATGGTCAGGGGCGCCCGGGCCGGCCGCACCCACGCCGAGAGCGGCCGCTGGACGGACGCCGGCAGGGACCGGCTGGGATCGCCCCGTTGCCAATTCGTCGGAGGTGAGCATGCCGTGCTCGTACATGGTCACCAGCACCCGGTCGCGATCTTGCCGGGCCGACCGGTACCGGTCCTCGGCAGGACCCGACACTGCGTCGACGCCCCACGGAGCGTCGACGAGCGACGCGAGGTAGGCCGCCTGGGTCACGGTGAGATCCGAGGCGGGGACGCCGTACCAGGCGTTGGCCGCGGCATGGACTCCGTAGGCACCACGACCCAGGTACACGATGTTGGCGAAGCGCTCGAGAATCTCCGGCCGGCTGAGCTGGCGACCCAGCCTCAGCTCTGCCAGCAGCAGGCGGGCCTCGCTCGCAGCGCCGTCGTGAGGATCGTGGACGGTCTCGAGATACCTGCGCATGATCCCGTCGCGCGCCAGATCCGGTTCCCCCCAGGATCGCCGCAGCGCCGCGGCGTATGTCCCGGCATCGACGCCGTCACGCTCCAGGAAGCTCGGGTCCAGCACCGCAACCAGGGCATCGACGAGCGCAGGTGCCATGTCCTCGAGGCCCAGCGATGCGTGCGGGACGCTGGGGCCGATCTCGGCAATCGGTGTCCCGTAGCGGTCATAGAGCACGCTCGACTCCACCGTCGCGTGCTGCGGTGGCGAAGGGAGATTGTCCAGCAGCCGGCTTCCGGTGCCTGCTGCAATCGCCAACGCCAGCACAAGCCACAGGAGCCATCGAGCCCAGCGCTGGCGAGCGGGCATCCGGCGCAGAGTACCGCGAATTCGCTGGCTATCGAGAAGCCGCGCGGACATGTGAGACTGCTCGTTGTCGCACCTGTCGTATCCCGCTCTTGTTCGCTGGCGCTCACGGGCCGCTCGGGCCACGGCTTCGCCGATCGGCTCAGCCTCTGGGTCCGGGACTCAGCGGTTGCAACCGATTTGTACCCTCGACGCAGTGACATCGAACCCAGCGGGATCGACTTCGGCCCGTGGGCTCGAGCCGGGCACACACGTGCTGAGCGACGATGACCGGCGAGAGCTCCTGGAGCGAATCGAACCGCTGGCGGCAGCGTTCGCCGACGCGGGATACCGGTTCTTCCTCGTCGGCGGGCTTGTCCGCGATGCGCTGCTCGGTCACGGCCTGACCGGCGACATCGACATCACGACCGACGCCGTCCCGGATCGGATTGCGGAGCTCGCAGCGGGCTGGGCAGACACCGTCTGGGACCAGGGGAAGCGCTTCGGCACCATCGGCGCTCGGCGAGGCAGCACGACCGTGGAGATCACCACCCACCGGGCCGAGTCCTACGACAGCAGCTCGCGCAAGCCGCACGTGCGCTTCTCCGACGATGTCGCCACGGATCTGAGCCGTCGCGACTTCACCGTCAACGCCATGGCGATCGAACTCCCGGGCTGGGCGCTGCTCGACCCGTTCGACGGCTTGACGGATCTGGCGGACGGTGTACTGCGCACGCCATCGCCGCCAGAGGGCTTGTTCGCCGACGACCCGCTGCGAATGCTGCGAGCGGCCCGGTTCAGTGCGCAGCTCTCGCTCATCGCTACGTCCGAACTCGTCGCGGCAGTGCGCAGCTCGCGCCCGCGGCTGGCCATCGTGTCGCGCGAACGCATCGAGGCTGAGCTCACGAAGCTGCTCGAACTGCCTCAGCCCTCTGCCGGTGTCCGCTTCTTGGACGACACGGGTCTGCTGGGAGATCTGCTGCCGCCATGGCGGCATGCCGATGCCGCGGTGCCGGCTGCCGCGCTGGACGACGTTGCTGATCTCAGCGATCCGGTCGCCCTGCGCTGGGCGATCCTGCTGGGACCCGTCTGCGACGAAGCCGCCGCGACCCGATGCCTGTCTGCGCTGCGCTGCGACACCACGACGCGCAAGAAGGTCACCGCGATCCTCCGAGCCTCCCGAGCAGTTGAGGCCACGGCTGCAAGCGCATCGGTCCACGACGCAGCTTGGCGAAGGGCCGCACGGCAACTGATCGCTGATTACGAGCCGGAACTGAACGCCGCAACCGCCAGCTTGGCTGCGTGGGGCCACGAGCTGCGCGAGCCATTCACCGCCCGACTGGCCGAACTTCGAGCAGCCGAAGGTACCGGCCTCCGCCGTTTGCCGATCGACGGTCATCGCGTCATGGAGCTGCTCGGAACCTCAGGCCCGGCAGTCGGCGACGCCCTGGAATGGCTGCGAACCCAGCAGATCGAGCACGGCCCACTCGATGCTGAACAGGCGCGCACTCTGCTCGTGGCGTGGCACCAAGACCAGGAGCGTTCGAAGCGCTGACCCACGGCCACAGATGCGATAGCGCAGGAGGCGGCAGGAAACTCGGCGACGTTGCGACCTGCCGGATCGCTGGTCGCAGAGGGTCCTGCCGCCTCCGCAGCGGGCTCACGCACTAGGGGCCGAGCGCATTTGAGCCCGCGCACTAGCGTGAGCCGCGTGGCGCTCCAGCCTCGCATCGCACCCGAGCCCGCCCCGGCTGTTCCCGGATCGGTTGACTACCGGCTCCGGCGGCGACGCCTGCTCGCAGATGTGGAAGCGGGCCTGGTGTCGCGTGCCGAGGCATGCGATGCCCACCCCGACCTGCTGCGAGCCGCTCGCAACGCTGCCCCGCCGCTCGGCCGACGCTGCCCGCTGTGCCCCGACGGCGACTTGCGGATCGTCGGCTACGTCTTCGGCCCGCGCATGGGCAGCGGGGGCAAGTGCGTGCTCTCGGACGCAGAGCTCCAGCGTGTCGCCCAGCGCAACGGCAACTTCATGGCCTACGAGCTCGAGGTGTGCCCGGAGTGCGGCTGGAATCACCTCATCCGGAAGTACCCGCTCGGCGCCGGCTGATCTGGCGCGCGGCTGCAGCTGCGGCGGCCCGGTGGCAGCAGTGAGAGTTTCTGGCATCCTCCGATGAGTCCGGATCGATGAATTCAGTAGGTGACGATGAAGTTTGAGCTTGGCGACCGCGTGATCTACCCCCACCACGGTGCGGCGGAGATCATGGCCCGGGAGGAGCGAGACGAATTCGGCGAGGCCCGCGAGTACCTGGTGCTCAAGACAGCACACGGCGACCTGACGGTGAAGGTGCCCGCCGACATGGTCGACGAAGTCGGCATGCGACCGCCGATCGACACCGATGACGTCGAGGATCTCTTCGAGCTGCTCGCCAAGAAGGACGTCCGCGAGCCGGCCAACTGGAGCCGACGCTTCAAGAATC
>CAZAFV010000010.1:32058-65265 GCA_964484385.1 uncultured Acidimicrobiales bacterium
CCAAGTCGCCGAAGTAGTCCGGAACCTCGCACTGCGCGAGAACGCCAAGGGTCTCTCGGCCGGCGAGAAGTCGATGCTGGAGAAGTCCCGCCAGATTCTCGTGTCGGAACTGTCCATCAGCATGGACGTCACTGAGGACGAGGCCCGCCAGCAAGTGGAATTGCGGCTCGCCGGCTGAGCGGGCAGCGATCGGGCGCCACCATGCGCCGACAGCAGGGCGCCGCGGCGGCAGCAGCCGGCATCGGCGTCTCACGCCTGTCAGGTCTCGCTCGCACAGCGCTCGTCACCAACGTTCTCGGGATCGGCACCATCGGCGATGCGTTCGCGGCAGCGATGCGCATCCCGAATTTCCTCCAGAACCTGCTCGGCGAGGGTGCCCTGTCGGGAGCATTCGTTCCCGCCTACAGCTCGCTGACCGAGCGCGATGAGCGCGCAGCGGGTCGATTGGCCGGCGCCATTGCCACGTTCCTGGTCGCGGTCACCGCGACTGCTGCGCTGATCAGCATCTTTGCCGCACGGCCCTTGGTGCGGCTCATCGCCTGGGGATTTGTGGGCGAGCGGTTCGAGCTCACGGTCACGCTCGTGCGCATCACGGTGTGCGGCACGGCACTGGCGGTGCTGAGTGCATGGTGCTTGGGGGTGCTCAACAGCCACCGTCGCTTCTTCCTCTCCTATGTGGCGCCAGTGGTGTGGAACGCGACCCAGATCGCCGTATTGGTCGGCGTGCTCGCATGGGGGGTAGCGGGCGCCGACCGCGCGACCGCATTGGCCTGGGGCGTGACTGCCGGCGCAGCGGCCCAGGTGCTCGTGCAGTTGCGGGGTGTCTGGCGGGCCGACCCGCGGATCTCCCTGAACTTCGGTTGGAGGGAGCCGCACGCCGCCGGGGTCATCAAGCGGTTCGGGCCTGCGGTGGCCGGTCGCGGGGTACTGCAGATCTCGGCCTTCCTGGATCTCGCGCTGGCTTCACTGCTCAGCGTGGGAGCCGCCGCAGCGATGGCCGCTGCGCAGACGCTGTACCTGCTGCCGCTGAGCCTGATCGGCACCAGCATCGCCGCCGCCGAGCTGACCGAGCTGAGTCGGATCCGGGAACCTGCCACGATTGCCGAGCGCACGTCAGCACGCCTGTGCGCGACTGCCTTCGGCGTCTCTGGGGTGGTGGCGATCTACTTCGCAGCCGGCGGACCGCTCACCGACTCGGTGTTCAATCTCGCCGGGCTGCGAACGGCAATCGCAGACGACGACATCACCCTGATCGCCCTCGTGCTCGGTGCCTACTCGCTCGGACTGGTGCCGCTCGTGGCATCGAGGCTGTGCCAGAACGTCCTGTTCGCGGCGCGCGACACGCGCACGGCGGCCACTATCGCAGCAATCCGGCTGGCTGTCTCGCTGGCAGTCGGCGCGGCACTGATGCTGCCGCTGGACCGGGTGCTCGTGCTCGAGGGTGCCCTCACCGGATTCGGCGACATCGACCTGTTCTCGCTGGAATCCACGTGGTCGCTGCTGGATTCGGGGATCCGCTCAGATCCTGCACTGCCCGCCCGGCTGGGCGCGGTAGGTCTGGCGCTGGGTGCGGCGTTGGGTGCCTGGGTCGAACTGGGCCTGCTGCGTCGAGCGGTCATGCAACGCCGTCCCGCGCGGGCTGGCATGCCGACGGCGGCCGACTGGCCGGCGGGGCGGCTGTTCGGCGGCGCGATTGCGCGTCACCTGGTGCCAGCGGCCGTGACATTCGTTGTCGGTCTGGGGGTCACGCTCGTGCTGGCACCAGTGCCTTCCATACTGCGAGTCGCGGTTGCCGGCGTGACCATGGCAGGGCTTCACCTTGGCTGCGGACTGGCGCTCCGGTTGCCTGCGGCCCGAGCACTAACTTCGCAACTGTCCCGCGTGGCCCCGAAGCGCGCGCAACGCTCGCGCGACGCCCCGCACACAGACACCCGCCCCGAACCCGACGAATCCCCCACCGACGACAGCGAAAGAAACTGAGCCGCAATGACAGCGCAAGCCCCAGTGCACATCATCACCGACAGTTCCTGCGACCTCAGCGAAGAGGTCGCTGCAGGCCTTGGCATCACGGTGGTCCCGTTGGAGATCCGGTTCGGCATGCAGTCATTCACCGATCGCGTCGAGCTCAGCACGGCCGACTTCTGGATGCGTTGCCGGACTAGCGAGGAACTGCCGTCCACCGCCGCGCCCTCCCCCGGTGCCTTCGCGCAGGCATACCAGCGCGCTGCTGACGCCGGCGCGAGCGAAGTCGTCGTGATCACGCTGAGCGGGGATCTCTCGGCGACGATCGAAGCCGCTCAACAGGCGGCATCGGAGCCCCCGAGCGGGCTCGCCTGCCATGTGGTGGACAGCCGAACGGTCAGTGCCGGCCTCGGGCTGCTGGTCATCGCTGCCGCGGAACTTGCCGCCACCGGCGCCGATGGATCGCAGATCGCCGATGCCGTACGGGCCTCAGCGCAGCGAGTCCGCGTTCACGCCGCTCTGGACACGTTGGAGAATTTGCGCAAGGGCGGCCGCATCGGCGCTGCGCAATCGCTGCTGGGCTCGGTGCTGTCGATCAAGCCCCTGATCACCGTCACTGACGGCCGCGTCGAGCCGGCGGGCAAGCAACGAACACGCACCCGCGCACTCGCGCACCTGGTCGACCTGGTGGCAACTGAGGGCCCGAACATCTCGGTGATCGCGGTGATGCATGCGGACTGTGACGATGTCGACGATTTTGTGGCGCGGATCGCGCCGCTCACTGACACTGAGCCCAGGGTGATGCTGATCGGTCCCGTCGTCGGAGCACACGCGGGTGTCGGCACCATCGGCGTGGTCTTCATTACGAAGGAGTGACCGACACCGGCTCGAACGAACGGTACGAGCGGCACGAACTGCTGCAACCGGGCGCAGTCGAGACGTGGTCCGGATTGGATCGCACGCTCAATCGTCCGGTCACGATCCGCCGGGCAACCGCCGACAGCGAGATAGGTCACCGCCTGCGCCTGCAGGCCAAGGCACTGGCGCGTGTGGAGCACCATGGCCTGCTGCACATCCTCGATACCTACGACGAAGCGGATCACTTTGCGATCGTCACCGAGCAACTGCCCATCAGGATGCTCACTGAGGAACTCGCGGCACCCAATGGAGACACCAGGCGCCTGGCTGCAACCGAGGCGATCCGTGTCGTCATCGCGGTAACTGAGGCGCTGGCTGTCCTGCACAGCGCGGGCTTCGCCCACGGCGGCGTCGATGCCGAGTACATCGGGTGGCGCGCCGAGGTGGGCTGGGTCATTCTCAACGGCCCGCCCACCGACGACGCCGTCACCATTCCCGCGACACGGCGTACTGATCTGGCGTCGATCGCTGTGCTCGCGCACCGGCTCATTGTCGGAGCAGCACCTCAGCGGCGACCCGATGGCACCTGGGAACTTGACCCTGTCGTGCCAGATGTCGTGGCGCCGGTGCTCGCACGGGCCATCAGCGCGTCGGACCCATGGCCCGATGTCCCATCGATGCTGCTCGCACTGCGTTCGGTGGTCGACGAGCTGCCGGCGGCCGACGGCACCGGCGCCGATCGCAGATCGGTATGGCAGGCAGAACGGCACTGGCTGGCGCCCGTCGGCATTCTGGTAGCCGCAGCGGCCACGCTTGTCGGGGTCGCCGTGGTCATCGGGCAGCCATCCGAACCGGCCACGGAAGCATCGCCGCCCCCCGTGACCGCGGCCCCGGACGCTGGTACGCAGCCGGTCGTCACCGTCGTGCCGTCGGCAACCGTCGTCGCGACCGCTGTGACCGTCGTGCCGCAGACTGCGCCGACCGCCGCGCCGGCACCGACGACGACCCAAGTTCGCCGCGTACCGATCCTGCTGGAGTCCATCACCGACTTCGATCCGGCCGGCGACGACCGGATCGAGCATCCTGAGCGCCTCATCTTCATCAACGACGGCGATCCGGGCACCGGCTGGAGCACCGCGCGCTACAACACCCGCGACTTCGGCGGGCTCAAGGACGGCGTCGGGTTGATCGTCGTGCTGTACGGCGACGAGCCACACCCGGTCGAGCGCCTGGTGATCGACTCTCCCACCGTCGGGTGGTCCTTCGAGCTGTACGCATCGAGCGAGCGCAATCGCACGCTGATCGATTGGGGAAGCCCGGTCGCAACAGCGCAGGACATCACGGGTTCGACAACGCTCGAGGTGCCATCTGCCGAGGCCGCTGCCCTGCTCGTGTGGATCACCGATCTCGGTGACGAGTTGCCCAACGGCGGGCATCGGGTCACCGTGTCCCGGATCGAGGTCGCCACCACGAGCAGTGCCACCGAAGCACCCCCCAGCACCGACGCCGTAACCCCCTAGCGGCGACCGCAAAACTTCTTTCTCTCCGCTCTTGTTCGCTGGCGCTCACGGGCCGCTCGGGCCACGGCTTCGCCTCTGGCTCAGCCTCTAGGCTTCGCCGATGATCTCGAAGCGTTCGAAGGGCTCCGGCGAGACGCCCGACGACAGCATCGACGCAGCCGTCGCTCGGTTTACCGATGCCGTCGATGCAGTGCGCGCCCGGACGAGCGGACCGCTGATCACGGCTGCGCGAGGGCTGGTGTACGGCCTGGTCATCGTCACCGCGGCGGTGGGTGTCGTGGTGCTGGTGGCCATTGCGGCGATCAGGGCACTCGATATCGCGGTGCCGGGCGACGTGTGGTCTGCGCACCTGATCGCCGGCGGCATATTCGGCGGTGCCGGAGCATGGGCGTGGTCCAAGCGGCGACCGCGTGCGGCGAGGGAAACATGAGCAGCGACGCCGGATCTCCTGACGCCGCGCCGCGCGACGTGATCATCGTCGGGAGCGGCCCGGCTGGTCTTACCGCAGCCATCTACACCGCTCGAGCAAGCTTGCAGCCGCTCGTGATCGAGGGCGAGCCGTCCTCCACCAGCGACCAGCCGGGCGGGCAGCTCATGCTGACCACCGATGTCGAGAACTATCCCGGATTCCCTGACGGTGTCCTGGGTCCTGACTTGATGGCCAGCTTCCGGGCCCAAGCAGAACGTTTCGGTGCCGAATTCCTCACCGCCAAAGCTACCAAAGTCGATTTAGGCGAACAGCCGTTCTCAGTCTGGGTCGGCGACACGTGTTATCGCAGCCGCACGGTGATCGTGTCCACTGGAGCGCAGAGCTTGTTGCTCGAGCTGCCCAATGAGGAGCGCCTCATCGGTCACGGTGTGTCCACCTGTGCCACCTGTGACGGCTTCTTCTTCCGGGGTCAGGAGATCGCGGTGGTGGGCGGTGGCGACAGCGCACTCGAAGAGGCCACCTTCCTGACGCGTTTTGCAGCAAAGGTGTACGTCGTGCATCGACGCGACGAGCTGCGCGCTTCGAAGATCATGCAGGATCGAGCCTTCGCCAACGAGCGGATCGAGTTCTTGTGGAACCGGCAGGTGGTGGAGATCCTCGGTGACGAGCGCCTCGAGGGCGTCATGCTCGAGGACACACAGACGAAGCAGCGTTCGCCGCTCGACATCTCAGGCCTGTTCATCGCGATCGGGCATCGACCGAACACCGAGCTGTTCGCGGATTGGCTCGACCGCAAGCCCAACGGCTATCTCGTGACTGAGGCTGGCAGCGCTCGGACGAACATCGAGGGCGTCTTCGCCTGCGGCGACGTGCAAGACGACTACTACCGCCAAGCAGTGACAGCCGCCGGCTCGGGCTGCCAAGCTGCCATCGACGCCGAGCGCTGGCTTGAAGCCCAAGGTCACTGAGACTCAGACGTCAACCGCCGTCGGACGAGACCGCAGCGGTAGCCTCGCGGCAACCACGAGATGAGGAGCCAGCGATGGCCGAAGGCATTTCCACCTTGGACGACAGCACGTTCGACGAGACGGTCGGCAGTGCTGACAGCCCTGTGCTGGTGGATTTCTGGGCCGAATGGTGTGGACCGTGCAAGATGATCGCCCCCATTCTCGAGGAGATTGCCTCGGAGCACGACAACATCCGCATCGCCAAGGTCAACGTCGACGAGAGTCCCGACTTGGCCATGCGCTACCAGGTGATGAGCATTCCGACGCTCATCATGTTCCGAGACGGCGAACCGGCTAAGCGTCTCGTCGGCGCCAAGCCGAAGAGCGCCCTGCTGGCTGAGATCGGCGAGTTCCTCTGATCCGACCGTTCGGCGTCGGCGCGGCAGGTCCGCACGTTCGAGACCTCCAGCATCGGCTGACCGCGACTGGTCACTGGCACGGCCCGATCACCGGCATCTTCGACACGGCAACTGCCGAGTCCGTCAAGGCATTCCAGGCGCAGCGCTCGATCGATGTCGACGGCATCTGCGGCCCCGAGACATGGGGACTGCTGATCGAGGCGGGCCAGCGGCTGGGAGATCGCTTCCTGTACCTGCGCACTCCGCACCTGCGGGGCGATGACGTCGCCGAGGTACAACGGATGCTCAGCACGCTGGGGTTCTCGGTCGGACGCATCGATGGGATCTGGGGTCCGCTGACCGCAGCCGCGCTCGCCGATTTCCAGACGAATATGAGCTTGGGCGGTGACGGCGTCTGCGGCGGCCGAACCTTGCAGACACTGCAGCAGCTCGTGCGACCGCTCGGCGACGCATCGGTCGTCGCCCACATCACCGAGCGGCAGCGCTTGGAATCCGCCGGCGGCCAGTTGATCGGACGGCGCATCGCCGTGGGTGAAGCCGGCGGCCTCGAGCCCGTCACCGCGTCGGTGCGGCGCGAGATCGGGCGCGACGGCGCCGAGGTGCTGACCGTTCACCATCCTGACTGGTCAACGCAAGCCGCGCAGGTGAACCGATTCGGTGCAGCCGTCTACATCGGCTTCGAGGTCAAGCCGGCCGCGCCCTCGGTCAGCTACTTCCAGGGTCGTCACTTCGTGAGCCGCGCCGGCCAGAAGCTCGCCACCGACATCGCGGACGGACTGGAACCAATGTTCGGCTCCGTTGAAACGAACGGCATGGGGCTGCCGATGCTGCGTGAGAGTGCCATGCCCGCCGTGCTGTGCAGGTTTGAGCGCATCGACGCTCTGCTTGAACAAAACCGGGAAGTGGCCGACGTCGTTGCCCAGTCGACCCGCGATCTGCTCGCTGATCAGCCTGCAGCCTGACCTCGACGCAAGTTTCTCCCCACGTTGTCCACAACTAGTGGACAACAAGTTCAGATTGAGGCTACGAATCTCGGCGCCAGCGCCTCCGTCATCGGTAGCTTGAGTCGGTCGGCAAACATCACTCAACCTTCGAGGGTCACTTGAAAGTTGTCGGTCAGCGCCTCGTAGAGCCGGCCGAGATCTTCCATATTGGCGAATCTGATGACAATCTGACCCCCCTGGCGGCCGAGTTGCACCTCGACGGCAGTGGTGAGGGCGGCGGCCAAGGCCGACTCGACCTCCAACACTGCCGCCGGACGGTCCTCGACAGCAGGAGTCGGCGCAGCGGGCTCGTCGATTGGCTGACCCGGATCCGACTCGCGTTCAGACGGTGCGCCGAGAGATCGGACTTCCTCCTCCACCGTGCGCACTGACCAGCCTTCATCGACAACGCGCTCAGCGAGCAGTTCGAGCTCGACAGGGTCATCGCAGCCGAGCAGCGCACGGGCGTGCCCGGCGGAGAGCTCTCCATCCAGCAGGTAGCGCTGCACACTGACCGGCAACGACAAGAGCCTGAGTGAGTTGGTGACCGTCGCACGGCTGCGACCCATGCGACGTCCGAGCTCATCGTGAGTGACGCCAAAGTCATCGATGAGCTGCCGGTACGCAGCCGCCTCTTCCAAGGGATTGAGATCTGCCCGGTGAACGTTCTCGATCAGCGCGTGGGTCAGGCTGGACTCGTCGTCCGCAGCGCGCACGACGACCGGAATCGTGTCCAAGCCGATGCTGCGCGCCGCGCGCCAGCGCCGCTCGCCCGCGATGATCTCGAAACGGCCGACAATGCCCGTCTCGCGCACGACGATCGGCTGCAAGACCCCGATCTGGCGAATTGAATCCGCCAGGGTGTCCAGTGCTGCAGTGTCGAAGTGCTGTCGGGGTTGGAGCGGATTGACTTCGACGGCCGAGACGGGCACCTCGCGATAGGCCGATTGGCCGGTCGGGATGAGTGCGCCGAGCCCCCGCCCGAGCCCTCGTTGGGCATTCATGTCGGGGCTCCCTCGCGACTGATCGACCAGACGCCGCTCGGATCTGCCTGCTCATGTTCCCGGTCCTCATTCGAACCGGGATCATGAGCCGTGCGGGCACCGGCTGCCTCCGCTTGGCCGCCGCGCTCATGTAGCTCCCGGGCGAGCTCCCGGTAGGCCACGGCGCCACGGCTGCTGGGCGCGTACACCGTCACCGGCTGCCCCACGCTCGGGGCTTCAGACAAGCGCACCGTCCGCGGGATCACCACCCGGCACACCCGATCACCGAAGTGCCGCCGAACATCAGAGACCACCTCCGCCGCAAGCCGTGTCCTGGCGTCGTACATCACCATGACGATGGCACTGATAACGAGGGCCGGATTCAGGCCCTGGCGCACCATCTCGACGTTGTGGAGCAGTTGGCCCAGTCCCTCGAGCGCGTAGTACTCGCACTGGACTGGCACCAGGATCTCGACTGCCGCACTCAACGCGTTGACGGTCAACAGTCCAAGCGACGGCGGGCAGTCGATGAAGATGTAGTCGTAGTCGTCAGCGACCGGGGCGAGAGCGTGCCGGAGTTTCAACTCGCGACTGAAGGCCGACACGAGTTCTATCTCCGCGCCAGACATTTCTAGCCGTGCCGGCGCCACATCGAAGTGCTCGATGCTGGTCGGTTGGATGCAGTCGACGATTTCTGCTGTGCCGAGCAGTACCTGGTACATGGAAGTGCTCACCACACGCGGGTCGATGCCGGCGCCAGTAGCGGCATTGCCTTGCGGATCCATGTCGACAAGCAGCGTCTTCTGGTCCAGATCGGCAAGTGCCGCACACAGATTGACGGCTGTCGTCGTCTTGCCGACGCCGCCTTTCTGGTTCGTCACCGCAATGATCCGACCCATGCATTCTCCGTTCATTGACGCCTGAGGGTCAGCGTAGGCCAGTCGTCGACCCGCTGCGGGGCCGCAGTGTTTCACGTGAAACATGCCAGGGCCCGAGCGGCCCGTGAGCGACAGCGAACAAGAGCGGGGCGCCAGGGCCCGAGCGGCCCGTGAGCGACAGCGAACAAGAGCGGGGCGCCAGGGCCCGAGCGGCGCGGCCTGCTGATGTGCATCGTTCGTCGGGTACGGTTCCACGCATCATGGCGGCGGCAGAAGAACGCCTCGTTGCCGTGCTCAGGCACGGCCAACAACAGGGCTTTCTGGGTCCGGGCGACCTCCTGGCCCATGTGGAGCACGCCCGAGCTCACCACGCGGCGGCTCGACCGATGCCCGGTCAGCGCTGGTGCGATCTCGGGAGCGGTGGGGGAGTGCCCGGACTTGTGATGGCGCTGGAGCAACCCAATATCGACTTCGTGCTGCTGGATCGGTCCCAGCGACGGGCTGATTTCCTCGAAATTGCTGTTCGGGACCTCAAGCTCGCTGATCGTGTCACGATCGCGCTCGGCGATGCCGCCGAACTCGCTCACCTCCCCCGACATCGCCATGTCTATGACGGCGTCGTCAGCCGGGCGTTCGGTCCCCCAGCCGCGGTCGCGGAGTGCAGTGCCGGCTTGTTGCGCGCCGGCGGCAGACTGGTGGTCAGTGAGCCGCCCGGATGTGGTGAGGCGCGCTGGCCGACCGAGGCTCTCGCCCAGCTCGGGATGCGCTTCGTGCGGAGAACCGCAGGCGCACCGACGTTCGCCGAGCTGGAGTGCCTGGCAGCGGCCGACCCGGCGTACCCCCGAACCTGGAAACAGATCCGGAAGCAACCGCTCTTCTGATTGATCGAACGGACTACGCCTCGTCGCTCGGGCTGGGAGCGTCGCTCGAGCTCGACGGCACCAGCACGACCCGACGGCGGGGTTCGTCGCCCACCGAGATCGTGTCGACACCGGCGATCTCGTTGACGGTGTCATGCACGACCTTGCGGTCAGCTGCATTCATCGGCTCGAGTCCGCGTTCCGTTCCGCGTTCCAACACGGCGCCCGCGAGCTCGCGTACGTACGCCTCAAGCGCCTCGCGGCGGCGCTGCCGGTAGCCGCCCACATCAACCCGTACTCGCGCGCGGCGTACACCTGGCAGCCTGCGTTGCAGCATGGTCTTCGCGACCTCCTGGAGTGCAACGACATGGCGGCCTCGCGGCCCGATCAGCAACCCCAGCGCCTCATTCTCACCCTCGAGATTGATCTCGAAGCTGTCGTCGTCTGCTGCGACTGGCACCGCCTGTGCCTCGATACCGAACGCATGTACCAAGCCGTCCAGGAATTCCCTGACCATGACTTGCTGTTCGGCTGTCGTCGTCTCATCTGTCATCCTCATCACCTCTGATCGGGCACGCATGCGTTGGGGCCCGCTGCTCGCCGGGCGGCATCAGTCCACGGGCGCTGCTCGTGGATTGCTCGCACCACGTGGGCGGTGCTCAGCCTACGGGTCTGCTGGCGCGGAACCCATGAGACTCGGAACACTCAATGCGACCGATCGAGGAGTTCAGAATCGGGACGGCTCGCACTGACGCTCGCCGGGGTAGAACTGTCGGCAGTACTCCCGGTACTTCCCAATTTCGCCGTCAGTGCGAACGAGCCGGGGGCGTGGCACGTAGTGCTTGCGACTCCAGATGACGACATCCTGTTGAACGTCCCGGATCTGCAGATCCGCGATGAACTTGTTCACGATGGGCGCTCGCATCCGCGTCGGCAGGAAGCTCAGGCCGGCGATCGGTCGCTTGGGTTCGTGCAGTGTGCGCATCCTCGAGACGATGGACAGGTCGATGAGCGTGCCGTCGACAGGCGTTGCCAACACCCACAGCCGGGCATCGATGCCAATGGAGTGCTCCTGAAACTCGACAAATGAGTAGCCCAGCCCGATCACGTGGGCGATAGCCGACACGTCCATGGTCAGCTTGGCGAACTTGGCAATCTTCCGGGTCGTCGAGAAGCCGAACCGGCTCTCAAGTCGTGGTCCGTCGATCAACACCGGCGTTTCGTTGGTGACGTTGTGGTAGCCGTGGATATAGCTCAGGTGCGCAATGTCCACCGAATTCTCGCTGGTTTCCTGCGGATGGCCGGCGAAACGAATCGTCCGGATCTGCAAATCAGTCCAGTCGTCGCCGGATTGAGAAACATCGGGCAGCTGCCACTGCGAGGGTCGCCCGCCGAGGCCCCACCAACCGAAGATGAGACCTTCGATCTCACGGGCTTCAATGAGGTCCAGCTTGGCGGAACGGGCGGGCGCTCCAGATGGCGTGGCCACACACTGCCCAGTGATCTCGAACTCGAACCCGTGAAAGGGACAGACGAGTCGCCCGCCGACCACCCTCGCCCCGGCCTCAGGTCCCAGATCGGAGCCCAGATGAGGGCACACCGATTTCGCGACGCAGATCTGACCGGCCGGATCAGACCAGATGACGATCTCTTCGCCCATCCAGGTACGTTGAATCAGTCCCGCCTTCTGGACTGCGTCGCGCGTCGCGATGAAAAACCAGCCTTCTGGAAATGGCGGGAGCGAACTAACGTTTGCCGCCTGCTGGGGTCTGGCCATCGAGCCGCGCTCTCCATCCAAAGCGATGTCGGCAGGCTAGACCGGATGATCGGCACCTCCGGGAAGTGCCGGTGCTGTACTCCGTACCAGTAACTATCCGTACACTTGAGACGATCGTCCCGAACGCCGGGCCGACCACCGTGCCCCGCGTGATCAGGAGTGTCACTTGACTATTGCATCGACAGCCTCGACGAAGGTCACTGCTGCGCAGCCGCTCGACCTGACCGAGGAACTCATCTTGGTGCTGCTCAGCGAAGAGAGCGGGTACTTCCACCAGGTTCCCGGCTGGCACTTGAACTGCGCCATGGCCGGGGCGGCGCTGGCCGAGCTCTCGCTGCAGGCGCGCATTGACACCGACATGGAATCGCTGATCCTGCTGGACCCCACGCCGACAGGCAAGCCGATCCTGGACCTCGCCCTCCAGCAGATCGCGAGCGAGCCCGATCAGCGCAGCGCCCAGTACTGGGTGGAGCGCCTCGCGCCTCGCGCCGAGATGATGCTCGACTTGGCACTGGAGCAACTGGTCAGACTCGGGATCCTCGAGCATCACGACGGCGAATTCTGGAGCTTGACGGCAGCGGCCCGGCACAGCGATTTCTTTGCCGGCGAGGACGATGACACGGCTGCCCAATTCATCAAGACTCGCATTGGCAGATCGATCTTGCTGGGCGAGATTCCGAGCCCGAGAGACGTCATCATCATCGGTCTCGCCCACACCTGCGATGTACTGCGTTTCATCTTCGAGCTCGACGACGAAGCGGAAGAGCGGGTCCAGCTCATCTGCCAGATGGACCTGATCGGCAGGGCCATCGCGGATGCCGTCGCGCACAACCTGGTGGCGTCGCTGCTCAGAAGCTCCGCGCTGACGAAGTCGGTGCCCAAGCTGCCGCTCAACAAACTGCTGCTCAATCGTCATTTCCTTCGCGGGAACATCCCGGCCGTCTATGCACAATTGACTGAAGAATTCGGTCCAGTCTTCAGGCTCAGCCCCCTGTTCTCCGGGCAGGAGATCACGTTCCTATCAGGCCCTCGCGTCAATCGCTGGGTTCACCGTCACGGTCGCATGCACCTCAGGTCGAGCGACTATCTCCGAGGTCTCGAAACTGCGTATCACGCCTCCGGCCTGCTGCCTGCGCTGGATGGTGCAGATCATTTCCGCATGCGCAAATCGCTGCGTGCTGGTTACGGCCGCGCGAGGTTCGAACAACAGCTCGAAACGGTATATCAGCACGCTCGAACGTACATCAGCAAGTGGAATGTCGGGGACACATTTGGAGCCGTATCCATGTGTCGCGGCTTCTCCGGCGCCCAGGTCACGCCGTTCCTCGCGAGCATCGAGGCAGATGATGTCATCGATGACCTCATCGCTTATAAGTCCCGGGTGCTCATGACCCAAGTGGTCAACGTCTTGCCGAATTTCATGCTCAATACGCCACGCATGAAGCGCAAGAAGAAGGTTGTCGACGTTCTGTATGAGCGCGTGCTGGAATCTCACACGGCCGCGCAGAGGGCTGGTTGCCCTCGCGACCTTGCCGACGACGTACTCAGTCTGCACACCAGCGATCCGATTTTCGTACCCGAGTCAAATCTGAGCTTTACTTTCTCGGCACCAGTACTCGCGGGAATGTACGCGGGAGATGAGCTCAGCTTCATCTTGCATGCGATGGTATCTCAGCCGCATTTGTACGAGCAGATCCGAGCAGAGGCTGACGCCTTGTTCGGGAACGGAGATCCGTCGGCAGATGATTTGAGTTCTCCCGCGATCGATGTCACTCGACGTTTCATCATGGAGTGCTTGCGACTGTGGCCCACGGTGCCGATGTCCATCCGCACAGTAATGAACACATGCGTCGTTGAAGACTACGAATTGCCGGTGGGCTCCAAGGTGTTCATTGCCACGACGGCACCGCACTACATGAACGAGATTTTCCCGGATCCATTCACATTCGACATCGATCGCTACCTGCCCTCACGCGGCGAGCACCGCACGCCCGGATACGCACCGTTCGGTCTCGGCACGCATAGCTGTCTTGGCTCTCACATGGTGGAGTTGCAGATGCTGCTGAGCCTGTTGATGCTCGCGCACTATTTCACTTTCGAGATTTCGCCGTCGAACTACAAGCTGAAGATCAGCCCGTTTCCATCAATGTCGCCGAACAAGCGATTCAAGCTCAAAGTCGTGGAGCAGCGGCACCCGTTGACGAGTTGAGCGGTTCTGGGTCATCGACGACCTGAACGGGAACGACGGCGCGATGATCTGGCGCCGCTGTGCTGGCCTTGTCCGGAATTCTGCCGCCGGTTCGCGCCGCGATTGCCGCCGCCGGAGCGCCGGCGGGATCGGCGACGGTCTCGGCGCTGGTCACCCACCCGCGGCGGCGGCCCGGTCGGCCGCACTCGCATGCGAACGCGAGCGGGTTGGCGTCGAAGTCCCCAATGCGAGCGGCCCGGCTCAGCCAAGGTCTCGATGTCTGCATCCTCGGCGGCGACCGAGAGCGCATCGAGGCCGCGATCCCGCGCCTCTGCAACGGTGTGGCCGGTCACCACGATCCACTCCACGACGCAGCGCCTAACTCTCCACAGCAATTGCTGGTGTGTTCATCGCTTGCGGCGATTGCGGGTCCTGCCGTCGCCTGAGGTACGACGACTCTGGATGGGCTTCGACTCCGGCTCTGGTTCGGCACGCCCACGCCGACGGCCGCGCTCGCGGGGCTGAGGCTGATCCTGATTCCGGTTCGAGGTGCCGGTGCTGCGACGTGCTCGCTTGCGCGCATCGGCAACTCGTTCTTCCGATGAGCGAGTGCGGCGGATCGTGGGAGACTCAGAGGGCTCCGGCGGCGCAGGCTCCGGTGCACGTTCGCCCGACGAGTTCTGTGAGCTCTCGCGTCGCTCTGCACGGCGACGCTCACGCTCCGCATAGCGCTCCGCCTCAGCATCAAGCGCCTTGCGTGAGCGCTGATTCGGCACCTGGCGCGGCGGCTCTGGTTCGGGGACCTCTTCGGCTTCGATGACCTTGGCGTCGGACTCCGCGGCGGTCAGCGACTGCGGGGGCTTCATGGTGGCGTGAATGAACGCTTGCTGGAGCATGCGGTAGATGCTCGACACGATGAAGTAGGGCACCAGCGCCGCCGGCACGAAGAAGCTGAAGACCGGCAGCATGAACGGCAGGTACTTCATCATGATTTCCATCTGGCGGTTCGGCATTGCCGCATTGCCGCGCCGCCGCGCCATCTGGCGCTGCTGCAGCCAGGCCAGCAGGAAGGTGATGGCTATGAGCCCCAGGTACGGCAGCCCGTCGACGAAATCGGCCTGAACCACGTCCTTCGCCACCTTCGACAGGTCCATGCCCAAGGACCGCATCTCGCCCTCCGCATCGACGATGTCCTTGTACATCTGCGAGTCAGGGCTCAGGTTCCGGGGAAACGGGTTGTCGATCAGATGGTTGTCGTCGGGTATGCGCAGGTTCCAGATGACCCGGTAGAGCACGATGAAAATCGGAATCTGCACCAAGTTCGGCAAGCACCCGCCCAGGGGGCTCACCCCGTGCGACTGGTACAGCCTCATCATTTCTTCGTTGAGTTTCTGGCGGTCGCTGCCGTGCCGCTTGCGCAGCGCCGTCATCTCCGGCTGCAGTGCCTGCATCTTGGTCATCGACCGTGCGCCCCGCAGGGTGAGGGGGGTGAACAGCAGCATGATCGCCAAGGTCAGCATGCAGATCGCGAAGGTGTAGTCAGGCACCAACGAGTAGAACCACGCCAATACGGCGGCGATGCCGTCGAATATCGGGTCAGCCCAGTCGAACATCAGCGCGTCTCCAGGCCCGTCGTCGCGACCGCACGGTGACCTCGACGGAGGTGATCACCCGTCTCCGGTACCGGGTCGTAGCCCCAGCCGCCCCAGGGATGGCAGCGGCAGATACGGCGGAGGGCCAGCCAGCCGCCGCGCGCTGCTCCCCAGGTGCGCAGGGCGTCCAACGCGTACTGCGAGCACGTCGGATCGAAGCGACACGACGGCAGCCGGGAGCGGGGGAGTGCTCGATAGAGCTTGACCGCGGCGATCAGTGCCCGAGCGACCGGCCCCGAGGTCATACCCCGTTGTTCCGCCGGTTGCTCAGGGCTTCGGCGGCCCGCAGCAGCCGCATCAGCTCGGCTCGAGCCCGCTGGTAGGTCACCGTCGACGCAGCCGCGCGCACACCGACGAGATAGCGGCCAGGCGCCAAGTCGGTTGCGAGCTCCCGAAAGACCGCTCTCAAGCGGCGCCGAAGCCGATTGCGCTCCACTGCAGTTCCCCGATGGCGGCTGAGCGCGAATGCCACGCGCGGCCCGCTCAGACCGCGGTCGGCCGCGAACGTCATCCACAGCAGCTCGCTGTCGAATCGACGACCGCGGCGCAGTGCTGCGAAGTCGGCCCTGCTGCGGCACGAATCGATCAGGCGCTCAGCCGTTGCCGGCCCTTGCGTCGGCGAGCGTTCACAATCGCCCTGCCCGCACGGGTGGACATACGATGGCGGAAGCCGTGGCGGCGGGCCCGTCTGCGGTTGTGGGGTTGGTACGTGCGCTTCACGCTGCACCCTCCTGGAGGTTCAGGCCGCGGGCAGGTCCGCGAAATGCGGTGCGGCGGCCGGAGCGTGCCCGGGTATCGGCCCGAGAGCATGGACAGCCTACGGGTGCCGATCCCTTCCGATGCGCGCAGGGGCGAGCGCGCAGGCGAAGCCGTGGCGCGGGCGGCGCGCGCGAAGACGCGCGGTACCTGCGCACAGGGCCGTGTCGCAGTCGCCTGATGTCGACCACGACGCTCGTCGCCAGGACAGCAAATTTCCCTGTCATCCGCTTGTTTTGCGGGTGTTATGGGTCTGTCGCGGAACTGTTGCGTTCCCGTCAATTCGAGCACCGCGCAGGCGTGCAAAGACGCGCTTGCAGCAGTGACAGCGCAGCCATAGGTTCCGACCACCGGGTGCCGCTTGGTGGCTCGCAGGCGAACAACAGGTTCCGCGGGCGCACGACGGACAGAGGCGAACGAGGTTGTCGTGGTGAGTTCTCCGCAGGCAGGTGCCGCAGCACACGAACCTGAGGATCATCACCACATCTCCCAATCGCCAGAGTCCCCATCGCCGCAGTCGCCATCACCAGAGTCATCGGCATCTGCCCAGGTGACGCCGGACACGGCGTCTGCACTGCCCGAGGGCGCCCGGGCGAATACCGACGAGCTGTGGTCGCAGTGCCGCGACATCCTGCGGGCCACCGTGTCCGACGCGCTCTGGCTGGGCTACTTCCGTCACCTCCAGGCATTGCACATCGACGGCGAGCTCGCCGTATTGATCGCGCCGAGCAACATGATCCGCGATCGCATCCAGCGGCGGTACATCCCGATGCTCCACGCCGCCTTCGAGCAACTGCCTGTTCGCCCTCAGACCTACGAGATCGAGACCCGCCCCGAGCTCGGCGATCTGGACAGCGCCAACGGCGCAGATGCAGACCCGCACGACGTGGATGCAACGGCTGACGGTGACGCTGCGAGCCCGGGAGATGACGAGGCCTGGCATCCCGCGACCGGTTCCGCCAACTCGCCGGCCCCTTCCGAGAACGCCGTCACAGCGACGACGACACCCGATGCCAGTGCAACGCCTCGCAGAGTGCCGGGTGTCGACATCACCAATCCCCGCTACACCTTCGAGAGCTTTGTCACCGGCAGCAGCAATCGGTTTGCACAAGCGGCGGCACTTGCCGTTGCCGAGACTCCCGGCATTGCCTACAACCCCCTGTTCATTCACGGCGGCACCGGTCTCGGCAAGACCCATCTGCTGCAGGCCATCGTGAACTTCCTCGGCGCCACCCTGCCCGAGCATCGTGTCCGCTACGTCTCCACCGAGACATTCCTCTCCGAATTCATCGAAGCCATTCGGACGAACACGACGCCTGCGTTCAAGAGGCGCTACCGCGAACTCGACGTGCTGCTGCTCGATGACATCCAGTTCATGGAGGGCAAGGAAGGCCTGCAGGAGGAGCTGTTCCACACGTTCAACTCGCTGCACGTGGCTGGCCGCCAGATCGTGATCTCCTCCGACCGCCCGCCTCGCAGCATCTCCACACTGTCGGATCGGCTGCGCAGCCGGTTCGAATGGGGCCTGATCACCGACATCCAGCCGCCTGATCTCGAAACCCGAGTGGCCATCCTGCGGAAGAAGACCGAGCACGGCCATGTGCCCGACGAAGTGCTGGAGCACATCGCGCACCTCATCACCAACAACATCCGCGAGCTCGAGGGCGCACTGGTGCGCGTCACCGCGTACGCCAGCCTCACCCGCAGTTCCGTCACGCTGGAGATGGCACAGCAAATACTGAGCGATGTCCGTGAACCGCAGGAGACGCCCATCACCACCGACCGGATCCTGAACATGACTGCGGACATGTTCGGCTACGACGTGAGCGAGCTCACCAGCCAGCGGCGTCAACAAGGCTTGGTCAACGCCCGCCAGATCAGCATGTATGTCATGCGGGAGCTCACTGACCTGAGCTACCCAGCGATCGCCAGCGTCTTCGGCGGGCGAGACCACACGACTGTCATGCACGCTGTCAAGAAGATCAACAGCCTGCTGCCTGCTGAACGCAAGGTGTACGACCAGGTTGCCCAGCTGATTGCGCGCGTCCGGGCTGCCTGAAGCTGAGCCGAAGGCTGTCCGCTGTGCGGCCGGTGACTGGATCTAGGGTGTCTCCACACGCTGTGGACAACGAGTGGAAAAGTTCTCGACAAACCTCGGGAAAAGTCGCGCTTTTCCACGATCACGCTGGCTATGCAGAAAAGAGAGGGTGAAGCTGTGGACGCGCAGGCAAGACTGTTGACAGGCCGCGTTGCGCTGATCTGCGACAACGGTCAGTCATCCACAATTCACAGCCCCTACAACCACTACCGAATAAGTCTCAACCTTCTCATTGAGGATGATCTGTCTCATCGGTCTTGTACGGCCAAGGAGAACCGCCCGTGAAACTGCGCATTGAACGAGATGCACTGGTCGACCAGCTGACCTTGGCAAGCCGGGGGGTCAATGCGCGCGGGGGCGGTTTGTTCGTGCTGACCGGGTTGCACTTGCGAGCTGACAGCGAGGGGCTCACGGTCACGGGCACCGATCTCGATCTCACCGTGCGCACACAGCTGCGTACGCCAGTGGAGACGGAGGGCGAGACCGTGGTGCCGGCCCGGCTGCTGACCGATATCGCCCGGGCGTTGCCGCCAGGCGAAGTGGACGTTCAGGTTGACGATGACGAGGTGCAGATCACCAGCGCACGAGCGCAGTTCTCCGTTCGGACCCTGCCGACCGCCGATTTCCCCACCCTGCTGCAGCCGACAGGAGACGACGTCACCGTGCCGGCCGGCGACTTGGCGCAGGCCTTTCGCCAAGTGGTCCGCGCGGCAAGTTCTGACGATGCCCGGCCGATCCTGACCGGAGTGCTCATGGCGGCCCGCGGCGACGGCTTGCGGCTGGTGGCCACCGACTCGTACCGACTTGCCCTGCGGGACCTGCCCGAGGCGCAGGTGCTCGAGCCGGGGCAGCAAGTGCTCGTTCCGTCTCGGGCCCTGGAGGAGCTTGGCCGGATCCTGGATGCCAGCAAAGACGTGACCATGCGGCTCGGAGAGCGGGAAGTCGCCTTCGAAGTCAGTGACGATGCTCAGTCGGCCCAGGTGACCTGCCGCCTCATCGCGGGCGACTTCCCCAGCTATGAACCGCTGATCCCCGATTCTCATGACAACCGGCTGGAGGTCGACCGCGCCGCGCTGCTTGACGGTGCACGCCGACTCCGCCTGCTGGCCCGTGACACCAATGCGCCGCTGCGGATGGAATTGCGCCCCGACAGCATCGAACTGACGGTCATCAGCCAGGACGTCGGCAGCGCGAGCGAGGAAGTCGATGCAAGCTACGAGGGCGAGCCGACCACGGTCGCCTTCAATCCTGACTATCTCATCGAGGGACTCGACGCGGCCGGCGGCGACACGGTCGAGCTGGTGCGTCTCGATGCACTGAAGCCGGCGGTGCTGCGGACGCCCGGACAGGGAGAATTCCTGTATCTGCTGATGCCCGTTCGGGTGTCGTGATCATTGCTTGGCTGAGCATCGAGAACTTCCGGAATCACCGGTCCACGAAACTGTCGCTCGACGCAGAGCGGACGCTCGTAGTCGGGCCCAACGGACACGGCAAGACAAACCTGTTGGAAGCCGTCGCGTTGCTGGATGGCTCGGGTTCGTTTCGCGGGGCGAGTGCGGAGACACTGGTGCGCGCCGGCTGCGATCGGGCCTTCGTGCGTGCCGAGATCCGACGAGCGCGCCGAACGCACCTGGTGGAGATCGAGATCGCGACGGCTGGCAGATCTCGGGCGCAGGTGAACGGGCAGCGGGTCCGGTCACTGCGCGACCTCGCTGATGTGGTCAGCACGGTGGTGTTCTGCCCTGCTGACCTGTCGATCGCGGCGGGCGGACCGTCGGTGCGTCGCGAGCTGCTCGACGATGTGCTGACGGGCACTGACCGTGAGTACCGGGGAATGCGGCTCGATTTCGAGCGAGTGCTACGGCAGCGCAACAATCTCCTGAAGCAGGCCGGTCATCGCCCCGACGCCGAGGCCTTCACAACGCTCGCTGTCTGGGATGCGCAGCTCGCGGACGTGGGCGAGGCCATCGCGCAACGGCGAGACACGCTGTGCACGGCGTTGGTATCTCCGGCCCAGGACGCGTATTGCCAGCTCGCCGGTGGCGCCGCGAACCTGAGATTGTCCTATGCGGCCGAGTGGCGCGAGAGCAGCCTCTCGACTGCGCTGGCGCAGGCACGCTCGGTCGACCTGCGACGCGGTACCACCACTGTTGGCCCGCACCGCGACGACATGACGATCTGCTTGGACGGTTTGCCGGCACGCACCCACGCGTCACAAGGGGAACAGCGCAGCATCGCTTTGGCGCTGCGGTTGGCACAGCATCGGTACACAGCACAGATCAGCGGGACCGAACCGATTGTGCTGCTGGACGATGTCTTCTCTGAGCTCGACGAAGGTCGGGCCCAACGTCTCATCGGTTGCTTGCCCGCCGCGCAGACCGTGGTCACCTCGGCCACCGGTCACGTGCCACCCGGAATCGAAGCCCGCAGCCAAATCCACATTGACGACGGCGAGGTGGTCTCACGATGAGCAGACGCCGTCGCGCAACAGGTGGCCGCGAGCCGCGGTCGATCGGCGACTCGCTCAAGGCAGTCACTGCCGGCTTCGGTTCACGAGGCCGCGCGATCGACCTCAACGAGCGCTGGGCTGAAGCCGTCGGCGAGGCCATAGCGGCGCACTCGCACCCCGAACGGCTCGAAGCAGGCCGGCTCACCGTCGTCGTGGACGATCCCGCCTGGGCGACCGAATTGCGTTATCACTCCAGCCGGATTCTGGCCGCACTGAACGCCGAATCGAGAGCCGCCACGATCTCTGAGCTGCACCTTCGCGTGCATCCTGCCGCTGGGCACAAAAAACGGCTTTGACCTGCGGTTTTACTGGCACCGAAACGGCTGCTCCTACGCCGAAAACCGGCCGCCGTCCAGTAGACTGGTTGCACTGTGACCGACACGACTCTGGCACCCGCGTCGGCGGGCACCGGCGACGGCTTGGCGGGTGCCGTCGGCACTGACAGCATCGTTGCCGGCGACTACAACGCCGATGCGATCACGGTGCTCGAGGGTCTCGAGCCGGTTCGTGAACGTCCCGGAATGTTCATCGGCTCGACCGGGCCCGGCGGCTTGCACCATTTGGTCTACGAGGTCGTCGACAACGCCGTCGACGAGGCCATGGCAGGGCACTGCAGCTCGATCGAAATCACCTTGCGAGCAGACGGAACGTGCAGCGTCACCGACAACGGTCGCGGCATCCCCGTCGGGGCCCATCCCCAGTATCCCGACAAGTCGGCGGCCGAAGTTGTCCTGACCGTGCTGCATGCAGGCGGCAAGTTCGGCGGCACCGGATACAAGGTGTCCGGCGGGCTGCATGGCGTCGGTGTGTCCGTGGTGAACGCGCTGTCGTCGGAACTCGAGGCCGTCATCGACCGGGATGGCCGCCGCTGGAAGCTGCAGTTCCGCGATGGCGGTGAGCCGGTCGGCGAGCTGACCGACACTGGCCCGACGCCTGACGGCAGCACCGGCACCACCATTACGTTCAAACCCGATCCGACGGTGTTCGATCACGTCGAATTCCGGGCCCAGACTCTGACCGAGCGGCTGCAGATGATGGCGTTTCTCAACGCCGGCCTGCGCATCGGCTTCACCGACGAGCGGCGACCCGATCCGGTCCGCCACGAGTACTGCTACCCGGGTGGCATACGCGACTTCGTACGGCATCTCAACGAGACCTCAGAGGCGCTGTTCGACGACGTCGGCTACCTGTCTGCTGCCGAGCGCGGCGACGAGGTGGAGATCGCCTTCCAGTGGAACAGCGGCTTCAACACCGATGGCATCCACAGCTTCGCCAACGGCATCAACACCATTGAGGGCGGCATGCACGCGGAGGGGTTCCGATCGGCCCTGACCTCGGCCGTGAACGCCTACGCCAAAGACCGCAAGATGCTGCGGCCCGACGACGGCAACCTGCAGGGCGACGACATCCGTGAGGGCCTCACCGCCGTGGTGAGCGTGCGCATGGAAGCACCGCAATTCGAAGGCCAGACCAAGGCCAAGCTGGGCAACACCGCCATGCGCAGCCTCGTGCAGAAAGCCGCCTACAGCGGGCTTGGCGAGTGGCTCGAAGAGCACCCCAGCGAGGCCAAGCTGGTCGTCGGCAAGGCTGTCGACGCCCGCAGGGCACGTATCGCCGCGCAGAAGGCCCGCAACACCGTCCGCAAATCTGCACTGCAAGGCGCGGGCCTCCCCGGCAAGCTCACCGACTGCTCCTCGGGCGACCCCGAAGAGGCCGAGCTGTACATCGTGGAGGGCGACTCGGCGGGCGGATCGGCCAAGGAGGCCCGCGACCCGGCCACGATGGCGATCCTGCCGATCCGGGGCAAGATCCTGAACGTCCAGCGCAGCCGGCCCGAGCGCATCTTCGACAACAACGAGATCAGTGCGCTGATCTCGGCCATCGGTGCCGGTGTCGACGGTGCCACCGGCGAGGGCGGCTTCGACATCGCCAGGGTGCGCTATCGCAAGGTGATCCTGCTGTGCGATGCCGATGTCGACGGCAGCCACATCCGCACGCTGCTGCTGACGTTCTTCTTTCACCGCATGCGCAAGCTGCTGTCGCACGGTTGCGTCTACATCGCTCAGCCACCGCTGTACTCCACCAAGGTCGGCACCGAGACCGTGTATCTCAAGGACGACCGGGCCAAGGATGCGTTCTTGGCGGAGCGGCCCAACCATCGCAATGAGTTCCAGCGCCTCAAGGGCCTCGGCGAGATGGATGCCCAGGAGCTGTGGGACACCACTATGGACCCAGCCAGCCGGACACTGTTGCGCGTCACGCTCGAAGAGGCCGCCACGGCAGATCTGATCTTCAGCATCCTCATGGGCGACGACGTAGACGCCCGCCGGGGCTTCATCCAGAACAACGCCAGCGACGTCCGCTTCCTCGACGTCTGATCGTGGCGGGCAGACGGATCCGGCTGGTATTGCCATGAGCGACGACGAACCCGGTACCGGCGCGGGCACGCCCGACGAACGCAGTGCTGTTGGCAGTGCCGGCTCGCCTGCAGGCGATGCCATTGGCGTAGTGGACGTCGAGATCCAAACCGAGATGGAGCAGTCGTTTCTGGACTACGCCATGTCGGTCATCACCTCGCGGGCGCTGCCCGATGCGCGTGACGGATTGAAGCCGGTGCATCGCCGGATCCTGTGGTCGATGTTCGACACTGGCCTGCGCCCAGACCGCCCCCACAAGAAATGCGCCACCGTGGTCGGCGATGTCATCGCCAACTATCACCCACACGGCGACGGCTCGATCTACGACGCGCTCGTGCGCATGGGCCAGTCGTTCAGCCTGGCGAACACGCTGATCGACCCGCACGGGAACTTCGGTTCGCCGTCGGACCCGCCGGCTGCGTACCGCTACACCGAATGTCGCCTGACCAACTTGGCCATGACGATGGCCGAGGGCATCGATGAACAGACAGTGGATTTCGCTGCCAACTTCGACGGCTCCCGCACCGAGCCGCTGGTGATGCCGTCGCGGTTCCCGAACCTGCTGGTCAATGGCAGCCAGGGCATCGCGGTAGGCATGGCCACCAATATCCCCACGCACAACCTCGGCGAGATCATCGACGCCACGATTCACCTGATCGGGAATCCCGAGGCCTCCGTTGCGGACTTGATGGAGTTCGTGCACGGACCCGACTTCCCGACCGGCGGGCGGATGCTGGGCCGCGCCGGCGCCCGTGAAGCCATGGCCACCGGACGCGGCTCGGTGAAGCTGCGGGCCCGAGCCGAGATCGTCGAGAACGGCAAGCGGTCAAGCATTGTGGTCACCGAGATCCCGTACCAGACCTCGGTCGAGAACATCGAGCGCAAGATTGCCGATGCGGTGAATCGCAAGGTCATCGAGGGCATCACCGAGCTGCGCAACGAGTCTGCGAAGGGCAAGACGCGCTTCGTCATCGAGCTGCGACCGTCTGCCCCGGCGAACGTGGTGCTGAACAACCTGTGGAAGCACACGCCGCTGCAGTCCAGCTTTGCTGTGAACATGGTGGCGCTGGTCGACGGGGTGCCGCGCACGCTGAATCTCAGAGATGCCTTGGCGGCATATGTCGACCATCAGATCGAGGTCGTCACCCGGCGCAGCCAGCACCGGCTGGACGAAGCCCGAGCGAGAGCGCACATCGTGGAGGGCCTGCTGCGTGCGCTGGATCTGATCGACGAGATCATCGCCCTGATCCGCGCCAGCGATGATCGGGCTGCAGCACTTGCGGGGCTCTGCGATGAGCCGATGTCGTTCAGTGCTGAGCAGGCGAATCACATTCTGGACATGCAGCTCAGCCGCCTGACCCGGCTGGGGCGCACACGGCTGAGCGACGAACTGACTGAGCTGACGCAGGTGATTGCCGAGCTGGAGGCCATCTTGGGTGACGACGGCCGACTGCGACAGGTCATCATCGATGAGCTGAGCGCACTGCGTGACGGGCATCAGACGCCGAGGCGCACGGAGATCGTCACCGACCCCGGCGAGATGGACGCGGAAGATCTCATCGAGGACGAGCCATTGGTGGTAACGCTGACGCGTGAGGGCTACGTGAAGGCAACCTCGCCCGACGTGTTCCGCACGCAGGGGCGGGGCGGTCGCGGTGTGCAGAGCGCACGGCTCAAGGACGACGACGTGGTGGTGCGGGTGCTGCTGACCACCGCGCATGCCTGGCTGCTGTGTTTCACCAACCGCGGCCGGGTGCACCGGCTGAAGGCGTATGAGGTGCCGCTGACCAACCGCACCGCGCGGGGCACGGCGCTGGTGAACCTGCTGCAGCTCACGGCAGACGAACGAGTCGAGGCCGTAGTGGAAGCGCGGGAATTCCCGTCGGATCGGTACTTGATGTTCGTGACCCGTCGCGGTCAGGCGAAGAAGACACCATTGAGCGCGTACGAGAACATCCGCGCCAACGGCTTGATTGCGCTGAGCTTGCGCGAAGGTGACGAGCTCGTGCGCGTGCTCGAGACATCCGGTGATGACGACGTGCTGGTGGTGTCGCGGGCGGGCCAAGCCGTACGGTTCGGCGAAGATGACGTGCGGTCGATGGGCCGCAACGCGGCCGGCGTTCGCGCCATGCGTTTGCGCGAGGGCGATGTCGTGGCATCAGCCGATGTTCTGGACCCCGACGATGCCCGCGACCTCTTGGTGGTGACCAGCGCCGGAGCAGCCAAGCGCACCGGGGCAGCGGAATTCACTCGTAAGGGCCGCGGTGGCCTCGGAGTGAAGGCCGTGAGACTGGCCGAGCCGGATGCCCACGTGGTAGGCGCCCGCCTTGTCGACGATGACGATGAGCTACTGCTGGTGTCCTCCAGCGGCGTGCTGATCCGAACTCGTGTGTCGGATATCTCCAGCCAGGGACGTGCCGCGTCCGGTGTGCGTGCGATGTCGCTCGACGACGGCGAGCAGGTCGTGGCGATCGCGCCGGTCGAGCTTTCAGATCTCCCCATTGCCAGCGAAGCCGATGGCGAGTCGCTCGAAAATCCTTCGGATGAAGTAGATCCGGCGTCATAGCTTCGGCTGATGCCGACGTGTGTGTCGCGTACGACTCAGATCCAGAGCGGTCAGGCGGCACTGCCAGTGGCACTGTTGGCACTGGCGCTGCTGGTGGGGCTGGGTTTGGTGGCCCGCTGGGGTCAGGCGGCGCTGGCAAGCTCACGAGCCCAAGCCGCCGCGGACGCTGCAGCGCTGGCGACGCTCGTGGCTTCGGACCGCATCGCGATCGCGGACGGCGTGCTTCCCGATGACGCGACCGCGTCGGCCGTAGCCCTCGACGCCGGAGGGAAGCTGGCCGCCTTTGAGCTCAGCGTCGACCATGACACGATCCGGGTGGAGGTGATCGTGGAAGTCAATGGCCAGCGGGCGTCGGCTGCCGCTGTGGCACCGTTGCCGCAGGCTGGCTCGGCGACCGGGGGTCCTGCGGGCTGACTCCTACACTGCGAAGCGTGGCCGATGCGACATCGGGTGGGGAGCCGCCGTCGCCGGAGCCGGGCGGGCCGACTCCCACCGACGAACTCTTCGCCGAGGCGCTGGGCATCACCCCAGCGAGCGGCGCCCGTCGTCGCCGTGGCCGCACGCCGGCCGCACAGAATCCGGCGCCCGGTACATCCATGCCACCCCAGATCCCCCCGTCGCAGGGTGGGATTGCGCCGTCCCATGCGGCGCCAGGCCAGACTCCGCCGCCTGCTCCGGCGGGCCAGCCGGCGATGGCCCCACCCCCCTCGGCACTTTCCGATGAATCCCCGGCGGCACGCTGGGCATGGCTGAGCCAGCGTCGAGCCCGGGTCCGGCGAACGCATCGGATCCTGCGTCACATCGATCCCTGGTCGGTGTTCAAAGTGTCGGTGATGCTGTACGCCTGCCTGTATGTCGCCGTGCTGGCAGCGGGTGTACTGCTGTGGAATGCGGCTCAGCGCTCAGGTCTCGTCGACAAGGTGGAGTCGTTCATCACCGAAGTCGGCTCCTATGAGAGCTGGACCATCGACGGCATGGTGATCTTCGGGCGTGCCCGGATCATCGGGCTCATCGTCGCCACGGTCGGCGTGGCTTTCAACGTGGTGATGGCGATCATGTTCAACCTGATCAGCGATCTCACCGGTGGCGTCCGGGTCACGGTGCTCGAAGACGAGCGCCGCCCGCCAGCTCGCTAGGGGCTCATCCGCCCGCCCAGCTAGTTCTTCTGTGCCTGCCACCGCGGGCGCACACATTGACGACTGGGCTGTAGTGTGTGCGGCTCCGCGGGGCTATAGCTCAGTCGGTTAGAGCGCACCCCTGATAAGGGTGAGGTCGTTGGTTCGATTCCATCTAGCCCCACACGCACACTGCATGCTTCCAGCGGCCGAGCCCGTGGCCCGAGCGGCCCGTGAGCCCGTATTGCGTGAGGACGGGGAACAGGAGCGGGAAGCTCAGTGAGCTTTCTTCGCCGGGCGTTGCTGGCCGTCGTCGTGGGTGGACTGGTCACGGTCGTTCTGCGGCTGCGCTCGTCGCAGGACATCCCCCGCCGTGAAGGCAGCTGGCGTGAGCTGGCCGGACCCGACCTGCGGTGATCGCTGAAGACATGAGCCCGATCGGATGAGCACAGTCGCGGTCATCGGTGCGGGCGCGGTGGGGCAGCGAATCGCCCGGCAGCTGGCCTCACGGCCCGACGTCGATCGTCTCGTGCTGGGATCGCGCCACACTGCTCGCCTGCGTGGCCTCGCTGCACAGTTGCTCGATGTGGACGTGGAGGTGCTGGAACCCGGTGCCTTGCCCGAAGCGGATGTGGTGGTGCTCAGTCTGCCGAGCGGCGGCCACGCTGCGCTGGCCGGCAAGGCCCTCGAGCGCCACTCGCACGTGGTGTCGCTGTCGGGTGCTGTTGCCGACGTCGAGCAGTTGCTCGAGATGAACAAGCGAGCCATGAACGCCAAGCGATCCGTCGTGGTCGGTGCGGGCTTCTCGCCGGGATACAGCTGCCTGCTGGCGCGCCACGGCGCAGCCCGATTCGACGTGGTCACTGAGGTGCACATCGCCCGGGTCGGCACCGGCGGTCCGGCATGCCAGCGGCAGCTGCACCGTGCCAGAACCGGCACCTCGGTGGATTGGCGCGACGGTCAATGGCGCCGCCGGCGCGGCGGATCGGGTCGGGAGCTCGTGTGGTTCCCCGACCCGCTCGGCGCCCACGACTGCTACCGGGCGGCGCTGGCGGATGCGCTGTTGCTGGTGCCGGCGTTCAGTGATGTCGAACGGGTGACCGCTCGGGTGGCGGGCACGCGGCGCGATCGCCTCACGGCCATGCTGCCGATGCTGCGGCCGCCCCATCCCGAAGGCGGGCCGGGCGGGGTGCGGGTGGAGCTGCGCGGCGTGCGAGACGGCCGCCACTGCACCGACGTGCTGGGCGTGATCGACCATCCGAGTGCGGCTGCTGCCGCAGTGGCAGCGACCGCTGCCGGCTGGGCGCTGGCCGATGAACTGCCCACCGGAGCGTGGGGGCTGGGGATGCTCGACGATCCGTTGCCGTGGCTTGCCGAACTGGCCGAGCGAGGCGTCCGCGCCGCCGCCTACGAGGGGGCGCGCCTGTAACGCTGGGAGCGGAGGCGCTCGCCGCCTCCGCTGCGGGCACCCGGTCAGAAGCGCACGTCCCGCTGCCATTCGTCCAGCAGTTCGGTGCGGCCGAACGCCTCGAGCTGTTCGGGGCCGATGCGGCCCCACGCGAACAGCAGGAGGTCTTGCGCCCGGGCTCGGGCAGCTACGTCGCACTTCGCATGCGCACGCTCGACCTGCATCCCGTCGGGTGTGCGGGTGATGACCCATTCTCCGTCAGCGTCGGTGGCGTGTAGGTGCAGGGTCTCGCCGTTTCCGGCGAACCCGTCCGGTAGCCGCAAGCGCACATAGACATCGAAGAGTTCGTCGACGCCGTCGACCGCGAGTTCGGGTGCTATCAGTGCCGGCGTGATGCCGAGGGCGGCTTCGGCATCCCACCGGTGCATCGTGCATTCGTGTGCCATGCGTCGCCACCAGAAGCTCATGGATTGTTGTTCGGGATCCCACGTCCAGGCGTCGGCGTCCGGTGGGCGCTCAGTCATGAGGCTGGTGAGTGCGTCGAATGCGTTCGCGTGCCACTGCGACACCGAACCGGGAGGTCTGGTGACGGTGGCGGGGTCGACGCGCGCTCCCGCGGTGATGCTGCTGTGCACGAACGTCCAGACCGTGGCGCAGTGCTCGATCAGTGCTTCGAGGGTCCAGTCTCCGCAGCTGGGGACGCGTCTGGCCCACATGTCCGGCGAGCGTTCAGCATCTGCGGCGATTTCGTTGAGTCGCGCGCCTTCTGCAGCCCGTAACTCTGCGTACCCTGTGGCGTTCATGGCCTGTGATCTCCTGCTCCTGCCGGTCGAGCCAATGGCCGCAGCCATGACGTGAGCGGGCTCCTGGCGTCGATTCCCAGCCCGTCGCGGAGCTACATCTCGCTCGGCCCACTCGACATTCGAGCCTATGGCGTTGCCATCGCGGTGTCGGTGCTGGTTGCGCTGTGGATCACCTCCGGCCGCTGGTGCCGGGCCATCGCAGACCGGGACGATGCGTACCGGGCGAGCGCCAACGATTTGGTCGGGACGATCGCGATCTGGGCGGTCCCCGCTGGCCTGATCGGCGCCCGGCTGTACCACGTCATCACCGACTTTGACCGGTACCAAGGCAGCCTCGGCGACGCGCTGAAGATCTGGCAGGGCGGCCTCGGCATCTGGGGCGGCATCTCGGTGGGCGTGCTGGTGGCGGTGTGGATGCTGCGCCAGGGCGGGCACAGCACCGGAGCGATGCTCGATGCGCTGGCGCCCGCGCTCGCGGTGGCCCAGGCCATCGGCCGGCTGGGGAACTGGTTCAACCAGGAGCTGTACGGCCGGCCCACGGACCTGCCGTGGGGGCTCGAAATCGATCAAGCGCATCGTGTGGCCGGCTACGGCCTCGAAGAGACGTTCCATCCCACGTTCGCCTACGAAGCGCTGTGGAATCTGTGCCTCGCAGCGGTGCTCGTGTGGGTGGTCCCCAAGGTGCTGCCGCACCTGCGCACCGGCTACCTGTTCGCGGTGTACGTGCTCGGCTACACCGCCGGGCGGCTGTGGATCGAACTGCTGCGCATCGACACGGCCAACGAGCTGTGGGGTGTGCGGATCAACGTGTGGACCAGCATCGTGGTGGGCCTCGCAGCGCTGATTGCCGTGCTGGTGGGCCTGCGCCGCAGCCCCGATGCCGCTGAAGGCCGCGTTGAACCCGAGCCTGCTGACGCAGATGCGGAGATCGCTGAGACCGGCTGCTGATCGCCGATCACTCCCGCCAAGCCGTCAGCTGAGCAAGCCGATCAGGGTTTCGCGGGTAGCGGCCTGCTCGTCAAGCGTCCCGAACGCCATGGCGGCGCATGACGTGACGCCGTGATCGGCCAGAGCACCGATACGGTCGCTGACTTCGGCAGCGCTGCCGATGATGGCGATGTCCTCGGGCCCGTCGTATCCCTCACGATCCAGCATCGCCCGGTAGCTCGGCAGGGTGCCGTACACCACGAGATCCTTGGCAGCCCGTTCCCGCGCCGTCGCCACATCATCAGTGACGCAGACCGGGAAGCCCGCCACGACCTGTGGCGCAGGCCGCCCGGCTTCGGTCGCTGCCTCGTTGATCGTCGGAGCGGTGTGGGTGCCGAGCGTCACCGGCCCGGTCATCCACGTGAAGGTGCCGTCGGCCATCCGTCCGGTGAGTCGCAGCATCTGGCTGCCGAGGGCCGCAACGAACACCGGCGGAGCTTCGGCGGGTGGGGGAGTGATCTCGCCGCGCCCGGTCACCGCGTCGCCGCCGTGCGACACTCGCCGGTCAGCGAGCAGTGTGGTGAGGATCGTGAGGTAGTCGCGCATGTGGGCAATTGGGCGTTCGAACGAGTAGCCCCACATGCCCTCGACGACCGGCTTGTGTGACGGTCCGATGCCCAGGTCGAGGCGGTTGCCGATGATCGCTTGGACGGTGAGCGCCTGCTGCGCCAGCATCATCGGGTGTCGCGGGTAGGTCGGCACCACAGCGGTCCCGACGCGGATGTCGGGCACATTCTGGGTGGCCACCGCGATGGTGGTCAGCGCATCGTGGCCGAAGATCTGCGGGGTCCAGTAGCGGCCAAAACCTTGCGCCGTGGCATCGCGCAGGCTGGCCTCGAAACGCTCAGGCGTGGTGTCGAATCCGAACAGCTCGATTTGCATGCCCGGAGCGTAACGGCGCGCCGCTCGACGTTTCTGAGGATCAACGGAGAGACACAGATGCCATGGCGCAGGGGCGGCAGGAGACTCTGCGACGTTGCGACCTGCTGGATCGCGGGAGCAGAGGATCCTGCCGCCCCTGCGCCTCTAGGCGAACGTGTCGAAAAGCTCTTCGAGCGCCTTGAGCTGACCACCGCTGGTGCTCGACGGCACCAGGATCGGTGTCTTGCAGCCGGCATCGAACCATGCCTCAACGCCGTCGCGTACCTGGCTGGCCGAGCCGTACAGCGTTGTGTTCGACAGCCAGTCGTCGGTCATGGCCCGGTTCAGTGCCTCGGAGTCGCCCGCGGCGATCGCCGTCTCGGCCGCGTCCATCTCGTCGACCCAGCCGGCTTGCTTCCAGTAGTTCCGGTAGTTCGGCAGCGACACGTAACCGGCCAGCGTCTTGCGGTTCCGCGCTGCTCCGGCGGCGCGGTCGTCATCGATGACCGTCGGGATCATGTTCCCCACGAAGAAGTCGTCACGGCTCGCCGCCTCGCCGAGGTGCGTTACCGAGTTCTGGAAGTCGCTGCAGCTCGCATTGGCCCACACCGCCCCTGAGCTGATCTCGGCCGACAGTTCGGCCATGCGCTGGCGCAGCGTGGCCAGCACGATCGGCGGCAGTTCGCCGTGCTGTGCCGATGCGGCCTCCATGGCAGCGATGTACTCGCGGATGTCAGCGAGCGGCTTGCCGGGCGTAATGCCGAGGCGCTCATGCACCGGCCCGTGCGTGACGCCGATGCCCAGCCAGAACCGCCCGCCCGAGATCTCGTGGATGAATGCCGCCGTCGAGGCCATGTCGACCGGGTTGCGGAAGTAGATCGGCTGCACCGAGGTGCCGAAATGGATCTCGTTGGTGACATGGGCAATCGCTTGGCACAGCGCCACTGGATCGCCCATCGAGGGGCAGTAGATTCCGCTGAAGCCGCGCTGTTCGATCTCGGCGGCGATTTCCAGGGTGCGTTCACGACGGCCGCGCACGGCCGCCAGCGAGATGGCAGGCATGTTCATGCGGGGTTTCCTAGCAGACGTGCCCGAATGCCGCCGTTGGCTTGGTCGTGAGGCTCTCAGGGCCGCTTGCGGGCTACGAAGCAGTACAGCGGCGTGAAGATTCCCGTCTTGCCGCCCGCAACGTATGCGTGGGCGGTGCGATCCAGCAGCTTGGCGACCTCGGCGGTTCCTCGGGGCAGGATCCTCAATGTTTCAACGAAGCGCGCGGCCCCGATCGCGAGTCGTCGACTCAGTGGCGTTCCGCGCGGGGTGTTACGGGCTGTACCACTGCGCGCCTCCATCGGCTGGTACCACGGTGTCGTCGATCCGTATTCGGCGGTTCCGCGGTCGATGCCTTCGATCACCTCGAATCCTGCCGACTCCAGTGCTTGGTTGACTTCGGCGAACGTCGCGATCTTCTTGAGCGCGATCCCGCGCATGAGCTCTCGCTTGATCTCTTGGTGATGCGTGTTGTCAGCGTCGAACGTGTCGGTCAGGCACATTTCCTGGCCCCACAGCAGGGCGCCCGGCTTCAGCACGCGCGCGATCTCGGTGAAGGCGCCCACCTTGTCCGGCGCATGGCAGGTCGACTCGATTGCGTAGGCCCCGTCGTAGCTGCCGTCTTCGATGGTGCTCATGTCCATGAAGCTGGATTCCACGTAATCGATCATGTCGCTCAGGCCTGCTTGGGCGGTCAGCTCCCTCGCCCTGACCAGCTGGACTTCGCTGCTGTTGATGCCCGTGACCGTGACTCCTGCTTCACGCACCACGGTTCGCATCGGCCCGCCGATCCCGCACCCGACATCAATGACCGACATTCCCTCTCGCAAGTCCAGCTTGTCGATCATCAGGCGCTGATGCTTGAGCTGGGATTCTTGCAAGCTCTCCTGTGGATTCAGCGGTGCGAAGTGGAGCGATTCACTCCAGCCGTAGATCATGAGGTGGCTGCAGATGTCGTAGTACTCCGTTGCCGTCTCGGCGTGGTCGGAAGTCGGGCCGTCGCTCGGCGCGTACGTCTCGTCGAGCCGCCCGTTCAGCTGTTCCACTCGCTGCCGGAGATCCGAGCCGCGGTACGACGCCTTCAGTCCGCGCGCGACCTGCCAGATGCTGCTCACCCGGGGGAGCCTAAGCCCGGATTCACCGGTTTGTTTGGGGTGTGGGGGTTGTCGCGTCCACCAGAAAG
>CAZAFV010000011.1:0-62140 GCA_964484385.1 uncultured Acidimicrobiales bacterium
TGGATCCCATGCTTGCTCCAATCTCTGGAGCCTGCGCAAAACCCAGGGTGAATCACAATGGGTGTCGCCGATGTCGAGCCTTCCGATGACAACTCCGGTCGCGAGGTGACGATTGGGTATCCCCAATGTACTGATTGTCGTAATTTTCGGTCGACAGGTTCGCTGATCTCTCCGCCGCCGCATAGTTAATATATTGCCAGCAATCAATCATCCACTTGTCATACAAGTTAAGTCTCGTCGAGAACGCTACAGCCAGCACAAGCGGTGCCGGCTCGTTGCCTGCTAATGTGATTAGACACAATTCATTGTGCAGCTCACACAGCTTTTGAATGCGGGTATGCGGCCTTCTCCCCGCGCTTACCCAAGGTGCCGCGTACGCCGGCCGGTACACAATTCCCAATTCATCGTGAAGCGAGGAATCGATGCTGCGGGCCTCGTGACGCCGCACCTGCAGCTTGCGTCGATATTGGGGCAGAAGGCCGGCCTTCAAGGGCTCCGGCCCAGTGAAACTGGTGCAGCCGGGGGCCCTAGCGCGGATGACGGGGCCGTAGTGGCGACCGCCGTGTTCGCCGCCGTCGAGCCACCGACCGAGCGTGTTTCGGCTGGTGCCCAGCACTACCGCAGCGTCGGCCAGCGAGTAGACGGATTGGCTTAGGTCGAATTCTCGCGTTGCGTTCAGGATCCGCTCCAGTTGCCATCGCGTTCGAACATCATCACTACCACCAAGCCAAGTCATGCAAAGTGACAACGGCACCCTCGGTTGACACCGGAAGGCAGCACGCATGAGAGAGACCTTTGTGCGCACAGCCCGACCGCAGTGACATTCCGCCTCAGCTACCGAACCCGGGACTGGCCGCACAGCTGTCATCGGTGGTGGCGGGCGGTGAGAGGTCGATTCTCAGGCGGGCAGTGAGTTCGAGCAGTTGCTTGTCGGTGCGGTCGGCGCTGAGGAACTCGACCAACTCCTCTTGGCGGGGTTGGCCGAATGCGAGGCGGTACGCGGCGAGGGCTTTGCGCAGCTGTGATACGGCTGCTGCGTCTCGGCTGAACGGCAGCACGGGCACGTGTCGCTGGATCTTGGCCGGGCCTTCGTTGAAGACCCAGTAGGGCACGATCGCCCCATCGACGTCCTGGCTCTCTTTCACTGCCACGTCGAAGAGCTCGTCCCAGAGGTCGCCGTTGGGCTCCGCGCCGTTCGCTAGCAGGTCCGGCCCGAGCGTCGCGGCGAGGTTCCGGCGCACGGCGTGACCCTTGTACCGGTGCACGCGTCCCTCGCGCTGCTCCAGGTCCACCGGGTTGGTTGGCAGGTTCCAATGGACGACTGCGTGGCACCACAGATGGAAATCGAGTCCCTCCTGCCCGACCGACGTGGACGTGAGCACGAAGGGCCAGAACGGGGAATTGAACGCCCTCGAAACGGCCTCGATGCGGGCTTCGCCGCTCTCCTCGTCGAGAGTCTGGTTGCCGAATGCGACGGCGAACCTCGTTCGCAGCCGGTGTTCATCGAGCGTGAACTCTTGGCCGTTTGCGATCCGATTGGGAATGTCGACACGGAACGACGTGGTCCGGAGACTCAGCGCCTCTTGCACCTTGTGTCCAATGTCGTCGGCTGCTGCCGTGCGTTGGTCGTCATCGCTCAGGTTCAGATGGCCGAGCCAGTCGCGCAGCACGTGGCAGTGCTCATCGAGCACGGCCTGGAGATTGCCGTCGATCGAATGACGCACAACATCGCGCCAGTACCGCTCGACGCCGGCATCACCGTCGGCATCTCCGGGCCGGCCGCGCACAACGACACCGGTGATCTCTGGGGCATTGAAGAAGCGCCGGAACGCCTCGGCAATCCAGGCAGCGTTTGACACCGACGACTTATGCGAGACCGGGAGGCCGACGGTCGAGCTGACCGCCCGTACGGCGCATTGCGCTGGCCCGCCGAGCGCGACTTCGGCGAGCACCTCGGCAAGATCGTCTGGCGGGCGGCCAAGCGCAGAGACTCCGTAGTTGACCATCGCACGCGCCTCGGCGAGATGCGCTCTGAATCCGCGCCCCACCTCGTCGCCTTCCCAGTACCGAGCGCTGTTGAGGGCTAGCAGCCGATCGACCGCCGAAGGGTGCCTCTCCCGATCGAGGAACAACGGCGCAGCCCAATACCAACGTCGGTCGACGACACCCTCGGCTGATGTCGACCGAATAAGCGGCGCGATTGCGTCTGCCGTCTGCGCCGCCAGATCGGCGAGTACTGCCGAGACAGGGCGTCGACCTCCACGAGCCATCCGTCGAGGATCGCCTAATTCTGCGAGGCTCGGGCTGGGCCACACGAGCAGGAATGCCGTCATCGCTGCGGCTCGCCGGGCTCTCATTGCCTCCCCAGCTCGCGCCTCGCCTGTCGTGCGTTCGCTGGTACGGAAATCGAGACGCTGGCCACCCCTTCGGCGGTAATCGGCGGTGTAGCTGTGGTTACGGCCGGCAAACGCGTGACGCTCAGCCTCCAGGCTGATGAGCGACGAGACGACCTTCGGCACCACCTTCCAGCCCGAGAAGATCAACCGCTTCGTGAAGGCGGCCGCCTCCGGCGATTCGTAAACCGAGCCGGTGTCGTAGTAGCGCAGCGACGGCGGCACCCACAGCATCTCGAACGCCCGGTGCGCCGCCAAGTCTTCGAGCAGCCAGCGAAGCCGGCCGTTCTGGGGATCGATGCGCCGATACGCCTCAACGTCCTCCCAGCTCAACAGGCCGGGGCCAGGGTCGAGCGACCCTTCGTCGCTGAGCCGGCCGTCGGCTGCGGCCTGCTTGACGGCTGCTTTCAGCTTGTAGATCTCCATGAAGTTGACGAGATACGGGCCCGACTTCCAGTACTCGGTGGGCTCGTGATGCTCGACCTTCTCCGCAAGATTGCCAATGCGCAGATATGCACGCAGGTCGTCGGGTGCGACAGTCACTTGGATCTCGTGCGCCTCAAGCATCCCGTCACGGCTCGGTGTGGCTGAGAGGCGTTCCGTCCGCGCTATCACCTTGCGAAGGTCCGATCCGATCTCGGAGCAGATCGCAGCGGCGTTCGGTAGCGATTCCGCTGACGTGAGCGCGGATCGAAGACTGGCGAACCGCTGCCTCAACCGATCGACTCGCTCGTCGTCTTGGAATAGGAATCGGCACGTGCCTAGGAAGTCCGCGTAGTGGTCGCTGTCGACCTCATCGGCCGTCGTGTACATGCGATACGGGGTGGCCGACAGCAGCAGCGTCCGTGTCAGGCGACCGGTGGCACAGTCCTTGTAGTCGAACAGCCGATGCGCCAATTCGGCGGCAAAGTTGTCCGGATCGGGTTGCAGCAAGTCCTTAAACCGCTGGAATTCGTCCAGCACTACGAGGTCGGGCTCAAGCGCTGCGATTCCGACGATTGCCAAGATGCGGCGAATCTCTCCGATCAGCACCTTGTGGTCATCAGATAGCTCAGCGGGGAACGCCCGCTTCCACTTCAATCCGTCGACCAGCCGGTCGAACAGGGCACGGAGCGTCGGTTTGCCGTGATGACGGCGCGACTTCTCCACCCCCGCCAGCTCTTCGGCGAAAGCAGCAAGTGAACCGGTGATCTGGTGCCGGTGCCAACGCTCCCATGAGCGCAGTCGCGCGTCGCGCTCATGACGGTCTCCAGCCCTTAGTCCCTCCCAGAAGATCCATCGAGCCGCGTCGCTGTCGGTCACTGCGCCCCAGTGCGCCCGCAGGAATGTGTATGCCAGGAAGCGCTCCTCATATCTGCCGGTGTTGCGGCCGAACTTCAGCGACGTACCAGGTGTGATCGCGATGAGATTGATGCCTGGCTGCGTGCCCTCGCCTTCGTTCAACGCCGTGAGCGGGAGCATGGTGAGCCGGCCGACGTCTTCGAGCGGCTCGATGCCATTGGGGACGAGCTTGCGGAGGTTCTGACGGGCAATGGCCGCGTTCGAGCAGACGTAGACGATGTCGTGTCGCGGGTCGTCGATGCTGCCGAGATGCTCGATGACCTGTGCGATCACGCCCTTGGCGATGTGGGTCTTGCCAAGACCGACTTCGTCGGCAACCAAGAACCGGTAGGCCGGATCGTGCTCGTCGAACATCCGCCGGAAAGTCCAACGAGCAGTCCGCTGCTGGAAGTCCTTCAGGTCGCCGAGGACTGCTTCGACATCGACGTGCCCGCCAGTCATCGGACTGATGCTCCTTCAGCGGCCCCGGCGATCGCTGCGTCGAAGATCGCGTTCCAGAGTTCCGCGAAACCCTCTGGCAGCGCATCGTCCGCCGCGAGGTCTGACACGAGTGGGTGCAGGCTTGCCAGCTTCGCCGGGTCTCGGCGCATGGTCCGCAGCAGCTTCTCCAGTACTGGGAGGTTGATCAAGCCTTGCCCGTCACCCGCGGCGTCGGCGCTGGCTCGCTCGACGGCGTCCAGCAGTTCCATGTGACCCGAGTCCTCGTCGAGCATTGCCAGCAGGTATCGCAAGAAACGCTCCGCGTCCCCGACCAGCGTGCGCAACAGGAACCGGTCACGGTGCTCTGGGACGCCAGTCAACGTGACGGGTACCACGAATTCGGTCTTGACGCCGTCGACGTGAGCAAGCTCGAAGGCCAGAAAGCCGCTGAGTGCTTCGAGACTGGTCTCGAAGCACTTCTCGAAAGCGCTGCCGCCAGCAACCGACCGCCGATTTCCTGGCGATGCGAGTGGCCAGCAGTGGACAGTCACGTCATCCAGAGCCGGCAGCGGTTTCTCCGACTGGTAAGTGACGGCCCATTCGTCGCCGCTCGACTCGACGATTCCTTCTAACGGAAGCCGTGCGATTGCGACGCGCGCAGCGTCGAGCACTGGCGTGTCACCCGGGGGCGGCGCTTCGGATCGTCGATACATGATGAACCGCTGCCGCAGCCCACGCTCGTCGTCATTGTCTTCGCACAGCCGGTCGATGCCGAGCGCTGCAGTCGAACCAGTCAGCTCGACGAGGATCTCGACGTTTGTGTGGAACGCCGACCAGGACGCATTTGCTGAACCCACGAACAGGCGCGCCCTACCGCCCTCTTCGAAGGCGAAGACCTTCGCGTGCAGGCCGACGAGCGGTCGACCTGGGTCGTGCGGCGACAACTGATCTTCGGCACCGTCGAAGTCGGTCGCGCTGCCGTCGTCGAACCCATACGTGGTGCCGACGTTCGCGAGGGCAGTTGGTTTCAGGGAGTCGAGCGATTCCTCTCTGGCGACCAATTCGCCGATCGAGTGCGGGTGCACTGCTTCGAAGAACCCTTCGCTCACAAATGGGGAAATGACCAGCGATCGATCGGCGCTGTGCGGCAAGGGCGAACCAGACCGTCCGAGGCCGAGCACATGCACTTGTAGGTCGTCCACGCCGTCGGGAAGCGCGAACGTTGCGGTCCGCAGAGTTGCTGCGAGCGAGTTGACGCGCTGCCGGTGTACCTCGTCGACGGGACCGACAACGGCGTCGATCAGGCCTTCGAACAGCTCACCGACTGGCTCAAGCGGCACACCGCTCGCACCCGGATACTCGTCGAGCCGCAGCACGGTGTCCCAACTGGTGTCGAAGGTGAGGTTCCTACTGGCGACGAGCACCCGCAGGCGCTGTTGGTGGCCCTGGCCGTTCAGCGGTGCCTCGCGCGACTCGTAGCGCAGCACCCACACCTTGGGATGCACGATGCCGCCTCGTGGCGCATCGACCGGGACGACCGCACCTTCGAGGAAGGCGAATACTCGTCGGGACGGAGGCAGGGCGATGTGGCCGACCTGGCTGAACACCGTGATCTTGTCGGCGTGGGAACGCAGAGCGTGCAGTAGCTCGATGGGCTCGAGTTGGTCGCTGCCGGCAACGGTGCCATCAGGCCCGGTGAGCGCGAACGCCGCTGGCGCGGCCAGCAGTGCCCGAAGGTCGAGCGTGAAGGTGACGGCCATTGCCGACTCGATGCGAAACCCTGCCGGCGGACGCATTGCATCGATGAGCGTCAGGCGGTTCGTGGGCTGCAGCATCAGCTGCCTGCCCGCTGGCCGGCCGCTATGTCAGCCAGGAACGACTTCGTGATGCCCCAGCGGTAATCGAACTGGCCGCCGACACCGTCGCCGTTCCAGTTCTCTAAGGCGGCTCGGTGTGCCAGTCGTGCCCGTTTCGATTTCAAGCGGAGCTCGCGGTCACGGATGAGTTTGTGAACCTCGCTGTCTTCGACGAATCCTTCAGGGTCGTCCGCCGCCCGGGTGGCGATGGTGTTCACGAATTCTTGGACGCTGTAGCTGATGTGATGTTCGGCCAAGAGCGCCCAGAATCTCGGGAGCTCTGCTGCCCAGGCACGAATGTCGTCGAGGCGATTGGCGACCCGCTCGGACCACGCTTCCAGGTGGCCGAGTTCGCGATCTTCGAGTTCATCGGTTTCCCAGCCGAGCTCTTCTCGGGCCCGACGGGCCAAGAGCAGGTTGTAGACGTGCTGAGGTCCGGCGGTCAGTTCGGAGAAGTTCTGGGCGTGGCCGAGGGTCTCGACAAGCTGGCTCGGCATTCCGTGCGTCGGCAGGTCCCAGGGGTAATCGACACGGGCTGCTGCATCCGGGGTTGCACACAGCACAGCCAGCAGCGTTCCTTCGTGGTGCCGCCGGATGTAATCCACCAGCACCTGCGCCTCCTCCTGGGTGAGGTCGAATGTGATCTCTGCCTCCAAGAAGTCATCCGGTGGCGGCGGCAACGACGCCCACATCGAGACGTTCCGCGTCGTCGCGTTGCGGTCGTCGTCACGTTCGGGCCGAGTGCGCCCGAGGGTCGCTGCGCGCTGGCCGTACTCAGAGATGCTGTAATCGAGCCGCCGCAGACCCCACGTCCGAAGGCCTCCCCAGTAGGCATCGCTCGGCATGCGCTTGAGGTTCTGGCGAGCTGTGTAACCGATGACGCCATTGTTGGGGCCGAGGTGACGGAGGCACTCGATCAGTCGCGCTTCGTCGTGGCGCAGCCTGCGCGCGAAATTTTCCGGAGGCACGCCCTCGGCTTCGAGCCTGGCGCAAATCCAAGGAATGAAGAGGAAGTAGCGGAGCCTGGTCTGAATGGTCGAGGTTCCGGGATTGAGCATCCCCGAGAACGCATCGCGCACGGTACCCAAACCCAGCACATCAAGCGTTCCCGGCTCCTCAAGCGCCCGCAGCAGCTCACCGACCCGCTCGCTCGCCGCACGGTCAAGATCCAGCCACCCCAGCGACGACGCAGGCGCGTACGCGGTAGTCGTCTCCAATGCCGACCTCCCGCGGTCACATCACAAACCAACTGGCCGCCACGAATTCTGCCCCACCCTGCGAGCCCCGGCTTAGAGCAACGTGCAATCGCCCTCTCGCCGTCAGGCAATCTGACTCAGAGCGCACATCGAGACAATCTCGACGACTCCTGAGCCGCTTCACTCGATGCGCTGCGCGAAGCCAGATTGCGCAACTGCGACTTTCTCGATACCAGCGAGGCTGTCGGCGGGCGCGCCCGGGACTATCGCATCGTCGGCAAATTCGGCCCCAAGATTGGGGAATTGTGTATATGAGTAACCACCGCAGAGACTTTGGCAGCAGATTGCCCAGCGAGCGCCGTGCGCACAGAGGGCGCTTAAGGGTTCGCGGTCGGGGCGGCTAGCCCGCGGCAGGGAGTGCCGGAACGGCTGCCTTCTGCTCTCGTTTGCGGTCGTTTGTCGTCGGTGCGCTCTCCTGCCAAAGGCGCAGGATTTCGTCGCGTTGCTGTTGGCGCTGGGCTTCGGCACGGGGGTCTGAGGTCAAGTCTCGCATGGGGTTTCCTCTCATGGTCGGGTGTTGTGGGCGTGTGGCCACTGAAGGCCACGGAAGTAGCGGGGGTTGAGTTCGGGCGGGAAGTAGTGCTTCCGTTTGATCCAGATTAAGCCATCGCCTTTTGAGAGCACGGCAACGTCGACTGGGCCTCCGACTGTGTCCTCGTCTGACGTCACACGACGTCGGAAGGATGTCAGGTTGACCAGTGTCTCAGCGACCTCTGCTAACTCGTCCTTGCCGAGGTTCTCGACCATGTCGATGATGGGCCCCCACATTTCCTCCTGCTCGAACGCGGTGAACTTTTCTACGAGGTCGTCGGCGAGGTCCTCCGCAGTGGCCCTGAGGCTGTCCGCCGCGCTCGGGCGGTCTGCGTCGTCAACCTCATCAAGGGCCGCGTCCTTGTAACGCTCAAACGCCCCCGCGATGCTTTCCCGTACTTTGCGTCGGTAGTCCGGGTGGATGCCAGACAAGAAGGTACGGACCATCTCCTGCTGTGCGAACGGCTTGATCAACGCAGTGGTGTCCTCGCCTAACTGCGTGTACTGCACACCAGCGCGGGCTTGCCCAGTGATGGGGTGTTCGACGCAGACGTGGTGCAGGGCTGGATACATCTCGTCTGCACCAAAGCCCGCGATCACCAAGCCGGTGGTGCCAGGAGCGTCCTCGACGTAGCGCCATGTGGCGATAGCGAGGTTATGGAGGTCGTCGATGGCGGGGGCGATCTTGTCCTCATCCAAGCCCAAGCATTCGGTGAGAAGGCTGGCGCCACCGGTCTCAGGTGCCTCGTTCATGGTCGTCCATAGACGCTCCAGTGCCTCATTCTCGTCAGCGGGTCCCACGTTGCCCATCCAAGCGTCCTCGATTTGCTGGATACGGTTCGGGGTTGCCTGCTTGATGTGCTGGACGATGTCGTCTTCGTCCATGCCGTCAGATCTGAGTTCATCGACGACGCGCCTGACGAGGTCGAGTTCGTAACTGAACTTCGCCAGAGCGAAATTTTCCTGTGCGGTGACGGCGAAGTCACCGACCCATTCCGACAGGTACTCGATGAGGGCGGTCGCGTACTCGGCGATCGTGCCGTAGGTGTTCATCCCGTGTTTCGCGCGGAAGGTCTTGATGATCGTCTCCCACGGTGTGTGCCCGTAGGAGGCGTTCCTGAAGATCATCGCGGCGACGGGCTCGGTTTCGGAGAGCGCGAACAGTTTGGGAGCGGTGTTCAGGATCTTTCGCTTGTTGGAGGGGAGTGTGACTGTGACAGCGCTGTCGGTGGCCAGAGCGATTGCGAGCCGGTTCATGACGGCGACTTCTGCGGTCATCGTTAGCCCCCGTGCTGAGTGTCAGGCACAGGAGAGGACCGGGCCGGGCTGGCTGGTTCCGCTGCGGTGCGGTGTTGATGGTTCGGGGGAGGGTAACGCGTTAGGCAGGCTGGTGGCGGCGCGGACGACCTAGCTGCGCTCTCCTAGCTGTCGGTTCTCGTGAGGTTGTGGGGGGACCCGAATCACGAGATCTATCCCACCGAACCACACAACACCTGAATTACCGACCACGAGGCCCGGCCGCGGCTGCCTCGGTAGCGCCAAGGCGGCCTAAGCGTCGGAGCTAGCAAGTCGCAAACCCGGCATGCCGTCGGCTGCCGTGAAGACGTCTATGCCGGAGCAGCATCTGGTCCGCCAGTCGGGATCGAACCCGTCCAAGACCTGTTCGGGGCCGTCGGGCCGATCCCGAGCCAGCGCGAGAACGAGATCACGACGTTCAGCCTCCGCCATGTCGAGCCTGATGAGCGGTGCTTCGGGGTGCAGTGGCGTTTCGAGCCATGCCGCGACGTCGACGATGTGGCAGCGCTCTGCCGCGACCTCGCACAGCGCCACGAATCGGGCGACACGCTGGCGGCCAGCACTCGTAGCCGACCCGCCTCTTCGCCACCTGCGCACCTCAGGCACCGAGACACCGGCGGCACGGGCGATGTCCCGCCATGAGAACCCGAGCGCGGCCAGCCGGTCCAACAGCGACGGTAAGCGTCCCCCGGCGTAGCGCACCGTCAGCGAGCGCAGTTCTTCGTCGAGCCCGTCCCAATGCAACTGCCCGGTGGGCGCATCATCAATGTGTCGCACGGCGCTCACGATAGGTCCCGCGTTGTGTCCGGCGGCCGAGCATGGCAGGCTTGGCCCAATCTTCCCCGCCGTCCACCGCCGCCCAGCGGAGGTGCACTGGCGGGGCTTTTGTTGGCGCCGACGCACCGTCGTGGGCCACGGGCTAGACGGGGAGGAGCCGCCTTCGGGCCGCTCCTCCCTTTGTCGTCCTACGCCCGTATCGCTTCGATGAGCGACCACACGCTTGAGCTGGGATTCGACCGTGGCGGCGAGCCGTCGCCCTCGTGCTTGGCGTCGAGACGCTGGGCTCGATCTCTCGCATCTTCGTAGCGGTCGTACAGGAGGTCCGTCGCCGGTCGCGTGAGCACCTTGCCGCAGCCCAGCAGCACTGCTACCGCCGACTGTGCATCGTGGCGGCCGAGGTGGCCCTTCTCAATGTTGGCCTGCCGCCTCGAGCGCGACCGCCGACGCGAACTCCCCATGCGAGAGAATCGGCGTTGCCCCGTACCGGCCTTGGAGATAGCGCTTGCCAATTGCCTCCTGCTTGCGTGGCTCAAGATCGACAAGCGGGTACAGGTGTGTGCTGCCATCACGCCGCTTCTCGGCGAACCAGATCTGGTCCCTCCCGAGCAGCCGGTCTCCGACTGCATCGCCCAGCAGCGTGGCATCGTGCGAGTTGAAGATCAGCTGGGCTCGCCGCGGGTTGGTGCTGGGGTCCTGAAACAGACGCACCAGCGCGGTCACCAGCGCCGGATGGAGGCTGGCGTCCAGCTCGTCGGCAAGGAACACCGACCCCGACTCGAGGGCCTGGACCACCGAGCCGATGAGGCCGAACCACACACGGGTGCCGAGAGACTCGTCCTCGGCATCGAGGTCGACTTCCTCGCCATCGGCGCCACGGTGGGTGAGCCGGACACCGAGTTCCTCGAACGCCGGCCCGTCGTCACTGTCGGGGTCACCGTCGGTGCCCTCCAGGATGCGGATCGCTCGCCGCAGGCGCTCGTGCATGACCGGGTCGGGCTCTTGCTTTCGTGCGCCCGTCACGCCGAGGTCCGCCGCCTGCAGCAGCGCCAGCACGCGGTCCCGGTGCGCCCCGTCGCCCAGCATCTCGGCCGTGAGCGCTTGCCGGAACGGGCGCGAGTCGGCCTCGGCAAGGACGAGATTGCGGCTGAACCACTGGTACAGCGGTAGCAGCGCTGCGTGATTGGTGGAGGCTGCCGCGGACAGGAACAGCGCATTCGGCCGGACGAGCTCTTGGACCGCCCGAGTCTTCTGGCGCTCCACACTGCCCGCGTCGACCTGCTCGTTAGTGCGCCGGAACAGCAGGGCCGGCCGTCCCTTGGGATAGTGGAACGCCCACTCGTCAAGCACCCGGTCGTCGTCGATGCTGAAGCCGTACCGGTGCCGCACCCCATCGAGTACGAGGTCGACCTCGTACTCCGACGGCTCAATGCGGCGCGCCCGGTCCAGGACGAACGGTCGACGGGGTATGCGGCCCCCGGGATCGCCGCGCCGAAACGAGTGCAAGACGCACCCGCGCATGTCGTCCATCGCCTTGAGCAGGTTGCTCTTGCCCGAGCCGTTGGCACCGAACACCCCAGCAGCAGGAAGCACGTCGATCGGCGCGCCGCCCTCCCGCCACTCGACAGGCCGAACAACGTGACGCTCCGACATACGGGTGGCAAGCATCGAGAATTCGAGTTGGTCCCTGAACGACCGCGCGTTCACCGCGCGAAAACTCAGGAGAACAGACGGCTGAGACGCGAGATTCGTGCCGGTCACGGCCGTATTATCGCAGAAAACTTGCGCTACAACTACTGAAACACTGAACTGTAACCGGGCGTCGGCGGCAGCACCTAGTGGCGTGTCACGCTTGCCCACGGCGCGTATCGAGATGGCCCACCACGGCCGCTCGAACCTCTCAGTGTCCGGCGGTCAGCCCCGCTGCGGTTCTGACCCAGCGATTCTCTGCCGAACCCGTGCCCGCGCTTGCTCGACGAGATGCGAAGGCGCCTCGTCGAGGTCCGTCACGATGCTTGCTTCAAACAGCTCGTGGCGCTCAGCCGCGTCGCGCTGCTCAAGTTCGGCTGCCGTCACGATGCCGTCGGACACCTGCCGACCCTAGGTCCAGCCTGAATGGATCGGGCGGCTGAGTTTTGTTTGCCGTCCTCCACGCGAAGGCGCGAAACGCACCATGCTGCGCGAAGCCGCCGAACGACTTCGGGCTAGTCGCTGCGACTGAACAGCTGCGGCTCTCCGATGAGCTCCTCACAGCCGTTCGATTCCAGCCAGTCGGCTGCGCCCAGCAGGATGTGCAGCTCCTCGTCGTTGATGTGTCGCACGTCGGGGTGCACATGGTGGCGCGCAAGGCGTCTCACAGCCTCGTGCAGGCGAAGCCCCTGATAGCTGCGCTCGTTTGCCATGCGGGAGAGTTTCGCGCGCCCCCAGCAGCGGCCAGCGGAACAACGCGCTCGACTCAGCGCATTGCTCAGGCCATGGAACTGGGAATGATCTCCGCGGCGGCCTGTGCGGCATCGCTGAAATTGACCGGTGGCGCTACGTGGTGCCGGCGCGAGGTTCGTCGGTCCATTCCGAAGTGGTCGGGTCCCAGGTGCCGTGGTGCTCGCCCGCGAGGACGGGGTTGATGAGTCGGCCGACGAGTTCCGCGGCGCCGCGAGCGGTGGCGTGTTCAAGGTGTGCTGCCTGTCTCGCTGCCTGTGCATAACCGCGTGCTTGTCGGCGATGTCGCCGGCGGCCGGGTCAGCCATGAAGCGCCGGAGCCGGGTGCTGAGCGGCTTGGGCTATCAGCGCTTCGATGTCGTCGTGGCTGACGGCGAGGCGGTGGGCGAGTTGGTCCTTGCTGACCGCGCCGACGCGGAGCGCGTCGTCAAGGAACCGGCCGACATGGCCCCCGTCGGTGCGCGCAGCAAGCAGGTCGACGGCTGTGCGGGCCACGGTGGTCACCGCGAACCCGTCCTTGACCTCCCAGTCCGCTCGCGGCACGCCGCCCACGCGGCGATGCACCGCCACAAGCCCGCCGGTCTGGATGCGCCGCGCTGAGGTGAACGTGTGGCCGGCGCCGGCGAACACCCCCAAGCCGTGAATCCGGGCTGCGGACCCGAGCGTGACCCACACCGTGGGCTGCATCACCCGCTCGCGAGGGCCGCGGGCGGGGTCGAGACGCAGCCATGCGATACGCAGGTCCGCGAGCGGGTCGTGCCCCGCACCGGCCACCCGGTACACGCCGTGGCCGACCCGCTCAATGAGCCCGCGCTGCACCGAGCGGGTGAGGTCGCAGTCGGGCACGCCGACCTCTGCCGCCTGAGCACGGGTGAAATAGCCATGCTGAGCTGCGGGCACGTCCCCAAGACGGCCGACCACGGTTGCGCCCAACGCTCTGTCCTTTCGCCGCGGGCCGCCGGCGTCCACAGCGGCACTCGAAATCGTACTGAATACCTTTCACAATGTGCAAGGTTTTCAGCAGACAGCGACACCAGCGACGATTCCGGTGACACGCCTCGAACAGCAAAAGGGGTGGCCAACGATCGCGAACGGCTTCTACCGGGAGTGGACTGCGCCTCAATGTACCTATGGCGGGAAGGGCCGAAGAATTGTTTTCGGGCGAGGTACGGCCCGGTGCGGGCTGTGCCCCGCCGGTGTGTCACGCTGGCCCATGGCGCGTATCGAGATGATCCCCGACGACTCCTGGGACGGCGAGCTCGGCAAGCTGCACCCCCGGGTCGTGGACCCCACCCACCGCCGGGTCGACAACATCCTGGCCGTCCACTCGCTCAACCCCCGGTCCATGGCCGCACACCAAGGCCTCTACGAATCGGCCATGGCCGGCACCGCCACGCTGCGCAAGGTCGAACGCGAGCTCATCGCCCTGGTCGTCAGCCTCACCAACCACTGCCACTACTGAGTGGTCCACCACCGGCGCGGTCTGCGCCGCCTCATCGCCGACGACGAACTGGTCGCAGCCGTCGAGCACGACTGGACCACCGCCCCGCTGTCGCCCAAGCGCACCGCCATGCTGGCCTACGCCGTCAAGCTCACCACCACACCCGCCGACATCAACGACGCCGACGTCGACGCCCTGCGCCACGCCGGCTTCTCCGACCGCGACATCCTCGACATCACCGAAGTGGTCGGCTACTACGCCTACGCCAACCGCATTGCCGACGGCCTCGGCATCAAAACCGAGGACTGGATCCCCGACTGAGCGGCCTAGGTTCGCCTTGGTCCGATCGAGCGCCTGAGTTCCGTGCTCCAACGGTGGGAGGAGATGCATGTCGCCACGTGCTGTGTCTCAGGGCGATCGGATCGGCGCGGCCAACATCGTGCGGCTGGTGGCGCCGGCGGGATCACCTGTGCGGGTCGGCATCGACGGGCCGGGCGGGTCCGGCAAGAGCAGGCTGGCGGCGGAACTGGTCCGCTGCTGGCCGACCGACGTCGCTCTCGTCCACGGCGACGACTTCGGGCGGCCGACGACCGACCCAGCCAGGTCGGAGCAGCAGATCGGCGGTCTCTTCGACCTCTCTCGGCTCAAGCGAGAGGTGCCCGAGCCCCACAAACGCGGCGCGCCCATTCGATACCAGCGCTACGACTGGAGCACAGACCGGCTCGGCGAATGGGTCACGGCGCCACATGACAGCACGCTCATCGTCGAGGGCGTGTATTGCACTCTTCCGTCGATCCGAGACCGGTACGACGTCCTGATCTGGGTGGAAGCCGACCGCCCCACCCGGCTGGCCCGGGGGCTGGCTCGTGACGGCGAAGCAGCACGAACCCGCTGGGAAGACATCTGGATGCCCGTCGAGGACCGCTACCGAGCCGAGCACCGCCCCGAAGCCACCGCCCACCTAGTGCTCGACAGCACCGACACAAGCGACGACGACAAGCTGACGTTTCAGGTCACCGGCGGCCGCCGCCTGCCGGGATAGGTCACGTCCGGTCTGAGCATGCCCACGACCTTGGCGAGGCCGAGGATGTCCGCGTCGAAATAGAAACGGACCGTGGCAAGCTTCACGCGGCCTGCGCTGCGACACGCGATGTCTCATAGGCGGCTGCCCACCTGACGCTCTCAAGGCCTAGGTCGAACTGCTCGGCCACCTCGCTCTCGGTCTCGCCTCCGTCGAGGTGCTCCACGATCGCCGCCGTGCTGATGCCCGCGATCGTCGGACGGCCGAACCGGTGGTCAGGACGGCAGCGCACTGGCGACGCCTCGTCGCCAGCGGCCGCCCCGCCTGGGTCAGCTACGACTTCCTCAACCCGGTGAATGACGATCTCGAGCGCAAGCACGTCTGGGTCGTGCCCCACGACGGCTACCTGTTCGCCTCGGGCTACTACGAGCCATTCGGCTAGAAGCAGACCTGGCTCGGCACGTCGGCCGCGGGACGCTCAGCGGGTTCGGCGGACTGCGGCGACTAGGCCGAATGCGAAGCCGACGAACTCGATGAGCGCCAGGTTCAGTGCCGTGTGGAAGAACACGCCTGCGCTGTCGCCGACGACGTTGGAGTGCAGGTCTGGGCTGTCGATCACGAAGTGCAGCAGGTAGCCGAACACGAACGAGGCGTACATCGAGGCGGCAAAAAGCGCAGCGCCCATCCGGAGGCTGCGACGGAACGCCAGCCACACCGCGGCGAGCGGCAGCAGCGTCACGACCACCGCGATGTACACCTGCTGGGCGGCCGGGATGGGCACGTCCGCGGCCGCGTGGCTGTAGGTGTGCGTCAGCCCGACGCCGAGATGCAGCGCAGCGATCCCGGCCAACGTGAACTGCTCGAACCTCGCCGACACCGCCATAGCAACCCAATTCTCGCGGCCTCCCCATGCCGAGGGGCGCGCATGCAATACGCCGGCACGGTCTGCACGTGCCGGCGCCGATGGTCAACCCAGGAACCGCCACAGCCAACGCGAATTCCGTCTTCGTTCAGTTCTCGGTACTGCGAGACTGAGTTCCTTCAGTCAGGAGAGCAAGCATGATCTCAGGTTCTTGTCTCTGCGGCGCCGTGCGATTCCAGATCGACGGCCGGTACAGCCCCATCGGCCAGTGCCATTGCTACAAGTGCCGCAAAGTGACTGGAGCAGCTGCAGAAGCTGCGCTCTTCACGGCTGCGACGAACCTGACGTGGGTCGAGGGCCAGGACCAGATCGTCAAGTACGTCATGCCCGACGGCCACTGGAAGTCGGACTTCTGCGGAACGTGCGGTAGCCCGATGCCGCATCTCAGCGCCGACGGAGAGCTCTACTGGGTTCCGGCCGGATTGCTCGACGACGATCCCGAGGTCGAAGTGATTGTGCACATATATGTCGATGGCAAAGCAAGCTGGGAGACCATCGGCGGCGATGCCCCGCAATACCCAGGTGATCTGCCAGCGACACAACGCCAGGCGATATTGGCGCAACTGAAATAGGTTGCCTAACAGTTGCACCACGGCATAGTCGCGGCGCGGCAGGAAGCCGCTTCGAGCCGTTCAGAGCGCCGCCATTACGCTTCCGGCATGTCGCGTCTCGAGATGCTGCGCAGGGCGATGACGGTCCTGGATCTCTCCAACCGCGAAGTGGCCGAGATGATGGGCGTCACTCGCCAAGCAGTCGAGAAGTGGCTGCTCGCCGGGCCACCGGCGGATCAGCTCGCCAAGATCGGCGCCCTGGCTGAGATTGCCGACACTCTCCAGCACCAGCTCCGAGCCGACATGCCTGCCGCAGTTGTGCGCCGCCCCGCCGAGACCTACGGCGGCCGCAGCATGCTGGAGATCATCGCCGACGGCGAGCACGACTGGCTGGCCGATTCGGTGCGGGCGAGCTTCGACTTCGCCACCGTGGACTGAGTTTCGTCATGAAGCAGACCGGTGGTGACCGGTGTCGCTCCGCCGCCGAGGGCGGCGCGGCATGTCACCCGGAGTCGCTCGTGCCGTGGCCTAGCGTGGTCGGGGTTTGCAACTGGTGAAACAGTCAGGACTGGGCATGCGCATTCGGGGAACGATCACTGTGTTGGCGGCGGGGCTACTCGCCTTGTCAGGGCTTGCCGCCTGCGGCGGGGATGACGGCGACGACATCGCTGGTGTCGGCCAGCGGGCAACCGCCGCAATATCGGGGCCCGACGGATCGCCGATGGGCACCGTCACCCTGGAGCAGGGTCCGAACGGCGTGCTGATCTCTGCCGATGTCAGCGGGCTGACGCCGGGTCCGCACGGGTTCCACATTCATGATGTGGGCGCTTGCACACCGGACTTCTCCGCCGCCGGCAGCCACTTCGCCCCCAGCGGTCACGGTCACGGGTTCATGTACGGCGACGACCAGCACGCCGGTGATCTGCCCAACCTCTACGCCGCCGGCGATGGCACGGCTCGGGCAGACGTCTTCACCAGCAAGATCACGCTCGCGGCCGACGCCGACACCACGGTGTTCGACGCCGACGGCTCAGCCATCATCATTCACGCCCAGCCCGACTCCTACGGCGCCGAACCCGGCGCCGGAGACCGCGTGGCCTGCGGCGTCATCGAGCGCAGCTAGCCCTTCCGACACCGGCTCGCCACTACGCTGACGCGCACGATGCGGGTCATGGTGATGATCAAGGCAACGGCGGACAGCGAGGCGGGCGTGATGCCCGACACTGAGCTGCTCGAGGCGATGGGCAACTTCAACGAAGAGCTCGTCGACGCAGGCGTGATGGTGTCTGGCGAGGGCCTGTTCCCCTCCGCCAGCGGCAAGCGCATTGCCTTCGACGGCGACGCTCGCACCGTGATCGACGGACCCTTCGAGCACACCAGCGAACTCGTCGCGGGCTTCTGGATCTGGCAAGTGGCCGACATGGGCGAAGCCATCGCCTGGATGCAGCGCTGCCCCAACCCGACGGGCGCTGCCGGCATCGTCGAGCTGCGTCCCATCTTCGAGATGGAGGACTTCGGCGACGCCATGACCGACGAGCTCGCCGAGCAGGAAACCCGCCTGCGAGACCAGCTGTCAGACAGCTAGCCGCCCCGGAGCGCTGCCCGCTACGGCTATCTCCAGCAGCAACGACACCAACATTTCGGTCATCCGCGTCGGACGTGACTCGCGCACCAGGGTGCTGTGTGCTCCTCGGGCATCAGCGGTGCAGGAGTTCGTAGGCACGGTGGCGGTAGTGCAGGAAGCTGCTGCTTTCCTTGGTGTCGAGCTGATTGCGGGGGCGAGGCAGGTCGACCTCGATTGTCTCGAGCACCGTGCTCGGCTGCGCCGACAGCGCGATCACCTTGTCGGCCAGGTAGACGCTCTCGTCGATGTCGTGGGTCACCAACACAATCGTGATCCCCGTCTCAGCGTGAATCTCCAACACCAAGTCTTCGAGGTCAGACCTCGTCTGCGCATCCACCGACGCGAACGGCTCGTCCATCAGCAGGATCCGGGGCTGGACAGCGAGTGCCCTCGCCAGCGCCACCCGCTGCTGCATGCCGCCAGACAGCTCCCACGGGTACTTGCGGTCGTGCTCGCCGAGCCCGACGTCGGCGAGGGCGTCGGTGGCTCGCTGCGCCCGTTCGGCCTTGGCCAGGTGCCTGAGCGGGTACTCCACATTCGGTCGCACCCGCAGCCACGGGAAGAGCGAGCGGCTGTAGTCCTGGAACACCATGGCGAGGTCGGCCGGCACTCCCTCGATCGGGTTCCCGTCGACGCTCACCTTGCCGCTCGAAGGCCGCATGAGCCCGGCCATGATCCGCATGAGCGTGCTCTTGCCGCAGCCCGAAGGCCCCACGATGCACACCACCTCGCCCCGGTCGACCTCGAAGCTCACCTCGCCGATGGCGTGGAATTGCTCGGCCGTGCCGTGACCGTAGACATGGCCGACCGAGTCGACGCTGAGCGCGGTGGAGTTCACAGGTTCGAGACCTCTGACGCTTTGCGATGCCAACCCAGGATGCGCGCCTCCGCCCAGAACATCAAGCCGTTGAGCAGCAGGCCGATGGCCGACAGCAGGATCATGGTGGCCCACAGATCAGGGAAGTTGAAGAAGCTGAGGTCTTCCTTCAGCCGGAATCCGAGGCCGTTCGTTGCCCCGGCGAACTCTGAGATGATCATCATGATCAGTGCGAACCCCAGGCTGATGCGCATCCCGCTGATGATCTTGGGCGATGCTGAGGGCAGGTAGAGACCGGTGAGCTGGCGCCGGAACGGAATCTTGAATACTGCGGCGACCTGCTTTCGCTGCTCGTCGACCGAGGCCACGCCGTCAATGGTGTTGAGCAGGATCGGCCAGACCACCGCGAAGGCGATCAGGTAGATCTTCGGGCCGTCGCCGAGGCCGAACACGACAATCCAGATACCCAGCAGCGCCGGCGGCGGGATGGCCCGCACGAAGTTGATGATCCAATCCGTGTACTGCCGCGCAGCCCGGCTCAGCCCCAGCGCGGTGCCGATGCCGATGCCGACGGCTGCGGCCATCGCGTAGCCGCGCAGCATCCGCCACATGCTCGGCACGAGGTCTTCGTAGAACCCGGCACCGAGGAACAGGTCTGACGGGCTCGGTGACAGGTACGGCGGCTCGGCGATCCCCCCGTTGCCACGCCACAGGTGCGGGAACACCTCCGAAGGCGGCGGGAAGAAGTACGACTCCGACGACGCTGTCAGCAACTGCCACCCGATCACGACCACGGTGAGCGACCCGAGCGCAGTCACCGCACGCCACAGCCGGCCGGACATGCTCATGCGCCGAGCCCCTGACGCCAGGCGAACAGCCGGTTGTCGATCGTGTTGAGACCGAAGTTGAGCAGCAGCGACAGCAGCCCCGCCACGAAGGTCGCGCCGTAGATCGTCGCCAAGTCCACACCGCCGCTGCCGGCATCGGCGAGGAAGCCGCCGATCCCAGTCCCGTCGGGAATCAGGATCTCCACCGCGATCTCCACGATGATGGCGATCGATGCGGAGATCCTGACGCCGGTGAAGATGAACGGCGACGCCGACAGCAGGCTCACCCGCCGGATCACACCGAACCTGGTCTCGCTGAAGCTCCGCGCCGTCTGGATGGCAATCGGGTCGACCGCATCGAAACCGCTGCGGGTGTTGAACAGGATCGGCCAGGTGCAGGCGATCGCCACCGTGAGGGACCTGCTCATGAGCCCCCGCTGGAACACGGCGATCAGCAGCGGCGCATACGCAACGCCCGGCAACGGCCGCACCACCTCGATGACCGGCAGCAGCAGCCTGCGGAACACGCCCGACGTGCTGAGCAGCACGCCGAGCGCCACACCGGCCACGATGGCCGCCCCCAGGCCGACCGCGGCACCCTTCACCGTCACCCAGACCTGGCCGAGGAACGACGCACTCGTGATCAGCTCGAACATTCCCGCGGCGATCTCCGTGGGCGGGGGGATCGAGCCGACGTCCACGATGCCCGTCGAGACGGCAGCCTCAGCCAACGCCAGGAAGATCAAGAAACCCGCGGCACCTCGAACGACCGACGCGCTCGGCCCTGAGCCGTGATTCAAGATGTCGACCCGCTCGGGCGTGCCCTCGTTGCGGCCCTAGCCCTCGGGATAGGCCACGAACGGCGTCACATCGAACGTCTCGGGGATAAGCCCGACTTCGGCGGTGAGATCCACCGACGGCTGGATGTTGGCGATCTCGGTGGTCGTCCGGTACTCCGTCAGAGCGATCACTGCCGCAAGTTCGGGAGTGAGCGCCGTGTAGGTCGGCAGGTACGACCGGAACGCCTCGTCGTCGGCGCGGATCAGGTGGACGACCTCCGCCCACGCAGCGCGAGTCCTGCGGATGGCGTCCTCATTGGCATCAGCCCACGGCTTCATGGCCACCAGTCCCCCGCTGGTGCCCTCGGCCACCCGGCCTCCATAGAGGTTGTCGGCGATCGACTTGAGGCCCTGAGCCCGACCAATGGTGGTGAACGGCTCGAGCGCGAGCATGGCGTCGATCGACCCGGAGGCGACTGCCGCGATGAGCTCGGTGATGGGAACGGGCACGATGTCGATTCCAGCCGCGTCGATTCCGGCGTCCTGGAGCGCAGTTCGCAGCGCAGCATCCATGACCGACCCGAGTGCCGGCACGCCGATCGTCCTGCCGGTCAGGTCGCCGAGCGTCTCCATGCCGGAGTCGCCGAGGACCATCACCGCACCCTGCTCGGGTGCGATCAGGGCGCCGTCGACGGCGACGACGAACGGCCCGCCGTTGAGCCAGATGCCCGCCAGCGGATGCCAGGCGGAGATGCCCATCTCTGCCTCGCCGGCCGCCACGAGCTGCGCGGCGGCCGGACCCGACGCAGCCACTTCGGTGGCTACCTCCAGCCCGTGCTTGGCATAGAAGCCGCAGTTCTGGGCGTAGACAATCGGCGCCACGTCCACGATCGGCACGATCACGATGCGCAGCGCAATCGGATCAGCAGCTACCTCGGTTGCCCTGCCGAGCGGGCACTCGGCGTCGGCCGTCATCTCGGGTTCGGCGGGCTCCTCGGCGGCCGCCGTGGTTGCCGGTGCTGCGGAATCGTCCGCGGCGGCGGTGGTTGCTGGCGCTTCGGCCTCGGTGGGCGCCGGCGCATCTGCTGCAGTTGTTGCCGGTGCCGCGGGTTCCACGGTCGGTTCGACACCGGCATCTGCGGTGTCATCGCTGTCGCTGCACGCTGCCCCGACCAGCGCGAGAACTGCGATGAGCACGGCGAACAGACGCAGCTTCGATTGCCTTCGATTCTTCATTTCGGATCCCCCCAAGATCGGCGAGGCAGGCGGCACATGCGCACTGGACGCTGGTGACGCCGGCAGACGACGCTTAGCCAGATGGTAAGATAGTTCGTGAGTGCTGACCGTGCAAGAGGCGGGCCAGCCGGCGATCCGGCTCCACGAGTTTCCCGACGCTCACCGTCGGCATCGTCGGAAGAAGTCGCTGGTACCGTCCCGAAAGTGCCTGAGCAGAGGCCGCGTCGCAACGGGAGCAGGTCCCGCCTGCTGACTTCGACGCTGTCGGAGGTGGCCAAAGTCGGCCCGGCGGCCGTCTCGGGCCGCGCCGTCGCTCGCGCGGCACATGTTCACCACGCGCAGGTCCAGCAGATGTTCGGCACCGTCGAGGATCTGGTGCGGGCATCGGTGACCGCAGGCCGGGACGAGTTCATGGCATCGGCATTCCCGCCGGCCCCGCAGCTTCCCGACCCCCTCGTCGTGGCGGACTTCCCGATCTTCTGGCGGGCCATCACACAGCTGCTACTCGACCCCGGGCCGATCGACATGCAGGCGCTCGCGACCGGGGGGCCGATCTCGGTACTGGCCGACAGGTTCGTGCAGCTGCGGCCGACGATGGATCGCGAAGTCCACGTAGGTGTTGCCACCGCCTGGTTTGCGGCGCCCCTCGGCGCGCTCATCTTCCGCGAACCGCTCCAGCGCGGCCTGCGAATCAGGTCCCGGTCGTGGCCGCAGTGCTGGCGACGGCTCGGACAGCGCCTGCGCGACCTCCCCGCCCTGGAATCGCCCGCCGTCGTGACGCCCCATGTCGGTATTGGCAGCGAACCGCGCCCGCCGTTCGCGCCGTTGCAGCCGGCGAGCAAGGAGAAGCTGGTGGTCGCCGCCGTCGATCTGTTGGGGACGCGTCTTGAGGCAGCCGTCACTGGCCGGGAACTCGCCGACCACGCAGGCGTCAACTACGGGCTGGTCAGCCACTACTTCAAATCGAAATCCAAGGTGTTCGACGAGGCGCTGTCGCGGTTGCATCGCGCATTCCTCGACGATGTGCTCAACAGCGACGACCTCCACGGCGACGGTGCAGTCGTCGACGCCGAACTCGGCCAGCTCTTCGTGCTGCGCCGGCACCGGACGTTCTTGCGCGCCTGGGCAAGCCGGCTGCTGACCGGCAAGGACGTCCCGGACTTCCCCCTGATGGGCATGGAACGACTGGCAGAGCGGACCATCGCCGAGCGAGCCATCCCCGCAGACGGCACAGCCTCAGAGCGCCTCGAGACGCAAAGCGACTGCATGGCTGCGGTCGCCCTCTTGCTCGGCTGGACGCTCCTCCGACCGCTGCCGACGGCGTCTGCGGAGATCGCGAACCTGCCGCTCGACGCCCAGCTGCACCGGATCTACAACTGGCTGCTGCGTCCCGTCGAAGCACTCACCGCCTGAACGCGCCGGCTGGCTCGCCCAGCGTGAAGACTGTGCCTGTTCATGGCCGCATCCGGCCGGGGTTGACAAAATCTTACCGTTTGGATAAAACTCCCCGGCATGGAATTCGGCCTGCTCACTCTCGGAGACCACCGTGCCGATCCGGCGACGGGTGAGCGGACATCGCAGGCGCAACGCCACCAGGAGATCCTCGACTACATCGAATCGGCCGAGCCAGCGGGGTTTGATGCCCTGCTGGTCGGCGAGCATCACTTCAGCGATTTCATCGTCTCGGTTCCGCAGGTGTTCCTCGCTTGGCTGGCAGCACGCACGTCGAAGATCCGCCTGGGGACAGGCGTCACGCTGCTGCCCCACCACGACGCGGTTCGTCTCGCCGAGGACTTCGCGACGCTCGACGTTGTGTCAGGCGGCCGCGCCGAGCTGTCAGTGGGCAGGGGCGTCGAGCGCGCCGTGTACGGGCAGTTCGACCAAAACGCCGACAAGGCTCTCGAGATGCAGCAGGAGGGCTTGGAGCTGCTGGTGAAGCTATGGACCGAGCGCAGCGTGACCTGGGAAGGCCAGTTCCGGCCGCCGCTGAACGACGTCACGCTGGAGCCGCGGACGGTGCAGCAGCCCCACGTGCCGATCTCGATCGCCGTGTCGAGCCCCGAGTCGGCAGCCCACGCGGCCACCATGGGACACGGCGCCACGATCTCGCTGCTGTATTTCCCGCGCGAAGTTCTGCCGCGGGTGCTCGACGGGTACCACAAGGCCTGGCAGGAGGCCGGCCACGATCACGAACCGCACGTCACGGTGCATGCCCACACTCACGTCGCCCCCACCAGCCAGGAGGCCCGCGATCACCTGGGGATCTACCAATTCCCGTTCCAGCGATGGGTGTTCTCCAAGCGGAGCGGCGACCACCCCGACGACGTGCAGCTCCCCCCGCACATCACCGACCTCGCCAATCCCGAGGGCGCCATCGTGAACGGCAGCCCCGAAGAGGTGCTCGACCGTGTCGGCCGCATCATCGACTGTGGCGACTTCGACCGGTTCACCTACCAGGGCGACTACGGCGGCCAGCCTTGGCCGCTGGTGAAACGCTCACTGGACCTGTTCTCCACCGAGGTGATGCCCAGAATCGCGGCGCCATGACGACGCCCCTCTACGACACGCCGCTGCCGATCCGGGCGGAGATCGGGAACACTCAGGCGGCCGCTGTCCGCCACTGGTCAGCCCCGGGCACTTGGTGGACTGCTGCCGAGCGCGTGGTCATCGTCGAAGAGGTGAGGCGCGCCCGCGATGCCGGCGAACTCCCGCCGTGGACCGCACCATCAAGCGTGCCAGGCCTCATCGGTGACCACCATCCGCTGCCCGCCGTCGCTGTCGACGTCATCTGGAGAGTGACCAACCACGTCACGACCCTCACCCGCGAGTGGTATGGGGCACTGGTGCCTGCGGCGCTCTCCGCCGGGCACTATGTCGAGCTGCTCAGCCTCGTGGCGCAGGTGAACATGGTCGACCGCTTCGCCGACGGGCTGGGACTGGGACGGATCGAGGTCGGCCCGGCTGCACCGGGCGAGCCGGCCCGGACAACCCCCGACGGCGCTGCGGTGACGACCCATTGGGTGCCCACGGCACCCAGCGCCGCTGCGGGATGGCGGCCCACCGACCAAGCCGGGGACACCGGTCTCGAACCGCAGCCCGATGTTCCCAACGTGCTCAAGGCGCTCAGCCTCGTGCCGCCCGAGCGGAACATCCAGATGGCGCTCATCGGGTCGCACTACGTGCCAGGCGGCGCGCTGAGCGACGACATCGGTAAAGACGTCTGGTCGCTGCAGCGCACCCAGATGGAGTTGATCGGTGCCATCACCTCGGCAGTCAACGAGTGCTTCTACTGAGCGACCAGCCACGCAGTCCTGCTCGGTCTGGGCGGGAACGCCACAGGATGCGAGATCTCGCTGGACGTGCTGAAGGGCGCCGGCAACGGCGACGGCGGTGTCGAGCACGGCGAGCTGCTGGTGCGTCTCTGCGAGGCGATGGTCGGCAGAGACCAGCAAGTGCTGGCCGAGGTGCGTGACGAGGTGCGCTCGGCGATGGGCGCCGAGGTCTTGGTGGACGCGGTCGGCGTGAGCGCCCTGTTCCATCTGATGAACCGCGTGACCAACGGCACGGGAACACCGCTCGACCCGATGCTGGCTCAACTGGGTCCGCCAGCCGCGGCTCAGTTCGGTGCCGACCGCTACCGCAGCAGCAACGACACGTCAGTTGAGCGAGCCGAAGCGCCCGGCGAGAACTGCCTTGGCTGACCGGGCCTGCGATCTGAAGGGGAATCCCCGGTGACCTCGTCGCTGCACACCGCTGAGATGGCCAACTATCGAGATCTCATGACCCGCTTCCGGTGGGCGTTCGCCAGCGCCGACCCCGAGCTGCTCGGCGCAGTGCTGGGCGAGGGATTCGAGTGGCACATCCACACGTTCGACCCTGCCGACCCGGTGCCGACCGGCCGGGTCGTGCGCGGCGTAGACGAGATGGTCTGCGAGCTCGAGTGGCGCAAGCAGAACTGGGTCAATGTGCGGTTCGAGGGCCTCAACGAGTACTTCGCCCCGAAGTTCATCACCCAGTCGTTCACCATCTCGGGCGTCGATCGGGGGTCGCGCTTTCACGCCGCCGCCGTCGACCTGTACACCCTCGACGGCAGCGACCTGATCGTCAAGAAGGACACGTACTGGAAGCAACCGGCACCGGTCGCGAGGGGTGCAGCGCGATGACCAATGTCAAGAAGTTCTACATCGGCGGCAGCTGGGTCACGCCCGCCTCCGGCACCACCCTCGACGTGATCAACCCGGCGACCGAAGCTGCGGTGTCTGCCATCGCGCTCGGCACCGAAGCCGATGTCGACAAGGCGGTGGCGGCAGCTCGCGCCGCGTTCGCATCGTTCTCGCAGACACCGGTCGACGAGCGTGTCGACCTGCTGCGGGCGATCGCGGCCGGCATTCGCCGGCGCGAGAACGAGCTCGCCGACGCCATCGTCGCCGAGATGGGGTCGCCCCGCGGGCTGGCCCTGGCGCTGCAAGCACCGGCGGGCCGGTTCCACTTCGCGACCGCGGCGAAGTTCCTCGCTTCCTACCCGTTCACTGAAGCGCTCGACACGAGCCTGGTGGTGTCTGAGCCCATCGGCGTCGTCGCCATGATCACGCCGTGGAACTGGCCGATCAATCAGGCAGCGTGCAAGATCGCGCCTGCGCTCGCCGTCGGCTGCACCATGGTGCTCAAGCCGTCGGAGATCGCCCCGCTCAGCGCGGTCGTGCTGGCAGAGATCATCCACGACGCCGGCGTGCCGCCGGGAGTCTTCAACCTGGTGCAGGGCGACGGCGCGACCGTGGGCACCGCGCTGTCGGTGCACCCCGACGTGGACATGGTGACCTTCACCGGCTCCACCCGTGCGGGAATCGAGGTGGCGAAGAACGCTGCGCCGACGGTGAAGCGCGTCACCCAGGAGCTCGGCGGCAAGTCGGCCAACATCATCCTCGATGACGCCAATTTCGCGCACGTGATCAACCGGGACGCATTCGACATGTGCCTCAATACCGGTCAGTCATGCAACGCAGGCACGCGCATGCTGGTGCCCGAAGCGCGTATGGCCGAGGCCGGCGCCATCGCCGCTCGGGCGGTGGAGTCGGTCTCGGTGGGCGATCCGGCTGATGTCGGCACGACCGTGGGACCGGTGGTCTCCCAGCAGCAGTGGGACCGCGTCCAAGAGCTCATCCAGTCGGGCATCGACGAGGGCGCAACGCTGGTGACCGGCGGCGTCGGGCTTCCCGACGGGCTCGATCGCGGCTACTTCGTGAAGCCCACCGTCTTCGCCGATGTCACCAACGACATGCGCATTGCCCGAGAAGAGATCTTCGGGCCTGTACTCGTGATCATTGGCTACGAGGATGACGACGATGCCATTCGCATCGCCAACGACTCGCCTTATGGGCTGTCGGGCTACATCTCGGGCAGTCACGAGCGTGCGCTCGCGCTGGCCAAGCGACTCCGCACCGGAGAGATCCACCTGAACGGCGCCGGCCCCGACTTCGATGCCCCGTTCGGGGGATACAAGCAGTCGGGCAACGGCCGGGAATGGGGCGCGCACGGTTTCGCCGAGTTTCTCGAGACGAAGTCGATCCTCGGGGCCATCAACTGACTCGGGTGCAGCGAGCGGCTCGCGGCATCGCCGATGGGCACCGTCACCCTGGAGCAGGGTCCGAACGGCGTGCTGATCTCTGCCGATGTCAGCGGGCTGACGCCGGGTCCGCACGGGTTCCACATTCATGATGTGGGCGCTTGCACACCGGACTTCTCCGCCGCCGGCAGCCACTTCGCCCCCAGCGGTCACGGTCACGGGTTCATGTACGGCGACGACCAGCACGCCGGTGATCTGCCCAACCTCTACGCCGCCGGCGATGGCACGGCTCGGGCAGACGTCTTCACCAGCAAGATCACGCTCGCGGCCGACGCCGGCAACTCCCAATACGTGGCGGGCGCCCGCAAGCCCGGCTCACGTCGCGAATTCCGGCGTGACGTGTGTACTTTGGCGTTCGGCCGTACCGAAGGGGGACACATGCCAGAGAGCGGTGATCCCCAGAGTCTGTACGGTCCGAGCGCGACGACACGCCGGCTGCTCGACGCCGCAGCAGCAGAGTTTCTCGAGCGCGGCTATGACGGGTCGGTCATCAGCAACATCGCACGCCGGGCGGGCCTGTCGACCGGAGCGATCTTCTCGAGATGGCCCACCAAGGACGACATCATGGTCGCCGCCGTCGACCACATCCTCGACAAGATCGGGCCGCGCCAGCGGCTGGCGGACTTGGGCACCTCCGTCGATGCGCCGCCAGTGGAGATTCTGGTGACCTGGGGTACCGACTTGCTGACCGCCGATTTCGCCCAGAGTGCCTTCAAGCACCTGTTCGGCAGCGCGCATGCGTATCCGAGCATTCAGCAGCGGCTGCAGGAATTCCTCGAGACGCAGGCCGATCAGCTCAGTGCCCTGGTCGAGCAGGGCAAGGACGAGGGACTGTGCGACCCTGAACTGAGCACGACCGCGTTGGCGCTGATGATTCAAGCCATCGGGGTCGGCACCGATCTGCTGATCTCCGTCGGACGATCAGAGCATCTGATTCCCTCCCAACAGGAGTGGGCTGACGTCATCGTGAGAATGCTCGCCGCCGCCGCCAACGACAGCGCCAGCAGCAGCGACGCCTGACCGGGCGTGGCACAGCAACCAGCGCCAACGCCGACGAGCGCTGTCGCCGGCTCGCACCCGGCCGGCCCGCGGTCAGGTGTATTCGCCGTACTTGTCGAGGAAGCGGACCGGGCGCTTGAGCGCATCCTTGCGGAACGGGTCGCCCAGCTCCATGGTGCACATGGCCTCGATGACGGTGGTCCGGCCGCCGTTCATCTGGGCGTCAATGGCCCGCTCCAGCGCCGGGCCGACGTCTTCGAGCTGGCTCACGCGCACGCCCCCGGCACCCATGGCCTGGGCCACCTCCGACCAGTTCTCGCCGCCGTCCAGCTCGCCCGCCACGAACCGGCGACCGTAGAAGTCGACCTGGTTCTTCTTCTCGGCGCCCCACTGGCGGTTGTGGAACACCACCGCAGTGACGGGGATGTTGTGGCGCACCGCCGTCATGATCTCCACCATGCTCATGGCCCACGCCCCGTCGCCCGCGTAGGCCACCGCGGGCCGGTCCGGCGCGGCCTTCTTGGCGCCGATGATGGTGGGCAGGGCGTAGCCGCAGTTGCCCCAGCTCATGGCGGCGAAGAACGACCGGGGCTCCTCGAAGCGCAGGTAGCTGTTGGCCACCGAGTTGATGTTGCCGATGTCGGTGGACACCATCACCCGCTCGGGCATGGCGTTCTCGAGCTCGCGCAGCACCTGGCGGGGATGCATCCAGTTGTAGCTCTCCTCCGCCGCCTGCTTGATCATGTCGACGCTGAAGTCGTCGGTCTCGTGGATCCAGTCGTCCAGCTCGGCTTCCCACTCGGCCTTGTCGGCTGCGAGCTCTGCGGCCCGCTGCGCCCGGGTGGCATCGCACGCCAGCTCGCGGCCGGCCAGCCGCTGGGTCAGCGCCACTGCCGCCGCCCCGGCATCGCCGCAGATGCCCACATCGATGCGCTTGACCAGGCCGAGCATCGTGGCGTCGGCATCCACCTGGATGATCTTGGCCTCATTGGGCCAGTAGTCGAGGCCGTGCTGGGGCAGGGTGCCGAACGGGCCGAGCCGGGTGCCCAGCGCCAGCACCACGTCGGCCCGCGCGATCAGCCGCATCGCCGCCTTCGAGCCCTGGTAGCCCAGCGGCCCGCACCACTGCGGGTGCGACGCCGGGAACGAATCGTTGTGCAGGTAGCTGTTGACCACCGGGCAGCCCAGCCGCTCGGCCAGTGCCGCCGTCTCAGCCATGGCCTCGCCCATCACCACGCCGCCGCCGGAGATCATCACCGGGAATTCGGCCCGGGCCAGCAGTTCGGCCGCCTCGTTCAGCGTGCGCTCGCCGCCGGGGCCCCGGTCGACGATCTGCGGCCGCGGTATCTCCACGTCGATGTCGCCGTAGAAGCGATCACGGGGAATGTTGAGCTGCGTCGGCCCCATCTCGGACAGGGCTCGGTCGAAGCACCGGCCGGTCAGCTCGGCCATGCGGTGCTCATTGTTGACGTGCCCCTGGTACTTGGTGAACTCCTCGAACATCGGGAGCTGGTTGGCCTCTTGGAAGCCGCCCAGGCCGATGCCCATCGTGCCGGTCTCGGGGGTGACGATGACCACGGGGCTGTGCGCCCAGTACGCGGCGGCGATCGCAGTGACACAGTTGGAGATGCCCGGCCCGTTCTGGCCGATCACCACGCCGTGACGGCCGCTGACACGGCTGAAGCCGTCGGCCATGTGGGCGGCGCCCTGCTCGTGCACCACCGGCACCAGCTCGATGCCGGCCGGCTCGAAGATGTCCATGGCGTCCATGAATGCGCTGCCCATGATGCCGAAGATGGTGTCGACCCCGTGGGCCGCCATCGTCTCGACGAATGCTTCGCTGGGGGTCATGCGGGTCATGTCTTCACCCTTCGTCGAACGTGATCCCAACCGATCGACGCCCACCCCGCCGTGCGGTTAGAACTTATAACTCAAAACGAAGGGTGTCAAACAAAAGTGGTCAAGCCCCGCCCTGGGCAGTGCCGGCGGGTGTACGGGCGAGACGGTGGATTCCTGCGCACAGCAGTTGGACCAGGTGTTCGAAGGTGTCCTCGGGATCATGCGGCAGGGGATGGCCGTCGCCCGATTCGAGATGGCTGAAGCCGTGGAATGCGCTCCGCAGCGTGCGGGCGGCATGCACCCGATCTTCGGGGCTGAGGTCGTAGCCCCGCAGGGTCTGGCCGAGCACTTCGAGCACTCGCTCCACGGCGGCCTCGAGCTCGGCATCGCCTGCGCACGGATAGCGATCAGTGGCGGCGTAGATGCCGGGATGGTCCCGCACCATTGCCCTCCAGGCGTGGCCCACAGCAGCGACCGAATCGTCGCCTGAGAGGCCCACCGCGGCGTCGGACAGTCTCTGGGCAAGGATCTCCCGTCCCCGCAGGCTCAGGCTGCGAAGCAGGTCGTCGTATCCGCCGACGTGGCGATACAGGGCCGGCTGGCGCACGCCGAGCCCGTCTGCAACCCGCGTCAGGGTCATCTTGTCGAGTCCCTGGGAGTCGGCGATCGCGGCAGCCGCCGCGACCACCTTGCCGCGGTCCAGCGGTCGGCGTGCCGTCGGGCGGTCACCGCTCCGTCCAACCATGTCGCCTCGCTTTCCGCAGCTGTGCCGACGCCTCGCCGCTGTGACAGCCGATTGACGCGCAAGTTAACAGCTATATCAATACAGTTAGAGGCAACGGAAGCTACTCGCGGCCGGCTCGGGGGTTGTCAACCCTTGCCCCGCCAAGGGATCAGCCGCTTCTCGGCCAGGCGCATGGCCACGTCCATGGTCACTCCCAGGATGCTGATGAGAATGACGGCAGACAGCATGAGGTCGAGCAGGAAGAACTGGCGGGCCTTGAAGATGGTGAAGCCGAGCCCCGAACTGGCACCCAACAGCTCAGCAGCGACAAGCGTGCCCCAGCAGACCCCGATGGCGACTCGCAGCCCGGTGAAGATCTCGGGCAGCGCGTTGGGCAATATCACGTGGCGCAGCACTTGGGCCTTGGACGCGCCCAGCGAGTAGGCGGCGTGGACCTTCGTCGTATTGACGGCGAGGACGCCGGATCTCGCGGCGATCACCATGATCCAGATCGCGGCGAACAAGAGCAGGTTGACCTTGCCCTCCTCGCCGATGCCGAACCACACGATGAACAGCGGGATGAGTGCCAGGGGCGGGATCGGCCGCAGCAATTCCACGACCGGGTCGAAGATGCCCCTCCAGCGGCTGGACAGGCCCATCGCCAAGCCGATCGGCACGCCGATTACCACGCCCCAGAACAGCCCTTTGGCCAGGCGGCTGAAGCTCAGCCACAGGTGCTGCCACAGAGTGAACCCGCTGTAGCCGTTGCGGGCGAAGTCCCATGAGGCGTCCCACACCTGGACCGGGCTGGGCAGCGTGGATTCGCTCAGCCATTGCGTGTACGAGCACGCCGGCAGGCCAGGAAAGCTCGAGGGGTCGTCTTCGGCGCCGTCGCAGTCGCGCAACAGGTCTCGCTGGCCGTAGCTCTCGTCCGCGGACAGGCCAGCCCGCACCTCCTCGGCGTGGTCATACCACTCCTGGGGCAATCCCCAGACCGTCGTGGATATGAACCACAGCACCAAGATGGCGATGAGGCTGACGACGGTCCACCGAAGCGCCCCGCTCACTTCGGCCGCGTCGCCGAAGGTGACCGTCTTGCGAGTGCTCTTGCCGCGCCTGGCGAACAGCCAGTTGAATGGCCAATTCACCAGCCGGTTCTGCTGGCCGATGTTGTCGTCGAGTGCGTGCCCGCCGGGACCTTCCACCATCAGCCCCCCTCCGCTGTGCCCATGATCTGCTCCTCCATCTCCCAGATGAGCGAGAGGATCTCCTCGCGGGCTTCGATGAACTCCGGTGACGCCTTCAGCTCGCGTGCATCAGCGGTGAGCGCCTGCTGAGCGAAGGGCAGGTCGTAGACCCGCTCGATCCGACCTGGACGGGGCGCCATGACGAACAACTGGTCGCCGAGGTACAGCGCCTCCTCCACGCTATGGGTCACCAGCACGATCGTTTTGCCGGTCTGGTTCCACAGGTTGAGCACCAGGCTCTGCATCTTCTCGCGGGTCAGCGCGTCGAGCGCTCCGAGGGGCTCGTCCATGAGGATGATCGTGGGGTCGTTGGCCAGGCACCGGGCCAGTGCCACACGTTGCTGCATCCCGCCCGAGAGCTCGTAGACGGCCTTGTCGCCGAACTCCGACAAGCCCACAATGCGCAGCAGTTCCTGGACCGCCTCACGTGAGGCGGGACGGGACCGGCCGTTCATGCGAGCGCCGAACCCCACGTTGTCGTTCACGCTCAGCCATTCGAACAGCGCTCCCTGCTGGAACACCATGCCGCGGTCTTGGCCGGGACCGGTGATCGGCGCCTCACCGAGCTTGGCTTCGCCCGATGTGGGCGCCAGGAAACCGGCGATGATGTTCAGCAGCGTGGTCTTGCCGCACCCCGACGGCCCCAGCAGCGTCAGCAGGCGGCCCGGCTCCAGCGTGAACGACACGTCCTTGAGCGCCTCTACAGTCCCGCCGTCGGGCAGCTCGTAGGTCATCCCGAGGTTCTCCACGACCAGCGGGGCCTCCGTATTGGACTCTTCGGTGACCGCGACCTCCGAAGGATCGAAGCGCACTTCAGGTCGCGCCAGCACGAGCCAGGCCCGAGCTTGCAGGCATGCAGTGGCGAGCAGACCGAGATAGACGATCGAGCTGCCCTCGATCTGCATGACGGCGAGCACCACGGCGACAGCGGAGCTCGCCGCGAACGCCAGCCACAGGTACCGAACCATCGCCGCTTGACGAGCCTCACTCGCTCGGCGATAGACGACGAGCAGGGCCATCAAGGCGGCCCCGCCGGCCAGGGCTGCTGCCGGCTGCCACGGCGAAGCCGTGTCTCGGAAGATCAGCACGACACCGCCGGCAATGGCGGCACTGGCCATGAGCTGGCCGATGAACATCATGCCGTCGGTGGGCTGCGCAGCGCGGTCCGCCTCCTTGAAGCGGCGCGCCGGGGTGATGAGCAGATCGACGATCATGGCCGCCACCCCGATTGCGGTGGCGAACAAGAACACCACCGACAGCCAGTAGGCGCCGCGCGCCACCAGATAGGTAATGCCGTCGTAGATGTCCGCGAGTAGGTCGACTACTGAATCCATCAGATGCCCTTGACTCCGCAATCCTCTCTGTGGCGGCGACGGCCCTCATTCGTCATCGTCATGCGTGCCCAGCGAGATGTGGGCGGGCGCCCCGGGAGGTATAGCGCCCGCCCATCATCTCCGGCGCTACTCGACAGCTTCGAGGAAGCTCGTGTCAACGAAGTTGGCGTAGCTGGACAACGCCGAGGCGATCTCGCCTTGGGCCACGAAGAAATCCATCTGTTCCTTCATCACCTGCTGCACGGTTCCGCCGAGCCATGCCTCGGACAGCTGGATGTCCTTCTCGGGGAACGAGAAGGCGTCGAGCAATGCGATCGTCGGCGCGCGGTCCATGCCTGCTGCGTCGGCGATCGTGTCGATCAACGGCGCCCGGTCGCGGTTGTAGGCCCGGTTGGCGTCCTCGGTCACCTGCAGGAACGTTGTCAGAACGTCCGGATACGTCTCCGCGAAATCTCCGGTGGTGGAGATGATGTCGAAGACGCGGATGCCGATGTCCTCCTGCTGCGAACCGGTCATCACCAAGTTGCCGCCGTTGGCGATCATCTCGTTGACGGCTCCGCCGAATGCGCACGCCATCGCCACTTCACCCGAGTCGAGCGCTGCGACGGCTGCAGGGCCGCCCTCGGACTGGATCAGCTCGACCGAGCCGGTGTCGACGCCGAGATGCTCGAGCATCTTCAACAGCTTGAAATGCGTCACGTTGCCCAACGGCGTGTAGATGCTCTGACCTGCCAGGGTCTCGGCCGCGTTGTCGGCGGTGATGCCGTAGTCGGGATGGGCGACGCAGTTGTCTGCATCGGCATAACTCACCGCCACGCCGATCAGCAGCAGGTCAGAACCGCCGGTCACGAAGTTGGCGAACGGTGTCAGCCCCTGCGAGTAGGAGATGTCGATGTCTCCGGACTCCATTGCCTGAGCCATGTCGCCGCCCGACGCGAACGGGATCCAATTCACCGTCACACCCAGCTCATCGTCGTAGGTCTGCTCATGCTGAGCCACCTGGTTGGCCGTCGGCCACTCCAGGAAGTAAGCGACGTTCAGCTCCTCGGGTGTGTCATCACCGCCGCACGCGGCAGCGGCCAGTACCAACACCGTGAACAGTGCCAGCAGTCGTTTCATGTGGGTTCCTCCATGTTGATGTATGTCTTTTGCCTCACCTCGAGGCACGGAGCCAGGCGCTTGTGCGGTCCAGCACCTTGTCGACCCGACTCAGCAGGTCGTCGATCACGGCGGCATCGGCCACCAGGGGCGGCGCGATCATGAGCATGGCGGCACCCCGGGAATCGGCCCGTACCAGCACACGTTCCTCCCGGACGAAGCGATCCAGGACACCGCCAGGCAGCAGCGATGCGAATTCGGCATCGGTGAGCTCGGTGCCGGACGCACGGTCCCGCATCAGCTCAATTGCAAACAGGTAGCCCGCACCCCGTACCTCCTTCACGCACGCATGGGCGTCCATCAAGTCGTCGAGCCCGCCGGACAGGTGCGCCTCATTGGCCTTCACGGATGCCAATACGCCTTCATCACGCAGCGCCGTCATGTTCGCCACGGCGACTGCGGTGGCAACCGGGTGGCCGCCGAAGGTGGATCCGTGGATGTACATCGCCAGCGGCGAGTCCCACACGCGCTCCACGAGCGAGCTCCGGGCGACGATGCCGCCCAGCGGGGCGTAGGCGCTGGTGACACCCTTTGCGAACGTGATGATGTCGGGTTGGGCACCGAATCGTTCGCTGCCGAACCAGCAGCCGAGACGACCGAACGAGCTGATCACCTCATCTGCGCACAGCAGCACGCCGTAGCTGTCGCAGATGCGGCGCAGCTCTTGCCAGTAGCCCTCCGGCGGCACGAGTGCTCCGCGGCCGTTCTGCACCGGCTCGGCGATCACCATGGAGACGGTCTCGGGACCTTCCGCCACGATGGCTTGTTCGACTTCGGCCACGCACGGCAGGTCGCTGGCCGATTGGCCCGGTTCGAGGCGGCAGCCCAGCGTGTTCGTCACATGTCGAACGGTGTCGGTGATCATCGGCAGGAACGGGTCGCGCACCCGGGGTATGCCGGTGAGCGCGAGAGCGCCGAGCGTGGTGCCGTGATACGCCATCTCGCGGGCGATCACCTTGTGTCGCAGCTCCTCGCCATTGGCCAGATGGAAGCAACGGGCCAGCTTGAGCGCCGACTCCACCGCCTCAGAACCGGAGTTCACGAAGAACACCCGATCGAGGTCGCCGGGCGCGACGTCGCCAATCATCGACGCCGCCTCGATCGCCGACGGATGTGCGAAACCCCAGTTGGAGCAGAACGCCAACTGGTCCATCTGCTTGGCCGCGGCTGCGGTCATGTCGCTGCGGCCGTGGCCGAGATTGGTGCAGAACAGGCCGGAGAGTCCGTCGAGGTAATCGTTGCCGTCGGCGTCGGTGAGATAGCAGCCTTCACCGCGTTCGATCACCACGAGATCGGGCGCGCGCCATGTGTCCGCGGATGTGAAGTGAGGTATGAGATGGCGACGAGCCAGCTTCCGGTCGTCCGCCATGTGCTCCCCCCTGGTTTCCCACGAGCGCTGCGCGACCTGGCAGTTAGAGAATATCACAGTTAAGTTAGGTCTATTTCCCCTCACCGTAGGATGCTTCGCTGCTGGGGCCGGAAAATCCACCCCGGTGTGTCCGGCACAGCTCTGAGCCGCGTGCTGCCGGTTGGCGGTGCTAGTTGATGCCGAGATGGGCTTTGCGTTCGCGCGCATAGTTGGTGATGAGTTGGTCTGCGGTGAGCCCGATGACGGCAACGTTGAAGCCGGCGACCAGCCCCTCCCCGACAAGGGCCTGCTCGGTGCGGGCGAGGAGGATCTCGTCGCCCAAGCCGTCGATCCCGCCGATAAAGGCGGAGATGATCACCAGCAGCAGCCCGAACAGGAGCACCTGGTTCATGCCCAGCATGATCTCGGGGAACGCCATCGGGAACTTGACCTTGCGCAAGACCTGCCAGCGGGTACAGCCCGACATCTCGGCGGCTTCGATCATGTCGGGCGGCACGTTGCGCAGGCCGAGCATGGTGTAGCGAACCGCGGGCACGGTGGCATATATGACGATGGCGGTGAGCGCCGCAACCGGCCCCACCCGGAACAGCATGACCACCGGGATCAGGTAGATGAACGAGGGCAGCACCTGGAACGTGTCGAGCACGACCTGCACCGAGGCGTACCGGCGCGGCGACGTCGAGGCGAACACCCCGATCGGCACGCCGATGGCCACGCTCACGATCAGCGCGGCCACCACCAGGTACAGCGTCTCCATCGACTCGATCCAGAAGCCCGAGAACGCCAGATAGGCAACGAAGAGCGCCACGATCCCGGCGAGCTTCCAGCCCCCGAATCGCCAGCCCACCGCCGCGACCAGCACCAGCAGGCCGATCCACGGCAGTGCACCGAAGCCGTCGCGCATCGGGAACAGGATCTCCAGGATCATGAAGTCGCGGAAGTAGCCGAGCGGTGTCTTGAGGTTGAGCTGCACCCAGTCGACGAGCCATTCCCACGCCGGAGCGGTGCTGACGGTCCAGCTCTTCGGCAGCACCTGGGCGTGGCTGGTGAGCTGGGCCAGCGCGGTGCCGGCAGCGGCCACGGCTGCGCCCGCGACCCAGAACGGGTGGCGAGCCAGCCACGACTTCGACAGGTCGACGTGCTCTGGCCGGCGTGCCCCCATGGCCTGGCTCAACCGGTCGAGCATGATCGCCATCAGCACGATGGCCACGCCGTACTCCAGGGCCTTGCCGATCCGCAGGCTCTGCAGGAAGTTCAGCAGCGGCAGGCCCAGGCCGCGGGTGCCGACGAACGACGCCAGCACGGTCATGCCGAAGCACTGCATCAGCACCTGGTTCACGCCCACCAGCAGCTGCGGGCGCGCCGCGGGCATCTCCACCTTCCACAGCATCTGCCACCGCGTGCAGCCCGATGTGAGGCCCGCTTCCCGCACCTCGGTGGGAACCGTCTGCAGGCCGAGCAGCGTCAACCGGGCCATCGGGGGAACGGCGAACAGGATGGTGGCGATGGCGCCGGCCTCGTCGCCGATGCCGATGAACACCGAGATCGGCAGCAAGTAGGAGAAGTGCGGCATCGACTGCATCACGTTGAGCACAGGAACCAGCAGTCCCTCGAACCACTTCGCCTTCGCCGCGGCCAGCCCGGCCGCCCAGCCGAAGAAGGCCGCCAGCGGTGCCACCACCACCACGATCGACAGCGTGATCATGGAGTCTTCCCAGATGTCGAAGACCGCCAGGTAGAGCGAGCAGCAGCCTGCCAGCACCGCGAGCCGCCAGCCGCCGAGCTTGGCCCCCGCCACGGTGAACAAGCCCACCAGCACCACCCAGGGAACCGCGCCCACGCCGAACGGGCCATCGCCCGCGATCAGGAGCTGCTCGCTGATGTCGAGCGGGTACTCCAGCCAGCCCGAGACGGTGCGCGTGACGTCCTTGACGTTGAACAGCCCGAATAGCTGCTCGTTCTTGAGGTGCAGCAGGGCGTCGTTCGCCCAGTCGGGCAGGAAGCGGAACTCGCCCAGCTTGGACAGGAAGTCGGGAAACAGGCCCGGCGCCGCCTGGTGGAACACCTGGATGGCGAGATAGGGCGACACCAGCAGGAGCGCCATCCGCCAGCCCCGCAGGCGGCGGACCCGCTCGGTCAGGCTCAGCGGTGCAGCCGGCTCGACTCCGCTACGAGGCGTCTCGGCTTCGACTGGCGCGGCCATCAGCCGGCGCCGGTGTGAATGCCTTCGGCGCCACCGTTTCCGCCGGGACTCTCGCGGTCGCCGGTACCCCAGATCGCGTCGATCACCGCGTCGCGCCCAAGGCTGCCGACCGGCGTTCCTTCGGCGTCGACGACCCTCAGCGGTGCTTGGCCAGCCAGCACCGGTGCGGCTATGTCGCGCAGTACCGCGTCCACCTCGATGGTGGGCGCATCGGCTGCGGCTTCGGCGATATCGCCCATCACGCTGCCGGCGGTGAGGATCCTGTCTCGCTGGACGTCACGTGCGAAGGCGCGCACGTAGTCGGTAGCGGGCTGGGTCACCAGGTCTTCGGCGCGACCGATCTGCACGATCTGGCCTTCATAGAGAATGGCGATGCGGTCTGCGAGACGGATCGCCTCGCTGAAGTCGTGGGTGATGAAGACGATCGTCTTGTGCAACACCGACTGCAGGCGAAGGAACTCGTCCTGCATCTCGCGCCTGATGAGCGGGTCGAGTGCGGAGAATGGCTCGTCGAGGAACCACACGTCGGGCTCGACGGCGAGCGAACGGCCGATGCCGACCCGCTGCTGCTGGCCGCCCGAGAGCTCACGGGGGTAGTAGCCGCCGCGGCCTTCGAGGCCCACCAGCGCGAGGATCTCCTCGGCGCGCTCCCGCCGGGTCGCGCTGTCGACGCCCTGCACCTCGAGGGGAAAAGTGATGTTCTCGGCCACCGTGCGATGGGGGAACAGGGCGAAGTGCTGGAACACCATGCCCATGCGATGGCGGCGCAGGTCGATCAGCTCGCGGTGCGATGCCGCGAGCAGATCAACGCCGGCGAAGTGAATGGACCCGGCGGTCGGCTCGATCAAGCGTGACAGGCAGCGCACCAGCGTCGACTTGCCCGAGCCGCTGAGGCCCATCAGCACCAGGATCTCCCCGGGCATCACCTCGAGGCTGGCGTCCACCACCGCGGGGATGTAGCCCGCCCGCTTGACCGCCTCGATCGCCGGCGTGCCGTCGTGCCGCTCGAGGAACTTCTCCGGATCGGGGCCGTACAGCTTCCACACCCCGCGGCACGAGATCACCGCATCACTGTTCACTGCCGCACCTTCCGCGTCGGGGGGCATGGACCAGCCGGCGGAGAAGTTCTGCTCTCACGGACTGTGCGATTCCGAGAATGCAGTGCCCTTCTCCGCCGGCTGCCCTACGGGAGGGAGGCCCCGTTCTGCCGACGTCTGCGGTCAGCCGTCGATCCAGCTCCGCCAGAGGTCTTCGTTCTCTGCCAGCCATTCCTGTGCGGCTTCGGATGCCTCCTTGCCGTCCACGTCAACCGCGGCGGCCATGGCGGCCAGCATCGGGTTGGTGAAATCCATGCGCTGCACGATGGCTGCTGCTGTCGGCCACTTCTCGGGGAAGTGGATGCCGACGCCGGTCTTGAGGTACCCGTCTGCGGGGTTGCCGCAGTCGTGGGTCAGCTCGGCGTTGATGCCCCATTCGGGATCGGTGCGGCATGCGTCTTCGAACGTCGGGAACTCGATGAACTTGCCCTCATAGACCGCCTCCACGAAGTTCGGCGTCCAGTTGAACAGCACGATCGGGGTGTTGTCCGCCGATGCAGCGTCCAGCTCCGCCCACAGCGTTGCCGCGGAACCGGCGTTGATGACCTCGAAGTTCATGCCGAGGCCCTCGACACGCTCCTCGTCACCCTTGAGCCAGTCCACGGGCCCGCCCAGGAAGCGTCCCTTGTCGCCGGTCTCGGCCGTCGCGAACAGATGGGCGCAGTCGTTCAGCGCTTGCCAGTCGGGCAGCCCTGGGCACACATCCTCCACGTAGATCGGGTACCACCACTCCTCGCGCGTCACTGCATTGTGGGTGGCCCAGTCGAGCACGCAGCCGGCGTCGACCTGTTCCTGGAAAGCGACGCCGAAGGCGCCTTCCCAGACCTCATGCACCAGCTCGATGTCGCCGTCGCACATCGACTGGTACACGACCTGGCTGTCAGAAGGCACGTACTCCACGCTGAAGCCGGCCGCCTCCAAGATGCCGCCCACAACCTCGGCGCCCACGAGCTGGCTCGACCAGTTGTGCAGCGGGATGCGGATCGGGTCTGACGAATCCGCCATCTCCTCTTCTTCAGGCTCTGGTGCCTCGGTCGCCGCCGGCGCTTCGGTAGCAGCAGGCGCCTCAGTTGCAGGAGCTGCCTCCTCATCGTCGTCGCTCGCACATGCTGAACCCACGAGGGCGAGAACGGCGAGCGGCAATATCAACTTCCGGAGTACTGACATCAAATCCTCCAATTCTCAGTACTTCCCCTATGCCAGTCAGACTCTGACGGTCGCTGCGTGGTCATCAGCCCATGTGTGGAAACCGACGACCTATCTCTCCCCCTCACAGCAACATACGTCGAAGCATCTGGCCGGGACTTTCCTGAAAGTAGCACGATATGGAACCAGACTAAAACAACAAGGGACGCACAATGTCTCGCCATCAGGACAAATCGGCCACGCGATTGCTTCAAACAACGACAGAAATTCGGCAGGGTCGATTACTTGTGAATGGATTGTGGTCATATTTGCAAATTATGTGATCAATATGTGATTTTCTCTTCTGATCTGGGCGACGAGACTGCAACCTTTCTTTGAAAGATCCTGTATATGCCCTATATTTGCCGCGCGGCCAGCCGCGGTCGGCGGCGCGATGTTCGCCGCGCTGTTGCTTGTGCGATGTACACGGGCGCGATGCGGTCAGCAGCTCGCCTGATGGACTCGAGCACAGTTTGTGAGAGAGCTGCGCTCTATTGTGCCCATTATGTGAACATCGCTGAACATCAAATTGTGAGAAGCTTGTAGCTACAACTACAGAGGTCTTGATGAGCCCGATACTGCGTCAGGGATGCGAAATTGGCCGGCGATGACGTAGCGCGATCTGGCGAGTGCGGATCCGGCAGCCGCATATCCCGCCTGAGTGCGGCGATCCTGCGCATCAATCGGAGCCTCGAGGTCGCCACGGTGCTCGAGGAAGTGGAAGCAAGCGCCCGCTCGCTCACGGGGGCTCGACTGGGTGTCATGACAACGGTCGATGAGCAGGGAACGGTCCAAGACCTGGTCACTGGCGGATTCTCGGCCAAGAGGCGCCGGCAGATGTTGGACTGGCCGGACGGCCCGCAGTTCTTCGACCACCTGCGGCACCTCTCTGCTCCACTGCGGATTGCGGACGTGCCCGAGTACCTGCGATCGCTCGGCCTCTCCGCGATTCCTGGCGGTTCCACGACGCTGCAAGGCATGCCGATGCTGTACCAAGGCGAATACCTCGGCATCTTCTTCTTGGGCGACAAGCGAGACGGGCGGGAGTTCACCAGCGATGACGAGGAGATACTCGTGCTCTTCGCGTCCCAGGCGGCGACCGCGATCGCGAACGCGCGAACGCACACCGCTGTCGAGCGAGCCCGCGCAGACCTCGAAGCACTGGAACGACAGCGGGCGGAGTTCCTCGAGATGGTGAGCCACGAGCTGCGCGCACCGCTGACGTCGATCAAGGGCTCCGCATCGACTGCGCTCGGCGCGACACCGGCGCCGCCTCAAGCCGAACTGCTCCAGTTCTTCCGCATCATCGACGGGCAGGCCGACCACATGCGCAGCCTCATCACCAACCTGCTGGACGCAGGGAGCATCGATGCGGGCACGCTCACCGTCGCTCCCCAGCCCTCAAGCGTGGTCGAGCTGGTCGATGCGGCTCGCAACAATTTCCTGAGCGGGGGCGGAAGCAACCCCGTCATCATCGATCTCCCGCCGACGCTGCCGCCAGCCTTGGCCGACCCCGAGCGCATCACGCAGGTGCTGAACAACCTGCTGTCGAACTCCGCCCGGCACAGTTCGGCGTCTTCCCCGATCGGGATCGAAGCGGTCCACGAGAACGGCTTCATCGCGATCTCGGTTTCGGACACGGGCGAGGGAATCGCGCCGGAGCGGCTGTCGAACCTGTTCGAGCGACGCTCCCGCCTTGCAGAAGGGACCGGTTTGGGCTTGGCCATTTGCAAGGGCCTGGTGGAAGCCCACGGGGGCCGGATCGAAGCCCACAGCGACGGACCAGGTCATGGCGCGCGCTTCACGTTCACGATTCCGGCCGTTTCCAGCGAATCGGTTGCCGCGACCGCCGAGCCGCGCACCACCGAACCGCCAGAGGCTGAGGCATCGATCCTGATCATCGATGATGACCCTCACGCCCTGTACATGATGCGAGACGCTCTCTCGGCGGTCGGGTACGCACCGCTGACGGCAGGGGATTCGCACAAGCTCGCCCAGCTCGTCCGAGCCGGGAAGCCCGACCTTGTTCTGCTCGACCTCATGCTCCCCGACGCCGACGGCATCGAACTGATGAACGACACGCCCGAGCTCGCCGGCATCCCGATCATCTTCGTCTCCGGTTACGGCAGAGACGAAACGATTGCACGGGCACTCCACAACGGAGCTGCCGACTACATCGTCAAGCCGTTCTCAGCCATCGAACTCGTCGCGCGGGTCCAAGCCGCGCTCCGCGGGCGTACGCAACCCCAGACCTACCGGCGAGGCGACCTCAGCGTCGACTTCGCGCGGCGCCAGGTGGGCTTGGCCGGCCAGGCGATCACCCTCACCGCCACCGAGTTCGATGTGCTGCGAGTGCTCGCCGCCAACGCTGGAGGGGTGGTGACCACCGAAGTCCTCCTGCAGAAGGTGTGGGGCCACTCGGACTCGCGCCACTCCGACCGCATACGAGCAGCCGTTCGGAGACTGCGGGCGAAACTCGGCGACAACGCCGCGAGGCCGGCGTACATCTTCACCGAGCACGGGATTGGCTACCGCTTGGCCGCTCCCAGCGACACCTAGACCGACGGCTGCCGTTCCGGCGGCTGCTGCCCGAGCCCTGAACCGCTGACGGTCACGGCACGGGCAGGGGCGCGCACTTCGGATTCGGGGCAGCACTGACACATTTGTGACACAACTCGTTCTTACGTTGCGCAGCCAATAACACCTCACGAAGGGAGACAGCGATGAGGTGGCTGCGGCGGCGGACGAAGAAGGCGATTGCGGGAGTGGCAGCGGCGCTGTTGCTCGCCGGGGCGGCGCTTGCTGGCTGCGCCTCGGACGAAGATCAGGAATCGGGAGAGCAGCACGCCGAGCGAGAGCAGGGCGAGCACGGCGGCGAGGGCCGCGAAGGCAGCACAGCAGCGGCGCTGGCGCCGGAGGACACCTACGACGAGACCCGCTACGGCGCTCGGCTGATCCTGAGCTACGACTCTGCTGACAACGCCTTCACGGGCACCGTCGAGAACACCACCAATCGTGTCCTCACGAGGGCCAGGATGGAGATTCATCTTTCCAACGGCACCGAGCTGGGCCCCACCACGCCCACCGACCTGGCACCGGGCCAGGAGCTGCAGATCCGGCTTCCCTCCACCACCGCCCCCTTCACGAGCTGGACGACCCACGCCGAGATCGGCAACGAAGAGCACGGCTCGGGCGGCGAGGGGCACGAATCGGGCGGTGAACACGGCTCCGGCGGCGAGCACGGCGGCGGCGAGGGCAGCGTCGGCTAGCGGCCTCCGCAGCACCACATCATCCCTGCGTGAAGAAAGATGGTGTCATGAGCGGCCGAGTGCTCATCGTGGAGGACGACCGCCGGATCGCCGAGTGGGTTCAGACCTACCTCGAACGGGCCGGCTTCACCGCCGAGATCGCCCGGGACGGCCGGGCAGGCCTCGACTCGGCCCGCAAGACCAAGCCAGACCTGGTCATCTTGGACCTGACCCTCCCCTACCTCGACGGCGTCACGCTGTGCCAGACCCTGCGGCGGGAGTCGGACGTGCCGATCATCATGCTGACCGCCCGGGAGGCCCCCGCGGACCGCATCCGGGGGCTGGAAAGCGGCGCCGACGACTACATCGTCAAGCCGTTCGAGCCCGACGAAGTGGTGGCCCGGGCACAAGCGGTGCTGCGGCGGGTGCACGGCACCGTGCAGGAGGTGTTCACCCAGGGCAACATCTCGCTCGACGAGACCGCCGGCACCGTCACCGTAAGCGGGGAAGCCGTCACGCTCACCCAGGCCCAGTTCGCCCTGCTCGCGACCTTCATGCGCCACGCCGGCCAGGTGCTCAGCCGCGACCAGCTCATCGAGCTGTCATTCGACGAGTTCGACGGCTTCGACCGCGCCATCGACACCCAGATCGCACGGCTGCGCAAGCGCATCGAGTGCGACGGCAGCCAGCCCATCCAGACCGTGTACGGCGCGGGCTACCGCTTCGTGGCCGTGGAGGAGTGATGTCGCTTCGCTGGCGCATCCTGGCGGCCACCACCGCGGTGGTGGTGCTGGCCGTGCTGACCAGCGTGGGCGTGGCCTACTACGCCACCCAGTCTCGCCTGGACCTGTTCGTCGGCCAGATCGGCGAGCGCGAGGCGCACCGGCTGGCCCAGGGCCTGTCGCGCGCGTACACCGACGCAGGCGGGTGGGCCACCGCGGAGGGCGAGCTGGGCGACGCCGGCTTCGGTCTCGACCGCTCGCCCGGCGAGTCACGCGAGGTGGGGGGCGAAGGCGGCCATGAGGGCGGCGGCACCGAAGGCGCCCACGTCGAGTTCGTGCGGGTGGTCATCACCGACGTCGACGGCCGCGTCATCCTTGACAACGCCGCCGAGCTGTCGCCCGGAAGCGACGGTGACGGCTTGGGCGGCCATCCCGGCACGGTCATCGATCTGGCCACCGGCGAGACCGTCGGCCACGTGCGCGTCGACACCAACCACGAACTGCTCTCCAGCGAGTCGCACGGATTCCTCAGCGCGCTGCTGTACATCACGCTGGTCGGCGCGCTGGTGACCGCGGCGGTCGCCATGCTGATCGCCGCCTGGCTGACCAAGCGGATCACCGCACCGGTCACGGCGCTCACCCGAGCCGCCGAAGGCATCGCACGGGGCAGCACGTCACAGCTCCCGGTGACCTCGTCGGACGAGCTGGGCCAGATGACCTCAGCGTTCAACCAGATGTCGTCGGACCTGGATGCGCAGCGCGAGCTGCGGCGACGCCTGATCGACGACGTCTCCCATGAGCTGAACACGCCGCTCAGCGTCATCCAGCTCGAAGCCGCGGGGCTGCGCGACGGGCTGCAGACGCCCGAGCGGGTGAGCGGGCACATCATCGACGAGGTGACCCGGCTGCGGGGGTTGGTCACCGACCTCAACTCGCTCGCCGAGACCGAACTCGGCGAGCTCAGCCTCGCGCTGGAGGCGACCGACGCCAGCGAACTGCTGGAAGCCGAGCTCGGCCGCTGGCTGCCCCAGGCCGAGGCCGAACAGGTCTCGCTGTCGCTGGACCTGGCCGACGACCTGCCCGAAGTGCAGGTCGACCGCATGCGGATGAGCCAAACCCTGGGAAACGTGCTGCGCAACGCCATGAACAGCACCCCCACAGGCGGGAGCATCGTGATCGCCGCAGCGTGTGAGACCGGCAGCGCGGACCGGGACTCGCGGCAGGGGCTGGACGCCGGCGCACGCAGCGACATGCTGGCCATCTCCGTCATCGACGACGGCATCGGCATCGGTGCCGACGACCTGCCGCAGGTATTCGAGCGCTTCTACCGAGCCGACAGCTCGCGAGAAGCCGGAACCGCCGGCACCGGCCTGGGCCTGGCCATCTCGCGCGCCATAGTCGAGGCGCACGGCGGCACCATCGACGTGGCAAGCGAGGGCCTCGAGCGCGGCGTCACCGTCACCATCCGCCTGCCCTGCGGGCCGCCACAGCCATAACGTTCAATTGCTGCGAGCGCCTGCGGCCGCGAGAAGGGAGCCCTTCGCATGAGCACCGAGCGGGTTGTCATCGTCGGCGGGGGTTTCGCTGGGCTCAGCGCTGCCTACACGCTGATGAAGCGGGGCATCACTCCCCTGCTGCTCGAGGGTTCCGAGCGTGCGGGCGGGCGCGGCAAGGGCGAGCAGATCGACGGTTTCTCGGTGGACATGGGGGCGTTCGTCTTCACCGCCACCTACGACACCGCCTTCCGCATCTGCGAGGAGCTGGGGCTGCCGCTGGTGCGCTCGCAGATGAAGTTCGGCCACCTGCGTGGCGGGCGGTGGGTGACCACTTCACCCGAGGGGTCGCTGGGCAGCTTCGTGCGGCAGCTGCCTGCGGCTATCGCCCTGGGCTTCTTGTCGCCCGCCGGATTCCGGTCGGGCACCAAGGTGATGCGCCAGATCCACCGCCAATCGGACTACATGAGCTTCGCCGGCGACAGCCCGCTTGCCGAGATCGACGACGACGAATCGTTCGGCGACTACCTGCAGCGGCTCGGTGTGCCCCACAAGCTGCAGGTGACGCTCAGCGGGCCGCTCAAGATGGTGCTGGGCGACCCGATGCCGGCCGGCCAGGCGCTGATGCGGGCCTACATCGGCGAGACGATGCTGAGCGGGGGTGCGGTGTCGATGCCCGAGCGGGGCATCGGCTCGCTGAGTGCAGCGCTGGCCGCGAAGTGCGCCGAGGCCATCCGGGTCGACACGCCCGTCAGCAGGATCGTGGTCGCCGACGGGAAGGCGACCGGCGTGATCGCCAATGGCGAGACGATCGATGCCGACGCGGTCATCTGCGCCGTGCCGGGCACGAAGGTTGCCGATCTGGTGCCGGAGCTGCCAGAGGTGGTGCAGCGGGCGCTCAGCACCATCAACTACTCCACCGGCTGCCGGGTGGTGATCGGCGTCGACGGCTCGCCGCTGCCTGAGGGCTGGCATGGCGCGCTCTACCCCGAAGACGACGACGCACCGCTCCTGATGGACCGGTCCAAATTCCTGCCCGCCTGCGCGCCGCCGGGCAAGAGCATTCTCGACCTGCTCATCGGCCGCGACCGCGCTAGGCAGCTGATCCCGCTCGACGACGAGACGATCAAGCGCGAGCTGCTCGCCGCCGCTCGCCGCAATGCGCCGCCGGGCTCCGCCCTGCCGGGCGACGACGAGGGCGTGTTCTTCCGTGTGTACCGCTGGGAAGAGGCACTGTGCATGGGGCAGCCCGGGATGCTCGCCGCACTGGCCGACGTGCCCGGGCAGCTCGCGGGCAGCATCGACAACCTGTTCCTGGCAGGCGACTACATGGGCATCCCGTCGGTCAACGGCGCCCTCTCCACCGGCGAGAGCACCGCCAACCACGTCGCCGACCTGCTGACGTCCGGTTCCGGCTAGACGCTGACGCCGGCAGGCAAGCGAGTGAAGGGGCGCACATCGAGCGCCGCTTCGAGCTGTTCGGCGACGGCCAGCAGGTCGCCGTCGCTTCCGTGACGGCCGACGAGCTGGATCGCTGCCGGCAGCCCCTCGACGAACCCGGCGGGCAGCACCACCGCGGGATGCCCCGAGACGTTGAACGGCACGGCGAACGGGAAGGCTCCCCACAGCTTCGACACGGGTTCGCCGACGATGGCCGACGGCCGGCATCCCAGCTCGAACGCGGTGGTTGCCGTGGCGGGGGTCGCGATGACGTCGTAGTCACCGAACCAGCGGTCCATGCGCTCGCGGTACTCCCCCAAAGCAGTGCGGGCCGCCGCGACAACAGCGGGATCGAGCCGCGCCGCTGCCTCGAGCGACCGGCGGCAATACCAGGTCAGCTCGTGGGGGCCGCCCAGCAAATGCCCGCGGCGCTCGCCCTCGTCGGCCAGCACGAGCGGGCCGAAGATCTCCTCCCAGCCGCCGAGATCGAGATCCACCGGATGCACCTCGTGCCCGCATGACGCAAGCGCGTTCACCGCGGCCGCGGCCACGTCGGCGACGCCGGCATCGATCGGGCGCCCCTCGGGCTTGGCGCACCAGGCGACGCGGCGGGGTGCCGCGTCGCCGAGGGCGTCGGGGGCGCCGCTGCCGCCGTCGGTGAGCACCTCATGCATGCGGCGGGCATCGGCGATGCACCGCGCCAGCGGGCCGGCAGAGATGAACGGGCTGAACGCACGGAACCCTCCCTCATCGGGGACAGTGCCGTAGGTGGGCTTGAATCCCACGAGGCCGCAGAACGACGCAGGAATGCGGATCGATCCGCCGCCGTCCGAGCCGAGGCCGAGGGTGCACATGCCCGCCGCAACCGAGGATGCGGCGCCGCCGCTGGAGCCGCCAGCGGTGCGACGAGGGTCGAAGGGATTGGCCGTGTCGGGGCCCAGCAGGTTGTCGGTGGTGGCTGATTGGCAGAACTCCGGCACGTTGGTCTTGCCGACGAACATCGCCCCGGCACGGCGCAGCCGGCGAACCGCGCCCGAGTCGTGCGGCCTCACGTCGTCAGCGTGCGCCAGCGAACCGAGCGTGGTGACGTGACCCTCGATATGGAAGGCGTCCTTGATCGAGACCGGCACGCCGGCGAGCGGGCCGGCAGTGCCGCTGCGATACGCCGCCTCCGCGGCGACCGCCTGGCTGCGGGCCAGTTCCCCCGTGGTGAGCACGAACGCATGCAGCAACGGGTTGAGGCGGGCGATGCGCTCGGAAGCCTGTTCACAGACCTCGACCGGCGACAGCGAGCCGCTGCGGTACGCCTCGATGAGCTGGCGCACCGGCCACCACAGGGGTCCCTCATCCACGAGCCGACACGCCGCCCGAAACCGTGAACACCTCGCCGGTGATGTAGCTCGACTCGTCCGACGCCAGCAGCGACACCATGGCGGCAACATCGTCGGGCTGGCCGATGCGACCCAGGAACGCCTTCTCGGCCAGGTAGCTCTCGAAGAACTCTTCGGGGTAGATCCTGCGCAGGAAGTCGTTGTAGATCAGGCCTGGAGCGATCGCATTGACACGAATGCCGTGGGTGCCGTTCTCGGCGGCGGCGACGCGGGTGAGCGCGAGCACGCCGGCCTTGGCAGCGGAATACGCCGCGCCGTGCTCGGCCGACATCTCCCAGGCCGCGATCGACGAGATGTTGATGATCGAACCGCTGCCTGCAGTGATCATGTGCGGGAGCGCAGAGCGCATGCACACGAACGTGCCGGTCAGGTCGACGTCGAGGCAGCGCTGCCAGGTCTCCACCGACATCTCGGCCACCGGCTCGATCTTCGACCAGCCTGCGTTGTTGACCAGCACATCGAGCCTGCCCTTGGCGGCCGCGGCCTCCGCGATGACGCGCTGCACCTGGGCGTGGTCGGTGACATCGAGGTGGTACGCGCTCACCGGCCGCCCCACTTCGCCGGCGAGCGTCTCGGCGAACTCGTGGCAGCGGCGCTCGTGGGCATCGGTGACCACCACGTCGAAGCCGTCTTGGGCGAGCCGCCTCGCCGCTGCAGCCCCGATGCCGGCGCCGGCAGCTGCGGTCACCAGCGCCACTTGCGTCTCCGTTGTCATCAGCGTTCTCCCCCTGCTTCGACGTTGGCGATGAGTTCGTCGGCCAGTTGCGCGAGGCGTTGCTCGCGGCCGCCCGACAGCAGTGCGAACGTGATCCGGTCGATGTCGAGCTGCCAGAGCTCACGGATCCGTTCGACGCAGGTGTCGCGGCTGCCCGCCAGCGCCACCGACGTGACGAAATCGTCAGACACGAAGTGCTTGTGCTCCGCCTGCAGCGACAGGTGGTCGACCAGGCCGTAGGCGTCTGCGGCGCGCTCGAACTCGGGGCGGAATCGCTCCCACGCAGGCGGCATGCGCTTCCACGGGTGGAAGGTGGCAGCCTGGCTGACGGCCCAGGCCCTCACGTCGTCGCTGGCGGCTTGGCGGTCGTCATCCATCGACATGGTGACGAACAGGTCGACGGTGAGCTCTGATCGGTCGCGGCCGGCTGCGGCCAGCCCCTGGTGGATGAACTCGAGCTGCCACGCACAGAATTCGGGATCGGCGGCGCCCATGAGCACGATGCCGTCGCACGTCTGTGCGGCGAGCTGCAGCATGGCGGGCTGCGACACGGCCAGGTAGATGGGGATCTGGCGCGTCGCGGTGGCCAGGCGCACCTGGCTGCCGTAGAGATCGCATGGCTCGCCGCTGAAGAGCTGCCGGAACTCGTCGATTCCCGAGCGCAGTTCGGCCAGCTTGGACGGCGCGCCCCCGGCACCGAGCACGGCTGACCAGCCCGCGCCGAGACCCAGCACGGCACGGCCGCCGGACAGCTCGTCGAGGGCTGCGGTGGCGTTGGCGGTGACAGTGGGGTGACGGGTGACCAGATTGGTGACGCCCGCCCCGATGAGCACCCGGTCGGTGCTGAGCGCAGCCAGGTTCATGGCGGCGTACACGTCCTTCATCCCGAGCTGGAAGTCGATGAACCACAGCGCCTCGAAGCCTCGCTCGTCGACAGCGCGGGCCAGTTCGCCCGCACGGCTCAACGGCTCGCGCGGGCTCACACCCATCGAGATGCCGTAGCGGCGCTTCATGCCGATTGCCTTTCACGCAGGAGCCCGGCGATCAGCGTGCCGTAGGCATCGGGCTGGTCCACCGAGATCAGATGGCCGGCGCCGGCTATCTCGTGGTACCGACTGCCGCTGACACCCTCGACGATGATGTCCGATGCCCGGCGGGGGCAGAAGACGTCGTCTGATGCCCCGATGATGTCCACGGGCACCTCGATGTACTCCAGCAGCGGGTTGAGCGGCTCGGACCGGATGCCGATCATCGCGCGGGCCGCGTTGATGTAGCCGCTGCCGTCGCCGACGGCATCGAGCCGCCTCGCGGTCACTGCGTCGATGTCGGCCGGGGTGACGATCTGGGCGGCCGTGTCGTCGCGCAGGCCGGCGGCGAAACCGCTCGCGTCGCCGGCTTCGAGCTGGGCGATGCGTCCTGCAAAGAACTCGGCCGCTGCCGAGCCCACCACCGACGAGGTGGCAATCGCGATCAGGTGGCCGATCAGCGTGCCCGGCTCGGTCGCTGCCCGTAGCCCGATGGTGCCGCCCAGCGAGTAGCCCACCACGGCAGCCGGGCCGGTCACGTTGCGCAGGAACGCGTCGAGATCGCCGCTGAGCTGCGTCAGCGTGCCGGTGCCCTCGCCGGCTGTCGTCTGGCCGTGGCCGCGGAGATCAAGCGCGTAGACGGTGAACTCGCGGAGATGGTCGGCGACGCCGTCCCACGACCGATGGTCCTCGGCCAGCCCGTGCAGCAGCACTACGGGCGGCCCCGAGCCGTGCCGGGAGTAGTTGACCTCGATGTCGCCCAGCTCGACGGAGCTCATCGGTTCGTGTCCCGGCTTGGGCCGGCGCTGCTGCCGAGCGTCGTTTCGGCGGTGCCGGCGGCGGCCACGAGCTCATCGCGGAGCTGCTGCTTGCGGATCTTGCCCGCCGCTGTGCGCGGGAAGCCGTCGACCTGCACCAGCCGCTCGGGCCAGTAGCGACGCGGCAGCCCCTGTTCTGCGCAGAAGGCGAGCAGTTCGTCGAGGCCGAGCGGTGTGCGGGCGTGGACGGCAGCGCAGATGCGCTCGCCGAGTCGTTCGTCGGGCCATCCGATCACGGCCACGCCGACCACGTCGGGATGGGCGGCGATGGCATTCTCGGTCTCCACGGGCGAGATGTTGACAGCGCCGCGGATGATCAGGTCCTTGAGCCGTCCGGTGATCGACACGTAGCCGTCGGCGTCGATGCGGGCGAGATCGCCGGTCCGGAAAAAGCCGTCGCCGACGATCTCCGCGGCATACAGCTCGGGCTGGCCGTAGTAGCCGTTGAACACGCCCGGTCCGCGCATAGCCAGCTCGCCGCTGCCCGCATCGCCCAGCGCGGCCTCGGCGTCGAGGATGCGCAGTTCCAGCCCGGGCAGTCCCAGCCCCACCGTGGACTCGAGCTGTGACGCGGTGGACGTGCTCACACAGGTGGTGAGACCGCCTTCGGTCATGCCCCACAGCGGAGTGACGAACGTGTTGGGCAGCTCGGCGCGGCAGCGCCGGATGAGGGCGGGCGGCACCTGGGCGCCGCCGCAGAGGAAGCTCCGCATAGACGCCAGCTTGGGCTCGCTGCCGTCCCAGCGGGCGTTGGCCAGATCCAGCAGGAACGGTGTTGCCGCCGCCGTGAACTCGGCCCGGTGGCGCGCCACCAGCTCCAGGGCCGCCCTGGCGTCCCATTCGTCTTGGAGAATGAGCGGCGCACCTACGAACAGCGACAGGCGGCAGCCGTGAATGGCACCCACGCTGTGGCCGAGCGGGGACGGCATGAACACCGGCGTGCCCTGGTCGAGATCGAAGCGCTCGGCGAACTGCATGTTGAGCGCGGCCAGCGAATCCTCGCTGTGGCTCACTGCCTTGGGAGGCCCGGTGGTGCTCGAGGTGAACATCAGGTGTGCGGTGGCCCCGGGCACCTCGGCGGTTGCGGTCGGGGGCGTCGCCGGGCCGTCCGGCGTGAGCCGACTGCCCTCTGCCGCGGCCACGGCGATGGGCTCGCCGTCCATCGCAGCGGCGGCTCGCCGGACGGCGTCTGCGGAGCTGCTGCCTCGGTTCTGGCCCTCGCAGACCACCAAGGCCGGCCCGGTGAGCTCGAAAATGTGGCGCAGATGGGCCTCGGGCGTGGTGACGGGAGTCGTGGCCGGCACATGGCCCGCCCTGAGCACCGCCAGAAACATCACCATCCAGTCGGCGCAGTTGGGCAGGTGAATCACGACCGGCCGCCTGGTGGTGCCGGCGAGCGAGCGAACCTGCTCGGCAGCCTCGCCGGCTGCGTGCCACAGCTCGGCCCGTGTCATGGCAGTGCCACCACTCACCAGAGCGAGTCGGTCGGGGCCCTCGCGGACATGGGTCTCGAACCGGTCGATCAGCCGGACACCCGTCCACCATCCGGCGAGGCGGTAGCGCTGCGCCCGATTGTCGCTCACGGCGCTCCTCCATTCGCCGCGGGGTCCGTCCTCGGGAGTATTGCAGGCTCGTCGAGCGTTCACTAGAGCGACTTCGCTTTTACTTTTAGGGTGCGCCAGCCGTGCGGATAGGCTGGCCCGCCGCGGGCCTCCTGACCCGAGACGAACCGCACACGAATCGCTGACACGGGGATCAGTCACGTGCCTCAGACCGTACGCAGGCCTTCGGGCCGCTGAAGCGACCATGGCGATTGAACCCACCACTCCGAAGGGTCGCCGGACACGGCAATCGATCCTCGATGCAGCATCGACGGTCTTCACCAAGGACGGTTACGTCGACGCCCGCATGAGCGATGTCGCAGCAGAAGCCGGTCTCTCGCTCGGCGGCCTCTACAGGTACTTCGAGAACAAGGAAGACCTGTTCAGCAGCGTGATCCGCGACATCCACGAGGAGCTCTTCCGGCGGAGCAGATCGTCGACGCCGATCAGCGACGACCCCGAGGCCGCGCTGTTCGAGGCCAACCTCGGCTACCTGCAGCACTACCACGACAACAGCGGCGTGATGCGTGCGTTCATCGCGGCGACCACCGTGGAGCAGCGCTTCACCACGATCTGGTGGACCATGCGCGAGCGTCACGTCGCCCGATTCGTGCACGCGATCGAGAACGACGACCGTGTCCGGCTCGACGGGCTCGACCCGGCCACGGTGGCCCGGGCCATGGCGTCGCTGGTCGAGCAGACCGCGTACACCACGTTCGCCCACGATGCGCTCAACACCACCACGGTCGACGTGGAGACCGTGGCGCGCATCGTGACGAGGGCCTGGCACCGGAGCTTCTACGGAGAGCCCGACGAGGCCTGAGGCAGCCCTGGCGGCGGTGCCGTCGTGGGTGCCGCAGGCGGGCGTACGTGGGGCGAACATCTCAGAGCTCTGAGCCCAGGTAGGCGGCCGCCAGCCGTTCGTCGGCCAGGAGTTCCCGGCTGGTGGCCTCCAGCGACACCTCGCCAGACTCGAGCACATAGGCCCGGTCGCAGACCTCGAGCGCCTGGTGGGCCCGCTGCTCCACCACCACCATTGCTGTGGTCTCGCTCTGCATCAGGCGCGTGACGCCCTCGAAGATGTCGTCCGCGGCGCGCGGCGCCAGCCCCATGGACGGCTCGTCGAGCATGAGCAGCCGGGGGCAGGCCATCACCCCGCGCGCCACCGCCAGCATCTGCTGCTGGCCGCCCGAGAGCGCGCCGCCGTCGCGGCCGAGCATGTCGGCCAGCGCCGGGAAGATCTCGAACACGAGCTCGCGTCGCTCGTCGTGCCGGTTTTGCGCAGCCGCGCGGTGGCTGCCGAGCCGGAGATTGTCGGCCACAGTCATCGACGCGAAGATCATCCGCCCCTGTGGCACATGCACGATGCCGGCCTCGACTCGTTTGTGCGGGGCTTGGGCGAGCAGGTCCCGATCATCGAAGCGGATCGACCCGGAGTCGGGCACGACGGTGCCGCTGATGGCTTTCAGCAAGGTGGTCTTGCCGGCGCCGTTGGGACCCAGGATGGCCACATGCTCGCGGGATCCGACGCGGAAATCGACCGATCTCAGCGCGGGGATGCCGTCGTAGCCGGCGGACAGGTCACTGATCTCGAGCACGGTCCATCCATTTCGAGCCGAGGTAGGCCTCGATCACACGGGGGTCGGATACGACGTCGTCGGGCGAGCCGTGGGCAATGATGTGGCCTTCGTCGAGCGCCACCACCGATTCGGCGTAGCGCACCAACGACCTCACCGAGTGCTCGATCACCACGATCGCCGTATGCGGCGCAACGAGGTCGTCGACAATCCCGAAGAACCTGTCGCGCTCTGCCTCGTTGAGACCTGCGAGCGGCTCGTCGAGCAGCAGCAGATCGGGCTCGCTCACCATGGCGCGGGCCAGCTCGAGGCTCTTGGTCTCGGCGACGGTGAGAGCGCTGAGCGAACCCAGCGCCTTGCTGGTGAGGCCGACCCGTTCGAGCATCGCCATCGAGGCATCCACCGGGTGCCGCACCGAGGCGCCGATCGCGGCGACCACCACGTTGTCGAGCGGCGACATCAACCCGAAGCCCTGCGGCACCTGGAACGTGCGCGAGATGCCGAGCTCGTAGCGCCGCGGGGCGCGGATCCGGTCGATCGGGATGCTCTTGAAGCGGATCCGGCCGGCATCGGCGCGCAGGTGGGCGGTCATGATGTTGAACAGGGTCGTTTTGCCGGCACCGTTCGGGCCGATGATGCCGACCCGCGTGCCGGCGGCAACCGTGAACGACACGTCGGACAGGACACGGTTAGCGCCGAAGCTCTTGGCCACGCATTCCACCTCGAGCACCGGCGCCTCGCCCGCTTGCGGCAGCACCACCGGTCGCCGGGGCCGGCGCGGCACGCTCAGCAGCGGCGAGGGCCGTGGCGGGGGCGCCACGACGCGCTGCAGCAACTGCCGTACCGGCGACCCCGGCGTCGGGGAGAGCCTCGTAGCGAGCCAGCGGCAGCCCCGTCCCGCAGCAGGCAAGATGCCGCGCGGTATCAGCAGCGCCACCAGCACGAGCGCGGCGGCATAGACGAGCTCCTGCGCGCCGGGCACGGCCTCGCCGATCGAGTCGTCGAGAAACATCGCCAGCGGGATGAGGAACGCCGCACCCACGACCGGTCCCCACGTCAGCCCCACCCCGCCCACGAACGCCACCGACAGCATCACGATGACGACGGTGATGCCGAAGACCTCCTCGGCAACCGTCACCCGCAGCACCGCCTTCACCCACAGCACGGCCATGGCCGCCGACAACGCCGCCGAGATCATGAACGCGGCCGACTTCCACGCCACCGTCCGGATGCCGACCGCACGTGCCAGCACCTCGTTGTCGCGGATGGCTCGCAGTGCGTATCCGAATGAAGTCACATCGATCAGCTCGCTGATCAGCAGCGCGACCACCAGCATCCCCAGGCCGACCCACACGTAGGTGTGCGCGCTTGAGAACTCCATGAACTTCCACTGGTTCTCCGGGTGGAACGGCACCGTGAGCTCGGGCTCGCCGTAGTGGGAGACGAGCAGTTCCAGGATGAGCGGGAACGAGATCGTCGCGAGCGTGAAATAGAAGCCCTTCAGCCGGAACGTTGGCAGACCGATGACGAAGGCCACCACTGCGGCAGCACCCATCCCGATGGCCATGCCGGTCCACGGCGACATCCCGCCTTCGCGCAGCAGCAAGGTAAATCCGTACGCGCCGATGCCGACGAATGCGCTGTGGCCGAGCGAGATCTGCCCGGCCTTGGCCATGAGATTCCAGGCCACGCCGGCCAAGGCCCACACGACCGCAAGGGTGAGCACCCGCACGTGGAACCGCTGGTACAGCCAGCCGTTGAGCAGCGCCACGGCCGCCACCAGCACGACGAACGGGATGAGGCGTCGCGTCATATGGCCCGCTGGACCTTGCCGAACAGCCCGTTCGGCCGCACGTACAGGATGAGCAGGAACAGCGCGAACACCCAGACGTTCTTCACCGCCGCCGACGTCCAGACCTGCGACACCGACTGGATGATCCCGATGAGCACTCCGCCCACGAAGGCACCGCTGACGCTGCCGAGGCCGCCGAGCACGACCGCCGCAAACATCACCACCACGAATCGCAGACCCACGAATGGCGTGATGCTCTGGAACGTCACGAGGGCCGCTCCCCCGACGGCGGTGAGGGCCACGCCCACGCCGAACGCGATGCGGTTGGTGCGGTCGATGTTGATGCCCATGTAGGTGGCGGCTTCCCAGTTCTCCGAAGCGGCCCGGATGGCGCGGCCGGTGCCGGTGCGGTTGAGGAACAGGAACAGCAGCGCTGCCACCAGCAGCGAGAGCAGGAAGGCGTAGAGGCGCGCCCGGCTGATGAAGATGTCGCCGATGAAGTCGCCCGTGTTGGCGTACGACGGCGCGACCACGCGGGGCTCCGAGGAGTACCTGATGAGGATGAGGTTCTGGAAGATCAGCCCGAGCCCGAGCGTGAGGATGACCTGGGCGTCGTGGTTCTCGTGCCGCCCGATCACGAAGCGGATGAACAGCCAGTGGATCGCCATGCCCAGCAGCAAGAACACGGCGAAGATGCCGGGCATGGCCAGGAACGGGTCCATGCCGATGCCGCCCGCGAACAGCGCCCACGAGAGGTACATGGCCAGCATCATGAAGTCGGCCTGGGCGAAGTTGACCACGCGCATCACGCCGAAGATCAGGCCGAGCCCCGAGGCCAGCAGCGCGTAGACGCCGCCGATGAGGATCCCCGGTACGAGGAACTGCAGGAATTCAGTCATCTGTGGGCGGGGTTGAGCTCGGCGCTACTCCCACACCGGGTCGCAGATCGCGAACTCCTCCGGATAGACGGTGCACGGGATGAGCCTCCCGTCCACTTCCTGCCATTGCGCCAGCACGCCGAAGTGCTGGTCGACGCGGCCGGTGGCGCTGAAGCTGATGGCCGATGCCGGCATGAGATCCACCGCGACGCCCTCGGTCAGCTTGACGGTGTTGAACGCCTTGGCGACCGCGGCAGGCGCGGGGTCACCGGACTGCTCCAGCACGGCGGCGATGAGGTGGACCACGAAGTAGCCGCCGATGTGGTCCTGGCGGGCATAGGGCTGGTCGATCGCTGCGGCCAGCTCGTCGAACGCATCGCTGCCTGCCAGCGGGTTGGCATAGACGAAGGTCGACAGCCCGGCCACCTCTGGGCCCAGGTCGGCCCATGCGGGCAGCAGGCCCTGGCCGCCGTTCTGGATCACCGGTGCGGTGACGCCTCGGGCGATCAGCTCGTTCTGCAGGCCGCTGACATCGCTGAATGCGAATGCGATGTTGAAGATGACGTCGACGTCGGCGTTGGCGATCTTGGTGGCCACGCCGGAGGGATCGTCGAGCCCGCCGGGCGCCCACGTGTCGGTGACGGCAACCTCGATGCCCCGATCGGCGAACTCGGCCAGCAGTGCCTGCTGCAGCGGCACCGCTGCAGCCGAGGTGGAGCCCACCACTGCCACGGTCTCCATGGTGATGCCTGCCTGGTCGAGACCGGGCTGGATGGCGTCGAGGATCAGGCCCTTGATGGCTGATGCCGGCGGCGAGTAGCCGAACACGTGGGTGAAGCCCTCGCGATCGGTGACCGAGTCGGCGAAGCTCTCGGTGACGAATGGGATGCCGGCTCGTTCGGACACCTCGGTGGCGGCCAGGCTGAACGACGACAGCCATGATCCGGCGATCGCCGACACATCGGGCTCGTCGTCGAGCAGGCGCTCGACGGCGGTAGCTGCCTCTTCGGCGGAACCGCCCGCGTCGTAGATGGCGAGTCGCAGCGTGGCGTTGCACAGCGACTCGATGCCGCCGGCTGCGTTGATGTCCTCAACGGCCTTGCTGGCGCCGGCGATCTCGGCGCTGCCGACGAAGCTGAAGGTTCCCGACATCGGCCAGACCGTGCCGATGACCACCTCGTCGACGCAGTTGCGCTCTTCGACGGCTGCGGCGGCGGCCGCTTCGGCTTCTGCCTCGGCGGCTGCGGCGGCTTCGCGCGCCTCGTCGAGCTGCTGCTCGAGGTCGGCGACGACTTCGGGGTCGACGCCTTCCGCGGCCTCGGCCTCGGCCAGGGCTGCCTCGGCTGCTTCGGCCTTGGCAGCGGCCGCTTCGGCTTCGGCCTGGGCGGCTGCCGCGGCGTCCTGTGCCTCTTGGAGGGCCTCGGCGTCGGCGGTCGAGTCGGCTTCTGTGTCGTCGGCGCAAGCGGCCGCAAGCAGGCCGGCTATGGCGAGCAGTACCACCAGCAATCGCCACTTTGCTGCAGGTCGCGTTCGGTTGCGGGGCCGGGTTCTAGGCATAGCCGCTCCTTGGGCCGCCAGGGCCGGTCTCCGGCTGTCGCATTCGACCGACCGAGATCGATGTGCGCCCGACACTAGGCAGCCCCGAACCCCAAGTCAAGACACCGATGTCGCTTTTTTATAGTGTTTACTATTAGACACCAATGAGCCACACTCGACGGCGGACAGCCGAGCAACAGCGCCCCGTCACCGACAGCGAGCGCCGGACTACGCCGATGTGCCCAGCAGGCGAGGACTTCATGCCGCAGCCATTCCAAACCGTTACGGGCACGGCAGTCGGGCGCGCGCGGTGAAACCATGGGTCGTGCCTCGCCCGCTTGGGGTGACCTGGGCGGCGGCCCCCGACGGCGTGCGGCTGAGCGTCCGCCAGCACGGCAGCCTCGACAGCACCCACCGGCTGTTGCTGAGCCACGGCTGCGGCCTGGCGGCGGACATGTATGCACCTTTCTGGTCAGAGTTGGCGGATCGCTACGAGATCGTCGTGTACGACATGCGCAGTCACGGCCACAGCAGCCCCGGGGCGCTCGAGACGCTGAACGTGCCCACGCTGGTTGCCGACAGTCGCGCAGTGTTCAGCGCCGTTCAGGCCGAGTTCGGCAGCAAACCCACGATCGGAGTGTTCCACTCGCTGTCGGCCATCGTGGCGCTGCTGCATGCGGCCGAGGAGCCCGACTTCGCCGGCCTGGTGCTGTTCGACCCGCCGGTGCAGCCCACCGACGGCAGCCCCGCCGACCTCGAAAGCGTCGCGCAGCGATTCATGCGCACAGCGGAGGGGCGGCGGGACACGTTCGAGCACCCCAGCCATCTCGCCCAAGGGCTGGCCCGCTCGCCGGTGTTCCGACTGATGGCCGAACCGGTGCTGCAGCTCTTCGCCGAGGCCGCACTGACAGAAGGCAGCGACGGCTGGAGGCTGCGGTGCCCGCCGGCGCACGAGGCGCAGCTGTTCGGGTGGCTCTTCGGCTTCACGATGCAGATCCCGAGCCTGCTCGGCTCGCTGCCCATGCCCGTCAAGGTGATCGGCGCCGACCCGGCCGTGCAGTTCTCGTTCCTGCCGACGGTCGACATGAGCGATCTGATCGCGGTCGGCTACGACTTCGTGCCGGATCACACGCACTTCTTGCAGCTCGAGAACCCCGAGCTGACCACGGCGATGACAGTCGAGTTCCTCGATGCCCACGGGCTGGCGTGAGGGCGGGCGCGTGTCAAAGGGGCGCGCGCTGATCGGCGAAGCCTGACCTACTCCCTAGCGAAAGGACCCAACCAAATGAAACCAGTTTTCTTGCTCTTCGATCCCGTCGTCACCGACCCGGCCACCTGCAAGGCAGAAGCGCCGCAGTGGGTGGCGGCGTCTGACACAGCCCGTGACTATGGCGGGGAGATCCTGATCCGCGGCGGGCGGACCGAACCCGTGGTGGGGCAGTGGCCCCGCACGCTCCCGCTCGTGCTCAAGTTCCCCGACGAAATCGCCGCTGCGTCATGGCTGGACTCAGACGAGTTCGCCGAGATGGTCGCCGTGGTCAGCCGATCCGCCGACCTGCGCGCCATCCGGATCATCCCGCTGGACGACTGACCTTCCACAAGCGGAGCGCCGGGCGGCCCCCCGCACAGTGCGCACACGGCCTCCTATGAACCGGCATGCGTGTCGCGTGTGGGGGTGGCAGCGCCGGCGGGGATGGCCCGGTCTAGGAGCTGTCGCCGCCGGTGTAGAAGGCGAGGGTGCGCGCTGCGGCGGCATGCGCCTGGTCCGGATCGCCGTCAGCGGAGATCTCGACGTCGGCCCATGCAGCGCTGCTTGCGGCCATGAACTCGTTGAACGGGCCCACGAGGTCGGGGTCGGCTGGATCGAGCTGCGGTGCGTCGGGTGCGGCCAGATGCTCGGCGATGCCGAGGAGCGTCATTTCCCAGCCGATACCTGTCGCTCCCGCGCCGTACCGGTCCCAGAATTCCGGCGGTACCTCAGCGGTATGAGCGATGGTGAGGTCAGTGCCGTCCCCGATTGGGATCAGCGTCGCATCGACCCAGCTGATGTCGCCCCCGTATTCCCAGGTCACCTCGATCAGTCGTGGTTTGTCGCAGGCAAGGATCTCGCCGCTGGCATTGTCCTCGATGTCAAACCTGCCCCCGACCCGAAACTCCCCGCTCGTCGGACCCAGCCAGACTCGGATCCGATCCGGCGTGGTTAGCACGTCCCACAACTCGCCGGGCGCAACATCGAACGTCCGCGACACAGCCAGCACCCGCATCTGCCGGCCATCACGGCTCGTCGCAGACAGCAAGCGCCGCACCGCCCCGATGTGCCCAGCAGGTGAGAACGTCATACTGCCGATATATCAGCAACCCCCGACGTCCGCCGCCGCCAAGCAATCGGCGACATCATTCGCTGACGCATCGAGCACAGCCCGGTCGTCAGCGACACCCCGGTGGTGCTCGCAGTCGCTGCACGAGTCGAAGGACAAGTTGTGAGACGGATCAGTATAACAATATATAAATTGTCATTAAACTCGTTTCTCACTATATTTACATTGTGTCAATACTTGCTATTGGCAAGGGCCTGTGAGGAAGATCATGAAGAGTCAACGAGCTGTCGCCCGCAACCGTCTCGACACGCGCCTAGCGGGCGTGCCTGATCTGGCGCGGCCGAACAAGGGCTGGATCCGAGCGCTGCGCGACGCCCTCGGCATGTCCGGCGCCGACTTGGCGCGCCGCATGGGGGTCAGTCAGCAGCGCGTGCCGGCGATCGAACGCGGCGAGCAGGACATGACCATCAAGCTCGACACGCTGATGCGTGCGGCTCATGCACTCGACTGCAAGCTCGTCTACGCGCTCGTCCCCCGCACCAGCCTCGACGACATGGTCCACGATCAGGCACGACGACGAGCGACCGAGCATGTGCGCCGCGTCACGCAGCACTCCCGACTCGAAGATCAACAGCCCACCGACGCAGACCTCGCCGAGCAGATCGAAGAACTCGCCGCGGAGCTCGCCGAGCGACGCGGACTGTGGAGCGACGCACAGAACTGATGAGCGATTGGCAGTTTCCCCAAGACAGCGGACATACCCCGCTGTCCGAAGAGGACCGACACGGTCTCCTGCTCAGTCATGTCGCTACCCGCGACGACCTCAACGACGCCGAACAGCGCAACATCACCAAAGCACTCAGGCGCCGAGCGCCCTCCGCCGACAAGCTCCTCGACGACATGTACCTGCGTGACCTGCACAAGGCCATGTTCGGTGACGTTTGGGAATGGGCAGGCAAGTACCGGCAGCGCGTCACGAACATCGGCGTCGCCCCGACCCACATCGCCACGGACTTGCGGATGCTCACAGGCGATGCCGCAGAATGGGTTGCGCGCGGGCACTTCGAACCCGACGAACTCGCCGTGCGCTTCCACCACCGGCTGGTCACCATCCACCTCTTCCCCGACGGCAACGGCCGACACAGCCGCATCAGTGCCGACTACCTCGCTCAAGCGCTCGGACGCCCGCGATTCACTTGGGGCGACCGCCTCCACCTGGAGACTGACGCGCTCCGGCGCACATACCTCACCGCGCTGCGCACCGCGGACCGCGGCGACATC
>CAZAFV010000012.1:0-61843 GCA_964484385.1 uncultured Acidimicrobiales bacterium
GCGGCGCAGCCACGGTCACCGTGTCCGGCGCGACCACGACCTACACGGTCACCACCGCCGACGATCAGGCCGACGAGGCCGACGGCACCGTCACCGTCACGCTGCAGGACGGCACCGGCTACACAGTGTCCGCCACCGCAGCGTCGGCATCGGTGGACGTGGCCGACGACGACGACCCGCCGCCGGTGGTGATCCCCGAAGTGAGCATCACCGCAGGCAGCGCGATCACCGAGGGCGGCACCGCGAGCTTCACGATCACGGCGTCTCCGGCGCCGTCGAGCCCGATCACGGTGAAGGTCGGTGTGTCGGAGTCGGGCAGTTTCGGCGCCGTCGGCGCGGCGACGGTCACCGTGTCGGGCGTGGCCACGACCTACACGGTGACCACGGCCGATGATCAGGCCGACGAGGCTGACGGCACGGTCACGGTGACGCTGCAGGACGGCACCGGCTACACAGTGTCGGCCACGGCAGGGTCGGCGTCGGCGGGCGTGTCCGACAATGACGACCCGCCTGTCGTCACGCCGCCGGTGGTGACGCCGAGCGGTCCGGTGCTGTCGGTGGGCGACGCGACAGCGGTCGAGGGCGGCAGTCTGCCGGTGATGGAGTTCACCGTGCGGCTGTCCGAGCCGGCTGCGCAGGCGGTGCGTGTGCATTTCTCGACGCGGCCGGTGACCGCGACCGCGGGCAGCGATTACATGGCGGGCACCTACGATCTGACGTTCAGCCCCGGTCAGACCGAAAAGCAGGCCTACATCTGGATCTGGGACGACCGCGCACCCGAAGGCACCGAGACGTTCGAGGCCGTGCTGTCCGATGCGCGGGGCGCGCCCATCGGCGACGGCGTCGCTGTGGGCACCATCACCGACAACGACTGAGCCCCACGAGCAGCGCAGCCGGACGCCGGCGATCAGTCGCGCTGCAGGACGTGGACGACGCAGACGGCGCCCACTCCCACCATGTGAGCCAGACCGGTGCGAGCGTCAGGGTGCTGCCGGGCGCCTGCCTCGCCGCGAAGCTGGGCGGCAATCTCGCAGATCTGGCCGATGCCGGTCGGTCCGATGGGATGCCCCATGGCGAGCAGCCCGCCCGACGGGCTGACGGCAACTCGTCCGCCGATGTCGAACTCGCCGTTCATGAGGTGCTCGACGGCGTTGCCGGGCTCGCTCAGGCCCATCGCCTCGACGTACAGCAGCTCCTCGACGGTGAAGGCATCGTGCAGCTCCACGATGTCGATCCCGGCGGGCTCGACTGCCGCATCGGCCAGCGCTTGGGCCGTGGTGTCTCGGGTCAGCGCCGCATCGAAATTCTCGCCGTCGCAGACGGTCTCGGACCGCGCGGCCGAGGCGAGCACGCGCACGCAACGTCGGGGGTCGAGGCCGAGACGTTCGATGGCGTCGACGGAGGCGACGACAGCTGCTGCTGCGCCCTCGCCGATCGGCGTGCACTGCGGGCGGGTGAGCACCCCGCTGATCTGCGGCGCCGCCATGATCTGCTCGAGCGTTCGGGGCTCGCGGCGCTGCGCGTTGGGGTTGAGGGCGCCGTTGCGCGTGTTCTTGACCGCGACAGCGGCGAAGTGCCCCGGTTCTGCTCCGTGCTCGTGCATGTAGCGCTCGGCGAGCAGCGCGAAGTGCGTGAACGGCGCGACCCGGCTGCCGAGAAGATCCCTCGCTCCGGCGGCCGCATGGGGCGAGGAGAACTGCAGCGGCTTGTCGACCCCCACAGCGATCGCCACGTCGCAGATGCCGGCGGCGACCTCGATGCAGGCCTGCCGGAACGCACTCGATCCCGATGCCGAGGCGTTCTCGATCTGCACCATCGGGATGCCGGTGGAGCCCAGATGGCGGTACATGAGCCGCGACAGCGCCATGGAGGTGACGGCGGTGCCGGTGTAGGCCGACTCGACGTCGGACCAGTGCATCCCGGCATCGGCCAAGGCGCTTCGCACGGCGTGGACGCCGAGCGCCGTGTAGGCCGTGTCGCTCGGCCGCTGGTAGGGATGCAGGCCCACGCCCACGACATGCACGGGCCGCAGTCCGGACAGCGGGCGGCTCATTGCGCGGTCCCGGCGAACGACGGCTCGACGATGTCGTTGCCGTCGTCGTCGACGCGAACCGTCTGCCACACACCGCGGACCTGATCGCCGACCCGAAGCTCGTGAGCCGCCCCCGTCGCGACCATGGCCCGGACGAGCGGCCCGGCGTCGAGCCGGACCTCGGCCACCGTGAAGGGTGCCGGGGGCTCGCCGCGATGGCGATGCACCGTGGCAATCGAGTGGACACGGCCCGTCGTGGCTAGCGAAACCGGCTCAAGGCAACTCTCTGGCGCACCGCATGCGTCGCAGCCGAGCGTCAGCGGCGGGAACGACACTCGCCCGCAGCGGCTGCACGCCGTGCCCCGCAGGCGCGGACTGTCTGCCGAAGGGGCGTACAGCTCGGGTTGCGCTGCGATTTTCACGGGCGGCTCCCGCTGTCTCTCAGTGGCGGCTGATGCTGCGAAGCTACTGCTTGTCCGGCTTGCCTGGCGTTCGGCCGCTGGGTAGGTTCGGGCTGTCAAATCGGACGCGGCGCTTCAGTCGGCTGCCGCCACGATGCGGGCGGGCGCCACATGCTGAACGAACCCGAGCAGGGGACGCCGGAGTACTGGGCCGAGTCGAGGCCAGACGCAGTCGCGGTGATCTCGGGCGACCGGGCCATGACGTACGCCGAGTGGAACGATGCAGCCGACCGGGCGGCCGAAGTGCTCGTCGGCATGGGTTTGCGGCCCGGCGATCGCATCGGGATGCGATTCCGACTCGGATTCGCGTGGTTCGTGCTCCAGCGAGCGCTGCAGAAGATCGGTGTGGCCCAGGTTGCGGTTAACTGGAAGCTGACGCCCGCCGAAGCGGCCTACATCGTGGCCGACAGCGGCGCCAAGGGCCTGTTCTGCGACGACCCCGACCTGGCGGGCTGGGAAGCCCACGACATCGGCCTGCTGGTGTCGGCAGGGCAGCCGCCCGGCGACATCGGGGTCGCCTATGCGGATCTGGTCGCCCCGGGTCAGGCGCCGAAGCGCTTCGGCCCACGGCGTGCGGACATGATGCTCTACACCTCGGGGACCACCGGCGCGCCTCGCGGCGTGACGCTGCCTGACCGCGCAGGCCTCGACCTCGGGCGGCTGCTCAGGTACGCCGCGTCGGTGGGCTCGGTGCCGCCGTACCCCGACGATGCCATCGTGCTGCTGTCGATGCCGGTGCATCACGGCGCCGGACCGGCGATCGCCTCGGCGGCCTGCGCCAAGGGCGGAACGTCGGTGCTGCTCGATCCCTACGATCCTGTCGAGGCGCTGCAGCTCATCGAGCGTCACCGGGTCCAGGCATGGACGGCCGTGCCGACGATGCTGCTGCGCATCCAGGCGCTCCCCGCGGAGGTGCTCGACCGGTACGACGTGTCGTCACTGCGCGCGCTGGCGACTGGCGCTGCTGCCGTGCCGCAGTCGCTCAAGGAGTGGATCGTGGAGCAGTGGGGCTCTGACCTTCTGTGGGAGGTCTACGGGTGCAGCGAAGCCGGCCTGCTCACCTACATCGCGCCCGAGCATCAGCTGACCAAGCCGGGCAGCAGCGGTCTGCCGTTCGACGGCGTCGAACTCGCCGTCGTCGACGGCGACTGGAACCGCTGCGCACCCGGCGAGACCGGGGAGATCGCCGCCAACACCCCGGTGGTGCTGAGCGGCTATCTCGGCGAGGAACCGCTCGGTCCCGACACGGTCAGGGACGGCTTCTATCGCACCGGCGACGTCGGACACCTCGACGAGGACGGGTTCCTGTTCATCACCGACCGGGTCAAGGACATGATCGTCGCTGGTGGCGTCAACATCTACCCCGCAGAGATCGAGAACGCCATCGTCGCTCACCCTGGCGTGGAGGTCTGCGCGGTCATCGGCGTTCCCCACGACGACTTCGGCGAGCAGCCCATGGCGTTCGTTGTCAGCGCACCGGGGAGCGACATCGGCGAGGCCGCCATCCGCACGTTCCTTGACGGGCGACTGGCATCGTTCAAGCTGCCCCGCCGGTTCGAGTTTGTCGACGAGCTGCCGGTGAGCCCGGTGGGCAAGGTGCTCAAGAACGAGCTGCGGGCCCCGTTCTGGGACGGACGTGAGCGCCGTGTGTGAACAGCACGCAAGCCCGCGGGGCCGCCGCCTCCGGAATCGCACGGTGATCGGAGGCGCCGGTGTCGCCCGCTGAGATTCCCGGTGCCGATCCGACCGGCGCTGACGCCATCGCCAGCGAGCGCGTCGGAGATCACTTGGCGGTCATCCGCATCGACCGGCCGCATCGACGCAATGCGTTCGACGGAGCCACGGCCGCAGCGATGGAAGCGGCGATCGATGCCTACGAAGATGACGACTCGCTGCGGTGTGCCATCCTGACCGGTTCCGATCAGGTGTTCTCCTCGGGGCAGGACCTCATCGCGGCGGCCCACGGTGACATGGGCGTGGCGCCGCGCCGGGGCGGGTTCGGCATCATGGCCGTCCCGCCGACGAAGCCGATCATCGCCGCCGTGGAAGGCCATGCGCTCGCCGGCGGCCTCGAGCTGTGCCTCGCCTGCGATCTCGTCGTGGCGTCGCGGACCGCGACGATGGGGCTTCCCGAGGCTGCGCGCTCGCTGGTCGCGGTGGGGGGAGGCCTGTTCCGGCTGCCCAAGCGGATCCCGTATCACCTCGCGATGGAATTGGCGCTCACCGGCAACGCGTGGTCGGCAGAGCGGATGGCCGAACTGGGGCTCGTCAACAGGCTGACCGAGCCCGGCCAGGCGTTGCCGGGCTCCATCGAGCTTGCCCGTGAGGTTCTGCGGGCCGGTCCCCTCGCAGTGCGGGCCAGCAAGCAGATCGTACGGCACGCCTACGACTGGCACGATGCCGACGGCTGGGCGAACCAGATGGAGTTCGCCGCCCCAGTGATGGCGTCGGAGGATCTGCAGGAGGGCTTGCGGGCATTCGCCGACAAGCGTGACCCCGTCTGGAAAGGCCGCTGACCTGCTGATCGAACCGACTGTCCGAACCGACCTGCTCGGGGGCCGCACCGCGGTGGTCACCGGCGGATCGCGCGGCATCGGCGGTGCGACTGCGACGATGCTTGCGGCCAACGGCGCCCATGTCGTCATCGCCGATGTCGATGCAGCCAAGGCGCACGAAGCCGTCGCCGGTCTCGACGAGGCATTCGGGGCAGGCACGGCCAGCGCATTCGCGGCCGACCTCGTCGCGCCCGGCGCATGCGACCACCTCGTAGCGCACACGCTCGAGACGTGCGGCGGGCTCGACATCGTGGTCAACAACGCCGGCTACGCCTGGGACGGCGGCATCCACTCGATGAGCGACGAGCAGTTCCAGGCGATGCTCGACATCCATCTGGTCGTGCCCTTCCGTCTTGCCCGAGCCTGCGCGCCGGTCTTCCGTGCTGCGGCCGAGGCCGACGACGAGGCGGGACGGCCCCGGCATCGTAAGACGGTGATGGTCTCGTCGATGGCGGGCGAGTGGGGTCTCGCGGGCGCCGGCAACTACGCCGCCGCGAAGGCCGGCGTGCTCGGGCTGATGCGCACACTCGCCCAGGAGTGGGGTCGTCACCGGGTGAACGTGAACGCCGTGGCGTTCGGGATCATTCAGACCAGGTTCGGCCTGCCTCAGTCGCCTCACGAGGTCATCGAGACGGGCGGGCGGAAGATCCATGTGGGCATGCCCGCCAAGCAGGCAGAGCGCCTCGGCGTGCGGGCCGATGCCGAGAACCCGCCCACCGACGAAGAGACCTACGCCGCGAGGCCGATGCCGAATCGGGCAGTCGCGCTCGGCCGCTCGGGCACGATCAGCGACGCCGCCAACGCCATCTTCTGGCTGTGTTCGCCCATGAGCGATTACCTGACCGGGCAGGTAATCGCTGTCAACGGCGGCGCCCGTGGCGGCATGAGCTGATCTGGTTGCGCACTCCGCTGCGGGGAGGGCTCTCAGCAGTCGGTGGGCCCGAGAGTCGCTCAGGGCAGCAGGACGTTGGGGTTGAGCAGGCCGACCGGGTCGAGCGCCCGCTTGATGGCGCCGAATGCGGCCAGCTCGGCCTCGCTGCGGTTGAGATGCAGCTGGGAGAGCTTGGCGGTGCCGATGCCGTGCTCAGCCGAGATGCTGCCGCCGAGCTCGGCGACGTAGCGCAGCACAGCGTCATCCACCTCGTCGGCCGGTTCGGCGCCGCCGGGACCCAGCACGTTGACGTGCACGTTGCCGTCGCCGAGGTGGCCGAACAGCAGCGGCTGGGCGTCGGGGTCGGTCGCTCGGACCACATCGGGCACGCCGTCGACGAACTCGGCGAGGCGGGCCGCTGGCAAGGTCACGTCCAGCTTGTGGGGGATGCCGGCCGCCGAGATCGCCTCGGTGACGTTCTCGCGGAACGCCCACAGCCGCTGGCGGGCTGCGGGATCGAGCGCTACCGCTGCATCGACGACGAGATCCGCCAGTTCTTCGACCGCAGCACCGAGCTCGTCGCTGGGATCGGTGCGTGCCGCGGCTTCGGCGATCAGCCACGCTCCGCCGCGGGCGTCTTCGCCCGGAGCGTCGTCGGACGTGCCGCCGGTGCGTCGGTCGGGCAGGCTGCGGTGCGGATCGCTGCCGAGGCTGCCGACAGGCGGGGTGACGCCGAGGTGGCGCGAGACGAGCGCCATGGCTCCTTCGAAGACGGCTTCCAGCGCATGCAGCGAGCCGACGCTGCGACGCAGCGCCGCGGCTGCGCTGACCGCATCGGCGGCCGTCTCGAACGCCAACAGCGCGGTAGCGCGCTCAGGCTGGGTGGGGTGCAGTCGCAGCCGCACCCTCGTGATGACGCCGAGCGTGCCCTCGCTGCCCGCCAGCAGGCTCCCGAGGTCGTAGCCGGTGTTGTCCTTCTCCAGGCCTGCGAGGTGGCTCACGACCGTGCCGTCGGCGAGCACTGCTTCGATGCCGACGACCTGGGCTCGCATGGCGCCGTAGCGCAGCACGTTGATGCCACCCGCGTTGGTGGCGACCATTCCGCCGATCGTGGCCGAGTCGCGCGCTGCAAGGTCGACACCGATGCTCAGGCCCGCCGCTGCCACGTGCGCCTGGGCATCGGCCAGCGTCACCCCTGCACCCAGCGTCACCTGCGATGCGAGTTCGTCCACCTGTTCGCAGTCGTTCAACCGCCGCATCGACAGCACCGCTTCGCCGGCGAGCGGCACGCTGCCGCCGACGAGGCCGGTGTTGCCGCCCTGGGGCACCACGGCGATGCGCGCTCTCGCCAGCACGCCCATCACGGCGGCGGTCTCGGCGGTGTCGCCGGGTCGGATCACCAGCGGTGTGGCGCCGGCGAAACGGCGGGTCCAGTCGATGCTGTAGCCGGCTGTCATCTCCGGATCGTGCAGGACGTGTGCCGCCCCGACGATTCCCGTCAGCTCGTCGATCAGCTCTGCATCGACAACACCGGTGCTCATGAGTCGGCCTCGGCGGGCCCCGGCCACTGGCCCCGAGCGCTGAGCACGTCGAGCAGGACTCTGGGCTCGTCGGTCATGATGCCGTCGACGTTGATGTCGAGCAGGCGGTCCATCTCGGCGGGATCGTCGATGGTCCACACGTGCACGGCCATTCCGGCCCGGTGCGCATAGTCGACCAGCCGGCGGGTTGCGAGCGGGATCGGTCCTTGCCGCAGCGGGATCGACGCGATTCGCCCCCGGAAGGGACGGTCGGGCGACGTGCGGCCTGCCGACCCTGCCCGCGCCGAGCGGCGCTTGCGCACCGGCAGTCTCGCGATGCTGAGCATCCGGAGCCGAGCGATCTCTTGCGGACTAAAGCTCAGGCACACTGCGCCGCCGAAGGCTTGATCCACCCGCTCCAACCGTTCGTCGGAGAACGAGCCGATGCACACACGATCCAGCACGCCCGGCCGCCGCAGTGCCTCGATGAGCGGCTCGACGGCGGCATCGGTCTTGGGATCGATGCTGATGCGCACGTCGTCGAACGCGTCGAGCAGTTCCTCGAGCCGGGGAATCGGCTCGCCGTCGACGCGTGCCCGCGACACCTCGCTCCAGGTCATCTCCGAGATGCGCCCGTCGAGGTCCGAGGTGGGGGAGAGCATGTCGTCGTGGAACACGGCCAGCACCCCGTCGGAGGTTGCCTGCACGTCGGTTTCCAGGTGGCGGTAGCCGAGTCCCACCGCACCCTCGAATGCAGCCATCGTGTTCTGCGGCCAGACGGCGCTGCCGCCACGATGGGCTATCGGCACCGGACCCGGCTCGTCCAGGTACGGATGTTGCGACGTCACAGCGCAAGTATCGCCGCTCGCCTGCTTGATCCATGGGCCGGCAACGCTGAACCGCGCAGATGGCGCCGGGTCCTGCCACCGGTACCGTCACGTCGATGTCAGACGGCGACGCGGGAGTACCAGATCCCCCAGACGGTCATCGGTCGCCGGTGGATGCCTTCGCCGAGTGGGCCGCCAGCGAGCCGGTGCCGCTCGACCGGGCAGCCTTGGCCATCGCCTCCCACTGCCGGGCCGACCCGGTCGACGAAGCTGCCGCGCTGGCCGAACTCGACCGCCTCGGCGCGGCGGTGCGCGAACCCACGCCTGACGCAGTCGTCGATCTGCTCTTCAGCCAGGAGGGCTTCGGCCCCAACCGGGGCCGCTTCGCCGATCCGGCCAACAGCTACTTGGATCTGGTGGTCTCGCGGCGGCTCGGCATCCCGATCACTCTGGCGGTGGTCACCATCGAGGTGGCTCGTCGTGCCGGTGTCGTGCTGCACGGGGTTGGCATGCCAGGCCATTTCCTGGTCGGCACGCCCGACCCCGAGGTGTTCATCGATGCGTTCGACGGCCGCGTCATCGACCGGGCAGGCGCGGCAGCGATCTTCGCCCGCTTCGAGTCACGTCAGGCATTCGACGATGCGTTCCTGCAGCCGACCCCGCCCGAGGCCATCCTGCTGCGCATGCTGAACAACCTGCGCACGCTGCATCTGCGCCAACCCGATGCGCCGTCGATGTTGGCGGTGCTGGAACTGCTGACCCGGCTGCCCGGGTGCCCGATCGACGAATACATGCGACTGGGCCAGGCGCTCGCAACGCTGGGACGGCCAGACGAAGGTGCGCGAGCGCTGGAAGGCGCCGCAGACCGGTTCGGCGGCAACGACGGCGACCAGCTTCGCCGAGCAGCAACACGCCTGTGGGCCCAGCTCAACTAGGTCTGAAACTGACGGAGCTTGTTGACAGGTCAACGCGGGGGGTGATCACGGAGCGGTCCGCCGATTTATCTGTCTGATGGCCTCGACGGCTGCTGCTCCGGTCTCGGGATCGAGTGTGTGCGGTTCGAGCATTGCTGCGGTCGCCTCGGTGCCGACGTCTCCGAGAGTTCGTATCGCGAAACCGGTGTACGAGGTGCCGAGCCTCCGAGCGCCCGAATCTGAATCGAGTGTGAGGGCTCGCTCGCAGAGATGGCGGAGGGGTTCCGGGTAGTGCTTGATCAGGTGCTCCAGTGCGTACCTCCGAGGCCACTCATACGCATCGGTTCCGAACGTCGCAGTTTCAAGACGGGCCAGGTTGGGGATCGTCTCTGCGGGATCGAGCAGTAGCTCTTTGAATCACCCCGAGTTTCGTGGGGCTCTGGGGGACCCTGAGTTTGGTGGCGGCGGTCCGCTTCAGATGCGACTCAGGTGATTCTCGTATAGCATTGAAATATATTGAAAATATTTGAGAAGATCTCTTGTTTCTGAGACTATCGGTGATCCATGCAACTCTCGGCGCAGGAGGCAGCTTGACCGAGTTCGACAGGGCTCAAGAGATGCTGGCGAAGTGGAGGGCGAGCCAGACGGGCGTGCGCTTCCCGGAACTGTCCAAGGTGTGCCGCGTGTACTTTGGAGAGCCGCGGCGGCGAGGCAGCCACCTGATCTACCGGGTGCCCTGGCAGGGCTTTCCCAGAGTGAACATTCAGAACCAAGGCGGAGAAGCGAAGCCGTATCAGGTGCGTCAGGTGCTACGTGCGATCGACTTGATGGAGATTGGCAATGAGTGAACCTCGGTACCAGTTTCGAGCGTCGTGGTCCGCTGAAGACGGTGCGTGGATCGGCGTGTGCAACGGGTTCCAGCTGGTGAGCCACATCGCTGCGACCGAGGCGGACTGCCTCAGTGGCATTCGTGCGCTGGTGGACGACATCGTGGCGGACCTGCACAGCAACGGCGAAACACTGCCACAACCGCTGTCCTGGGATGACTTCGATGCCCCGCTCGTCGACGCGGCAGCGGGCTCGATCAACTAACCAGACCCCTCACAACCTGATACGTCGGGCCCCGGCGCGGGGCGCTAATGCTGGCGCGTGGCTGCGTCCGCGGTAACGCAGTCGTGTTCATGGATGTCATTAATGTCGCGCAGGATGGCGAGCGTGGCCCGCGTACTCGGCGCGTTCATCTTGGCGTTGCCGGTGGCGGTGCTGGTTGCCGTGCCGGTCTCGGCGCAGGATCTCGCTGCGCTGCCGCCGCAGGACGACTGTGATGGTGCGGTGCCGGTGCTGGTGGCATCCGATGCGGCCGCCCAATCGGATGTCTATTCGGCGGTAACGCTGAGCGGAGTGCTGGAAGCCGCGCATCCTGACTGGGGCTCCTGCGTGGTGCTGGCCGGGCAGCGCGAGGCACCGTTAGCGAAGGATCAGGCTGAGCGGCTCGCGGTGGCGCGAAGCGCGGGCTACGTCGTGGGTGGTGCTGCGGCGGTTCCCGCTGCGAAGGTGCCTGCGGGGTTTGTGCGCGTGGGTGGAGCGGACCGCTGGGCGACGGCGCGCTTGGTCGGTGTGCAGGCCACCCGCGTTGCACAAGGGGATACGGGGGCGTCCGACGAGGACATCACGTCGGCGGGTACTGGCACGGCGGCCGCCCGGGACACTCCAGCCCTGCCGCCGAGCCAAAATTGCCGAGGCGCGGTGCCGGTGCTGGTGGCGTCCGATGTGGCGGCGCAGTCGGACATCTATTCCGCAGTCACGCTGACTGGTGTGCTCGACGCCGCGCACCCTGTTTCGGGGGCGTGTGTGGTGCTGGCCGGACGGCGCACGGATTCGCTGCCGGAGAGTCAGCTTGCGCGACTCACAGTGGCGCGTAGCGCGGGCTTTGTGGTGGGTGGTGCTGCGGCGGTTCCCGCTGCGAAGGTGCCTGCGGGGTTTGTTCGAGTTGGGGGAGTGGATCGCTGGGCGACAGCGCGGTTGGTAGGTGCGCAGGCAACCCGTATTGGGGCAGGCCGGTCAGTGTCGTCGCTCGTGGCGCAGACCGGGCTCAACGTTGCCGGGATGGAGGCCTTCGACGAGCTGCTGCGTGAGTTCACGAAAAAGCACGGCGTCCCCGGTGCGGCGATTGCTGTGGTCAAGGACGGCCGGCTGGTGCTGGCCAAGGGGTACGGGCTGGCCGATGTCGAGGCGGGCGAGTTGGTGCAGCCCGATTCGCTGTTCAGGATCGCGAGCATCTCCAAGCCGGTCACCGCGGCCGCGGTGCTCGAACTCGTGGAGAACGACCGCTTGGATCTGGATGCAAAGGCATTCGACATCTTGGATCAGTTCGAGCCACCGGCGGGCACCACGATGGACCCGCGCATCCGCGAAATCACCGTGCGACAGCTGCTGCTTCACTCAGCAGGTTGGGATCGAGACCAGAGCTACGACCCGATGTTCATTTCTTCGCGCATTGAACGGGAGCTCGGCGTACCCAAGCCGGTGGCTTGCCCGGATGTGATCCGGTACATGCTGGGTCAACCGTTGGACTTCGACCCGGGTACTCGCTACGCCTATTCCAATTTCGGCTATTGCGTGCTCGGCCGGATCATCGAGAGAGTCACCGGTGACACCTACGAGAGCTATGTCACCGAGCAGGTGCTGCGGCCGGCCGGGATCACACGCATGCGCATCGGTGGCACTCTGCGGGAAGAGCGAGCCGACGGCGAGGTTCGCTACTACGGGCCTCACGCCGAATCACTGACGCCGTCGGTAATGCCGGGTACGCCGCAGCGGGTTCCTTCTGCGTATGGCGGTTTCTACCTGAGAAGCCTTGATGCACATGGTGGCTGGATTGCGTCTCCGATCGATTTGGTTCGATTCGTGACGGCGCTGGACGGCAGCAGATCCGGGGCGCTGCTCGACCCTGCCACCGTGGCAACGATGCTGGCCCGGCCCGCTTCGCCCCTGTGGGACGACTCCGCGCACCACTACGGGATGGGATGGAGCATCAGACCCATCGGGAATGACGCGAATTGGTGGCACAACGGGTTGATTCCCGGGGTCAATTCGCTCTTGGTGCGCACGCATCACGGACTGGCGTGGGCAGCGATCTTCAACGCGGATGAACAGGAGTTCTCCCGGCTCTCAGGCGAAATCGACCGGCTCATGTGGCAGGGAGTGAATGCGGTTTCCCAATGGCCAGCCCATGACCTGTTCGGCTACTTCGACTAAAGGCCGATAGCCAGGTCTGGGCGGCCTCGCAGGTGGGTGCGCTCGTTGACGGACAGCACGCTGCGGTGGCCGTGGCTGGACGCAAAGACTCGTGTTATCGACGTGTAGTCCACGTCAAACTTCAGGAAGGAGTCGGCGTCGAAGCCGAGGCAGCGCGCCAGGTATGCATTCACGACCCCTCCATGGCAGGCCAAGGCGACGCGGTGGCTGCGATGATCAGCGACGATCGCGTCGACCGCATGGTTGACCGCGGCGATGAACTGCGAGGTGCGCTCTGCGTCGCCGAAGGAGCCGGTTGCCAGCTCGTCCCATCGCTCCCGGTCGGTTTCCTTCAACACCTCCATCGGGACATAGGCGGGGGAATCACGGTCGAATTCGCTCAGCCCGTCGCGTACCGTCGGCTGCAGGCCGGTGGCGTCGCTGATCGCTTGGGCCGTCTGCAGCGCCCGCTGCATCGGGCTGCTGTACAGGGCATCGATGTTCATCTCGGCGAGCCACCCCGCGACCGCAACGGCCTGCTGACGGCCGATCTCCGATAGGGGCGGGTCTGCGGGCTGACCATCGCGTCGCACGACTCGTTCGGGCTGGCCGTGGCGGACGAAGACAAGTTCCACGGCGGGTGACCCTAGAGGGCGAACGCGCCGCCCCAATCCATGGCTGAGTACCTTGACGGGAGCGGTACCGTGGTAGCACATGGCAAGACGGACCAAGATCATCGCCAGCGTCGGGCCAGCCTGCAACGACGAGGCGACCATGACGGCCATGATCGAAGCAGGCGTCGATGTCTGGCGTCTGGGGCTGGCTCATGGGACGCTCGACGAGCAGGTAGAGACGTTCCGGCGGCTGCGCGCCGTATCGGAGGAGTCCGGGCGGCACATCGGGATCCTCGTGGACCTGCCGGGTCCCAAAGTGCGCTGCAAGCCGTTCCCCGAGGGCGGCTGCGACGTCACTGAGGAGGCCGTGCTGTCGCTCGCCATCGACGGAGACGCCAGCACGGCGGATCGGATCGTGGTCGACTACGAGGGGCTGCTGACCGACGTGGGACCTGGCGACCAGCTGTCGTTCGGCGACGGCAACGTGGTGCTGGTGGTGGAGGACCGTGCCTCCAATGCCCTCAAGACCCGCGTCCTGCACGGGGGTCATCTCGAAGGCCGGCCGGGCCTGCATGTCGACTCGTCCAAACTGCGCATCAGCACGCCGACGCCGCAGGACCTGAAGCTGGCCGACACGTTCATCGACTTGGGCACCGACATGGTTGCGCTGTCGTTCGTCCGCTCCGCACATGACATGCGGCGCTTGGGCGTCGAGCCTCACCCCCGCGGCCCGCTGCTGGTGGCCAAGATCGAGACCAACGCCGCCGTGGAGAACCTTGATGGGATCATCGAGTCGTCCTCGGCAGTCATGGTGGCGCGCGGCGACCTGGGTGCGGAGTGCGACATCGAGGAATTGCCGCACTTGCAGAAGCGGATTATCGAGGCCTGTGTCGCACACGGCCGACCGGCCATCACCGCGACACAGATGCTGGAATCGCTGCTGCACTCGCCGGTGCCGACACGAGCGGAGGCCTCCGATATCGCCAACGCAGTGTTCGACGGCACGTCCGCTGTGATGCTGAGCGGCGAGACGGCCATCGGCCACGATCCCGTGAACGCTGTGCGCACCATGGCTCGCATCACCGAGCGAGCCGACGAGCGTTTCGACTACGAGGCGTGGTGGAACCGGCTGCTGTCGGTGCGCAGGCTGGACGACCGTGCCGCCGACTACCTGCGGGTGACCGACGGCATCACCCAGTCGGCGTCGAGACTGGCGACCGAGCTGGGCGCTCAAGCCATCATCTGCCTGAGCCGTTCGGGGTTCACTGCCCGCAGCATGGCCCGGTTCCGTCCGTCGATGCCGCTGCTGGGCCTGACGCCTGAGCCGCGCACCGCGATGCAGCTCTCGCTTTCGTGGGGGACGCGCCCGCTGGTCTTCGGCGAACGCCTCACCCCGGCCGAGTCGGCACTCGAGGCAGTGCACGCGGCCGCACGCACCGGCATGGTGCGAAGCGGCGACATGGTGGTGGTGGTGTCGGGCTCGAGCCCTGAGTCGCACGCCACCGACAACCTGCGCGCAATGCGCGTGCCCTGAGAGGCTGAGCCGCAGGCGAAGCCGTGGCCCGAGCGGCCCGTGAGCGCAGCGAACAAGAGCGGGAAATGAGGGGCTGAACCCCGGGCGCACCTAACCGGTGTCGATGTCGATATCGACGTCGATTCGGGAGGGGTCGATGCGGTCAGGCCCGCACAACGGGTTCTGGGGCACCTGCACGGTCCGGCCGAAGGCCTCGCACGAGCAGGTCTCCTGGCAGTCCCGCAACCCCGACCATTGCACGGCCAGCACTGCCGCTCCGCCCACCAGCACGGCCGCGATGAGCACGGCCAGCACCAGCCGGCGTATCAGCCGGAGCGCAACGAAGGCCGCCACCGCCAGAGCGCCGATCCCGCCGACCAGAGCGATGCTGAGGCGGTCGGCATCGAGCCATTCGGGCAGCACTCCAACAGAGAGTACGCAGCGTGCCGGCAGCGCCCGTGGACCGCTCCCGGGCCGGCGTCAAGGCGCTCACTAGAGTCGAAGTGGCTCGAACGACACTTCATGAGGTTCCACGCATGGCGGCCACACCCATAGACCTGCGCCCGGGCGGCCTGCCCGAGACGGTGCTGGATCCGGCCCCTCCCGCCGCCGTCGCGGCATGGGAAGCGGCGATGGCTCTACGAGCGGCTGAACGGGGTGCTGCGCTATCGGCGGTGGCCGCCCGCTGGCCGCGGCTGCTGGAGGCCTGGGCGGAACTGGGGCGCTGGGCGGCGAGCGAGGGCCGCCACATCGAGGCGTACGCCTACTGCAGAGTGGGCTACCACCGGGGACTTGACGCGCTTCGCGCCGCCGGCTGGCGGGGGAGCGGCTACGTCCGCTGGGCGGAGCACACCAACACTGGCTTCCTGTGGTCGCTGCTGGGCCTGGGTCGGTGCGCAGCCGCCATCGGCGAGCACGATGAGGCCGACCGGTGCGCCGGTTTCCTAATGCAGCTCGACCCCGGAGGCGAGCCGTCCACGGGTGAGTGGCCGCAGGCGTGAAGCCCGCCGGCGTCGTGCTGTGCGGCGGCGCATCCACGCGTATGGGCATCGACAAGGCCGGCCTGGAACTGGCGGGCCGACCGCTGGCCTTGTGGGTCGCCGATGCGCTTTCGGCCGCGGGAGCAAACCCTGTCGTGGCGCAGGGCGGCAGTCCGCCGTTGCCGCTTGCGGCTGATCCCGACAGCTCGCCACATGCCGGACCGCTCTCGGCCCTGATCGATGCGCTGGAGCGCCATGGCGATGTGCTCGTGTGCCCGACCGACGTGCCGACGGTGCCAGCCGAGCTGCTTGCCGCCCTGGTCGAGCGCGCCCGCAGTACCGGTGCGCCAGTGGTGCTGGCTCGCAGCGACCGCCCGGAGCCGCTTATCGGCCATTACGCCCGCGGATCGCTCTCGATGTTGCAGGCGGGCATGCAGGCTGGTGCGCGCGGACCGAAGGAGGCTTTCGACATCGAGAGCGTTCCGACGGTGCCGGTGGCAGCGTCTGATGTGCTGAACGTGAATACGCCCGCCGATCTGGCCGCAGCCGAGTCGATCTTGGCGGCTCGCGAAGCGGCCCAGCCGGGAGCGAGCTGACCCGCATGGCACCTCGCAACGATCGGCGCCGCAGCGACTCGTCTCGCCGGGATTCGTCCCAGCACGAATGGGTGGACACCCAAGCCGACCTCGATGCGCTGGTCGCCGATCTGCTGACCGCCGGCTGCGTGGCCGTGGACACCGAGTTCCACCGCGAGCGCAGCTACCGCCCGCAGTTGGCGCTGGTGCAGGTTGCGTTCGGCGAACGGATCGCGCTCATCGATCCCACCACGACCGATGTCGCCGTGCTGGGTGCCGTGCTGACGGCGGATGTCCTGATGGTCATGCACGCGTGCGCGCAGGACATCGAGGTGCTGTCCCAGGAGTGCGACGCCATCCCCTCGAGGCTCTTCGACACGCAGGTGGCCGCCGGCTTTCTGGGCATGAGCACGCCGTCGCTGGCGGCGCTGACCGACCGCCTGCTCGGCGTGCGGCTGGCCAAGGGCAGCCGCCTGACCGACTGGTTCGAGCGGCCGCTGCGACCGGCCCAGCAGCGCTACGCAGCCGACGACGTGGCGTACTTGATTCCCCTGCTTGATGAGTTGCGTTCCCGCCTGACGGCGCGGCATCGCTGGCAATGGGCGCTCGACGAGTGCGAGCAGTGGCGTCGACCTCCCGGGCCGCCACCGGATCCTGCCCAGGCGTGGACCCGTATCAAGGGAGCACGCCAGTTGCGCGGTCCCCAGCGAGCGGTCGCGTACCGCTTGGCTGCCTGGCGCGAGCGAACGGCCAGCGAGCGGGACATCCCGGTGCGCTTCGTGCTGTCGGATATGGCGCTGCTGTCGATCTCGCAGCGCCGGCCCCGCAGCATCGATGAGCTCAGGGGTTTGCGAGGAGTGGACGGCAACCAGTTCCGCGGGGCGGCTGGCGATCGGATCATCGCCGAAGTGAAGCGCGGTCTCGACATGGCGCCGGGCGACATCCCGGCCAGTGCGCTGCCGGTGGGGCCCAACGTGGATGCGGCCCTGCAGCCGGCCGTCCCGCTCGTGGGTGCCTGGGTGGACGAGGTGGCGCGCACCGAAGGCATCGATCGCAGCTTGCTGGCGACCCGCTCCGACATTGCTGCACTGCTCGCGGGCGATCCGGCGTCGAGGCTGAGCTCGGGCTGGAGAGCCGAAGTGGTGGGCGATGGGATCAGGTCGCTGCTGGCGGGAGAGGCTGCACTCGCGTTCGATCCGTCGGCTGGCCTGCAGCTCGAGTCGCGGCCCGGCAGGGCGCCTGAACAGTGCGAATGACACGCAGCGCTGTGCCTCAAACGGTAGGGTGGCAGGGCACTTCGTAGAACACAGGTGCCCTATCCGGCGCGGATGGGGGCATGTCCGGACGCAGGCAAGCGAGGCCTCGCAGTCGAGCACGAGGAGCCAGCCGGTGAAGAAGGGTCGACATCGCCGCTATGAGGAGGCTCGCAAGTTCCAGCGGGCCACGGCGGAGCGTTTCACCATCGAGGACTACGACTTCGACAACTCGGACCGTTTCGGGGTGGAGCCCGGAGATCGTGACATGGCCGACGAGGAATCGGCTCCCGACGACCAGTACGGCCATCTTGCCGACAAGTACGACGACTATTCGGATCTCGAGGCCAAGTACGCCGATTTCGATTCCGAAGCCGACGAAGAGGCACCGCAGCGCGAGAGCGCCTGACTAGCCGCTGCGGCGGCGGACTGCTGGGTGGGGGAGCAGCTGGGCTGAGGCGACGCGCTGGTCGAGTTGCGCGCGCAGCTCGGCGTAGATCGCCGGGCCGCAGATCGCTGTCAGCTCGTCGCAGAGCGCCCTGAACACGGGCCGGCTGCCGACGTGGGCCTGAGGCGCCGAGGTGCACCACCAGGCGACATCGGTGTCAGGGCCGCCCCAGTCGCGCAGTTCCCATTCCCGCACCATCGTGTAGATGTGGCCGGTGACGGTCTCATGGTCTTCGCGGCGCAGCGGCGCCTGCCAGCAGATCTCGGGCTTGGTGTCCATGGGCCGCTGGCCGGTGCGCTCAGCCAGCAGGTGGAACGCGCAGCCGGCGCCTGCGGCGTGATCGGCCCGGTTCGCGAACACGCACGCACCGTCGACGACTCGGGTGCGCCACCAGCCATCGCCGTCCTGCCAGAGTGCCTCGGCGGGATCGCGGTGGTGCTGCCAGAGCTCGGCGTCCAGCTCGGCGATCATCTCCCGCACGTGCGCGAGGTCGTCTTCGCCGTTGAGATAGGCACCGTGGCTGCAGCAGCCCAATGCCAGCTCGGGGGCTGCTTCGATGTCGATGCCGGGGCAGCCGGCGCCGTAGATGCACGTCCAGGCGCTGGTAAGGAACGTCATATCGAACAGCCACGTGCGGTGTTCAAGCGGATCTTCCAGCGACAGCCACTCCCGGGTGTCGTGGCCCAGGCTCCAGCCATCGGGGCCCGCACCGATATCAGAAGCCATCCGCGCCGAGCCTACGAGGCCGAGCTTGGGAGGCCGGGGCCCGAGCGGCCCGTGAGCGAAGCTCACGAGAGCGGGGGACATTGGCCGAGCTGACTATTGCCAAGTCGATCTGCGGTGCTTGTGGGGTACGGTCGGGGCGTGGCTCCTGGCGATGACGCGGCCGATGCGGCCCTGCTTGCTGACCTGCGCGGCGTGCTCGGCGACCGGGCTCGCGACAATGACTTCGAACGGGGCCTGTACAGCCGGGACGGCTCGATCGAGGGCAGCCCGCCGGCGATCGTGTGCCTGCCCGAGTCGGCCGCCGAAGTCGCCCAGATCGTGCGTGTCTGCCGTCGCCACAGCCGGCCGTTCCTGGCGCGGGGCTCAGGCACCGGCCTAGCCGGGGGCGCAGTGCCCGTCGGCAGGCCGGTGGTGATCGCCACGGCGAAGATGGACCGCATCATCGAGGTTGACATCGACAACCGGGTGGCATGGGTGGAGCCCGGCGTGCTCAACCTGGATTTGTCGCGAGCATTGACGCCCCAAGGCTTCCACTTTGCCCCCGACCCTTCGAGCCAGCAGGTCTGCTCGATCGGCGGGAACATCGCCAACAACTCCGGCGGGCCGCACTGCCTGGCGTACGGCGTGACCACGGCGCACATCGCGGCGCTCGAGGTGGTGCTTCCCTCCGGCGACACCGCCATCTTGGGCGGTGTGGAGGCGGAGCCGGCGGGATTCGACCTGCGCGGACTGTTCGTGGGTTCTGAAGGCACCATGGGCATCGCCACCAAGGCCGCAGTGCGGCTGACGCCGAACGCGCCAGCGGTGCGGACTTTGCTGCTCGACTTCGACGATGTCAGCGAAGGCTCGGCGGCTGTCAGCGCCATCATCGCCGCAGGGCTGGTGCCCTCGGCGCTGGAAATGATGGACCAGCGCGCCATCGAGATCGTGGAGGCGTTTGCCCACGCTGGCTACCCAACCGGGGCCGCTGCGGTGCTGCTGGTGGAACTGGACGGCTTGCCGGGTGGGGTGGAAGCGGGCGTGGAGATCGTGCGCGATGTGGCGCACAAGCACCACGTCGGCAATGTGCGTGTTGCGGCCGACGACGAGGAACGGGCGCTCCTGTGGAAGGGCCGTAAGAACGCCTTCGGCGCCGTCGCGCGGATCAAGCCCGACTACTACCTCCACGACACGGTCGTGCCCCGCTCGAAGCTCACCGAGGTGCTCGAGAAGGTGTACCGCATCGCCGATGCGTACGGCTTGATCGCCGTCAACGTCTTCCACGCGGGCGACGGGAACCTGCACCCGATCCTGGCGTTCGACCGGCGTGAGCCTGGCGTGGACGAGCGGGTGAAGGCAGCGGGCCGTGACATCGTGGCTGCGTCCATCGAAGCCGGCGGTGTGCTCAGCGGCGAGCATGGCATCGGCTTGGAGAAGCGCGACTACATGGGGATGCTGTTCAGCGCGCATGACATGTACACCCAGGACGTGGTGCGTGAGACGTTCGATCCCGACGGCCTCGCCAACCCGCTCAAGATCATCCCGACCGGCTCGCGCTGCAGCGATTCGTTCCACCAGCATGTGCCCGAAGGTGCCTGGGTGTGAGTTCGCAGCCCAACAGCGCCGGCGCGACGCCGGCAGCAGCGAGCACCGGATCGGCCGATGCCGGGGCCAGCCTGGCTGCGAACATTGCAGCGGAGGTGACTGTGTTTGCCGGCGAAGTCGGCATCAGCGATCCGGTCACGGTGGTGGGCGCACAGACTCATTGGGACGTCGGCGGCGCCCCGCTTGCGGGGACGCGCAAGGTCCGTGCACCTGCAGGCGTGTGGGAACACGAGCCGTCGGAGATGACGGTTCGCTGCGGCGCCGGCACGACGGTGACCGAGCTGGCGGCGCATCTCGCTCAAACCGGCCAGATGGTGCCGCTCGACCCGGCTGACGACGCGGCGACCGTGGGCGGGGTACTGGCGTGCGGCTTCAGCGGACACCGGAGGCTTCGCTACGGGCATGTGCGCGATCTCGTGCTGCAAACCCGCCACGTTGACGCAACCGGCAAGGTGGTCACTGCGGGCGGTCCCACGGTGAAGAACGTCTCCGGGTACGACTTGGCCCGCCTGCTGGTGGGCTCGCTGGGAACGCTCGGTCTGCTGGCCGAGGTGATACTGCGGACCTTGCCGGTGCCGCCTGCCGCGCAATGGCTGGAGGGCGACGGCGACCCCTTCGCGGCGTTCGACCTGCTGTACCGGCCCAGCAGCATCCTGTGGAACGGATCGCGCACTTGGATCCTGCTCGAGGGCGATCCAGCCGACGTGGCTGCAGAGGCTGCCAAGGTCGAGCCGCTGGGCTTCTGTGTCGCCAATGGCGGGCCGCCGATCCCCGCCGCCGGGCGCGAGTCGATGCAGCCCTCGGACCTGCGAGCGCTTGCCGGCACGCCGGGCGGGTGGATTGCCGAGGTCGGTATCGGCCTGGTGCATCGGCACGAACCAGTGCCGGCTGCACCGGTCGCGCCGGCCAATGCTCTGCTGATGGACCAGCTCAAACAACGGTTGGATCCCGACAACCGGCTCAACCCCGGCCGGAGGCCCTGGTGAGTACGTTTCCGCTGCAGCTCGATATCGACAGCAACACGCTCGCTTCGTGTGTGGCGTGCGGCATGTGCTTGCCGCACTGCCCGACCTACCGCGTGACCGGTGAGGAATCGGCATCGCCGCGGGGACGCATTGCCATGATGCGCGATGCCGCCGAGCGGGGCGAGGCCGATGCCGCGTTCGTGGAGTTCATGGACGCCTGCATCCAGTGCCGTGGCTGCGAGACGGCCTGCCCGGCCGGCGTGCACTACGGCCACATGATGGAAGCCACCCGCGAGGCGCTGGCATCCCAGACCAGCTACCAGCCGCGCCTGCGGCGGCTCGCCTACCGGGCACTGGCCATGCCCCGCTTGCTCGGCTTCGGCTCGCGCCTGCTGGGGCTGTCTCAGCGGCTCGGCCTGGTACGCCTGTTGAGCCTCTTGGGTCGTGTGCGTCCATTTCGCCAACTCGGTGCCATGACCGCCTCGCTGCCGCGTGTGCCGGTGCGCCAGGCACCGCTCACTGCCAGCGGCGACGATGTCTGGCTGTTCACCGGATGCGTCATGGACGCGTGGATGCGCGACACCCACCGGGCCGTGCAGGCCGTGATCGAGGCAACCGGTGCCGGTGTCGCTCTGCCGCCGGCGGGGGCCGCCTGCTGCGGCTCGCTGCACCTCCACGCGGGCTTGGCCTCCGACACCCGGCGCCTCGCGCAAAAGGTGATGGCGGCGCTGCCCGGTGAAGCTCCGATCCTGATCGACTCGGCAGGCTGCGGCGCCACCATGAAGGAATACGGTCACCTGCTGGGCACCGAAGAGGCCCGCCAGTTCGCAGGACGCGTGCAGGATGTGCACGAATGGCTGGCTGCACGGGTCGACGACCTGCCGGAGGGCGCGGGCAGCCGGGCACAACGTCCGCGGATCGCAGTACAAGACCCGTGCCATCTGCGCCACGTCCAGCAGGCGCACCTGCCGGTACGCACGGTGCTCAGCCGGTTCTTCGATGTCGTCGAGCTGGACGACGACGGTCTGTGCTGCGGCGCAGGCGGCGCCTATTCCCAGCAGCACCCTGAGGTTGCCGGAGCAGTACGGGAGCGCAAGGTGGCCGCCATCGAACGCACCGGTGCGAGTGTTGCGGCCAGCGCAAACCCCGGATGCACATTGCACCTGCAAGCAGTGGGTCTCGACGTCCGCCACCCGCTCGAGATCGTGGCCGAGCACCTGGATGGCGGCGCGCCGGCATGAATGACGAGATCGCTGAGCTGGCAGACCGCCTCGACGACACGGCCGAGCGACTCGCCGAGCTCAGCATCGAGCTGCTGCAGGGCGCTCTCGCCGATGCTGACTCCAGCGATCAGCGCGCCCGGCTCGAGCGCAGCGTCACGCGGGCTCGTCGTGCCACGCACAAGGCAGCCTCGATCCTGCGGGAGTCGATGGGAGCGTCAGAGCCGTTCGACGACTAGACGTCCACGAGCGGCCCCGGCCGGGCTGGCTGCTCAGTAGCCAGCCGAGATGCGGTAGAGCTCGCCGATGAGATCGTCGTACTGGCCTATGGCCAAGGCCACGGCGTAGATCGCGCCGACCATGGCGCCGGCGATGGCGAATGGCGACCGGTCCAGCACCCTGCCGACAGCCGGTACCGCGTAGGGAGCGGTGGCAATGAGCAGCAGCGGCAGCAAGACGCCGACCATGTAGATGAACATGAGCCCGAGCGTGCGCGGGCCGGCAGTGTCGGCGTCATTGAGGATGTCGCCGAGGAGTTCGCCCACGCAGGGCCGCCACAACCAGCCCGCCAACGCGCCGCCCACGAGGCCTGCGCCAGTGGCGAGCGGCGACGAATGGCCTGGCGCCCGCCATGCCGCCGCGTAGGTGCCGGCCGCGACGAATCCGGCGATCACCACGGCTGTACCTCGCGCCGCGACCCACCAATGCCCGGCTGCCTGCGCCCAGGCCAGGAACGCAGCACCTGCGATGTAGTACAGCGCCACCGTCAGTCGCGCCCTACGAGCCACCAGCACCAGTGCCAGCCCCGGTACCAGCGCCGTGAGTGTGCAGGCCCACGTGATCACCCCGATGCCCTCGGCGAGGGTGTCGAAGATGGTGCTCACGACGGATCGACCTGCCTAGGTGCTGTCCTCGGCGAGGAGTCGCTCGACGGTTGCGTAGAGCTCCCGGTAGGTGTGCGTGCCGTCGCCGCGGCGATCGAAGCGGATCTGGTTGTCGCTGTCGATGACATAGACGCGGGGCCAGTAACCGGTGGGGCCTTCCTGCCAGACGTGGAAGTTGTACTTGGTGGTGTCGAGAGCGATCGGCCAGACCACGCCGAGTTCGGCAGCGGCCTCGATGATGTTGTCGACGTTGGCCTCGTAGCCGAACTCGGGGGAGTGGACCCCTACGACCTCCACACCTCGATCACGGAAATCAGCATGAAGCTGGGCCAGCGCGTCGAGCGTCTTCTTGCAGTTCCGGCAGCCGAAGGTCCAGAACTGCACCACCGTGATCTCGTTGTCCGCCCGGATCTCCTCAAGAGACGTGGCGTCGGTGTTGAGCCAGCCGTCGAGCTTGCTGAGTGTGAGCGCGGTGCCAAGCACCGGAATTGGCTCGGGTGCCTCCGTCGTTGTCGTCGGCACCGGTGCAGCAGTCGTCGTGGTTGCCGTGTCTCGCGTCGTGGCCTCAACTGCAGCCGTCGTCGGCGATGCCTCGATCGGTTCCGCCTGCGGCGTCGTGGTCGGCGCGTTGGCAGCCTCGGTGACGCCGAGGCCATCGTCGGGTTCATCGACGGCAGTCCACACGATGAGCGCAACGCCGACGAGCAGAACACCCGCTGCGACAGAGCGCGAGACAGAAGACTTCATCTCAGGCGCAGCGTACGCCCCACCCGACTCGCCACGACCGCGGCGAGAAACCGATGCCATAGCTGCGAAGGCGGCAGGGAACTCTGCGACGTTGGACCTGCTGGATCCTGGGAGCAGAGGGCCCTGCCGCCTCCGCAGCGGGCCCCATCAGTCGCTAGACGCGACTGCCGAGCGATTCGAGCGGGATGAGCTTGCGGTCGGTGGCGTTGTCGGTGGGTCGCAGGATGCGGCTGCGCACCTCGGGGGCACCGTCGGCGTTCTGGTAGCCGGTGAGACGCTGGCGGGTGCGACGCCCGAGGGGTTCCGCGATATCCCGGAAGTCCTGCTCGGTGAGCCCTTGGCCGTGCTGCGCGCCCGCAGCACGCGAGATGTTCTCGTCCATGAGCGTGCCGCCCATGTCGTTGGCACCCGCCCGCAGAATCTGCTGCGCTCCCGGTGGGCCGATCTTCACCCAAGACACCTGGATGTTGTCGATGAGCCCCCGGTAGGCGATGCGCGGTACGGCGTGCATGAGCAGGGTCTCCCGGAAGGTGGGACCCCGCCGGGCGCCCTTGCGCAGGTAGATCGGGCTGGCCATGTGCACGAACGGCAGCGGGACCCACTCGGTGAACCCGCCCGTGCGCTTCTGCAGTTCGCGGGTGGCCACGATGTGGTTGGCCCAATTCTCAGGATGCTCGATCGACCCGAACATGATCGTGATGTTCGAGTGCAGGCCCACGGCGTGCGCCGCCTCGTGGCATTCGAGCCATTCGGCGGTGTTGATCTTGTCGGGGCACAGCACCGCGCGCACGGAATCGTCCAGGATCTCCGCCGCTGTACCCGGCAACGACTTCAACCCGGCTTCCTTGAGCCGCATGAGGTAGTCGACGAGCGATTCGCCGAGCCGCTTGGCCCCCTCGATGACCTCGAGAGCCGTGAACCCGTGCAGGTGCATATCGGGTACGACGTCATGGATGGCTCGGCAGACGTCGATGTAGTAGTCGCCGTCGAAGCTGGGGTGGATGCCGCCTTGCAGGGTCACCTCGGTGGCGCCCAGCTCGGCGGCCTCGATCACCCGCTCCTGGATGTCGGCCAGCGTCAGCATGTAGGGCGTGCCCCGCAGGTTCAGCGACAGGGGGCCCTTGGAGAAGCCGCAGAACTTGCACTTGAACGTGCAGACGTTCGTGTAGTTGATGTTGCGGTTGTGCACCCAGGTCACGATGTCGCCTACGGCTTCGCGGCGCAGCTCGTCGGCCACCTCGCCGATGGCGACCACCTCGGGCCCGCGTGCAGAGAACAGCGTCACGATCTCTTCGTGGCCGACCTGCTGGCCGGACATCACGCCGTCGAGCACCTCGCGCACGGCACCGCGGGCGTGCGAGGGACCGTCCATGATGTTCGTAGGCAGGTGGCCCGCGCCGCCCGAGTACCACTGGGTGGAGTTCTCATCGGCCACCAGCACGTCTGCGCCTGAGCCGGCGTCGAGGTTCTCCATGGTGCGCTCGGGCATCTGGCCGCCGGGGTCGTCACGCCCGAGGCCCTCGGCGTCGGAGCGGTCCATTACCGGGAACCGGTTCGTCTCGGCCAGCCAGCGCTCAGGTTGGCGCACATATTCGGGGTAGATCGTGAGCCGGGGAGCGAGCGTGAACTCGCGTGCCTCGGTGACTTCCCGCAGGCGATCGAGTGCCGGCCACGGGCGCTCGGGGTTGACGTGGTCGGCGGTGATCGGCGAGACGCCGCCCCAGTCGTCGATGCCGCAGTCCAGCAGGCCGCCGAAGTCGTCTGAGAGGTTTGGCGGCGCCTGCAAGTGGACGTCGGCCGGCAGAATCAGCCGTGCCAGCGCAATGGCTTGCGCATACTCGTCGGGCGGGCATGCGGGCATGTTGTGCATGGACGTGCCCGCCTTGGGCAGGAAGTTCTGCACGATCACTTCCTGGATGTGGCCCCAGCGAGCGTGGCTCGTGGCGATGGCCTCGAGCGCCGCCAGCCGGTCAGCGAGCGACTCGCCGATGCCCACCAGGATCCCGGTGGTGTACGGGATGGCCCCCTCGCCGGCGGCTTCGAGCGTGGCGAGCCGCCGAGCCGGTTCCTTGTCGGGCGATCCCCGGTGGCAGTCGAGGTGGGGGTTCAGCGACTCCAGCATCATCCCCTGGCTGGGCGACACTTCGCGCAGCGCCGCCAGCTCGCTCGCGGTCATGGCGCCCGGGTTGGCATGGGGGAGCAACCCGGTCTCGTCGCGCACGAGGCGGCACATCTCGACCAGGTAGTGGACCGTGGAATCCCAGCCGTGCTCGGCAAGCCAGTCCGCCGCTGCGGGGTAGCGCAGCTCGGGGCGTTCGCCGAGGGTGAACAGCGCCTCGTGGCAGCCCGCCCGGGCGCCGCTGGCGGCGATCTCCAGCACCTGCTCGGGCGTCAGGTACGGCGTGTCGAGCCGCGCCGGGGGCTGCGCGAAAGTGCAGTAGCCGCACTTGTCGCGGCACAGCATGGTCAGCGGGATGAACACCTTCGGGCTGTAGGTCACCCTGGTGCCGAACGCTTGGTCGCGCACGGCTGCTGCCCGCTCGGCCAGCTCAGCGAGCGGCAGCGCTGCGAGTGCCAGCGATGCCGCCGAGGGCTGCGGGGCCACGGCAGCGCCATTGGATGGAGCGCCGTTGGCTGCCGGATCGTCCACGCTGTGCGACGGTTCGATGATGGTCACAGGGCCCCTCCGTTTGTGGGCTGCTGCTGAAAGGATGTGGCAGTCGCGGCTGCGACGAGCTCTTCGCTGCGGCTAGAGCGGCTGCGGATGCGAGTGGGAGCGACCGGCTCGTCGCAGGCGGGGCACCGGGTTGCGATCTCCAGTGGTGTCCCGCAGTCGGCATGCACCAGCACCGTGGGTGCATCGCCGTCGTGGCACCAGCGGTCGCCCCAGGCCATCAGGGCGAGCAGGCTGTTCGACAGGTCGAGGCCCTTAGCCGTCAACACATAGTCGTACCGGACCGGTCGGTGCTGGTAGGGCTCCTTGGCGACAACGCCGGCGTCTACGAGACGGCCGAGCCGGTCGGCCAGCATGTTGCGAGCGATGCCGAGGTCGTGCTGCATGGCGCTGAAGCGGCGCACGCCGCGGAACAGGTCACGCAGGATGAGCAGCGTCCAGCGGTCGCCCACGATGTCGAGGGTTGCCTGGATGGAACAGCTCGGCTGGCCCGTTGTGGCGGTCTTCACGGCCGCGCACACTACGGCAGTCAGTTTCGGTTTGCAACCGACCCCGTCAGGCGAGCGAATCGGCCTTCGATTGCAGCGATACCAGCAGCTCGTCGAAGCTCTTCGTGAAGGCAGCGACGCCCTGCGCCTCGAGCGTGTCTGCGACGCCGTTGAGATCGATGCCGTGCTCCTGGACAGCATCGAGTACGTAGCTGGCCGCCGACTGGTCGGCATCGACACTGCGGCGCAGCTTGCCGTGGTCGCAGAAGGCCGCCAGGGTGTCGTCGGGCATGGTGTTGACGGTGTGCGGGCCGATGAGTTCGTCGACGTACAGCGTGTCGGGGTAGGCGGGGTTCTTCGTGCTGGTCGACGCCCACAGCGGGCGCTGCACCTGGGCACCGAGCGCAGCTAGGCGTTCCCAGCGGGGCCCGCTGAAGATCTCGCCGAAGCGGCCGTAGGCGGCTTGGGCCTGCGCCACAGCGGTGCGCCCCCGCAGGCCCAGCGCGCTGGTGGTGCCCACAGCGTCAAGCCGGCGATCGACTTCGGTGTCAGTGCGGCTCACGAAGAACGACGCCACGCTGGCCACGCCTGACAGTTCGGTGACGCCGGAGGCGACCCGATCCTCGAGCCCGCTCAGGTATGCCTCGGCCACCTGCTCGTAGCGGGCCACCGAGAAGATGAGCGTCACATTGATGCTGCGACCCTCAGCGATCATCTGGCGAATGGCGCCGAGACCTTCGAGGGTGCCAGGGATCTTCACCATCAGGTTCGGCCGTGCGATGGCCTCGTGCAGCTCCCGGGCAGCGCGAGTGGTGGCCGCCTCGTCGTGCGCGAGCGACGGGTCCACCTCGACCGACACGAACCCGTCGGTGCCGCCCGACGACTCGTGGACCCCTTCGAGCGCCCCCAGGGCGCCCCGGATGTCGCTGGTGACCAGTTGCCAGTACGCGTCGTCAACCGAAGTGCCGCTGCACACGAGGTCGCTGAACTGCTCGTCGTAGTCGAGCGACGACTCGATGGCCTTCTGGAAGATCGACGGGTTCGACGTGAGGCCGCGGATGCCTTGTTCGACCCAGGCGTCCAGCTCGCCGCCGGTGATCCAGCCCCGACGAAGATTGTCGAGCCACGGGCTCTGCCCGCACTCGGAATACAGCCCTTGCAGGCGCCCGTTCGTCGTGCTGCCGTTGCCGCGGTCGGTCATGGAGATCTTCCTGTGCGCGTTCCTGCTCAGGTTCTACAGCAGTGCGCGGGCTGCGTCGGCGATGCAGCGTCAGCTTGCCGGCCATCGCGTGGCGGCGGTGCCGTGAGCACGGGTCTACAGCAGTGCGCGGGCTGCGTCGGCGATGGCCGGTGCGGTGAATCCGAAGTGATCCATGAGGTCGCCGCCCGGCGCGCTTGCGCCGAATCGGTTCATCGTGACGGTGGCGTCGGCGTAGCGGTCCCAGCCCATCGCCGAGCCCGCTTCCACGCCGAGCACCGGGACGCCTGGGGGGAATACAGCGGTCCGGTAGTCAGCGTCTTGGGACTCGAAGAGATCCCAGCTCGGCATCGACACCACCGAGCTGGCGATGCCGTCCGCCGCGAGCAGGGCGGCGGCGGCTGTGCAGCACTGCACCTCGCTGCCGGTGCCCGCCAGGATCACCGCCGGCGCCGGTGTGTCGATCAGCACGTAGGCGCCCAAGGCGACCTGCGATGGGCGGTCGGTGCCGTCCAGCACCGGGACGTTCTGGCGTGTCAGCACCAGCGCGGTAGGGCCGTTGCGCTCGACGGCGATCTGCCACGCCTGCGAGGTCTCGTTCGCGTCGGCGGGCCTGATCACGCACAGGCCCGGGATCGCCCGCAGGGATGCGACGTGTTCGACCGGCTGGTGAGTCGGCCCGTCCTCGCCCACGCCGATGGAGTCATGCGTCCACACGAAGACTGTCTTGGCGCCGCTCAGGGCCGCCAGCCGCACAGCGGGGCGCATGTAGTCGCTGAAGACCAGGAACGTGCCGACCACCGGCAGCACGCCGCCGTGCAATGCCATGCCATTGGCGACAGCCCCCATGGCGTGCTCGCGGACGCCGAAGTAGAGCTTGCGTCCGTCCGGGTTGGCGGCCGACAGCACCTCGGCGGTCACGTTGGTGCCGGTGTTGCCGGTGAGATCGGCGCCGCCGCTGATGAGGGAAGGCACCGTGTCGAGCGATGCATCGAGCACGCGATTGGCGGCGACCCGCGTCGCCATCTGGGTGCCGGCCTCGAAGGTCGGAAGATCGGACAGTTCGCCGTGTACGGCACCGGCCGACCACAGCGCGTCGAGCCAGTTGCGATCGTGGCCGCTGGCCGCGAGCCGGGCCTCCCATTCGAGACGTTCGGCCGCGCCATGGGCGCCGGCAGACCGGTAGGCCTGCACCACATCGTCGTCGACCACGAACGTCGCCTCGGGATCCATTCCCATCGCCCGTTTGGCCGCAGCGATCTCGTCGGCATCGGTGATCGCGCCATGAGCGGCTGACGTGTCCGACGCCGTGGGCATCGGGTAGCCGATGTGGCTGCGGACGATGATCATCGAGGGACGATCGCTGACCAACGTCGCTTCGCGCAGCGCCCGCTCGAGCGTGTCGGCGTCCTCAGCCGTCTCGCCGAGGTCGGCGACGTGCCAGCCGTAGGCCTCGAAACGTCGGGCCGCATCGTCGCTGAGCGCCAAGTCGGTGCTGCCGTCGATCGTGATGCGGTTGTCGTCGTAGACGGCCACCAGCCGGCCGAGCTGCTGGTGGCCGGCGAGCGATGCGGCCTCGTGGCTGATGCCTTCCATCAGGTCGCCGTCGCTGACGATCACGAACGTGCGATGGTCGACCAGGTCTGCGCCCAGGCGGGAGCGCAGGCCGCGCTCGGCCAGGGCCATGCCCACGGCGTTGGCAAAGCCCTGTCCCAACGGGCCGGTGGTGACCTCCACGCCGGGGGTGAGGCCGTACTCGGGGTGGCCGGGCGTGATCGATCCAAGCTGGCGGAAGTTGCGAATGTCATCGAGCGTGACGCCGTAGCCCACCAGGTGCGCCATGGCGTAGACGAGCATCGAGGCGTGGCCGGCCGACAGGATGAACCGGTCGCGGTCGGGCCAATCTGGCGCTGCGGCGTCATAGCGCAGGATGCGGGTGAACAGCACATGCGCCAGGGGCGCCAGCGCCATCGCCGTGCCGGTGTGGCCGCTGTTGGCCCGCATCACGGCGTCCATCGCCAGTGCCCGGATCGTGTTGATCTGACGTGCTTCCAGGGTGGTGTTCATGACGCTGGGCTCATCATTGCTCGTCGCTGTCGGTGAACAGCGCCATTGATGCGGTGAACCCGTGCACGTACGAGCGGGCGCCGACCGGGCCGATCTCGCCGGCGCAGAACATGCCGGCCACCTCAGCCGACGTGTGGTCCGCGAGCGCGGCCGCGTCGTGATGGGGCACGTCGAACAGGTGGGTGCCCCGGCCGTTGCAGGTGAACAGCAGGGCGCCTTCGGTCGGGGGCGAGTGCGCGAGCGCGGCACGCAGGTCTTCGTCGGCAGTTACGGCGTCGCGCACATGAAACTGCACCGTTGCGCCGACCGGCGCCTCGTCGCCGATGGCGATGGCGCCGCTGTCACGGTCTGCGCCGAGCACACCGCGGATCAGGAAATCGCCGCGCTCGAAGTCGATCTTGCGCTCGTCGGTCACCCGGCCCACGTGCAGACCTCGCTGCACGAGGCGCTGGTCGGCGGGATCGAGCTTGGAGAACACCTGCTGCAGCCGCTCGAACGGCGGCATGCCCCCGAGCGACTTCACCACGTTGCCCTCGGCCTCAGTGATGATGTAGGGCTGGCCGATAGGTCGGCATCCTTGCGAGACCAGGTGCGTCACGTTCGCGCTGCCGCCCACGATCAGGGCCGCGGCGCCGTCGCGGTGCACGCCGCCGTCCACGACTATGCGGTTGCCGCCCGGCACGGGTGCTCCAGACGACAGTCCGCCCAGCACGCTCACGTCGGGCCAGCGCTCAGCCCAATGCCCGAGGGCGGCATCGACGGGGTAGGTGTACGGGTCGGCCAGCACGACCATCGAGAGATCGCCGGCGGCGTGCACTTCGTCGAGTGCGGCTGCGAGCGCTTCGTCGTCAGCAACCGGATCGGGCACCCCGCTCAGCCGGACTGCGCGCGCCCGCGGCGCATTGCTGCCGCCCAAGCTGCCCACCCACAGCACGGCAGCGGTCTCTTCCTCAATCTCGCGCTCGCCCGCCGCCACCGAGACCGCCGTGGTGCCGATGAATGCACCGGGATTGAGCAGCTCGACCACTGCCGCGGCGATCTCATCGGTGTTGCCCATGTGTTCGCCGGAGGTGAACAGCACGGCGACGTCGGGCTGCACTCCCAGCGTCTCGAGCACCTGCCCCACGATCTCGCCGGTCGCGATGCCGGGATCGGCGTGCTGGGAGAAGCCGACGGTGAACGGCATGCGTGCCCGGCCCGCCTAGCTGTCCTGCTGTGCAGGCGTGCCGGTCCAGCCGCCCGCGGCCGGCCCTTCAGCCGGCGGCTCGGGTTCGTCGGCGGGCGGGTTCATGGTGAGGGGAACGATCAGCACCTCGCCCTGGTCAACGCGGCAGTGGGCCTCGATCGTCGACGGCTCGTCGAAGGTCAGCTCGGCCTGCACGAGGTTGTAGCCGAACTTGCCGGGCTCGACGCTGAGCGGCTGCACGTTGCGCGCCATCTGCTCGTCGTCGCGCATGAACCTCACTTCCAGCGCCGCCAATCCGGGGTGCGAGGCCTCGCAGCGCACCAGCACGAGCATGTGCGGCGTGATGGTGACCGGGAACGGGCCGGGAGCCGCCATCGAGAAGTGAACGCCGCCCAGATCGATGCGGGCCGCGCCGCCCGCGGCCTGGCGCATGTCGAAGTGCTCGATGAACAGCGCGGACATGATCTGCACGCTGTGGATCGTAGGCGTGCAGCACACCTGTCAGGCGAACGCATTTCGGCGCGATGCCCAGCGGAAGAGCCTCAGGCGAAGCCGTGGCGTACTGCCGTAGATTGCCCGGCATGGCACACAGCGAGAAGTTCGACGGCGAATACGGACCCAGCACCTGGGACTGGGTGAAGGAGCAGGCCGATGTGTACGAGGCCTCTTCGGGCACCGAGGCGAACACGCTGCGCGATACCGGGCTGCCGATCATCGTCATGACGACCGTCGGGCACCGCACCGGCCTCGTGCGCAAGGTGCCGCTGATGCGCGTGGAGCACGAGGGCGAGTACGCGATCGTCGGCTCCAAGGGCGGCGCCCCGGCGCATCCGGGCTGGTACCACAACCTGATGGCAGACCCGACGGTGCTCATCCAGGACGGGCCTGAGCCGTTCGAGACCACGGTGCGCCTCGTCAGCGGTGCCGAGCGTGAGGCGTGGTGGGAACGGTGCGTGGAAGCCTTCCCGCCCTACGCGGAGTATCAGGCCAAGACAGATCGCGAGATCCCGGTCTTCATCTCCGCCCCACGCGCCTGATCAGGCTGGCTAGCTGGGCCGCTCAGCGGGCGAGCAGCTGGCGGTAGACGTCGGCCGCTCGTTCGAGTTCTGCGATCTCGACCCATTCGATCGCTTGGTGGGCCTGATCGATAGAGCCCGGGCCGAACACCACGATCTGGTCGGCCACCTCGCCGTAGCGCAGCGCATTCGTGCCGAAGTCGGCCACGGCGGGGCTGTGGCCTGATATCTCCGCCAGAGCGGTGACCAGATCGCTTCCGGGGGCTTGGAAGAAGGCGTTCTCACCCAGACCGTTCGCCAGCTCTACCTTCACCCGCGCGGGCAGCGCTGCGGCGCGCACCAAGTCGGTGAGGCGGGTGAGTTCGGTTCGGTAGTCCTCGCCGTCGGCGATGCGCCTGCCGATGTACAACTCGCAATGGTCGGGAATGATGTTGCGGGCCCGCCCGCCTCCCATTTCGTTGACCGACACCGTGCCGGCCCCGAGCACACCGACTTCCCGCTGGTTCGCCAAGCGCTCCTGCTCGGCGTCGATGGCGGCGATGATGCGGGCGCCGGCGGACAGCGCATTGATGCCCAGGTGGGGTTTGGAGGAGTGCGCTGCACGCCCCTCGACCTCGACTTCGAGGCCGAGCCCGCCCTTGTGGCCGTACACCGGCACGCACATTGTTGGCTCGGCGACGACGATCTGCTCGCGGCGCTCGTTGCGCTCCAGCAGCCGGTCCCGGTAGGCGCCTGCGCCGGCCAGGCCGCCGCCTTCCTCGGAGATTGTGCCGACCAACTCGACGGTGCACATCGGCTGCTGACCGGCGGCAGCCATCTCGGCCAGCACGGCGAGCACGACGGCCATCGTCGCTTTGGTGTCGACCGATCCTCGCCCCCAGACCCGACCTTCGCTGATCCGGCCCTCGAAGGGATCGCCCTCCATGTGCTCGACACCAACGGTGTCGAGGTGCACGTCGATGGCCAGCATGCGCTCGGTGCGGCCGGTGAAGCGGGCATACACGTTGGGACGCCCGGGCTCGATCTCGTCGAGCTCAACTTCGGCGCCCAGCGCTGCGGCCCGTTCGGCCACCCAGTTGGCCATATCGGCCTCGGCAACGGTGCCCGAGCGCGGCCCGTGGTGCATCGGGTTGACGCTGGGAATGCGCACCATGTCGCTCAGCAGCTCGGCTATGGATTGGCCGGTGCCAGTGCCGTTCATCGTGCCTGTCGCCTCGCCGTCGCTCATGAGTCACCTCTTCGTGGCGGAGCGTACGCGCAGCGCGATCAGAACGCAGTGAACGGCAGCGTGGGGTTCGCCAAAAGGCTCAGCCGATCCGAGAGCTCGAAGCCGTACCGTTGTGGCCTATGTCGACTGGATCTGGGCCTGCTGGCGGTTCGCGCGTGCTGGCCGAGCTTCCCGTGGGGGAGCGGGTAGGCATCGCGTTCTCCGGCGGGCTCGACACCTCTGCAGCAGTGGCGTGGATGAACGAGCGCGGCGCGCTCGTATGCGCCTACACGGCCGATCTGGGCCAGTACGACGAGCCGGACCTGTCGGGTGTGCCCCAGCGGGCACTCGACTACGGCGCCCACGCAGCACGCATGGTGGACTGCCGAGCCGAACTGGTGCGAGAGGGCTTGATGGCGCTGCAGTGCGGCGCGTTCCACATCTCGACAGCCGGCCGCACATACTTCAACACCACGCCGCTGGGCCGAGCAGTGATCGGCACGATGCTGGTGGCGGCCATGGCCGAGGACGGCGTGGACATCTGGGGCGACGGCTCGACGTACAAGGGCAACGACATCGAGCGCTTCTACCGCTACGGCCTGCTGGTCAACGCCGGGCTGCGCATCTACAAGCCGTGGCTGGACGCAGCGTTCGTGGACGAGCTGGGCGGGCGTGCCGGCATGAGCGAGTTCTTGGTGTCGCGTGGGCTGCCGTACCGGGACCCCACCGAGAAGGCCTATTCCACCGACGCCAACATCTGGGGCGCCACGCACGAAGCCAAGCAACTGGAGGACTTGGGCACGTCGATGGAGATCGTGGAGCCCATCATGGGCGTCGCCCACTGGGATCCGGCGGTGGACATCGACACCGAGGACGTCACGATCCGCTTCGAGGTTGGCTGGCCGGTCGCCATCGGCGGGCGGGAGTTCTCGGCATCAGACGCAGAGGGCAGCGATCACGTTGCGCTGGTGCTGGAAGCCAACGCCGTCGGCGGGCGCCACGGCCTCGGCATGAGCGACCAGATCGAGAACCGCGTCATCGAGGCCAAATCACGTGGCATCTACGAAGCGCCAGGGATGGCGCTGCTGCACATCGCGTATGAGCGGCTGCTGTCGGCGATCCACAACGAGGCCACGCTCGACAACTACCGCACCATGGGTCGCCGGCTGGGCCGGCTGCTGTACGAGGGCCGCTGGTTCGACCCCCAGGCGCTGATGCTGCGCGACTCGCTGCTGCGCTGGCTGGGCTCGTCGGTTTCGGGCGAAGTCACGCTGCGGCTGCGCCGTGGCGACGACTACTCAGTGCTCGACACCACCGGCCCAGCGCTCACCTACGCATCCGATCGTCTGTCGATGGAACGAGTCGAAGACGCAGCATTCGGCCCAGGAGACCGCATCGGGCAGCTCACCATGGCGAACCTGGACATCGCCGACAGCAGAGACAAGCTTGCGGCTTATCGCGACACCGGCCGGCTCGGCCCCGGCGGCCTGGCCGAACTCGATACCTAACCGTTACGGAAGCCGTGTATGGCTTACGGCTGCCGAGCGCTGCTTCATAACCGGCGGTGAGGTCGAATCAGGGACGCACGCGCAGCTAACTCGCTGGGACCGACTAATCAAGCACCTCGATCATCCAGTCGAGTGTGCGCGTCGTCAAGAGCACACATTCGGTTCGCTCACTCAGCTGATGCGCCTCGTGCGCCACCACGGCTGAGTCTGAGGACGATGGCACCGATGACGTGCACAGTGAGCCACGCATCGGGGCGCTCGGCAGAGCTGTCGCTGGGATGCGCGCTGCCGAAGTTTCCACGGTCTGCTGTGAGCCAGCCCTCAAGAGGCTTGTCGTGCTTAGCCAAGAGCCCCTTGTCGATCGCGACGGCGATCTGCTTGGAGAGCTTGTCGGAGCCGTTGCCGCAGTCGAGCGCGGCGAGCACGGACTGCAGTGCCGTACATGCTTTTGTGATGGCTTCGTCAGGCTGGCGATGCTGGATCGCCGTAAGGGCTTCGCGGTATGTGTTCTCGGCATCGGCGAAGCGCTGATCGCCGGTGAGGTACTCAAATGCGGGCGCCAAGATCTCTCGGTCCGCGATGCTGCCGCTGCGAGGCAGGAAGTTCCCACCGGCGAAGACGAACCCGATTCGATGGTCTTCGAGGATCTCGTTGATCCTGTCTTGAAAGTGTTGCCGCGCTCTGGAGCGCCTTTCGATGAACTCCTCGTCGATGACCGCTTGCCAGCGCCACACACCCTCGATCAGCCCGAAGATGACGAGGAGATCTTGGCCTGGGTCCCTGATGCTGGCCACGAAATCGTCGACATCCTGACGCCCGAACAACTCGGGAACTTCGCCGGCCCGACTCACGACTCCTGCGGCATCCGAGACGTCTTGCGTAATGGCGCTCAGCAGCGTCCGCACGCCGCCTTCGTGAATGTCATCCCAGAGTTGGTCTCGGACGCGAGCTGCGAGCTTGGTGCGTGTCTTCAGATCTAACTGCTCGGTCCACAGGCTCTCGCCGGCCGCCTCGCGCTCGGCTGTTGCGCGTCGTAGCTCACGAATGGGATAGGGAATCCATGGCTGCTCGGTTGGCTCGGTCACGGCTGGCTGAATTGGTCAACTATGTGTTGCCCAAAATGTCGGGTCAGCGATGCGGCCAGCATCACGGCTGACAGCGACCTGTACTCGCTGAAGACTCCTGTCTGACCTACGCAGTGACTTGTCGGATTCCGTGAGAACTGGTCCGGCGGCGGTTTCCCGCTCTCTGGCTTCCACGACACGAAGGCGGCGTCGACGGGTTGAAGCGCAAGCCACCAACGCAGCCTGTTGATTGGCACCTTGTCCAGCGGTTTGCTGGGGAAGTCACGCCTGAACCGCTTTGGTATGACTTCGAGCACGCTGGTGATGACGCCCGCGGCGTGCGACTGGGCGGCGAAGCTGTGTCCATCGGCGAAAGCACCGACTGCGAATCGGCACTGATCGGCCAGCTCGCCGTCCAGGCCTACGAGCACGTCCCGGCAGTCCTCCACGATCGCCTCGCGGCGGTACAGCAGCACCTGTCGACGTGTCGTCGCGTCTGGTGCCGCCAGGAGCTCCTGAACGATCTCAGCGCGCGGTACTCCACACACGGCGATGCCCTCCGCTCTTGCGATCCTCGCTGCCTGATCGAGGCTCGCCAGACCACGCAGGTTCGGCGGATAGCAGTACTCCAGCCGCTGCCACAGGTCCGTGAACGAACGTGACGAAGCGGCCACGAGTGCCTCGGTGGAGCGGCCAATGCGCGTAAGAGGCGCAAGGGTGAGCGGCGTGCCGATCCAGCGCACGCTCGCTGCTGTAGTGAGCGCAGAACCCGCCACCAACTGCTTCGACAAGCGGCCGAGAAGGGTGATCTCCCGGGCCACGGCAGCCGTCTTGTCGAAGCACGTTGCTGCGCCGAGTGATACCGACCACATCGCCACGGTCCGTGTTAGCTCAACGATCCGGGAATGGACCGCTGCGCGGCGCGAGACGGCGGCCGCCAACTCAGCGATGTGATCCGATCCGGCGATGGCCTTTGCGGCTGCTGCCGATGCGATTTGTCGATGGCAGTGTTGCAGCGGCCGGATCTGAGCCACTCCGTTGATGGTGCGGACATAGGAAGAGTTGGTGCCAACGATGCCAGCCTGAAGCATGTCGGTGTGTCTCATATGGCACCTCGGCGTTCTGCGTCAATCACCGCCAGTTCCTTGTAGATCGATCCCCACAGCGCCGGTGAGCGGCCAGCCGCGTGCAGGTCTCTGCCTGTGGTGTCCCAATGCTCATAAAAGGTGCGCAGCAGTTGCCCGCCAGCGGCTTCCCAGAGTTCCATAACCTCGTCGAAGCCGTTGCGCCACATGACAGGCCGGTAACGGCCAACCGATTCAGATGTCTTGTCTTGGACGAGCAACAGCCGGAAGCTGGCAAGAATTGGGAATGCCGCTGGCCGCCGGAGGCGCCTCTGCGAACGCCTCTCGGGCAAGAACGGGAACTCGAAGCCCGAACGGCCCTCCTTCACCTTCTCGACCATGTCGAGGTGTCCGTACTTGCCGCCGCTGCCGGAGACTCCACCGATTTCCTGCCAGCGATTCTCTGAGTCATAGGCGATCCAGTCGTGCAGCTGCAGGATGTCCCTGATCACCGGCGTGAGTCTTTGATAGCGGTGCGGGTCGCTTCGGAAGCGGTCCAGCATCGACTTCTTGCGTCTGTATGCGTCTACCGGGTGGCTGCTGCGATCGGGGTGGCTCTCGATGTCGAAGCACGAGATCGCAGCGATCACGTCGACCACATCGATGTCGCCGTCATCGCCCTCGTGCCACGCCACGCGCTCAACCCAGCCGTCGACTTCGAGTTCGTCCTTCAGAAACCGGAACTTGCCTTCCAAGTCGGCGAGCGACTTGTCCTGCACCTGCATGCTGGTGTTGCGGCCACCGGCGATCTCAGTCACAAGGCTCTCGGTGTCGAGACCGGTCATCACTTCGAGCTTGATGAATGCGTTCTTGGGGATTGCGTTCGACTTGTTCGCTTCTTGGACGATCGCGTAAGAATGACCGCCGTCGACGATGCCGTACATTCCGTCGTCCGCGAAGTGCAGTTCGAATACGTCAAGGCCTGCGGGATGCAGCTCCCGGCTCTTCTTCACCGCTGATGCGACGAGCGTCAGGCCGCGGTGCTTGAGATGGAAACTGCCTGGGATGCTGTCGTCGTCTTGGCGCAGCGATCGCGACACGGTCCGGTACACCGGCCTGTTGATCTGCGGTTCTCTCGGGTTCGCATTGAGCGGCAGGCCGTCTGGCAGCTCGCTCGCCGGAACCAGCATGAAATGGGTCTCAGCCCCAGGGAAGTTGGGGTCTTGCATTCGCCGCGACCACTTTGCGGCAACTTGAACAACGCGATCACTCATCGCATCGTCTCCTCTCTTGAGCGCCCGCCTCTGCGGGCCTCACTTGTCGGTAGTCGCTCTCAGCAGCCGCCGAGGCAACGAAACCACTTTATCGGCCCTACACGCGCTCGTTGAGGAGCCGCTCGCATCAGGCTTGGTGTGCGCGGTCGGCTAGACCACATCTCCCATTGCCACCGCCAAGGGCCTTCCCAAACGATCACGAGTCACGTCGGACCTGCCGAAGCGGCGTATCGCTGCAACCCCGACGTCCCCGAGCAACCGACGCCAAGTGGCTCCAATTGGTGCACCGCGATGCTGCGACCCTTGTAGATGCCTGTCGTCACGACCTCTGCCGCAGCTCGAGGGGCTCGACGAGTCCAGGCGGCGGTTGAATGACGACATCTGCATGAAGGATGTCCGTGGGCTCGGCCAAGAAGCGCAAACGGCGACGGCAGCCCGCGAACCGCGCTCGGTCCTCAGGTCCGAGTCCGTTCACGGCCGTGTATTCCTTCTTGCCCCTTGAGGCGCCGTTGTCGATCCCGGACAAGTCGATCCTGCGCAGCCAGGAGAAGCCGCCCCCGAAGCCGGGTCTTGAGGACGACTATCTCGTGGTCTCGGGTCGGGCGATCCGGGTTCGCCTCCCCCCAATTGCCGCGCCATGCGCACCGGCCGTTATGCCACTTGCCGCCAACGGGAGAGGCAGATCTCAGTCGGGGATGATCCACTCGGTGATCGGCTGAACATCCACGGAAGCTAGGTCGACGAGCCAGCCGATGGGGTTGGTGGCGGGTCGATGCCCCGCCTCGATTCCGGCTCTCCATCCGATACAGCTGGCGATTGCTTTGGCCAGATCGTTGTCGCCGACCGCGTTGGCGGCTTGTCGCAGGCTTGCGAGCTCGCGTCGGGTGTTCCCGAAGGGCTTGGTCTCGTCCGCCAGGAGCTGGAGCGCTTGCACGGCAAGCGCCTTGCGTACCTGGGCTTCTGTGAAGGCCGGTGCACCGTCGATCGTTGCCCGGTGCCACGCGGTCAGGAATGCGGCCGAGCGGGCCGTTTCCCCGTCGACCTGTGACCATTCCTTGAGCTCTTGGACAGGGATACGGATCTCGTGATCGCGGCTGGTCGTGGTGAGTCGAATGGTGAGACGACTGTGGTTGCCCAGATGGGTCGAAGCCAGAGGCCCGACTTCTGCGAACTTGACGGGCCGTGTGCTTCGCGCCTCGATGACGGCTTCGTCGTCTTCGAGGCGCAAGCCGGCATTGTCCCAGCCGAGCAGTCCTTCTGCGAGGGAGCGGATCAGGAACGGTGAGGTGCCATCGGCGTGATCGCCGACGCAGCGGCCGGTAACGAGCGCGAGTGCCATGTCCATGACACCGCATGCTTCGCTGATCGCGAGCACCGCGTCGCACAGCTCGTCAGTTGACATCACCTTTGGTGGACGGCCCTGCGCTGCGCATCTTGCAGGGCACAGCTCGATCATGCCGTCGGATCGGACCGAGTAATCGCGGTGAGCAAAGGCGTTGCGGATATCGGAATCGCCCAGCAGCGGAGCGACAGCCCAGCCTTTCTGGCTCGCGACCCGAGTCAGCGCAGCGACATCGCTCGCTTGGGTCGACTCGAAGTGCCGACTTGTGGTTGCTGCACAGGCGATGCCGAGGTGCAGCTTGAGTGGCTGTTCGACGAGCCGGTGGCCGAAGTCCAACATCTCGGTGGCGTGCTGGCGCTGGGACTCAGAATCGCCCTCTTGGACGGCCAACCGTGCTGCGTGCAACAGATCGTCCAATGCGTCGGTGGCGCGCTGTTTGAAGATCTCGGTCTCTGCGATCTCGACGACTCGGTCTCGATGACGGGCGAGTAGCGATTGATGCTGTGCGGCGCGGCACCAAAACGTGCCGTCGTCTGAGGTCGACGCGAAGATGAAGTCCCACAGCAACGCCAAGATTCCGACGCTGACTTGATCTGAGGTCAGCCCGTGATCCTCAAGGATCGCTCGGCCACGGGCTTCCGCTGCCACGATGTCGTCGCCGATCGCTAAGCGAATCCAAGTGGCTACAGCATTTTCCGACATTGCAAGCTCGGTGATCTGGTCGGACAGCTCGTTGCATCGAGAGATCGCGGCGGTCGCTGTGTCCAGGTGCTCCTGCAGCTGGGGCTCGAGATGTTGGGCATCTGATCCTCGACGCGCTTCAAGCATTGCGACGGTGACATCGAAGACCGCTATCAGGTGCTCGATGGTGATCTTCACGTGCCGCGCGTAGGCGCTCAGCGGCCTCAGCTGAGGCGTCTCGCTGACCCAGGCTTCGAGGTCGGCAATGTCCGCTGCGATCTGTTGCAGCTCATCCGGTCGGGCTTTGCGGGTGCGGGAAATTGCGTTGGCGCCCCGCGAGACTCGATCCGGGAGCTGCACGAGCAGCGGCGACACGAGCATTTCCAATGGCGAAGCGTCGGGAGCTCGACCGGGCGACGCCCGCTTCTGCTTGACCAGTTCGAGTGCCCGCAGGCGGCTCTGATGCTGCAGATCGACTTCGGCCGGCGCGGCCCGAGCTCCACATGCTGGACAATCGAGTCCCCGCTGCCGGTGCTCGCCGCACCCCTGACAGTCGATCGACTCGAAACTGATCTGGAACCTCACCGTCCCGCGACCATAACGACGAACTCCTGAGTCCTGCGGGACATTTTCTGTGCTTCATCGCACATGAGCAGTGGCTGCGGCGGTACGACTCCCGATCTCATCGCGGACATCAAGAGGCGAGCCAGAACCGCCGATCTGGGCGACTCGCTATGTCGCGGCTAGCTTGCGCGGCCATGGGCGGGTTCAAAGCACAAGCGATGGAGGAAGATGCGCAGGGGTGGGAGTTCACGGACGAGATGGTGTGCACCGATTGCATCGCAGAGCCAGCACTGCAGGCCGTCGTGAGCGAGCATTCCCACAGTGGGTACGTCTGCGATTTCTGCGGCGGCGATCAATCGGCCCCTCTCGACGTGCTGCTCGGGACCTTCTTCGATGGACTGAGAAACGAGTACGAGGACATCGATAGCGCTGGTGTCCCCTACGACGGCCGAGAAGGCGGGTACCTCGTGTATTGCAAGTGGGACACATGGGACCTGATCGAAGAATTCGCCGATGTATTCGCAGGCGAGGGTCTGCTTGAACGCGTACACGATGCCGCCAAGCAGACCCTGTGGGTGGAGAACGACTACGTGACCCGTCGCCGCGATGTCGCGCTGCAGTGGAGCTGGGATGAGTTCTGCGACATCGTGAAGTTCAAGAAGCGGTACGTGCTGTGGCTGACCGACGACGAAGATCTCGGAGCCGGCGAGATTCCGCCTTCCCGAATACTTGACCGAGTCCGTGAGCTTGTGCGCCAACACGGCCTCGTGCGGATCGAGACAGCAGGCAGTCGCTATTGGCGCGCCCGTATTCACTCCGAGCCGAGCATCGAGCATTCAGCGAAGTGCCTGGGCACAGCACCCGCGAAGAAGGCAGCTCCCAACCGCATGAGCCCCGCCGGAATCCCCATGTTCTACGGAGCGGATGACGCAGTGACTGCAGTCTGCGAGGTAGCCGACGGATGCGAGGGCGGCGTCCCCTCGCCGCAGGACATCGCCGACAACCGTGTCAAATCGAGAGTTACCTACGGTCAGTTCAGTGTCAGCTCTGACATAACGATCGTGGACTTCACATCCGTCCCCGAAGTACCGAGCATGTTCCACCCCGAACTGGGATCCCAGCACCGCGAGGTCAGCTTCCTGCGTGCATTCGCGGACCAGATCAGCCGTTCCATCAACCCACAGCAGGAGCAGGTCGACTATGTGCCGAGCCAGATCGTCACCGAATACCTTCTCCACGGCGCACTGGATGGCGAGCCAATAGAAGGGCTCATGTACAAGTCCTCACGGGCGGACGGCAAGTGCATCGCGTTGCCGGTTCCGCAGGAGAAATGCGTGGACGACGACACGGACGAACCAGGCCACCTAGTGCTGCACCACGGGACAGTTGAATGCCATACAGTCAACTGCTGCTCATCGGTACTTGACTAGCGGAGTCCCGACTCGAAGCGCTCGTCGCGCGCAAAACGCCAAGACAGGTCGCACCACGGCAGCGAACTGAGTGGCTTCGCACTTGGAACCGCCAACGGCCCGCGGTGGAGCAATTGACGGGCTCCGCCGATATGAGTCCGGGTGGCCTCGTTCCGGTAGCTACGCCTGCATCGTGCGGACTGGCTGACGAGTGCCCGCTCGCTGCACCTCATCCCCGCTCCGCGCTGAATCTGTAGCGGTTGGGCCTTCTGGCCAACGAAGACCGGGCCTGTAACACCCCACAAATACGTTCGTGGTGCGGGCCAACGACGCGAGGGGCAGCCATGAGGTGTACGAAGAACAGTGAGGTACCGGGTCTGGAACAGGGTCACCTACCGGGGATGGGCATGTGGTCTACGGTCGGCAGCGTGGCTACGGCACCTCGGCCCCCAACTAATGGGGCGATGAATTCGTTGCTCGAGTGTGATGCCCCTGCCCATGACTGGTACCGATTCGTGCTGTCGTTTCCGCCCCACCTGGTGCGCGACTACGCAGGCCGATTCGAGCTTGGAGAAGATGCAGTTGTGCTCGACCCGTTCTGCGGGACGGGCACGACCCTGGTGGAATCAAAGAAGCTGGGCATCGCGAGCATCGGCGTCGAAGCGATGCCGATGTCGAAGTTCGCAGCCGAAGTGAAGACCGATTGGTCGCCAGACCCTGATGCGTTGGCGGGCCATGCCGACTTGGTTGCCGAGAAGGCTTCGGCAACATTGGCAGCGGATCAGCTGCGCGATGAGCCCGGCGCATCCACGGCCGAGGGTCTTCGCTTGCGAGGCCTGGACGCTGACGCCGCCAAACTGCTTATCAAGCACTCCATCAGTCCGCTGCCGCTGCATAAGGCACTCGTGCTGCGCGAGGCGCTACAGGGCGAGTACGCGGCAGGCATCTCGGACCACGAGAGGCTCGCCTTCGCCCGCGTGCTCCCGACTGAGGTAGGCAACCTCCGATTTGGCCCTGAAGTGGGCGTCGGTTCGGTACGGGACGATGCAGCGGTCGTGGTCCCATGGCTGGATCGGGTGCGATCGATGGTCGACGACCTGCGTGTGCTGGGAGAGCGGGACGAGACAGTAGCCAGTGTCGTTGCTGGAGATGCGCGGGCTGTCTCATCGTGTGTCCCAGCCGAGAGCGTGGACGCTGTCATCACCTCGCCCCCCTACCCCAATGAGAAGGACTACTCGCGAACTGTCCGTCTTGAGTCGGTGCTGTTGGGCTACCTCACCGACCGAGCAAGCTTGCGCAGCACCAAGCGCGAACTACTCCGTTCGAATACCCGTGGCGTCTACCGCGATGACGATGACTCTGCCTGGGTCGCAGACGACAAGCGGGTGCAGGAGCTCTCCGCCCAGATCGAGGAACGTCGCATCGCCCTCGGCAAGGATTCGGGCTTCGAGCGTATGTACCACCGCGTGACGAAGCTCTATTTCGGCGGCATGGCGCGTCACCTGTCGTCGCTGCGAGACGTGTTGCGACCAGGTGCCCGGCTCGCGTATGTCGTCGGCGATCAGGCGTCGTATTTGCGGGTGATGATCCGCACCGGCCAGATTCTTGCCTCCATTGCCGAGCGGTGTGGCTACGAAGTGGAAGGCATCGATCTCTTCAGGACGAGACCGGCGACGGCGACGCGGGACCAGCTTCGCGAAGAAGTTCTGCTCCTGCGCTGGCCTGGCCACAAGAGCCAATGAGCGACGCAGCGTCGTCGGGCACGCTGGCTCAGCGGATCGCCGCCCGAATATTTGACGAGAAGTTCCGACCGGGCCAGGTCGAGGTGCCGTTCACTCGCGACGAGATCATTGCGGCGGCTGAGGGCCTCGGCGAGAAGCGGCCCAAGAACCTCGGCGACATCGTTTATTCGCTCAGGTACCGCACACCGTTGCCTGGATCGATTCGGGAGGCCGCCCCACCGGGACTGGAATGGGCGATCTTTCCGGGCGGCAACGCGGTGTACGTGCTTCGCCTGGTACCGCTGAACATGATCGAGCCTCGGCCGGGCTTGTCGATGGTCAAGATTCCGGACGCGACGCCGGGCGTGATCACCAAGTACACGATGACGGATGAACAGGCGCTGTTGGCTCGCGTTCGCTACAACCGCCTACTCGACGTATTCACCGGCTTGGCCTGCTACTCGCTCCAGAGCCACCTACGCACGACGATCAATATCGACGACGTCATTTCGGGGAACGAGAGCAGCTCTCAAGTCGAGACGGACGAGCTCTATATCGGCCTCGATACCCACGGAGCGCACTACGTCCTGCCGGTGCAGGCCAAGGGCGGAACCGATGTGTTGAGCGTCATCCAGATCTGGCAGGACTTTCGAGTGGCCGAGCAGAAGTTCCCGGAACTCCGGCCTCGGCCGGTCGCCGCTCAATTCATGGAGGCAGGCGATATTGCACTTTTCGAGTTCGCTGAGCGCGACGGAGAGATCACCATTGCGCGTGAGCGCCACTACCGGCTCGTCGATGCGGATGAGCTGTCGACTGACGATCTGCAGTCGTATCGGGCGGCTTCTGAGTTAGACACGTACTGAGCTGGCACAAGGGGTCCTGATCGCGACACCGCGACGCCGCTGCTAGGCGTCAGCCGCCAGTGCGGAAGCCGTCGAGGATGTCGTTGAAGGTCTGGCTTGGCCGCATGGCGGCTTCGGCGAGTGCGGGGTCGGGCAGGTAGTAGCCGCCGAGGTCGACCGGCACGCCCTGGCACTCCACCAGCTCGGCGACGATCTGGCTCTCGTTGGCGGCCAATGCCGCGGCCAGCGGGGCGAATCGTTCGGCGAGGTCGGCGTCTGTGCCTTGGCGGGCCATCTCGTCGGCCCATTGCTTCGCTAGATGGAAGTGGCTGGCGCGGTTGTCGGGCTCGTTCACCCGGCGGCTGGGAGCGCGGCCCTCGGCGAGCCACGTGCCGATCGCAGCGTCGAGGGTGTCAGCGAGCAGCTGCGCGACGGGGTTGCCGGCCACACGGGCCAGATGTTCGAGCGACACCGCCAGGGCCAAGAACTCGCCCAGGCTGTCCCAGCGGAGGTGGTTCTCGGCCACCATCTGCTGGACATGCTTGGGCGCTGAGCCGCCGGCGCCGGTCTCGAAGAGCCCGCCGCCGGCCATGAGCGGCACGACCGAAAGCATCTTGGCCGACGTTCCCAGCTCGAGGATCGGGAACAAGTCGGTGTTGTAGTCGCGCAATACGTTGCCCGTGACCGAGATGGTGTCTTCCCCCCGCCGGATGCGCTCCAGCGAGAAGCGGCAGGCATCGGCCGGGGCCAAGGTCCTGATGTCGAGCTCGCCGATCGAGGCGTCGTCGGCCTGCCGTTGCGCCAGTCGCGCGTCGACCTTGGCGATGAGCTGCGCATCGTGGGGCCGGTCGGCATCCAGCCAGAACACCACCGCAGCCCCGGTGAGCTGCCCGCGCTCGACGGCTAGGTCGACCCAGTTGGCGATGGCCGCGTCGTTGGTGGTGCACATGCGCCAGATGTCGCCCTCGGCGACCCGGTGGCTCATCAGCAACTCGCCAGACTCGCTGACCACGCGCATGGTCCCGGCAACGTCCACCGCGTAGGTCTTGTCGTGACTGCCGTACTCCTCGGCCTTCTGGGCCATGAGGCCCACGTTGGGCACCGAGCCCATGGTCGTCGGGTCGTAGGCACCGTTGGCGCGGCAGTCGTCGATCACCGCTTGGTAGATGCCGGCGTAGCTGGAGTCGGGAATGACGGCCTTGGTGTCGTGCTGGTTGCCCTCGGCGTTCCACATCTGGCCTGACGAGCGGATCATGGCCGGCATGGAGGCGTCCACGATGACATCGCTCGGCACATGCAGGTTGGTGATGCCGCGGTCGGAGTCGACCATGGCCAAGCCGGGGCGCTCGGCAAGCGTGGCAGCGATGTCGGCCTCGATGGCTTCGCGCTGCGCTGCCGGCAGCGATTCGACGGCGGCCAGCACGTTGGCCCAGCCGTCATTGGGGTCGGCACCGGCGGCCGCGAGTGCTTCGGCATGCCGGTCGAACACCGGTGCGAAGAACGCCCGCACTGCATGTCCGAAGACAATCGGATCGGCGACCTTCATCATGGTGGCCTTGAGGTGCAGCGAGAACAGCACGCCACCCGAGCGGGCGTCGGCGATCTGATCATCGAGGAACTCGCGCAGCGCAGCGACCGACATGAACGTGGAGTCGACGACATCGCCGGCGCCCACGGGGACCTTGCGCATCAGGCGCACGTTCCCGTCGTTGTCAACATGCTCGATGCTCAGCGAGCCGGCGCCGCCCGCCGTGACTGACTGCTCATTCGAGCGAAAGTCGCCGCCGGACATCGTCGACACGTGGCTCTGGCTCTGCGGTGACCAGGCGCCCATCGAGTGGGGGTACTGGCGCGCGTATTCCTTCACGGCGCGGGGTGCGCGGCGGTCGGAGTTGCCTTCGCGCAGCACCGGGTTCACCGCCGAGCCCTTCACCCGATCGAAGCGCTCGCGGATCTCGCGCTCGGAGGCGTCTGCGGGGTCGTCGGGATAGTCGGGGATTGCGTAGCCCTTCGATTGCAGCTCGGCGACGGCGTCCTTGACCTGGGGGACCGAGGCGGAGATGTTGGGCAGCTTGATGATGTTGGCGCCGCGGTCCTGGGTCCACGCGCCGAGTTCGCTCAGCGCATCGCCGATCCGCTGGTGTGGCTCGAGCATGTCACCGAAGGCCGCAATGATCCGCCCTGCCAGCGAGATGTCACGCGTCTCGACGTCGACCCCTGCAGCGTCGGTGAACGCGGTGATGATCGGCAGCAGCGAATAGGTGGCCAGCGCTGGTGCTTCGTCGGTGTGGGTGTAGACGATCTTCGAACCAGAGTCGTTGGGCGAGGAAGACATAGCGATTGGACGCTACCGCCCGCCGGGGAGCCGCCGCCCATTCGGCAGAGGCGGCTCAGCCAGCGGCGTGCGCGGCGGCGGAGCTGCCCGCCAGCCGGCCGAACACCGCACCCGCCGAGAGGCCCGAGCCGCCGGGATAGTTGCCGTAGAACAGGCCGCCCACCAGCTCGCCTGCGGCATACAAGCCCGTGATCGGCCGCAGGTCGGTGTCGATCACGCAGCCGGTTTCGTCGATGCGCAGCCCGCCGAACGTGAAGGTCAGGCCGCACGTCACGCGGAACGCTGAGAACGGCGGCGTCTCGATCGGCATCGCCCAGTTCGTCTTGTCGGGGCCGAGGCCCCTGGTGCGGCGGCCGTCGAGCACGTTGGGGTCGAACGGGACGCTGCGGTCGACCGCTGCGTTGAACTCGCTGATCGTTGCCAGCGCTCCCTCGGTGTGCACGTCCTCCATGCGCGCGCAGAGCTCTTCGATGCTGTCGGCGGTCACTTTGGTGACTTGGCGGATGCGGTACTCGTCGCGCTGCAGGTGCTCGGTGCTGGCGTCGAAGACCTGCCAGGCCGAATGCCCCGGCTGGGCAAGGATTTCGCGCCCGTAGCGAGCGTAGGTGTAGTTGCGGAAGTCGGCGCCCTCGTCCACGAAGCGCCGGCCGTCCTGGTTCAGCACGATCGCGAACGGATAGCTGTGCTTCTGGAAGCCGTCGCCGACCGCGAGATCGCCGAACTCCGGGGCGTTGTAATCCCACGCCACGGCGTGAGCGCCGCTCCAATTGCCGTACGGCATCGCGCCGATGTCGAGCGCCATTGAGATTCCGTCGCCGGTGTTGAAGCGGGTGCCGCGCACCTTGGCCAGATCCCATCCGGGACCCAGGTAGCGGGTGCGCCATTCGGCGTTGGCCTGGAAACCGCCAGCCGCCAGCACGACAGCGCTGCATTCGACGTCGATCACACGGCCGCCGCGCCGCACGCGAACGCCCCGAACCGCACCGCTGTCGTCGGTCAGCAGCGAGCGCCCGGCGGCTTCGTGCCACAGGTCGATCCGGTTCCGGTCGAGTGCTGCCCGCAGCGATTCCACGAGTCCTTCGCCGCCGCCCACCGACTCCACCGTGAGGCCGCCCCAGAACGTGAAGCGCCCGTCCACCTTGAAGGCCTGGCGTCCCCAGATCGGCGCGAACCGCACGCCGTGGCTCGCCATCCACATCAGCGTGTCCTTGCTGCGGGTGACGAGCGTGTCGGCCAGCTCGGGATCGCACCGGTAGTCGGTGATGCGGCCGAGATCGGCGTAGAACTGCTCTTCGGTGTAGGTGCCGAAGTCGGTCATCTCCACTTCGGCGTCGGTGAGATCGGGCATCAGCGCCCGCAGGTCGTCGACGCCGTCGTAGGCGAAGCGGATCGCGCCGGCAGTGAATCGGCTGTTGCCGCCGGCCTCGGCCTCGGGCGCCCGTTCCAGCACGAGCACCCTGGCACCGCCCTCGTGGGCCGCGAGCGCCGCGCACATCGCCGCATTGCCCGCGCCCACCACCACCACGTCGTAGTGCTCCGTGGAGCCTGCCGCCGCCGATCGATCAGGCGCATTCACGCCGAGCGAGCCTATGTGGAGCGTCCCGACGATGCGGGAGCGAGGCCGGCCGGCCGAGTCACGGTGCTCTGGTGCGGAAACGAACCGGGGGAGCCGCGTACGCTGCGGCGATGAGCGAATCCAGCACAAACAATGACGCCGCGAACCGCGACGTGGTGATCGACCATGAACGCCTTGCGGAGTTCATCGCTGAGATCTTCCGGCATACGGCGTGCTCCGATGCCGAAGCGGCGCGTATCGGTCGCAGCCTCGTGGGGGCCAATCTGGCAGGCCATGACAGCCACGGTGTGATCCGCTCGGCGCTGTATGTGGATCTGCTGGCGAATGGCATTCAGCTCGCCGACCAGGAGCTCAAGGTGCTCATCGACTCGGGCGCGCTGTTGCTGGTGGACGGCCAGTACGGCATGGGCCAGACCGTCGGTCCTGCAGCAGTGGAACTGGGCATCGAGCGATGCAAGGAACTTGGCGTTGCGGTGGCGGGGCTGCGCAACGCGGGCCACCTCGGCCGCATCGGCGAGTACGCCGAGATGGCCGCAGCCGAAGGCCTGGTCTCGGTGCACTTCGTGAATGTGGCGAACAGCCGGCTGGTGGCCCCGTTCGGCGCCAAGGCCCGCCGGATGGGCACCAACCCGTGCGCCTATGGCGCGCCCGTGGCCGGTCGCCGTCCCGTCATCCACGACTTCGCCACGTCGGTCGTGGCCGAGGGCAAGGCCATGGTCGCCTTGCATGGCGGCCCAGCTGTCCCCAGCAACGCCCTCGTGTCCGGCGACGGTGAGATCACCGGCGACCCGCGGGTGCTGTACACGTTCGAGGAGGGTCAGCGCCCCAACTCCATGGACGGGCCGGGCGCATTGCGGGCGATGGGGGAACACAAGGGCTCGGGCATCTCGGTGATGTGCGAGCTGCTGGCCGGTGCGCTCACCGGCACTGGCACTGCAGGGCCGCGCCGGGTTCGCTTCGCCAACGGGATGCTGTCGGTCTACGTTGACCCGGCCCACGTGGACGCCGCTGTCGGCGAGACTGACGACGGGTACAACGGCATCGCGGCCGACTATCTCGACTGGTTCTACGACGCCGACGCCATCGATCCATCCGAGCCCGTGAAGCTGCCCGGCGATGTCGAGCACGAACGACGCCAGCACCGCATGGCCAACGGCATCACGCTGCCCGCCGAAACGTGGGAGAGCATCTGCGGCGGTGCTCGCGCCGCCGGCGTACCCGAAGCAACGATCGCCGCCGCCGCTGGCTGAGCCGGCTGCGTCCTCGGGCAGCGGCCCGAGAACGTACGCGGAGTGGCGAAACTGGCCGTCGCGTCGCCTGTTGCTTCCCGCTCTTGTTCGCTGCGCTCACGGGCCGCTCGGGCCACGGCTTCGCCGTTCGGCTCAGCCTCTCACTCGTCGAGGGTGGGGCCGGTGCCTTGCACGCGGGTCTGGCGCATGTAGCGGCGCCAGCGGTCGGCGTCGTAGCCGGCGCCGCGGTGCAGCAGGCATCGGTTGTCGTAGATGACGGTGTCGCCCGGGCTCCAGCGATGCGCGTACTCGTCTTCAGGACGGGTGGCGGCCTCGTTCAGCTCGTCGATGAGCCGGCGGCTGTCGATGCCGTGCCAGCCGACGATCGACCGGGCATGCGAGCCGGCGTAGTAGTTCCTCAGGCCGTTGCCGGGGTTGGTGCGCACGAGCCGCTGGGGGATCGGCGGGAGTGATGCGGCGTGATTCGGATCGACCGGGGCGACCCTGGTCCGGCTGAACACGTAATCGTGCAGCACCACCAGGTCGTCGATCTCGGACTGGCGCTCGGGGCTGAGCCTGGCGTACGCGGCCCGCTGGCTCGCATACAGCGTCTCGCCGCCCTCGCCGGGCACCTCGTAAGCGCACAGGATCGACACGTACGACGGCACGAGCCGGAATGACGAATCCGAGTGCCAGAGGTTGTTGCCCTTCTGGTTGTGGGTCAGCGGGTGTGACTCGTCCCGCTTGGTGTCGGCGTCGATGACGTTGCCGATCGTGCCGAAGTACTCGACCTTGCCCGTCTTGCCGAACACCACATGGTTCGGCTCGGGTTCGCCGAGGGTGCGGGTAAGCGCAAGCTGCGCTTCGTCGGACATCTGCTGGTCCGGGAAATGCAGCAGCGAGTAGGTGTCGACGGCGTCGTGCAGCTCCGCAACCGCCGCGCCGTCGAGCGGCTTCGACAGGTCGATGCCGCCGACCTTGGCGCCGAAGTCGGGATGAATGGGCTCGAACGTCAGCACTGGATGTCTCCCTCGGGCAGCCCCGCCATTGATTCTGGTCGCAGGCAATTCTGGCCGCCACTGCCGGCCGCCGGGCTCTGCCGTCAGCTCTGGTGGCGGGCCAGCGAACCGCCCTCGGCTGCCAACCGTTCCAGCAGCGGGCTGGGTGTCCAATGATCGCCACCCAGCGTCTCGTCGTAATGGCGGATGCGGCCCAGCACCTCGCCGAGCCCGATCTCGTCGGCCCAGTACATGGGCCCGCCGGTGTACATCGGCCAGCCGTAACCATTGATCCAGGTGACGTCGACGTCGCTGCCCCGCAGAGCGATGCCCTCGTCGAGGATCTTGGCGCCCTCGTTGACCATCGGGTACAGGCAGCGTTCGAGGATCTCCTGATCGGTGACATCCCGCAGCACCGCTCCCCGCTCAGCGGCGAAGTCGCGGATCATCTGCTCGACCTCCGGGTCGGGCGTCGAGGCCCGGGTGTCGGGGTCGTAGATGTAGTAGCCGCGGCCGTTCTTCTGGCCCCGGCGGCCCGACTCGCACAGCACATCGCGCACCGTCGAGCTCGACGACGTGTCCTCGTTCCAGCCCACGTCGAGACCGGCCAGATCGCTCATGGCAAACGGCCCCATGGGGAAGCCGAAGCCGTACACGACCTTGTCGATCTGGGCCGGCGTGGCGCCCTCCAGCAGCATCTTCTCGGCCTCGATGCCCCGCATGAACAGCATCCGGTTGCCGATGAAGCCGTAGCAGACTCCGCACAGCACCGGTGTCTTGCCGATGCGCTTGCCGATCGACATGGCGGTGGTGATGGCCGTGTGCGAGGTGGCATCGCCGCGCACCACTTCAAGCATCCGCATGACGTTGGCGGGGGAGAAGAAGTGCATGCCGATGACGGCCTCAGGCCGTGACGTGGCCGAGGCGATCTCGTTCACATCCAGCGCGGAGGTGTTGGTGGCGAGCACCGCACCCGGCTTGCAGATGGCGTCGAGCTGGGCGAACACGTCCTTCTTGAGCGCCATGTTCTCGAACACGGCCTCGATCATCAGGTCGCAGTCGGCGAAGTCGCCCATGTCGGTGGAGCCCTGCAGCAGGTCCATGCGGGTCTGCACGTCGTCTGACGAGATGCCGCCCCGCGCCGCGGTGCGCTCGTAGTTGCGTCGCACCACGCCGAGGCCTCGCTCGAGGCTGGCCTCGTCACGCTCCACGAGGGTGACCGGGATGCCGATGTTGGCGAAGTTCATGGCGATGCCGCCGCCCATCGTGCCGGCGCCCAGGATGCCGACACGCGCGATGTCGACAGGCGGCGTGTCGCGGGGAACATCGGGCACCTTCTGGGCCGCTCGCTCGGCGAAGAAGTAGTACTGCTGCGCGTTGGCCTGCGAGCTGCCCATCAGCTCGCCGAAGATGCGCTGCTCGGCGGCGAGCCCAGCCTCGAAGTCGCCGCTGGCGCCGGTCTCGACGGCTGCTTCCACGCAGCGCACGATGCAGTCAGGTGCTTCGAAGCCGCGCGTCCGGCGGGCGATCGAGGCCCGGAAGGCAGCGAACTGCTCGGCGCCGAAGCCTTCGAGGCGATCGTTGCGATCGCGGATGCGCGGGCGGGGCATGCCTTCAGCCACGGCTCGGCGGGCGAATGCCACTGCTCCGGCCTCGAGATCGGCCAGCGAGTCGCCCACGATCTCGTTGATCAGGCCGCATTCCAGGGCCTCAGAGGCGCCGATCGGATCGCCGCTGACCATGATCTCGAGCGCCCGCTGCGGGCCGGTGATGCGCGGCAGGCGCTGCGTGCCGCCGCCCCCGGGCAGCAGGCCCAGCTTCACCTCGGGCAGGCCGAACTGGGCAGTGCTGATGGCGACTCGGAAGTGCGCGCACAGCGCGACCTCCAGCCCGCCGCCGAGTGCGGTGCCGTGGATCGCAGCCACCACGGGCTTGCTGCAGTTCTCCATGGCCTCCTGGCCGGGCACGAGGGCGGGAGGCTTGGGCGGCTGGGAGAACTCGGTGATGTCAGCACCGGCGATGAAGGTCCGCCCGTCGCAGATGAGCACGATGGCCGTTGCGTCGCTGGCCTCGGCGGTCGCCATGCCGTCGATGAGGCCCTGGCGCACGTGGTAGCTCAGCGCGTTGACGGGCGGGTTGTTCACGATGAGCAACGCCACGTCGTCGCGGCGCTCGAGTCGGACCGACTCGGTGATCTGGCTCTGGTCCTGGGTTGTCATGGGCCGCAGCGTACGCAACGACGGCCCTGCCGGACCGGGCCGGTGCCTACAGCCAGGCGACTCGGCGGCAAATTCTCCCCGATGCGGACAGGGCCCGGCGATACGCTGCGAATGTCTTGGACGACTGCAACGTCCAAGCCATCCCCATGGAGCGCCGGTGACTGACAAGCCCGACCCGTTTACGGTCCCCTTCGGGACCATCTTCTGTGACTGGATGACCACCGCCCGCGCCGACGACGGCCCGTACGTCTACGGCGGGGGAGCTGAGCCGTTCGGCGATTTCACCATCAGCCCGGCGGCGCACGTACTGCACTACGGCAGCGCCATCTTCGAAGGGCTGAAGGCACACCGCCAGGTGGACGGCTCGCTGGCGATCTTCCGGCTGGACCGGCATGTCGAGCGCATGGTGTCCAGCGCGCAGCGGCTGCGGCTGCCGGCCATCGACGGCGATGTGCTGCATCAGATGTGCGTGGACGCAGTGGAGGCGAACGCGGGTGAGGTGCCCGACCCGCCCGGCTCGCTCTACATTCGCCCGACGCTCATCGGCACGGAGCCCGACATCGGTGCCGCGGCCCGCCCGACGCGCAGCGCGCTGCTGTACGTCGTCAACTGCCCGGTGGGCGATTACTTCAAGGGCGGCGTCCGGCCGCTGACCTTGCTGGTGGAGACCGACATTCCCCGCACCGTCCCGCAGTTCGGCATGGTGAAGTGCGGCGGGAACTACGCCATGGCGCTGGCGCCCACGCTGGATGCCATGGCCGGCAACGAGGCCATCGACCAGATGCTGTTCGCCACCGGCGGCGACATCACCGAGACCGGGGCGTCCAACTTCTTCCTGGCCGACGACGAGCGGGTGGTGACCCGTCACCTCGACGAGTCGTTCTTGCACGGTGTCACCCGGTCGTCGGTGATCGAGCTGGCTGCGTCGTTGGGCTACGAGGTCGAGGAGCGCTCGATCGACCCCGAGGAGCTGGTCGAGTGGGCCGAGCGCGGCGAAGCGTTCCTGTCGGGAACGGCCGCGGTGCTCGCCCCCGTCGGCACCATCCTGTTCGAAGGCAAGACGCTCACTGTGGGCGACGGCCAACCGGGCCGCAACACGATGCGGCTGCGCCAGGCACTCGTCGACATCCAGGTCGGTGCTGCGCCCGATCCCTTCGGCTGGCGCACACCTGTGAAGGGCTGACGGATCGGGTTGCCATGAGCAATCGGGACACCGGCCGCATCGTGTCCTGGACGGCAATGGAGCACGGCACCGCTGACGACTACGCGTTCCTGGACAGTCAGCACTACGCGCACGTCCGAACGGGACTGGTCGACAACCTGCTGAACATCCTGCAGTGCCTGCGGGGACCCACGCTGGGCTACCCGATCGACCGCTACGACCATGCCCTGCAATCGGCAACCCGGGCATTGCGAAACGGCGAATCGACCGACCTCGTGGCGGCGGCCCTGCTGCATGACATCGGTGACGCATTCGCGCCCGAGAATCACAGCGCCGCCGGTGCCGCCGTGCTGCAGCCCTATGTCGACGAGCGTACCCACTGGGTGATCGCCCATCACGGGCTGTTTCAGGGCTACTACTACTTCCACCACCTCGGTGGCGATCGCGATGCCCGCGAGCAGTACCGCGACTCGCCTCACTACGACGCCTGCCTGGACTTCTGTGAGAACTACGACCAGAACTGCTTCGACCCGAAGTACCCCAACCTGGCAGCCGAAGACTTTCGCTCCCTGCTCGACGAGGTCTTCAGCCGCCCCTCACAGGTCCCCGCCACCGCCCCATTGACCTGAGGCCGCAGCGCGGCTTGGCTAGCGCGGCTGCAAGCTCAGAGGCGGGTGATGGCGTCGCCGGCGCGGACGGTCCCGGGCTGGACGACTCGGCAGTTGACACCGCGCATGCGCAGGTCGCGGCCCTCGCCGGTGTTCACGAAACGCAGAGCGTCACGGCCGAATCGGGCGGCGAACTTGGCGCAGCCTCGGTGCGGTTTGGCCGTGACCTCCAGGACCGCATCACCGAGCCTCAGCTGGGCGCCGGCGGGCAGCGTCTCATGGCTGATGTCGAGGTCTGCGTAGATCTGGTCGCCGGCGAGCGGCCAGCGTTCGACTGGCCCGATGACCGCCGCGGCCGCACGAGTGCTCATGATGGTGATCTGGGCGTCCGGGTGCGGTCCGCCATCGGCTGACGACGGTGAGCCTCGCTGGTTCCACGTGTCGCCCGCAACGCCTTCGGCATCGTTGATCTCGGCCACGTCGAGCACCTCGCGGGCATCTTCGCCAGGTCGGCGGACGATGAGCTCGATCGTGCCGGTGCTGCCGGGCGCCTCGCGAATGTGCGGCAGCGCCGCTTCCAGCTCGGCGGTGCTGCGGCGGAGCGTCGGGTCGCTGCTCGCAGCCTCGGCGACGGCGGTGGTCTCTGCTGATGCGTTCATCGAGATGCGTCCCAAAAGGTTCGTCGGCAGACTCAGGAGCTGACGGCCAGCTCCAACGCAGGATTATCGCGCCGGCGCGTCACCTGCCGAAGTGAATTCGAGCTGCAGGTCGCGCGCCTCGGCCTCGGGACTCCGCTCGGCGGGATCGCCGTAACCGCCGCCACCCGGGAACTCCACGATCAGGCGGCGGTCGCCGGAAATCACCGAGCGGCCTTTGGAGCGCACTTCCGTGCCGTCGTCGAGTGACAGGCGGCCCAGCGCGCCGGGTCCGCCGCCGTGCCGGCCGCGCGCCGGGTACACGGTTCGCTCGTAGGTCGCGCTGATGGAGAAATCGCGCCCCTGGCGATTCTCCAGCTCGATGACCTGGCCCAGCCCGCCCCGGTACTTGCCCTGTCCGCCGGAATCGCGCCGGAACTCCTTGCGCCAGAACACGAGCGGTGAGCCGATCTCGTTCACCTCGACTGGCATGTTGCGCACCCCGCTCGGGAAGGCCGTCGCCGACAGTCCGTCCGCCTGCGGGCGGGCGCCGGCACCGCCCGAATGGAAGCTCATCAGGATGTACCGCTCCAGCTTGCGCCGGTCGGCTTCGTCGCCCGATTGCCCAACCGTCGTGCGGGAGCGATTCGTCGTGCCGACGCCGGTGTCGGGCTCCCACATGCCCGTGCCGAGCAGGTTCCACAACGACGACGTGCCCTCCGCCGGCACTCGCTCGGGCACCACCTGGCTCAGGCAGCCGAACACGGCGTCGGGGAGCAGTTGGCCCATGACGTGACGAACATTCACCGCTGCGGGGTGGGGCGCATTGAGAATGCAGCCTTCGGGCGCTCGCACCCGCACGGCGTCGAGCGAGCCCGTGTTGTTGGGGATGTCGGGGCCGATGATGCAGCGCACGCCGAATGACGTGTAGGCGTCGGTGTAGGCCATCGGCACGTTGATGCCCCAGCTCGACTGCGGACCGGTGCCGTCGAAGTCCACGTCGATTCCGTCGGGCCCGGCGGTCAGCGAGCACACGATGTCGATGGGCTGTTCCATGCCGTCGACACGCATCGTCGAGTTCCACGTGCCGCTCGGCAGCTCACCGATCACATCGAGCATGGCCCGGTGCGATGACGTGATGATGTGCTCCGCCAGCTCATCCAAGTCGGTCATGGCGTACTCGTCCATCATCGAGATGAGGCGCGCGGCACCGGTTTCGTTGCAGGCAGCCAGCGAGTGGATGTCGCCGATGACCTGCACCGGGTCGCGGACGTTGGCCTCGATGATCGCCACCACGTTCGGGTCGAACACGCCGTCGGTGGCGAACTTCAGGATCGGCAGGTACAGGCCCTCGTGGTACACCTCCTTCGAGTCGGTGGTGAATCCGGCGCCGCCGATGTCCACCACGTGGCTCGTGCAGGCGAACAGCGCCACCAGTTCGCCGCGCAGGAACGCCGGCGTGACCACCACGATGTCGAACAGGTGGCCGGTGCCCTTCCATGGGTAGTTGGTGAGGAAGATGTCGCCGGGGCGCATCTCCGACGCCGGGTAGCGATCCAGGAAGTGCAGCACCGAGTAGGCCATGGAGTTCACATGGCCCGGTGTGCCCGTGACCGATTGGGCCAGCATCCGCCCCTGGGGGTCGAAGATGCCCGCCGACAGGTCGCCGGCCTCCCGGGTCGAGGTGCTGAAGGCAGCACGCACGAGTGCCCGTGCCTGTTCCTCGGTCACCGAGATCAGCCGGTTCCACTGCACGCCCAGCCGCACCGCATCGAGGTCGGCAGTGGCATCGGCCGGCCGACGCGCGTGCTGCGGTGCCGCGACGCCGGTGAGTCGCAAGTGTCCGCCCCCCGTGACGGTTGCCACCGCTCCATCGGGGACCAAGGTCGTGGTCTGGTCCTCGGTGATCAGGGCAGGTCCAGCCAGCCACGCGCCTTCGGTGAGGGAACCTCGCTCGAAGACCGCATGGGGGATGGCCCGGCCGGTTGCGGTGTCAGTGACAAGTGCAGTCTCGTCGGAGGCAACCGGTTCGTCGGCGACGGTTGGATGCAGCGAAATGGCGGGGGCCTGCGGGGTACGCACTTCCAGCAGCCAGCTCAGCACTTCGATCTCGAGGTTGCCGATGTGACGCGTGTAGAGCTGCTGGTAGGCCTTCGTGAACGAGGTGCACAACTGGCTGCGAACCTCGGCGTCGCTCGGGCTGTCGATGTCGTCCGCGAGCAGCGCTGCAGCGTCGACGTCGACGGTGATCTCATGGCCTTGGCCGCGGTACCGCATCAGGGCTCGCACGTGCGTGGCCGTCTCGGCATCGGGCGCAGCAGCGTGCACGATCGCATTCGACTCGTCGGCCATCTCCCGGAGCAGTCCTGCCAGGTTGGCTGCTGTCAGCTCGCTCACGCGGGCATGGCGGGTGCGCACCGACTCGTGCGCTACCGGCGCTGCCAGAAAGCCGATGGCCGAACCCACGCCTGCGCCCTCAGGCACCACGATGTCGTCGATGCCCAGCTTGGCGGCCACCCGCGCTGCATGCAGCGGCGCCGCTCCGCCGAATGCGATGAGCGTCCCGCGGCTGATATCGCAGCCTTGATCCGCTGCGTGAACACGACCGGCATTGGCCATGTTCTCGTCGACAACCTCGGAGATGCCGATGGCAGAGATCGTCGTCTGCAGACCCGATGGCTCCGCCAGCGCGGTCCCGACGGCTTTGGCAGCGGCGTCGACGTCGAAGGTCAACGTGCCGCCGGCAAACCGATCCGGCGCCAGCCGGCCTAGCACCGCATCGGCGTCGGTCACCGTCGGTTCGATCCCGCCGCGCCCGTAAGCCGCAGGACCCGGCTCGGAACCTGCGCTGGCCGGACCGACGGTGATGCGCCCGAGCGCGTCGAGGCTGGCGATGGAGCCGCCGCCGGCCCCGATCTCGACCATCTCGATCACTGGCAGGCGCAGCGGCAGCCCGCTGCCGGCCAGGAAGCGGTACTCGCGGCCGACCTCGAATTCCCGGCTCGTGCGGGGATGACCGCCCTCGACGATGCACAGCTTCGCCGTGGTGCCGCCCATGTCGAAGCTGAGGGCGCGCTCGCAGTCGAGGCCGCGCGCGATCCCCGAGGCCAGCAATGCGCCGCCTGCGGGTCCGCTCTCGATCAGTCGCACCGGGAAGCGCAGCGCCTCAGCGAGCGTTCCCAGCCCGCCGCCGGAGGTCATGAGGAACACCTCGCAGCCCAATCCCAGCGCTGCGAGCCGTGCATCGAGATCGGTCAAGTACTGCCTCACGAGCGGTGCGATGTAGGCGTTGGCGCACGCAGTGGAAAAGCGCTCGTACTCCCGGATCTCGGGGCAGACCTCGCTGGAGAGAGTGACGGTCGCCTCGGGCCAGCACTCGGCCAGTATCTCGGCGGTGCGCTCCTCGTGGCGGGCGTCGAGGTACGAGTGCAGGTAGCCGACGGCCACGCTGGTCACGCCGTCGGCTGCCAATGATGCCGCTGCGGCCCGCACCGCGTGCTCATCCAGCGGCAACAGCACCGCGCCGTCGGCGGCGAGCCGCTCGGGTATGCCGATGCGGCGGTTGCGCGGCACCAGCGGCTCGGGCCGGCGCATGTACAGGTCGTACTGCTCGAACCGGTTCTCGTGCGCCATCTCGACCGAGTCGCGGATGCCCTGCGTGGTCAGCAGTGCCGTGCGTGCACCCCGGCGCTCGATGAGGGCATTCGTGGCGAGGGTGGTGCCGTGGATGAACACGCCAACCTCCGCGGGCATAACGCCTGCCTCACGCAGCACACGCTCGACGCCGTCGAGCACAGCGTCGGCCGGCGCGTCAGGCGTCGTCAGCACTTTGGCGGTGTGCAGCACCGGTCCGCCGCCGCTGACGTCGTCGACCTCCAGCGCGATGTCGGTGAACGTGCCGCCGATGTCGGCCGCCAGCCGGGCGCGTGCGCCTGCCATCGGCCCAGCGTAGGCGCGTCGTCGCGGAAGGCTGCGGGGCTACCGTGCAGGCGTGGCGAGTGGCGACCAGCGTGGCGGCAGGCCGCCGGCGGGAGCCGGTGCGGGGCTGCGCGTCGGCATCGTGCGGGCGACCTGGAACGCCGAGATCGTGGACCGGTTGGCAGCCGGTGCCCGGCGAGGCCTCGATGAGCTCGGCGTCGCTGAGACAACCGAGGTGACGGTGCCCGGTTGTTTCGAGATCCCTTTCGCGACACAGGTGCTCGCTCGCAGCGGGCAGGTCGATGCGGTCGTCGTCATCGGGGCCGTGATCCGTGGGGAGACAACCCACTACGAGCTGGTCAGCGAGGGCGCCGCGCAAGGCGTGATGGCCGTTCAGCTGGAGACGGGCATTCCGGTCGGCTTTGGCCTGGTCACGGTGGAGAAAACCGAACAGGCCGTAGCCCGCAGCGAGGGCGCCGGAGGCCACAACGTCGGTGAGGACGCGGCCTGTGTGGCGGTGTCGATGGCCCTGCTGGCCCGCGACTTCCCTGCTGGCTAAGCGGGGTCGGGCCGCATCCGCACGAGCACTTTGCCGACGGCTTCGCGTTCGTCGAGCAGCCGGTAGGCCTCGGCGCTCTGCTCGAAGGGCAGCACCTGCCCGATGGGCGGCTTCACGGCACCCGATTCGATCATGCCGAGCAGGCGTTCGTGAATGCGGGCGGGGATCGTCGGGTCAGCAGCCACGGCTTCGCCCCAGGCGGCACCGACCAGGCTCACGTTGCGCAGCAGCAGCCGGTTCACCTTCACGGTCGGGATCTCGCCCGCCGCGAACCCCACCACGACGAGCCGCCCGAATCGTGCCAGCGCCCGGATCCCGTCGAGGAAGCGATCCCCGCCCACCGGGTCGTAGGTCATGTCGACGCCTCGGCCGCCGGTGAGCTCGCGCACTTCGTCCTTCCAGGTGTCACTGATGAGCACGATGTGATCGGCGCCGGCCGCCCGGGCGATCTCGCCCTTTGCCTCGGTGGAGACCAAGCCGATCACCGGCCCGGCGCCGACCCCCTTGGCCACTTGGATGCCTGAGGTGCCCACGCCGCCCGATGCGCCCAGCACCAGCACCGACTCGCCCTCGCGCAGGCCCGCCCGGTCGATCATGCAGAACACGGCCGTCTGGTAGTTCATGACCAGAGCGGCACCTTCTTCGAAGGAGAGTTCCTCGGGCAGCGTGAACAGGTCGCGGGGTTTGGCTGCCACCACTTCGCTCAGGCAGCCGTTCGACCACACGCACACGCGGTCGCCGGGTGAGTAGCCCGAATCGGCGGCTGCCGAGCGCACCACGCCTGCGGCCTCGATCCCCGGTCGGAAGGGCGGGTCGGGGCGGTACTGGTAGAGACCTTGGCTCTGGAGCAGGTCGGGGAACGACACGCCGCCGCAGACGATGTCGACGATCACCGATGCGCCGTCTGCATCGGCCACCGGTTCGGGAGCATCCACGACGGCGACGCCGGCCGGGCCTGTGAGGGACTGCACTTCCAATGCACGCATGGCGACACTGTTTCACAAGAGGCGCAGACGGGCACAGCGAACGCGAGAGCACCTGTGCAGTGGCGTCGTGCCTTGGGAGTGCAAGTGAGGCCGCTGGTACTGTTGGCCGCGCGGTCCGTCTGCACCGGGGGCCACCGGGCATGCGGACGCTCAAGCAGAAGCAGGGGAGAACCATGCGGTACTACTCGTGTGACTCGCACGTGGTCGAGGCAGCCGAGATCTATGCGGGACTGACGGACAGGTTCGGCGATCGGGCACCGTTCATCAGCAAGGACTACAACGACAAGCCGGGCACCTGGCTCGTGCTCCCCGGCGGCATCCGCCCGGTGCCGGTCGGCCGGCTGGGCATCGCCGGCGCCAGCCTGTCCGACCCGGCCACCCACGCTC
>CAZAFV010000013.1:0-36833 GCA_964484385.1 uncultured Acidimicrobiales bacterium
CCCAGCACCAACAACCACGACCCCCGCCAACCCACCCCACCGGTGGATCCGGGCTTAGCCTGAGCGCCGTGACCGAGGCCGACGCCACCCCAGCGGGCGAACACTCCCCGCCACGCGAGGAAGCCGCGTGGGGTGCGGGTGGCCTAACGCTGGGTGGCAGCCTGGCCGAGGCCGTCGAGCAGCCGCCGACGGTGTATGCGGCCGTGGGCGGGCAACAGTTCTTCGACGAGTTGGTAGATCGCTTCTACGACGCGGTCGAGCAGGATGAGCTGCTCCGACCGATGTATCCCGCCGACATGGGGCCCTCCCGGCAGCGTTTGGCGGGCTTTCTGGCCCAGTACTGGGGCGGGCCGGCCGACTACAGCGCTGAGCGTGGCCACCCGCGCCTGCGCATGCGACACATGCCCTTCGCCATCGGGTCGGCCGAACGCAATGCCTGGATGCGCCACATGGTTGCCTCGCTCGAAGCGGCGAAGCTGCCCGACGGCTCGCTGCTCGACCCCGACATCGCTCAGGCTATGTTCGCCCACTTCGACAACGCCGCCACCCACCTCATCAACCAACCCAGCTAGCGGAACGCGGAGTAAGCCATGCGACGGGCGCGTCAGATGTGGGAGTGCGTGGAGCGGTATCACCAGCTCTGCTACTGGGCGCCGGAGGTCCGAGAGACCGGCGCGGCAGCGGGGTTGAAGGGCTTCTGGATGAACTACTTCGCGACCCGCTCGGCGCCGTTGGGACCCGTGCCGGCGAGCGTTGTGGAATCGCTGTTCTTCTACTACGCACCAGCGCGTGTGCGGCGGGCGATCCCCGATGCCTGGACGTTCTCGGCTCCGGAGGACGTGCTGGCAGCGCGCTATGAGGGCATGGACGCCGCGTTGAGGCGCGAGCTGGACGAGTCGGTCGGCAGCGATTCGATTCGCCGCAGCGCCGAGACCGTGCGGGCTGCTTGCGATGCGGCCGACCCTGTCGGGCGGGTGCTGTTTGCAGGGTGGGCATCGCTGGACTGGCCTGACGAGCCGCACCTTGCGCTGTGGCACGGATGCACTCTGTTGCGGGAATACCGCAGCGGATGCCACTTGATCGCCTTGGCAGCGGCCGGACTGGACGGCTGCGAATCGGTGGTGTCCCAGGTCGCCGTCGATGAGGCACCCGGCGAGTGGATTCAAGAAGAAGCCGGCTGGACCGAAACCGAGGCAGCGGCCGCGTACGAGCGCCTTCGCAACCGCGGCTGGGTGGATGCCGACGGACGGGCCACCGCTGCAGGCGCCGACGGGCGCGCTGAGGTCGAGGCCATGACCGACCGGCTCGACGGCAACCACTGGGCCGCAATCGGCGACGACGCTGCCGATGCCCTGCTGGCCGACATGGCGCCAATCAACGCCGGGCTGCCGAAGGACGACCAGATCGACTGGCGAGAGCTCTACCCCGCCAACGACGACTGAGCAGGTGCCAGCCGAGTCGTGGCCATCTGCGCTGTGGCGACCCTGAGCAATCCGGCGCACTGCGCACCCTGACGGCATCTGCAAGGCTGCGGCCCATGAGTGAGCAGCTTCCCGGGCATGTTGACGATCCGGTGATGTCCCATAGCGAGTCGATCGACATAGACGCCCCGCCGCAGAAGGTGTGGGGGATGGTGACGGCGCTGGACCGCTACGGCGAGTGGAGCAACGAGAACACCGGCGGGTACTGGCGCAAGGGTCCCGACGGCGTGCCCGGCACCGGGCAGGTCGGCGACATGTTCGTCGGCATCAACCGGCTCGACGGCGAGGAGTGGAAGGCCCCCGTCGAGATCATCCGCCGCGTCGAGAACGAGGACTTTGCCTTCGTGACGGGCGGCCTCGAATACAACATCGTCCTGTGGCGCTACCAGCTGGCGCCGAACGGCGAGGGCACGACATTGACCGAGACCTGGACGCTGCGCAAGCTTTCCCCGCGCATGGTCGAGTTCGGGCAGAAAGAGCTCGACTACCGGGCCGGCAACGCCCGCGCCGGCATCCGCGCCACGCTCGCAGCGATGAAGGCGGCCGCAGAGGCGTAACGCCTCTGGAGGCGGCCGATCAGCCGGGGATGCCGATCATCTGCGCGGTCGCGTGCATGTTCACCAGGCGGTCGAAGTCGACGAATTCGCTGAAGCCGTCCTCGGTGATGGTGGCCCGGTAGTCGTCCCAGCCCTGCGGATCGCGGAAGTACAGCTCCGCCATGCCTAGGTAGGACTCGTTGGCGGGATCCTGGCTGTGGTTCACCACGTAGCGCAGCCCGCCGATCTCGCCCATGACGCCCCGCACGTTGGGCGCGTGCACCTCGAGCCAGTGGCGGAACGCCTCGTCGTAGTCGATCCCGTCCCGGGCGGGCACGAGGAACGACACCTTGAAGAAGCCCGACCGCGTCGCCGGGAACGGCTCATTGAGGGTGTTCGGCACCACCGGCAGCTCGCCGTCGATCACCACGTGCTCGGTGGTCGCCCAGCCCACGTACGGCTGGGCCTTCTGCTGGAACGTGTCTCGGGGCACCGTGCCGTGCGGCTCGGGCGGGTTCGGGATTGCCCGGTCGAACCAGAGTTGCGCCATACCGTCCCATGGCACGTCTTTGCCGGGCCGCTGATCGAACAGCGTCGCGATGTACTTGGTGGCGTGCACCTTGCCCTCGGCGGCAGCTTGCTTCTGGCCGGCAATCACGTCGGGCATGTGATTCTTGAACCAGTTCGCGACCAGCTCGTCGCGAGTGGCTTCCGGCCGGCGCTTGATGAGGAAGATCATCTTGGCGCCGGGTGTTGTTGCGATGGCCGATGACATCGGTGCCTCCTGGGCTGCGAACCTCGGGCGGGTCTCGCCCTGCCTGCCGCGATCCTGCCACTTGGCCCCGGGCCGCCGCAGCGCTGGGCTGCCGCGAGGCCGCAATCATCCGATCCGGCAGCGCCTAGTCGGCCAGTTCCGTTGTGAGCGCCTTGGCGAGCAGTTCGTAGTCGTCGGGCTGGTTGTAGAGGTGGGCCGAGATGCGCAGGACGCGGTCGGGCGGCGCCGGCCAGGTGAACACCGGCACCTCGATGCGGTGGCGATCGCGCAGCGCCGCCATGAGCGGGTCGAAGATCGCCGAGCCCGCGTTGCCGGCCGGCGGCAGCGGAACGCTGGCAATGGCGCCGATCATGTCCGCTGGTGCTGGCGGCTCGATGCCGAGCGCCTCGATGAGCACGTCGCGACCGGTCAGGCAGAGTTCGCGGATTGCCGCCTTCACCCCCGGCCAGCCTTCGGGGTGCATGGCCTCGACTGCGGCCAGGGCATCGGCGATGGTCAGCCAGGCCGCCGGGTCATGGGTGCCCGTCCAGTCGAACTGGGCATGCAGATGCCCGCCTTCGGACGGCCAGCCGCCGTTGTACCCGTGGCTGATGACCGCGTGGTGCATGCCGTCACGCCGGTCGGGTCGCACCCACAGAAATGCGGCGCCCTTGGCCGAGCACATCCACTTGTGGCAGTTCGCGGTGACGTACGAAGCGCCCAACTCCGTCACGTCGAAATCGATCATGCCGGGGGCGTGTGCCGCATCGACGAGCACCCGCACATCGGGCTCAAGCTGTTCAGCGAGTTCGGCCACCGGCATGACTAGGCCCGTCGCCGAGGTGACTGCGTCGATGAGCAGGATGCGCGTGCGGTCGGTGACGGCACTGAGCACGGCGTCGACTACCTCGCTGCGGTCGTGGAGCGGGAACGGCACTGCTGCGGTGGTGACCACGGCGCCGGCACGGGACGCCGACACGACCGCCGCATTGGCGCACGCGTTGTACTCGTGATCGGTGACGAGGATCTCGTCGCCGGGCGACAGGCTCGGCTCCAGCGAGCGGAGCACCGAGTTCACGCCCGTCGTCGCGTTCGTGACGAACACGAGTCCTGCGAGGTCGGCACCGACGAACTGCGCCACAGCCCGCCGCGTGTCGTCGAGCCGCTCCTGGTACTCGCCCTCGAGGAAGAACCGGGTCGGGTTGGCCTCCATGCGAGTGCGGATGGCCTGCTGCGCGTCGAGAACTCCCGCAGGAGTCGCGCCGAACGAGCCGTGATTGAGATGCAGCACCTCTGGGTCCAACAGCCATGCAGTCACGCCCGGCACGCTACGGCGCGCTCCGGGCCGATTTCCACACGGTTTGGACATCGCCGGTAACTTCCGCAGCGACATGCTGCAGCCGTTCACCGTCGCCGACTGCGTCGCCACCAACGCCCGGTCGTTTCCGGACAGGTGCGCTATCGAAGTGCTCGACCCTCGCACGACGGGCGGCGTCGAGCCGGTCGAGACGTGGACGTACGGCGCACTCTGGGGCCGGTCCGAGGCCTTGGCGGATGCACTGGGTCCCGTGTCCGCAGGCGCTCACGGGCCGATGGCCGGACTCCTGCTGCCGAACGGCGCCGACCACGCTGCCGCCTACCTCGCCTGCCAGCTCGTCGGCGCTGCTGCAGTGCCGGTCAACAGCCGGCTCGCCGAGCCGGAGATCCGCTACGTGCTGGAGGACTCGGGTGCCTCGGTGCTGCTCTCGGCCGAGCCATTCATTGACATCGCTCGCCGGGTCACTGCCGACCTCGGCATCAAGCTGATCGACACTGCCGAGATTCCCGCCTCAGCACCGATGAGGTGGTCACGGCCGATCGGTCCGTACGCCGACAGTGATCGCCGCAGTGGCCGGCTGGTGCCGAGCACTGCGCCCACCGAGGTCACCACCGACCAACGCGCAGCGATGATTGCCTACACCTCGGGCACGACCGGTTTTCCCAAGGGAAGCATCAACACCAACGCGGGCTTCCTGACGCGCCTGATGCACTGGAGCTGGACATTTGGGTTGACCGCCCGCGAGGTTGTGTCGACGCCGGGTCCGATGTTCCACCTGTCGTACGGCGGGCTGACGTTGGCGCAACTGGTGGCCGGCGGGCGCGCCCGTGTCATGACTGCGTTCGAGCCGCACGCGGCCCTCACCGAGTACGCCCACCACAGCACTTGGGCATTCCTCGTGCCCTCGATGACTGCTGCCATTGCCGAGACTTGGCGGGAGGCTGGACGGCCGCCGCTGGGAGCGTTGCGGTACCTGCTGTCCGCAGGTGCACCCGGACCGATGTCGTTGCTCGACGAGGCATTCGACATCTTCCCGAATGCGGAGATCACCGACGGCTACGGATGGACCGAAGCCGGTTGGGTGACCTACGACATCAAAGACCGCTCGGCGCTCGTGCCCCATTGTGTGGGAGGGCCGACGCCGGGCTCGGCCGTGAAGGTGGTTGACCCGGAGACCTGTGAGGAGGTGCCCGACGGCGTTGCCGGGGAAGTGGTCGCCATGTCGGTGGTGGCCTTCGAGGGCTACCTGGGACGGCCCGAAGCCACGGCGGCGGCGCACACCCCCGATGGATTCGCCCGTTCGGGCGACATGGGCATCATGGCTGCCGACGGCCGGTTGGCGATTGTGGACCGGGTCAAGGACATGATCATCAGCGGCGGAGAGAACGTGTACTGCGCCGAGGTGGAACGAGTCCTCGTCGAACATCGTGACATTGCCGAAGCGGCCGTGGTCGGACTGCCCGACGAACGCTGGGGCGAGCGCGTTGTCGCGGCCGTGGTGCCTCACGAGGGCAGCCGGCCCGAACCGGCTGAGGTCATTGCCTTCGTGCGCGACCGGCTGGCCCACTACAAGTGCCCACGGGAGTTGATGGTCGTCGGCGATCTGCCCCGCAATGCCATGGGCAAGGTGCTCAAGCCGCTTCTCGCCCAGCAATTCGGCCCGAACGCCCAGACATCGTCCAGCAGCGCCTGATACTCGCCGCCGAGGTTGGCCATCCCACCGCGGCGCTGCTGTATTCCATTTGCGTTATATGCCAGAATCGTCCCCGGCGACGACCGGTTCTACGAGACCTTGGTGCCGTTGGCGGACCGTCTCTACGACGCATACCTGCATGAGCTACGCCAAGAAGGGCTGATCGAATGACGGGGCACAGACCATTCCGGGAGCTCACCGAGCACCTCCCTCGCGAACGGCGCGACCGCATCGAGAAGCTCAGCCGAGAGCTGGCCGCCGAGATGCCCCTGCACGAGCTTCGCCGGGCCCGTTCGCTGACGCAGCAGGACGTGGCCGAGGTACTGGACGTGCAGCAGCCTGCTGTGGCGAAGCTGGAGCGCCGCGCCGACATCTACGTCTCGAGTCTCCGTTCCTACATCGAGGCCGTCGGCGGCCGGCTGCGCATCGTCGCCGAGTTCCCTGACGGCGACGTGTCCATCACGAGCTTCTCCGAACTAGGCGAGGGCGAGCGGCCTCTCCAGCCGTGAGATTCCCGAACATCACCTCCAGGAAGCGGGGAACGACATGAAGAAGCTGCTGGTGGCGAACCGGGGTGAGATCGCCATCCGTGCCTTTCGCGCTGCGACCCAGCTCGGCATCCGGACTGTGGCGATCCTTCCCGTCGAGGAGGAGCGCAGCGGGGCGTTGCACCGGATCAAGGCCGACGAGGCATACGTCATCGGCACCGAGGGCCGGCCGGTGCGGGCCTACCTCGACCACGAGGCCATCGTGGCCAAGGCGGTCGAGGTCGGCGCCGACGCCATCTACCCCGGCTACGGATTCCTCTCCGAGAGCCCAGATCTCGCCGACGCATGCGCGGCGGCCGGCATCACCTTCGTGGGACCGAGCGCAGGAGCGCTGCGGCTGACCGGCAACAAGATGCGGGCGCGGGAGGCGGCTGAAGCAGCCGGCTTGCCGGTGCTGCGACAGTCGCCGCCCGTCGACGATGACGCTGCCGAGGTCGACATCGCAAGCGCTGCGTCGGCAATCGGCTTCCCGCTGTTCGTGAAGGCCGCATCGGGGGGCGGCGGGCGCGGCATGCGCCGCGTGGAGCGCACCGAGAACTTGGCCGAGGCGGTCGACGCCGCCCGCCGGGAGGCCCACAGCGCCTTCGGCGACGGCACGGTCTTCCTGGAAGAGGCGATGACCGACGTGCGCCACATCGAGGCGCAGGTGCTGGCCGACGCCAGCGGCCGCGTCGTGCACCTCTACGAGCGGGACTGCTCGGTGCAGCGACGCTTCCAAAAGGTGGTCGAGATGGCGCCCGCCCGCGACCTCGATCCGGCGGTGCGGCAGCAACTGCTCGCAGATGCGGTGCGCTTCGCGGAGGCCATCGGCTACGTCAACGCGGGCACGGTGGAGTTCTTGGTGGAGCCCAGCGGTCGGCACGTCTTCATCGAGATGAACCCCCGCATCCAGGTGGAGCACACGGTGACCGAAGAAGTCACCGACATCGACCTCGTCGAGTCGCAGCTGCGCATCGCCGCGGGTGCCACGCTCGACGATCTGGGGCTGTCCCAGGACCGCATCAGCGTGCGCGGCTTCGCGATGCAGTGCCGCGTGACCGCCGAGAACCCCGCCAACGACTTCCGACCCGACACCGGGCGCATCGTGGCCTACCGGCCCGCCAGCGGCGCGGGCGTGCGGCTCGACGGCTGCGTGTACCAGGGGGTGGAGATCACCCCGCACTTCGACTCGATGGTCGAGAAGATCACCTGCCGCGGCCCCGATTTCGACACCGTGGTCCGGCGCATGCAGCGCACCCTGGCCGAGTACCGGGTGCGGGGCGTATCGACCAATCAGCCGTACCTGCAAGCGATCTTGGCCGACGCCCAGTTCCAGTCCGAACCCGTCACCACGACGTTCATCGACGACCGGCCTGAACTCACCGCGGCGTCGGTCGGCGCCGACCGGGCCACACGGCTGCTGCGCTACCTGGCCGACGTGACCGTCCACCAGCCCCACGGCCCGGCTCCGACCCATGTCGATCCCGCCACCAAACTCGCACCGACGCCACGCACGCCGCCGGATGGGTCCAAGCAGCGACTCGACGAACTCGGGCCCAGGGGCTTCGCAGCCGGCCTGCGGGCCGCCGGCACCGTGGCCGTCACCGACACCACGCTGCGCGATGCCCACCAATCGATCCTCGCCACCCGGCTGCGCACCATCGACCTGGTGGCGGGCGCCCGCCAGATGGCCCATTACATGCCGCAGCTGCTCAGCATGGAGTGCTGGGGAGGCGCCACCTTCGACGTGGCGCTGCGGTTCCTGCACGAGGACCCGTGGGAGCGGCTGCAGCGCATACGTGCGGCGGCTCCCAACATCTGCACCCAGATGCTGCTGCGGGGGCGCAACACGGTGGGCTACTCGCCATATCCCGACACGGTCGCCCACGAGTTCGTGGCCGAGGCGGCTGCATGCGGGATGGACATCTTCCGGGTCTTTGACGCGTTCAACTCCATCGACCAGATGCGGCCCGCCATCGAAGCCGTCATCGAGGCCGGCGCAGTAGCCGAGGGCACCATCTGCTACTCGGGCAACCTGTCCAGCCCCGACGAGGACCTCTACACCCTCGACTACTACTTGAGTGTCGCCGAGCATCTCGACGCCGCCGGGGTCCACATCCTGTGCATCAAGGACATGGCGGGGCTGCTGCGCCCGCCCGCCGCAGAGGTGCTCGTGAGTGCGCTGCGGGATCGATTCGCCCAACCAGTGCACCTGCACACCCACGACACCGGCGGCGGGCAGCTCGCCACCTACCTTGCAGCTATCGACGCCGGGGTGGATGCCATCGACGGGGCTGCCCCTCCCCTGTCGGGAATGACCTCCCAGCCGTCCATCGCCTCGATCGTGGCGATGACCGACGACACTGAGCGGGTTACCGGGCTCAGTCTCGACGCGATCGGCGACATGGAGCCCTACTGGGAAGCCGTGCGGCACGTGTACGCGCCGTTCGAAGCAGGCCTACCGTCGCCCACGGGCACCGTCTACCGCCACGAGATTCCCGGCGGGCAGCTGTCGAACCTGCGGGCGCAAGCACGGGCGCTGGGCCTCGGTCACCGATTCGAGGAAGTCGAGCGCCTGTATGCGGCGTGCAGCGACCTGCTCGGCCGCCCCATCAAGGTCACCCCGTCGTCGAAGGTTGTCGGCGATCTCGCCCTGCACCTTGTGGCCTCGGGCGTCTCACCCGAAGAGCTGGCTGGCGATCCGGCGGGGGCCGACCTGCCCGACAGCGTCATCGGCTTTCTGCACGGCGAGCTCGGCACCCCGCCGGGCGGATTCCCCGAACCCTTCCGGACCCACGCCACCGAGGGCCGCGACTGGGCGCCCAAGACCAAGGACCTCACCGACGACGACATGGCGGGCTTGGCGGCCGATCGCGCCGCCACGCTGAATCGGCTGCTCTTCCCCACGCCCTCAGCAGCCCACAGCGAGAACACCCACCGTTACGGCGACTTGTCGGTGCTGCCGTCGCTGCTGTTCTGGTACGGGCTGGACCCTCACGACGACGACACCGCCGTGGTGCTCGGCCCGGGCGTGCGGCTGCTGCTGGGCCTGCGGTCCATCGGCGAGCCGAACGACGAGGGCATTCGCCTGGTGAGCTTCCGGGTGAACGGCCAGCCCCGCGATATCGACACGCTCGATCGCACGGTGGCCGTCGATCGGCCTGAACACGCCAGGGCAGACCCCAGCGTCCCGGGTCACGTGGCGGCACCGTTCCGGGGCTCGGTGAACGTGTCGGTGTCCGAAGGCGATCAGGTGGAAGCCGGGGACACGGTTGCGGTCATCGAGGCCATGAAGATGGAGTCGTCGATCTCGGCACCCGTCACCGGCACAGTCATCTCGGTTGCCGCAGCCTCGGGGTCGCTGCTCGAGCCCGGCGACCTGATTGCGGAGATCCGTCCGGCAGGCCGATCAGGCAGTCCGGAAAGCGAACACGACGGCTAGCCGGGAGTGGCACTTCTTTCCGCGCACTAGTGTTCGGAGCAGGAGCCCAAGGGGTAGAACGGCGACATGGCGTCAGATGGGACACAGCCGGTAGCTGACTGGACACAAGCGGAGGCTGAGTTCTGGGCTCCCCAACGCAACGCCGTCGACGCATCCTTCGCCATGCAGCCGGCGGTGTACGCCGACGAGGACTACTTCGCTGCTGAGCAGGCGCGACTGTTCGGCCGAGCGTGGGTTGCGGTGGCCCTGGCTGAACAGGTTGCACAGCCGGGCCGGCTGCTCGTGCGCTCAGTGGGCGGACGTTCGGTGTTGCTGACCCGATCCGACGCCGGGCTGCACGGCTTTCTGAACTCCTGCCGCCACCGCGGCACCGAGCTGGCCGAACGCGATTGCGACATCGCGAACACGATTCGCTGCCCATACCACCGGTGGCACTACAGCGCTGACGGGCGACTCGTAGCAGCACCCCTGTTCGACGAAGTGCCCCGAGACGACTTCGACATGGCCGACTACGGGCTGATTCGCGTACGCGCCGAAACCTGGGGCCCGCTCGTGTTCGTCTGTCTCAACGACGACACGCCGCCGCTCACGGAGTGGCTCGGCGATCTGCCGGACAGGTTGGCGGCCTACGGATTCTCCGAGTGGCGCTCGACCGGGCTCGACGGGTCGGCACGCACGTTTGACGTGGCGGCCAACTGGAAGCTCATCGTGGAGAACTTCGCGGAGTATTACCACCTTCCCTGGGTGCACCCGGAGTTGGCCAAGGTGTCGCGAGTTCCCGACCACTACCGCTACCAGGGTCCGGGCATGTACTGCGGCCAGACCACCACACCCGTGTCGGGCGACGAGCGTGACGACTGGCTGACGCTGCCTCCCGCCGCCGGGCTCGACGATTCTGATGCCGCCAGCGGCAGGTTCGTGGCCCTGTTCCCCAACGTGACCCTCGCGGTGCTGCCGAGCCACATGTTCCTGATGGTGCTGCAGCCGCTCGCCGCGGGCCGCACGCTCGAGCACTGCACGTTCCTGTTCCCGCCAGGCCCGATGACCGCAGCCGAGCCGTCGGCCGAGCTGCAGGAGTCGTTCGAGATCACACGCCGCTTCTGGATCGAGGTGAACGACGAGGACATCGACATCTGCGAACGGGCTCAGCGTGGTATCTCGCTGGGCGGCGCACCTCCCGGACCGCTGGCCCCCCGTTTCGAGGAACCGCTCAACCGCTTCCACAAGATGACCGCCGACCTGATGACGCTCCCCTCCGTTGCCGACCTGACGGTGCCGTCGGGCGACCGGCCCGGAGGCATTGACCTCTACGGCAGCGAGCCGAATCCCCTGCCGCCAGCCATCGAGTCCGCCGAACCTGCATTGTCGGGCCAGACTTCGCATTCGTGACTGAGCGCGTGCAAGCCGTCGTCATCGGCGGCGGCGTCGTGGGCGCCTCGGTGCTGTTTCACCTGACCCGCGCCGGCTGGACCGATGTGGTGCTGCTCGAACGCTCCGAGCTCACCGCGGGTTCGACGTGGCATGCCGCCGGCGGCATGCATCCCATCAATTCCGACCCCACGGTCGCCAAGCTGCAGAAGTACACGATCGAGCTGTACCGCGAGATCGAAGAGCTCTCAGGCCAGGACTGCGGCATCCACCTCACCGGCGCGGTCTTCCTGGCCGACACGGCCGAGCGCCTCGACTGGCTGCGGATGACCGACGCACGCGGCAAGTACCTCGGCATCACGTCCGAGATGATCTCCGCCGAAGAAGCCGCCCGGCTCATGCCGATCATCGATCCCAGCCAATTCGCCGGAGCGATGTACGACTACGAGCACGGCCACGTCGACCCGACCGGCGTGACCTACGCGTACGCCAGGGCGGCGATGGCAGCGGGCGCACAGGTCCGTCGCCACACCTGGGCGCGCCGGATCGAGCGGACGCCGCACGGCACCTGGCGGATCGGGTTGTACGACACGTCCGGGGGCGATCTCGCCGGCGCATCGGACTCAGCCGCCGAGTGCGACGACTGGCTGGAAGCAACTCACGTCGTCAACGCGGGAGGGCTGTGGGCACGCGAGGTAGGCCGCATGGTCGGCCTCGAGCTGCCGGTGCTCGCCATGGAGCACACCTACGTCATCACCGAGCCCATCGACGAGATCGTCGCCCACAACGAGCGCTCCGGCGCCGAGCTGATGGGTTCCATCGACTTCGGCGGCGAGATCTACACGCGCCAGGAGGGTCAAGGCCTGCTGGTCGGCACCTACGAGCAGGCAGCCGTGGCGTGGCAGCGCCAGCAAACACCGTGGGACTTCGACAAGCGCCTGCTGACCCCTGATCTCGAACGGATCGCACCGTCGCTGGACACCGCGTTCAGGCATTTTCCGGTGCTGGCCGACGCCGGCATCGCCCGGGTGGTCAACGGACCGTTCACCTTTGCCCCCGACGGCAACCCCCTCGTCGGCCCCATCCGTGGGCTGCCGGGGCTGTGGTCGGCCTGCGGGGTGATGGCGGGCTTGTCCCAAGGCGGCGGCGTCGGGCTCGCCCTGTCCAACTGGATAACCGTAGGAGACCCCGGATTCGATGTGTGGGCTATGGACATCGCCAGATTCGGCGACTGGGCAACTCGCGCCTACACCGCCACCAAGGTGCGAGAGAACTACCGGCGGCGCTTCAGCATCAGCTTCCCCAACGAGTTCCTGCCCGAAGGCCGACCGCTGGCCACGAGCTCCATCTACGAACCGCAGCGTGCGGCGGGCGCCGTCTTCGGGGATGCCTACGGCCTCGAGGTTCCGCTCTGGTTCGCTCCAGAACCCGGGACCGTCGAGGACGTCACGTTCGGTCGCTCCAACGCATGGCCCCATGTGCGCACCGAGGTGCTCGCCGTCCGCAACAGCGTCGGCCTCATGGAGACATCGGGCTTCGCCAAGTTCCTGGTGGAAGGACCGGGAGCGCGGGCGTGGCTCGCACACCTCACCGCGGGCAGGCTGCCGGGACCGGGGCGGATCGCGCTCGCACCGATGTGCAACGAGCAGGGCAACCTCACCGGCGACCTCACGATCGCCTGCCTGCCGACGGCCGGAGGTGCGCCTGACGGTCCGGTCGGATCAGTGACCGGCGGTGCCACGGCCAACGCTGCATCACGTGAGCGCTTCATCGTGTTCGGTTCGGGCATTGCCGAGCGCTACTACGAGCGCTGGTTCGACGCACATCTCGCGCGTTGGGATGGCGGGCCGGTGGGGTACCGAACGCTCGGTGCACAGATGTGCGGCGTGGCCATAGCCGGGCCGAACTCGAGAGCGCTGCTGTCGGAGGTGACCGACGCAGACGTCTCGAACGAAGCGATGCGCTTCGGCAGCTTCACCGGCATCGACGTCGGCTGGTCGCGGGTGTGGTGCGGACGGCTGAGCTATTCCGGCGATCTCGGCTACGAGTTGTGGACGGATGCAGGTCAGCTTCGCTACGTGTTCGACTTGCTCGTTGCCCACGGTGCGGATCACGGACTGCGGCTGTTCGGTCTGCATGCGTTGGACTCGCTGCGCTTGGACAAGAGCTTTGGCAGCTGGGCGCGTGAGTACCGGCCCGTCTACGACCCGTTCGAGGCGAATCTGGGCCGTTTCGTGAGAATGTCCAGAGCCAGTGACGACGGGACGGACTTTGTGGGGCGCGCAGCACTGGTCGCCAAGTACGGGCCTCGCGGTCCCCAACCGGAGAAAGATCTGCCGCCCGGTTCGATGGCGCTGCGCACGTGGACGGTGCCCGGACCGGCTGATCGGACTGGTTTCGATGCGTTGGCAGACGAACCGATCTTCTGCAATGGCGAACCGGTCGGCTGGGTGACTTCGGGCGGTTATGCCCACTTCAGTGGAGTGTCCGTCGCCTTGGGCTACGTGCCGAGCGAATTGGCGCACGAAGGCGTCGACTTTGGGATCGAAATCGTGGGCAAGCGACGTACAGCTCACCTCATCGATGACTGCCTCTGGGATCCAGAAGGCCTGGCGATGCGCCGTTGAGCCCAGCTTGCCGCGTTTTCCAGCCCGGATGCACACGATTCCAAGCACTGAAGCTGGTCGAATAACTCGATAGCAGTGTGAATTTCTCCAAATAATACGGCGAGGAATATAGACAGCTGCACCTCAAAATACCGGTGATTTTCGGCCGCATTTCATGAGCAATCCGGGTTGATTGTCTCCGGCTTGAAGTACGCTTACGCTCTTCCACTTCTTGTAAGCACCGGGAAGAGATACAGATCAAATGTCGGTGATGTCATAGATATGTCCTCACGCTTGGAAATGCATCACTACGAGACCATCGTCGCGGTCTCGGAAACCGGATCAGTGACCGCTGCGGCCGGTCGACTTCATGTCAGCCAGTCTGCGGTGAGTCATCGGCTGGCCGAAGCTGAGCGACGCCTCGGCGGACGCCTGTTCGAACGCCGGCCATCTCGCGGCATGCAGCCCACACCTGCGGCGCTGGCGCTGTGCCAAGCCGCCCATCGTGCAATGCCGGATCTGGCACGGGCGGAGCAGGACTTCATGCGCAGCGTCGGCGGTACGACGGCCACGGTCCGGATCGGCGTCGGGTCCTACGACTGCTACCACTGGCTGGCGCCGTTTGCGGCAGCGTGCAGCGACCGGCTGGAAGGACTGCTCCTCGAACTGGTGGTCGTGGGCGACATGCCGGTACCGCGACTCGCCGACGGCACGGCCGACCTCGTGCTTGCTCCGGGACCGGCGCCGGGCGCGCGCGACGCACTCCACCTGTTCACCGATGAGCTGGTGCTGATCACTCACCCCGAGCACCGGCTTGCCGGCCGGACCTGGATCGGGCCCGAGGCGATTGCCGAAGAGAACTACTTCACCTACAACCGGCAGCCATCGCCTGGCTTCGAGTACGAGCGCTTCGTCCGCCCAGCGGGCCTGTCGCCCCGAACGATCACCGTGCTCGAGCAGACCGGCGCCATCGCCGAGATGATTGCGGCTGACTTCGGAGTGTCCATTCTCAGCCGGTGGGCGATGTCGCCGTGGCTCGACTCCGGGCGGCTCGTCGCTGTGCGCTGTGGCCGTTCCGGACTCGACCTGGAGTGGTCGGCACTCACGCGAATCGAAACAGACGACGACGCACCAGAGCGGCAGGTCGCCAATGCCATCGTCGACTGGCTCGGCGATTCAAGCAACAACTGAGCCCGGCCGGTCGGCCTGGCCGACTGGCTCAGTCGAGCAGCGACCTGCTGATCACGACGTCCTGGATCTCGGTGGCCCCGTCGACGTAATGCGTCAGGCGCGAGGCGGCGAGGTGCCGGGGCAGAGGATGGTCGCGCCGGCCGCCCACGGCGCCCATCACCTGCATGCAGTCCGCGAGGCCTCGCTCGGCGACGCGAGTGGCGAACTTCTTGGCGTGTGCTGCGTGGACTGCCGCGGGCCGGCCTTCGGCCACCGCCAGCGCCGCCCGGTAGGCGAGCAGACGGGCAGCCTCCAAGTCGGTTGCCACGTCGGCCAGCTTGAAGCGCACGCCCTGCAGGTCGGCGATGCGGCCGCCGAACGCCTGCCGCTTGCGGACGTAGTCGATGGCGGTTGCTAGGCCGGTGCGCATCATGCCGCAGCACATGGCCGCGACCAGCACTCGAGCGATGTCGATGCCTTCCATCGCGGCAACGAACCCCTCGCCGAGGGGCACCATCACATCAGCGTCGGGCACGCGGCACTCGTTGAAGCGCACCTCATTGGTGCCAATGCCGTGGGCGCCGATGAGCTCGTAGCCGTCCGTCCGCTCGATGCCGTCAGTGCTGCCGTCGACGAGAAACGTCATGATGCCCCGGTGTCCCGCTGCGGGATCTGCCTGCGCGTACACGGACATCACGTCGGCTGCCGTGCCATTGCTGACCCACGCCTTGCGACCGTCGATGACCCACTCGTCGCCGTCTCGACGCGCGGCCGTGGTGATCTTGGCGGCATCGCTGCCGACGCCCGGTTCCGTCAGCAGGAACGCGCCGAGCCGCTCACCGGAAACCAGTGGCCCCAGTGCTCGCTCCCGCATCTCGGCCGGGGCACGCCTGCTCACCGCACCCGCCAGATTGTTGTGACAGACGAGCACGAAAGCGATGGCGAAGTCGGCCGCGGCCACCTCTTCGAGCACCCGTGCCAACCCGACTTGGCTCAGCCCCGAGCCTCCGTCGGCAACAGGCACGAGCAGCCCGCACAAGCGCTCGTCGCCGGCGCTCGCAAATGCCTCGGCGGCGAAACGCCGTTCACGCTCCCACGATTCGGCGTGCGGCGCGACCGCAGAGCTGGCCCACGCCGCCGCCCGGTCCACCACTGCCTGATCTGCCGCGCCCACCGCAGCGTCTGCCACCTCCGGCATGAGTTCGTGTGCCAACTCCGATGAGGGCATGACGTCGAGATCGATCGCAGCAGTGCTCATGACCCGAATCTTGCCATCCGCAGGTCACGCCCATCTGGGAGCGGATTGCGGAGCCCCGAATTGAGGCCGATGGCCCGCGACGCCATACCGGGCCGTCGTACAGTTCGCCAACCGATCGGCTGCAGGGCCGCCGAGTGCCAAGAAGGGCTGCAGAGATGAGTGAAAACCGTCCCTCCGTGCACCACAGCAATCGCGCCGGTGTCGAGCTGAGTGTCGACGAGGCGATCGGTCGCATCGGGCGCAGGGCACGCGTCTATGTGGCGCAGGGCTCGGCCACGCCGTACGGCATGCTCGCCGCCATCGACGCTGCGCACGATCGCTTCGACCATCTCGAGTTCGTCAGCGCATTCCTGCTGGAACGGCCCAAGCCGCTCGATCACCTCGGAAACCCATTCGGCTGGACCTCGCTGCAGCCGAGCGGCGCCCTCCGTGACGCCCTCGACAGCCCGCACTTCGGAGTTGTCCCGGCTCGCTACTCGGACATCACCGGCCTCGTGGGACCGGGCGGCGGGTTGGAAGCCGATGTCCTGCTGTGCCAAGCCAGCCCGCCTGACGCCGACGGCCGCATGAGCCTCGGCACAGGTGTCGGAGGTCACGTCGAGCTCTTGCGTTCCACGCGGCTGGTCGTCGCGCAGGTGAATCCCCAGATGCCCTACGTGCACGGCGAGGGCGAATGCCACCGCACCGATTTCGACGGGCTCGTGGAGATTGACGAGCCGCTCGCGACTTTGGCCCCAGCCGTTGTCGATGAGACCGCGGAGGCGATCGCAGCGCACGTCGGCCAGTTCATCGGCGACGGGACGACGCTGCAGTTCGGGATCGGTTCGATTCCCGACGCGGTGCTCTCGAGCCTCGCCGACCGCCGGCACCTCGGCCTGCACGGCGGCATGATCAACGACGCCTGTATCGACCTCATCGACAGCGGCGCAGTGGACAACCGCCACAAGGGATCGCTGGGCGACGGCGTGAGCGTCGCCGCTGAGGTGATGGGAACACGCCGTTTGTATGACTGGGTCGATCGCAACCCAGCGGTACATCTCACCAACGGTTCGCTGAGTCACGGCATCGAAGGCATCGCGCAGATTCGCAGCTTCGTCGCGCTGCAGTCGACCGTGCAGATGGCACTCGACGGATCTGCCAACTCAGAGGTGATCGGCGGCCGCTACATCTCTGGACCCGGCGGAGCACCCGACTTCGCATTCGGCGCCTGCGTGGCGACGGGCGGCCGGGCCATCGTGGCGATGCCGTCGACCGCCGCCCGCGGGCGTATCTCGCGCATCGTCGCCCAGCTTGAGCCGGGCGCTCCCACGACGCTGCCGGCCTACACGGCAGACATCGTGGCGACCGAGTTCGGTGCCGTGGAACTGCGAGGCCGCTCGCTCGGGGAGCGAGCCGAGCTGCTCATCTCGATCGCCCACCCCGATTTCCGCGACGAGCTCAGCGACACCCAGCGCGGTTAAAGGCGGCGGACAGTGGCGGCCTTGCCGGTGGTGCCGTAGGCCATGCCGGACATGCGGTGGATGTTGCGGGTGTTGTGCATCCTGCCGTGGACGCGAGGCCCGGCCGCCAGTATCGCCCCGTCCACGACCAGTTCTTGGCCGCTCACGAACTTACTCTCATCGCTCGCCAGGAAGAGCGCCATCCCGGCGATGTCCTCTCCTTGGCCACGGTCGGGCCACGGCTGCAACTCGGACATGATTTCCTCGGCCTGCTCCTCATTTCCGCTGTGCATCAACGGCGTGAAGATGAGCCCCGGGCAGATGGCATTCACCCGGATCCGGTGCGGTGCCAGTTCCAGCGCCGTCGTCTTGGCGAGGCTGATGACTGCGGCCTTGGCCGCAGAGTACGCCTGCGGGCCTGCACCGCCGCCCATTCCGGCGATCGACCCGGTGTTGATGATCGAGCCGCCGGTGCCTTGGGGGATCATGACCCGTGCGGCGTGCTTCGTGCCCAACATCACCGAGCGCACCAAGATCGCGAACGTCTCGTCCCAAGCGTCGACTTCCAGTTCCGTGATGGGTCCGAACGCTCCGCCGATGCCGGCATTGTTGAACACCACGTCCAGCCGGCCGAACGCCTCGACCGCCAGATCGGTCATCGCGGCCACGTCGTCCTCCACCGCCACGTCGGTGCGGGTGAAGCGAGCGCGATCGCCGAGGCCGGCATCTCCCAGCTCCTCCATGAATGCATGCCCGGCGTCGGCGTTGAGGTCGCCGATCACCACCGAGGCGCCCTCGGCCAGGAATCGCTCCACCGTCGACCGTCCCATGCCGCTGGCCCCGCCCGTGACCACGGCCACCTTGCCGGCCAGCTGCCCTTCGCCGTTGCTCATCGCACGCTCCCTTGTGCCTCTCGACTCCATGCGCAGTCAGATTGTTGCTCATGACGCGCTGTCGCGCTTCGTGCGAGAATGCAGGCAGCGGACGGCGCTCCAGGGGGAATCATGAGCACCACCTTGCAACGGGAACTTGCGGCCGAGGGCGATCAGCGGCATATGCACGAGGTCCATCAGATCGGGCATCCGGGTGCTGTGGACGCCGACGGGCACATCCTGGAACCGGCCGACCTGTGGCAGGAGTACCTCGAAGACCGCTACAAGGACCGGGCGCTGCGCATCGACATCGAGGACGAGCGCGGCCTCGAAGTGCTGATGATCGACAACAAGCTCAGCAAGCTGGCCCGCCCCGGCATGGTTTCCACGCTGGGAGCGATGGGCGCTGCCGATTTGCCCGACATCATGTTCAACCCCGACCGCACCTACATGGGCGAGATTCCCTATGGCGCGATGGACCCTCACCAGCGCATCGAACTGCTCGACGCCGAGGGGCTCGACATCGCGATCCTCTACACGACGGTCGGCCTGCTGTGGGAAGCCGAGCTCGAAGATGCCGAGCTCAGCCAGGCGTACACCCGCGCCTACAACCGCTGGATCTGTGACTTCACCCGCGACCATTCCGACCGGTTGATCCCCACTGCGCACCTGTCGCTGACCGATCCCGAGGCGGCGGCGGCCGAGCTGCGGCGGGCGGTGGCCGACGGGGCGCGGGGCTGCTTCGTGGCGCCGTTCACCCACAGCTCCCGGCCGCTCGGCCATCCCGACCACGACCCGGTGTTCGAAGCGGCGCAAGACCTCGGCGTGCCCTTCGCCATCCACCCCACGTTCGAACCGCAGTGGACCAAGGGCACCCGCATGGGCACCTGGGAGCACGTGCGCGACCTGCGCCTCACTGCGTCGATGACGGCATCGGACGGGGTGCGGCATCAGTTCGTGTCGCTGTTCGACTACGGCGTGTTCGACCGCTTCCCCGAGCTGAAAGTGCTGGTGCTGGAATCGGGCGGCGGCTGGATCGGCTACTGCCTCGACCGCATCGACGCCGTGTACGGCCATACCTACACCGGCACACGGGTGCCGCTCGAGATGAAGCCCAGCGAGTATTTCATGCGCCAGGTCTGGATCTCCTGCGACCCCGACGAGCGGACGATCCCGGGGCTGGCGGAGCGCTACGGCGCCGACCGCTTCCTGTGGGCCAGCGACTTCCCCCACGCCGACCACACCCCCGAGTACGCCATCGACCTCAGCGAACTCGTCAGCATGTTCCCCGCCGAGCACCAGCAAGACTTCGTCGGCAACAACGCCCGCAAACTCTTCGACCTCTAGCCAGCAACCACCGAATCCCGCACTCGACAGTTCGGCGTCGCACCGGCCCTCCGACACAGCTTCCGCCCGCCATGGCTCGCCAACGAATAGGCACCCCCTTTCGCTCGTCGCCAAAAACCGCTTCAATCGTCGGCATGGGCGTAGTTAGGCTTGCCGCATGACACAGCCGTCGGACGGTTCCTCAGATGAAGTCATGTCCTACATGCGGGGCATGGAGGACCGACTCACCGCGCGGCTGGACGGCGTCGATGACAGCCTGACCGAGACCAAGGCCGATGTGTCGCAAGTCAAGACTGACATCGCTCAGGTCAAGACCGACGTCGCTCAACAAAGCGCCGACCTCGCCCAAGTCAAGACCGACGTAGCCCAAACCAACGCCGACCTCGCCCAAGTCAAGACCGACGTAGCCGAGATCAAGGACGATGTGAGCCAAGTCAAGAGAGTCATCGGCGAGACGCGAATCGAAACCCAAATCGCCGTAGACGCCGTTGCGGACCTCTACGGCCGGCTGGAAGGCACCTAGGGCCAACAGCGCCAGAGACATCCGACACATGGCCGACGAAGACTCGCTCAGACAGACAATCGAACGGAGCTGGCGGGAAGTCAAGGATCGCGCTGCAGCGCCTGATGATGAACGCTGGGCCGGCGAACTGCTCAAGGCGCTGCTCGGCGCTCAGACGTGGAAGGCACGAGATGTGCTTGGCGGTCCACCAAAGATGCACGATCTCGACGTGGAGTTCCGCGACGGTCGCCGCATCGCGGTCGAAGTCAAGACTCACACATCACCTCGGCGCGCCGCCTTCGACGCAGAACGCGCTAAGAGAAACCCGCTAGATGCGCCTTCCTTGCGACACGGATGGGCGGTTGACTTCGATGTGCCAGATGATGAGGCCGCAGATGCCGCCGCTTCCGACGTGTTGCTCAAGGACGTGACGCGCAAGCTAGAGCCGATTCTCGCCCGAATCGAACACGAGGGCTTGCAGGACGAGGTGCGGCACATGCGCCGCGGAGCGTCTTCGCAAGAGCATGCGATTTGTGGCGAGCTGCGGGAACTCCGCATCAGACGCGCGTACCCCGCTTCATGGGAATCAGACGGGACTATCCGGCTGTGCCGGGCCGAAGCGATCTCGTCGTTCGCGCCGAGCAGCATCGCCAACGTCGTCAAGAGCTACGTCTCTCGCAGCTATGCGAACCTCACCCGTGCCAAGCAGCGCGGCGCTGATGAAATCCACCTGTTTCTCTGGATTCCGCTCGGCGTGACTCGCAGTGATCAGGCCGGGATGGCAACAGCGGCCATCGTTCCAGGCGACAAGTGGCTGCCGCCAGATACGGAACTTGGCGGTCTGGACTCAGTTTGGGTAGCCAAGTTTGGCGTTCCAGACAACTTCCCCGAAGTTCACGGTTTCTCATCCCCGATCTGGCAACTCACGGATTCTGGGTGGCACTGCTGGACTCGCGACTGGCGACCGCTGGAACACTGACAACCGAATTCATGAGCTCGACATCGTCGGATCCGCGAGCCTCAGCGAAGCCCTGATCCACGATGCGCTGTAGGGCAAGTCAGCGTTCTTCGTCGATTGCTTCCATGGCCTCGTAGACATCGAACTCGACAAGGCGGTCAACGATGTCGAGGCACCGGGTTCTGACAGGAGCGGTTCCCTCACGGTAGAGACGAAGAACAAGTGCAACAAGGTCGCGCCCCATCAAGGAACTCGAAGTCCTGATGTCACCGATGTCCGTGCCGGTGGTCTCGACCACGCGTTCACACATGTCCAGCGAGCTTGCTGGCAGTTGCCCTTCCCGTCGTGCGAGCGAGTGCAGCAGACCAAAGCCGGCCTGCGAGAGCACCGGACTGCCCAACAGCGCTTCAATGAGGCGCTGCGCATCGAGATGGTCGAGTTTGTCGAGATACTGGACAGCTTCGGCAGCGGCACTTCGGACAGCAGACTCGTCATCAGCGAGAGCTGCTGTCAGATCGTCCAGGCAGTCGGAAACGCTGTGGGCATATACCGCGGCCGCCCCACGTCTGGCATCCGACGAGAGTTCTCCAAAGTCGTCGGCGGAGCCTGTGGGCATTCGGTCATGCCAGCGGGCGATGGCCCAAATGCGGCCGGCCTGGCTTGAAATCTCACCGCCGTGCGCAAGCGCAGCAGCGAGGTACGGCCCAAATCGGTCGGGGTCTTTCAGGACAGCGAACTGGAGCAGCCGTTGGACGGTCGGTGCGTCCAGGAGCTCGACATCTTCGCCCAGGAGCCGGTGTGCAATGTCTAGCGCCAGCTGCGGAAGGTGACGAGCTAACGCGTTGACAGCTTCTGCAGCGCATGCCCGCACGGCCATGATGGGATCTTCGGCGAGTGCTTCGACCGTGTCCGTCACGTCATCGACATGGTCTGATCCCAGAAAGAGAACTCGGGCGATGGCACGCCCAGCTTCGCCGCGTGTGGAGTTCATCCCGGCGGTGAATAGCTCCCCGCCGTAGTAGAAGTCGCCTGAGCGTGCGATTGTTTGCGCCACTTCATGATCAGGGTCAGCGTCGACGGCGCAGTCCCGCAACATCTTGACGAGCCGTGGGTTGACGGTGGGTGCATCGCAGATCGCCCGACAGATCGACAGACCGCATTCCTCTCCGTAGACATCGCGTGCATGCCGGCACAGATCGGCCAACTTGTCGGCACCGAGGTACTTCGCGACATTGGTCAGGACGTCGTCCATGGCGACGGCAGGAATGTCATCATCGAACTGCATAGCGAGCTCAGCGAAACGTTCCGGTGCTTCTTGGGCGTGCCCGCCGAGTTGCTGAGCGAGCTGTCGAGCACCGCCGATCGACCGCTCGGAGCGTGAATCCCATACGGGCTCGGAACTGGTGTGTTTTCGGAGCGCCCGAAGCCAGTTCTCGTCAGTCATGACGGTCGCCGCATCGTCTTCGATAGGCGAGCCGATCATGTAGGCCTCGACTGGTCTCGGAGGCGCTGGCGGTGACTCGGGAAAGCGCCGCTGAAGTTCTCCCAGTAGCCCGCGTGCCTGTGGCGACAGCCGGTATGGATCGAACGCAGAAAGCAGGTCGTATTTCTCTCGGCCCCTCCACCGGCGATGTCGCTTCTCGAATTCTGGGGCGTGGCCGAGCACGGATTCTTCAAGCCGGGCGAACAGTTCGGCAGGACAACGCGGCGAGTGCTTCTCGATGAGACTGCGAGATGCCCAGCAGTTGCTGCCCTCCCACCCGAGCCTGAGGTTGCGGGGATCGGATACCAGCCACTCGACAGCGCTTTCGTGATCGTCGCCAGCCTCAAGCGCCCGGCAGGCCAGAAATCGCAGCTCAGCGCTCTCGGTGGCCAGTATCGGTTCGAGTGCCACTGCACAAGCCGCAGGATTCTCAACGGCAAGGTGCCTCAACGCTGCGTCGGTGGCATTGAACACGATTTGGCCAACGGCGTAGTTGGATGACACGAGCCGATGCCCCCAACGACGGCCGACGGGCAGAAACTCGTCGTGCTGTTGCTGTCCGACCATGGCGACTTCGATCACGAACGGCAAAACGGCGGTCACGAACACCCCCGGGGCGTCTTTCGCGACATCGGCGATGCAAGAAACCAATTGCGAGTTGTCCGGCAGGTATCGGGTCTCGAAGGGGTCGCCACCGCCCTCGGCCCGGGCCCGAGCGAGACCACGCTGGAGGATCGCTCCGACGAGCCGAGTTGCACCGACGGGGTCTTCCGCCTTCATCGAGTAGACGCTCCACCAGATGTCCTGGCGGCCGCTGAGCGGCATGCCGAATTTGTCGAGATATCCGAGTTCGACGAGTTCCAATGTGAACTCCACGAGTTCGCTGCGAAGCGAGAACGAGACCAATGACGCGAGGCGGGCACACCATTCATCGGTCCGTTCGATGCGGGGTTTCAGGAGGCTCACAACCCGCAATGGCCGTGTTCGTGCAGCGATTACGAGTTGACTGAACGCCATCTCGACTTTCCCCGCATCGTCGAGCCATCGTTCCCATCGGCCGAGATCGTCCGCAGCGTCGAACCAACCTGGTTGGCGGAGCAGGCCCACGATCCTGTGAGATAGCCAAGAATCGGACCAGGCCAGCGGATCGAGCGGTGCCCAGTCCGCCGATTCAGCAGGGACTTGTCGCAGCAGATTGACGACCAGCGCCTTGATGTGGGAGCGAATCTGAACATCTCCCAAGAGGTCCACGACGGCCCTGTAGAAGGCGGGTTGATCAGTCGCCAAGAGATGCTCCAGCACTTGGCGGGTCTGGGCCCGGCGGAACAGGGCCTGCCCATCGCTCAACAGGAACGAGCGCAGATCGTTCCCTCTCGTGACGAACGAGCGCGCGAAGAGAAAATCGAAGTACGACTCGTGGAAGAACGCGTAACGCGTCTCATCGCGCACCAACACGGACTCCGACTCAAGAGCCCGGATCTGCCGTCGGTTCACCCCATCCAGAACCGTCACAGGGACCGCGAGAACCTCGCGTTCGTTCATGTACTCGACGATCGGCGCGGTGATGGCGACCCAGTCCAGTTCACCTGCGCGTTGCTCGGCCCCGAACCGCGCTTCCTCGGTGTACTGCTCGTACAACTGCTGCAGTGTCGAATATTCGCGACTTCGGGCACTCTCGGACAAGCGGCTGAACACCGAGAGGTGCAACGGGGTACACAGCAACCGGAGTGTCGTCTCCGACGACGGCACCGGCACTCCTGCCTGCTCCAGCACGGCTGTCACGTCCTCGATTCCGAGGTCGCCGACGGTATGCCTGCCGAAGCTTGGCTGCGCATCGAGCAGGGCGCGCAAGCGCGGATCCGCCTCAAGGTCCACCGTCCGAGTCACAAGCAGTACCTTGATGTTCGGGGCGCGCTTGACTTCAGTGATGACCTCGGCGACAGCGTCGAAGTTGTCAGACATTCGGCCGCTGTAGGTGCTGACGGCGTCGAGTTGGTCGATGAAGAGCAGTGAGGGCTCGCCGTCCGCAACACCGGCGAGTAACACTGTCGGAGATTCGTCCAGCTCGATCATTCGCCCCAGTTGAGCTGCTGTGGAGATTCGACCATCCATATCCATGCGGGCGGCAGCCACATGCCAACCGCGGCCCTCGAGCAACGTTGCTGCCTCGCAAGCGACCGTTGACTTGCCCGAGCCGGCTCGCCCGTCGATGACGACGACCTGACCGCTCTGCGGATCGCACAGCTTGTCGACAACGGTGTTCGCGTCTTCGCGGCTGACGAGACCGAAGGCTGGTACTGAGAACTCGATGCGGCGCTGGTGCCGTGCCAGCGACTCGTGGAGAGCCTCGCTGACGTTGTGGTCTCCCCGGATCAGGCGGCGGGTGAAGTTCTGCGATTCGAGACGATCACGAACGACTTGGGCCGTGAGTTCCCGATGCATGTGCTCGTCGCACAGGTTTCGTAGCTCACCTCGGACCAGATCAGGATCGTCGGTGTAGAGCAACCGCAAACTCAGGTTCGCAATCCTGCGCAGATCGTCGATCGTGTGATGATCCACATGGATCCCGCGAAGCAAGCGCCAAGCCTCATCATGCGTGGTTTTCCACGAATCGACGATGACGCCCAAGTCGGATTTGTCGTCCTGAGAGAGCGACGCAACGAATTCGTCGACACTCTCCGACTGTCGGGAACGGCTTGTCAGCGTGTCGAGATCCACGGCACCCGCACCCAGCGCAACGAAGCGAAAACGGCGCCCGCGTTCTACCTGCAGCTTCGCGGCCGCGAGCACTCCCTTCGCCCGGAGCCTCCGGGGAGTCCAGGTCGCGGTTCCGCTCTTGACCTGCTCAACCCAGACGACGCCCTCATCGTCGACAAGTTCGAACTCGATGCCGGTCCCTGCCTCGCCGATCGGCTCGAGGCGGATCCGACGGGCCTTCCCTTGGAGCATCTCGGCGAGGCGCAGCGCCGTCCACAGATGCTCATTCAGATTGCCCGCCTTGTCAGCCGCCCCGCCGGGCATCGGTTTCGCCATCGCTGCTTCGGCTCCAAACGACAGTGCCGGTTGACCTGCATGCACTCGTCACCGGCCAGTCTGCCGCGCAGGTGTGACATTGCCGAGAGCCAAGCTGCGGAGCTTGGCCCGTACTGCGAGTGGATCAACCTGAGGCGGCGGGCACCCGGAACACCTTCATGACCTCGTCGCCAAGGTGGTTGATGACTTTGACGGCTATGTGGCCTGTTTCGGGGGCGGGGAAGGGGCGGGAGAGGTCGCTGTGGAGGGAGGCCCAGGCGTCTTCGTCGATCTCGGCCTTGAGGGTTGTCTTGAGCGACTTGTAGGGGTCGTTGGCGCCGAGGAAGTAGGCGTGGCGAACGAAGAAGCTCTCGTGGTCGTAGTTGGTGTCGACGAACCAGCAGGCGATGGAGTCGGGCTCGTCGCTGCGGATGTCACCGGTGGTCGGGTCGAACACGTCGATCCCTCGCAGCTTCACGCAGAACTGTTCTGCACCGTCGCTGGTGGGATGGGCCGCCAGCAGTTCGATGTCGGGCTCGCCGAAGATCACGAACAGGTTGCCGCTGCCGGTGCTCTTGAGTTCGCTTGCCATGTGCAGGTCGGCATTCATCCTGGCTTGCAGCACCTGTAGCGGTCCTGACTTGGTGAACTCCGATGCGTGAGCGTCGTAGTTGAAGGCGCAGGCAATGAGCACGTCGAAGCCAGCTTCGGTCGCCTCACGCGAGGCAGCCACGAGGTCGGGGCGAGTGACCGTGCCGAACTCGGGGCCAACAAAGATTGCTGCCCTGCGTGTCGCTGCGGCTGCGGCAGTGTCGTCGTCTGCGGGCGGTACCGCCTCGCCCGACTCTCCTACCGAAGCAGCCGCCCCTTCGATGTAGGCGCCTTCCGCGCAAACGTATTCGCCGGGCCATGGCTGCAGCGAGACGAAGTTGATGCGGTCGGCCTTGTGGACCTGCTGTACGCCTGCGGCTCGCAGGTTGTCGAGGATCAGCGAGACGAAGTCCTGCGGTGCCTCGCCGTTGCTCCGTGCCTCGGCGACTGGGTCGATCAGTTGGTCGTCGGCGTCGAGGGCCAGGTACCGGTGCGGCGAGATGCTCTCGACGGTGAACGGCCCGGCCACGCGCACCTTCGAGTTGTCTTCGTACGGCTTGTCGTACAGGTACTCGAAGTCGGCCTTGGCAGCGATGGACTCGTCGATTGCCTGCTGACGGTCGAGGCGGGACTGCCAGAACCGCTCGTGCGGGTCGGCAGCCTCGGCCGGCCAGTCGTCGGGTCGGCCGCGTGGCACCTCCCATTCGAGCAGACCACTCGCCGGCGCCTCCTCGCCGGACGGCAACGGCACGGTCGCCTCGGGTGACCGAGTGAAGTCGATTTGCTCGCCCTTGCGGCCACCAACCGACACCTCAAACGGCTCCGGCGGGTCTGCACGGAGCGCCGAGTTGAGATCGGCGAGCGCGGCTTCGACTGCGGGTTGACGCTGTTCGTAAATTACGTCGATCTCGGCGTTGTTGGCGATCGACCGCAGCGTGATGTGCGGGACGCGTTCGTAGACGAACCCCTGTCTCACATCTCCGTACGTCGGGCCATCGGGCGTCTCGGCGTGGCTGAGAGCTGCTTCCTTCTGCTGCCCTTCTGGACTGTCAGACAGCAGGTAGTACGGATAACGGGCACCCATGAGCCTCGCCCGCGCCAAGGCCAATGCGACGCGCGAGGTGTCGATAGTGATCCACCGCCTGCCCCACTGCTCTGCCACGTATGCAGTTGTCCCGGAGCCACAGGTCGGGTCGAGCACCAGATCGCCCGGATCTGTTGCCAAGAGCATGCATCGTTCCACGACATGAGTCGATGTCTGAACGACATAAATGCTCTCGTTCGGTCCACCGCCCGTGAATCCCCCACGTACCGTGTCGATCCATCCGTTAGTGATTCGGCGGAAAGGCGAGTCAAGATAGTAGGGCTTGAATCTGGGTCTCTTGCCTTTCACCATGAGCCGATTGGCGCGCACTAACCGCGCTACGCCTCTGGGATTGGTTGACCAGCCTCGGCCAACTGGCGGCGCAACATGCAGTCCGGTAATTTCTGTGCCGAAGTCACTTGTTCCACCGCCAGATGCTGAAAAACATGAACGGTCGCTGTGGATCCGGTGGTCATCCTGAACGGACTCCCCGGGCATCCATCTTTGCCTGATGCCATCGGATGATTCGACCCACCGGTCCGCCTTCGGATACCAGTTTTCAGGTGGGACAGACGAAACTACCCTACGGGATTTAAGCGCCGCCGCCGATCGTGCGTACCAGAGAATATAGTCATACGTGTTCGCAATATTGGCTCCAGTTTGAAACCCACCGCGCCGATAGAGAATCTGACTAACAAAGTTGTCAGCCCCAAAGATCTCATCCATTAGCGACCGAACGCGATGAACGTTTTCGTCACCGATCTGAACGAATACCGATCCGCTCTCCGTCAAGAGATCGCGGGCCGCTGTCAGGCGGTCGCGGAGGTAGGTCAGGTAACTGTGAATGCCGTCACGCCAAGTATCTCTGAATGCGCGCACTTGCTCAGGTTCGCGAGTGATGTGGTCGGCCTTTCCGTCCTTGACATCGCGGCTGGTTGTCGACCATTGGAAGTTTGAATTGAACTTAATGCCATATGGCGGGTCGATGTAGATGCACTGAACTTGGCCGCGCAGGCCTTCGCGCTCGGCCAGGCTCGCCATCACCTGCAAGCTGTCCCCAAGGATCATGCGGTTCGACCAGTTCATCTGGTGCTGGTAGAACTCCGTTCTCGCATCACCTGCAGGAAGCCCGTTGAAGTCGGCAAACAGCTCGATCTGAAAGCCGACGTCAGCAGCCGCTTGTTCGGCGCTGCGCAGACGGCTCAGCCGCTGCAGGTCCTCGACGAGCGCTTTGGGATGCACCTTTTCCTGGATGTACAGCGGCGGGGCCGACACCACGAGATCGGCCCAGTCGGCCATGTCCTTGCCGCGCCACACCAGCTGCGGGTCGAGGTCTCGATTGAGGCGGTCGTAGGCCACTCGGATCGCAGCTACCGCATCGTCTGAAGATTGCGTCTGATATTCGGCCGTCGGGATATTCAGCCGCGCCGACTCGTCATGCGTGAGGTTCTCTACCTCTTTCGACTTCGCGGTACGTCTTGCCATCTACAACTGCTCCTCGTACTCAGACAAGATGCTGCGAAGAGTCGTCACGAGCTGAGGTACTGAGATCGTCACGGTTTCCCAGAATGACTCTTCGCTCACGCGGTCATACTCGTGGACGACGCGATTTCGCGTGCCTCGGATCTGGTGCCAAGGGACGTCAGGGAGTTGGGCCCGCACTTCGTCCGTTAGCCGACCTGCCGCCTCTGCGAGGATGACAACCTCAAACTTTGTGGCGTCGTAGGTCACGTCACTCGAATAGAATTCGACCTCATTGAGGTCGCCGACATACTTGACGACCTTTTCGGCTGCCTCCAGCATGTGCCGAATATGCGGCAGCCACTCTTCCGGCTGGACGCACCTATACATCGATCGCCTCTCGTTCTGCGTTCGGTCGTACGTGGTCACGCAGGTTCTTTGCAACCGACAAGTCAATACTGCGGCCGAGTGTGTCGGCCAGATACACCTCAGCACCTAGGGAGTCCCACCCTACGCGTCTAGCGTCGTACTCGACGATGAGATCAATATCGCTGGTGAGTTGCGCCTCGTCACGAGCGAACGAGCCGAAGAGCTTGAGGCTCGAGACACCGTATTCTGTCTTCAGGTGAGGCATCAGGTCTCTGAGTGAAGCAAGCACCCACGCTCGACTGTTGCGGGTTTGTTCGCCAGAGCGAAAAGCCTGTGCCTCGCGGCGAGCTTGAGTGATTGCTGTCTGCAATTCTTCGGCAAAGACCCAACTGTTTCTGAACTCGGCGAACTGCCAGTAGCCGAAAGTGCCGAGACGGTTGACGCCGGGCACCCAGTAGTTGCGCATGGTGCTGGCCTTGTCCTTGGCGTCCTCGCCGCGAAAGCCCTTCACCTCCACCACGAGATGCAGCGGTTCGCCTCCACCATCGCCGTCGCCTACCCGCAGGATGAAGTCGGGCACGTAGGTGCGGTTCTGGCCGCCGGTGCGATACGGCACCTCGAAGCCCATGCCGACGTTCTTGACGTAGGCCAGCACATCGGGATTGGCCTCGGCCACTTGGCAGAACTCCAGCTCCCAATCGCTGTCACCGATCGCCCAGTTGACGTGGCTACGGTCGGCGCTGGTGCGCCAGCGCCGTGTCTTCGAAGTGGTGAAGTTGACGTCGCGGGTGGTGCCGACGGGCGAGAACGGGTCGAGCGATGCCGTCACGGCCCTGCCAGCGTCGCGCTCGGCTTCGACGATTGCTGTAGTGATGCGCTCGCAGGCTTGGTCTGCAAGCGTCAGATACATCAACTGTGAGAGCGAGGTTCCTCCCTCGCACACCAAGTGCTCATCGAGCCACCGTTCGGTGATGCGCTTGAGCTGGCCGAACAGGTGCAGCCGGGGCTGGCCTTGCTCGTCGCACCACTTGGTTCGGAGCAAGTAGCGGGTCAGGTAATAGACGATGGTGGAACGGCGGGCGTCGCCGGTATCGGCGAGGTCGAAATCGACGCCTTCGCCGATGATGCCCTCGCCGCGAGTGTGCGTCGGCCCCGTCATCTCCGGGGTCAGCCGCAGTGTCGAGTCTTCGGTGAAGTGGGCGTCGAGCCGGTCGTCGGGCAGCTCCACCCGGTAGCCGGCGACCCGCGGGAAGCGGATCTCGCAGGCGTCGCGCTCGGGGCTGACGGCACGCACCTGCACCGTCGGCTTGGGCGGCTTCGGCTTCACGATCACCGGCTCGGCGGTGAAGTCGAACGGCACGCCGAACACGTCGGCGTACTCGGTCTCGAACAGGCCGTGCTCGTTGAGGTCGTACGACTGGCGGCGCAGCGCACGGCCCACCACCTGCTCGCACAGCAGCTGCGTGCCGAAGGCCCGCACGCCCAGCACGTGGGTGACGGTGTTGGCATCCCAGCCTTCGGTCAGCATCGCCACCGACACCACGCACCTGGTGTCGCCGCCGAGACGGCCCGGCTTGCCGACCGTGTTCATCACCTCGCGCAGCAGGTCCTCGTCGCTCAAACTCTGAGCGTCGTGGCTAGTGCCACCGCGCTCGATGATCTCGCGCCGGAACCGCTCGATCTCGTCGGACGCCGCGGTGCGGAAGTTGGGGTCGAGCGAGTCGCCCGATTCAAGCTGCCGGCTATCGATCAGCAGCGTGCGCGGGCGGGCCAGCGCCTCGCCGTCGTCGCCGAAATTGCGGAACAGCCGCAGCCTGCCGTTGTGGAACGAAGCGGTGCCGTCTGGCAGCTCCCGCTCGTAGCCAGAGATGTAGTCGTACACGACCTTCGACGTGGCCGTGTTGTTGCAGACCACGATGAAGCAGGGCGGCACATCGATGTCGTCTTGTGCGTCCCACTGCCAAAAAACCTGCTCGTAGTGGCCGTAGAGCGCTTCGAGCGCCGATTTCATCTCGACCGGGAGCGCCGCCTCGGGATCGAGCTGGCCGACGGCTTTCAAGCCCTTCTTCGGCATCTTGGGGCCGATGTGCTTCCACAGCTCGCGGTAGGTGGGCATCTCGTTACCGGGGATGTTGTCGGCCACCGGCACTCTCGGCAGCTTGACGATGCCGCATTCGATGGCGTCCATCAGCGAGAAATCGCTGGCGACCCAGCCGAACAGGGTGCCTTCGGCGTAGCCCGAGCCGCTGAGGAAGAACGGCGTGGCCGACAGGTCGATCACGCGCTTCAGCCCCAGCCGGCGCTGCACTGCCTCGATGCCGGTCAGCCAGACACGGGCGGCCTCGGAGTTGTCCTCGGCCTCCTTGCGGGCATCGCCCTTGAAGTCGGGTTCATCTGATTCGTCGGCCGATCCAGGCTTCTCGCGGTAGCAGTGGTGCGCCTCGTCGTTCAGCACCATCACGCCCTTGGTGCCCATCAGCTCGGGCATCACCCGCTGGAGCATCTGGCCGTCGGTCTCACGCGTCTCGATCTCGGGCCCGTGGCCTTGCAGCAGTGCCCGGCTGCCCTTCGCCAGGTTCATCGTTTCGCGCCGGATGAATGCGTGGTAGTTGGTGATGACGATCCTGGCCTTGCCCAGCTCGCTTGCCATGTCGGCGGGGACGAGGTGACGGCTGCGGTAGTAGCTGTCTGGGTCGTTGGGCTGCAGCACGCGGAGCCGGTCGCGGATCGGGATGCCGGGAGTGACCACGAGAAAGCCGCGGGTGAACCGCTGGCTTTGGGGGTGCCGCACGGCGTTGATGGTCTGCCACGCGATGAGCATCGCCATCACCGTTGTCTTGCCCGAGCCGGTCGCCATCTTCAGCGCGAGGCGAGCGATGCCGGGATTGGCCTGCTCGCTGGCGGCGGCAATCCGGTCGCGCAGGCGGCGCCCCACGACCGAATGCGGGGCGACTTCGGTGAGCCAGATGACCGTCTCGACCGCTTCTACCTGGCAGAAGAACGGGCGGATGCCGGGGAACTCGAAGTGCCGCCAGTGCTTGAGCAGCCGTGCGGTCTCGGCGGTGACGTGCCAGCGCCGCTCGTCGGGCTCGGCTCGCCACTTGGCGACCTCGCCGCGGATCGTGTTGATGAGTTCCGACAGGTCGTACTGCTGGCCTGCGTCAGCCAGGGATTCCGCCTGCTCGTCGAACACCAGAGCCTGCTGGCTCGCCTTGTCTGCCTTCGCGCCCTTCTTGGCGCGCTTGCGAGGGGCGGGAATCGGCGAGATGAACGAAGCAGGGCGGCGGCCTTCGAGCACAGTGCCTGTGGGCTGGCGTTCGCCGTCAAGTTCCCAGTGGCTCGTGGGCACCTCGTACGGCGAGTTGAGGATCGGCTGCTCGTAGAAATCCGGCATCTAGCCGTCACGCTACGCGGCCATCGCTCGGCATCGTGCGTTTGCGCGAACCGTGGCACGTGCAGTTCATGATGGGCGGGAGTTTTCCAGCGCGGCCAGCGCTCGGGTCGCAGCGTTCAGGCCGCAGAGGCCGTGTGCTCCCGCCCCTGGCGGCGTCGACGCTGAGCACAGGTAGGTGCCGGGAATACCGGTGAAGTAGGGATCCCGGGCGAGTCGGGGCCTGAACAGCAGCTGGAGGGGCGACGACGCGCCGCTCAGGATGTCGCCGCCGATGAAGTTCGGGTTGTAGACGGACATCTGGGTGGTGGAGCGCACCGCCGTGCCTACCACTCGCTCGGAGAATCCGGGAGCGAAACGCTCGATCTGGGCGATGATCGACTCGGTGGCGTCGCCGGTGTAGCCGTGCGGGACATGGGCGTAGGCCCACAGTGGGTGAACATTGCCGACCGAGCGGGAAGGGTCGGCGAGATACTGCTGACCGACCAGGACGAACGGCAGCTCAGGCATCTGACCGCGATGGACTGCCAGTTCGTTGGCGAACACCTCGCGTGCATCCCCGCCAAGATGCACCGTGCCGGCGTCACCGGCAGCAGGTGCTCGCCACGGCACGTCGCCCTCGATGGCGAAGTCGACCTTGAACGCTCCGGGTCCGTGACGGAACCGGCGGTAGGCACGGGCGACCCGGAGCGGCAACCGGTCGCCCAGGATGTCGGCCGCGATCGACGGTGAGACGTCGAGCAGCAGCAGGTCGGTCGGCGGCAGTTCAGCTGCGGACCGAACGCGCACCCCGGTCTCGGTCCGGCCGCCGTGCGCCGTCAAGTCCGCAACGAGCGCGTTCGCTATTGCCTGCGACCCGCCCTCGGCGACGACCCATCCATGGACATGGCCTGCGGCCAGGATCATGAGTCCTACCGCGCTGCTCATGGGGCGGTCCAGGCGCCAGAACGCGTGTGCAGCAATCCCTGCCCACAGTGCCCGGGCTGGCTCGTCACGCCAGAGGCGACCCACCGCGGTTGCAGGGGTCATCGCTGCCGCTCCGAACCGCGCCGTCAGCACCGGGTGACGGGGCAACCGCAGCAATGGCTGGGTGATGTCCTCGAACAGGCTGTCGAGATCGGCGGTCAGCGCGTTGAAGAGGCGGCGCCAGCGCGCTCCGTCGCGGCCGAGCCCGTCGGCTGTGTCGTCGATGGACTGGTAGAGGACGCTGGCTGAGCCGTCGTCGAGCGGATGGGCGCAATCGACGACCGGTGCGCGCCAGCGCAGGCCGTGACACTCGAGATTGAGCGAGCGCAGGAACGGCGACGCGGCAGCCACAGGGTGCACGGCGGAGCACTGGTCGTGCACCAGGCCTGGCACGATGGCCTCGGCGCTGCGCGTGCCTCCCCCGATGGTGTCTGCCGCCTCCAGCACCGTCACGTCCACGCCTGCTCGCGCCAAGTGGACCGCAGCGGCCAGTCCATTCGGGCCGCTGCCGACGACAATCGCCGTCGTCACCGCATTAGCCGGTGTCAGTCGAGGGCATCACGACACCATGCGCCGTCTGGCGGGGGATCAACCAGTTTCCGTCGTGATCGATCGACGGCACCTTGCGCGCATTGCCGGGATGGGGCACACCCTGGGGCTCGTAGCCCTCTTTCCGCCACGTCACCGTGTGCGGGATCGGACCGTCAGGCAGCCATGGCTGGGAGTTGTAAGCGTCGTCGTGGCGATACCAGCCCTTCTCGACGGTCCCCAATGCTGCGTCGATCACCCGGTACTGCACGCGGTTGGTATACGCCGGTCGCGACTCGGTGAACACCGCAATCACATCGCCGGGCTCGTACTCGCAGCGCTCCTGCCACGCCGCGATCAGCCGCTCGTCCAGGCAGTGCCCGTCGCCGAAATTCCACCCCGTCAGCACGTTGCTCAAGAACTCGCCCTCACGCTGTATGCGCTTGTCGAGATCGTCGACGTGGCACATCAGGCCCGAGATGTGCATGCGGCCCATCGGGTGCATCATGCGGAACGCCACCGCCTTCTGAATGAAGATCTCAGAGATCTCAGGGCCGAACAGCGGCTCGAGCTGGTCAATCTGGTTGTCGGCGGACTTCACGATCTTGTCGTTGATCCGGTCTTCCATCTCTTTGTTGCGAAGCGAGAACGTCGCCGCCGCCCAGTTGCCGGCGTACTGCTTCATGCCCACCAGGAACGACACGTACTGCGGCCGGAAGGCTCCGAGCACGATGGGCGACAGCGCCGCAACCAGCACTATGGCCAGCAGCACCGGCTCCATGTCCCAGACCGCGTAGCCGTTCCCGGCATGGAAGTTCGAGAACAGGAACGCTGAGCAGAAGATGAAGAACACGTTCCACTCGAGCGGAACCGCCAGCGGGAATGTCGAGATGATGAACGTGTGCAGCATCCAGATGGACACGATGGCAATCCACGTCGCCCATCCCCACGGAGAGAACAGCAGCACCAACGGCATGATGAGCTCGCAGGTGGTGCCGCCGATATGGGCCAGCAGGTGCGTCGTTCGAGCCGGCCGGATGTCGCGGGGATAGTCCTTGACCGTCGCTTTGCGGAATCGGTCCCATACCACCCACGGCGTGTTCTGCACCATGATCGACACCGTCGAAGAGAACCCGTGCTGCAGCTTCGAGAAACCGGCGCCCATCCAGATGATGACGATGAAGACCTTGGCGGCGATGATCATGTCGACGAAGTTGCTGAACAGCGAGAAGCACAGCAGCGTGGGCACGTACTGCTCGGCCCGTGACGACAGGAAGATGATCTTGTCGCGCATGGCCATCAGCAAGATCAATCCGCAGTAGATCAGCGTCGCCCACTGCGGCAGGATGCCGGTGCGGCCGTCGGGCAGCCCGTCCACCTGCTCCGGCGACAGCACCAGCAGCAGGATCAGGCTGGCCAGGATCAGCTTGTACAGCCCGGTGTCCCACGGCGTGCGCCGATTGCCCTTGGTGAACGGCACATGGTTGGGGTAGGGCGGCACACGCAGGGTGTCGTTCTGCCACCAGTAGAGGATTCCCCCGATGGGCGGGTCGAAGTGGAACGCCAGCGGGCCGCAGGTGGCGGCCAGACCCGTGATCTCGAGCAGAATCGTCCAGATCATCAGCTTCTGGTAGAGGATCGGCTCGTCCCACCAGCCGCCGATGTCGTTGAACTCGAGTCCGGCGGTGAACGCGCCGGCCACGATCAGCCCGAACAGCGCATACAGGAAGATCTTCCACGCATAGAACGTGCCGGTCTGCTTGGGCGTCCCGAAGCCGTGCTCGACCCAGTGCAACTGCAGCAGCTTCATCCGTTCGAAGAACGGAATCTTCGCAAACTCGTCGAGATCGACATCGGGCAGCTCAGCTGTGCGATACCCCATGGTGATTACCTCTTTCGGCGGACCATCGCCGCGTGTCGTCGTTGCCGTTCACGTTCGAAATAGAAGTCGTCTTCGGCGGCGGTACGGGTGGAGGCGAGCTTGCCGGACAGCCGTGTCAGCTCGCGCTCGCGCACGCGCAGGCGCCTCCAGGCTTTCCTCTTGTTCTTGCGCCGCAAACGCTCGATGTGGTCTTCCTCGGTCTCAGACGTGCCGGTCAGGTACGTCTCTTCGATTTCGTCGAGGCGGCTGAGGGCTTCGGCAGCCGGCAGTTCCAGCAGGATCTGGCCGCGGGCCATCAGGTACATCCGATCTGACACCGCCAGCGCCTTGCGGGCATGCTGCTCGACGATCAGGGCGCCGGTGCCCGTGGTGTCGGCCACCTTGCGGACCGCTCCCAGCAGCCGATCGACAATGATCGGCGCCAGCCCGAGCGACAGCTCGTCGGCCAGCAGAATCGACGGTTGACGGCTGAGCGCTCGTGCCAGCGCAAGCATCTGCTGCTCGCCGCCCGAGAGCATGCCGCCGCGCACCCCCAGCCGAGGCTCGAGCTCGGGGAACAGTTCCAGCGCCGCCTCCACCGAACCGCCGCCCACGCGCAGATTGTCCCGAGCCGACAGCTTGGTGAACACCAGGCGCTCCTCAGTCACGAGCCCGATTCCCCCTCGCCGGATGCGCTGGTACATGGGCGTGAAGGTCGGCGTGTTGCCGAACATCACGATGCCGTCGACGGGCGTCAGCTCGCCGGCGATGGTCAGCAGCGTGGTGGTCTTTCCGGCGCCATTGGGCCCGAGCAGG
>CAZAFV010000013.1:36843-38362 GCA_964484385.1 uncultured Acidimicrobiales bacterium
GGTGGACCTTCAGGTTCACTCCTTGGACGACTGCCCGGTTGAGGTACCCGCACTTGAGGCTTCGCGTCTGCAGCAGCGGCCTCATGCGCCGCCTCCTACAGCTTGCGTCGTACGGGGCTCGGCTTCGCTGTCGTGCGCGTCGGCGTCGGTTCCCAGATATGCGGCCACGACGGCCGGGTCAAGACGGATTTCCTCAGGGCTGCCGACCGCGATCTTGTTGCCGAAGTCCAGCACCACCACCTCGTCGCACACCTCGTTGACGAAGTTCATGTCGTGCTCGACAACCAGCACTGCCATGCCCCAGTCCTGGGCCAGGCGGCGAACCACCTCGGCCAGCTCTTCGCTCTCGGCGGTGCTCAGGCCAGCGGCGGGCTCATCGAGCAGCAGCACGCTCGGGTGCATCGCAACCGCCCGGGCAATCGCCAGCAGCCGGTGCTTGCCGTAGGAGAGGTCCTTCACGTCGCGGTGCAAGTCGCCGTCGAGCTGGAACTCGATGATCGCCCGCACGACCTCAGGCGGGAACGGGGGGCTCGCCGGCGCCACCAGATCGCGCAGGTACGACCGCATGTCCTGAGGGTCCGCGGCCACGCTGATGTTCTCGAACACCGTCGCATCTTCGAACAGCTCGAGCGTCTGGAACGAACGAGCAATGCCGTTGCGGGCACGCTTGGAGGGCGCCATGCGCGAGATGTCCTCGCCGTCGAGCACCACTCGACCCTCCGCGGGTGCGAAGCCGCACACGGCGTCAATCAGCGACGTCTTGCCGGCGCCGTTCGGGCCGATCAGCCCCGTGATGGTGCCCGGAGTGAGGTTGAAGCTGACATCGTTGACCGCGACGACGGCCCCGTAGCGCACGGTCATGTTCTCGATGCTCAGCACGCGAGCCGGGACCTTCGACTGTTCGCTCTCAGAGGCGTTCGGATCGGAGACGTCTTCCAGCTCGATGAAGTATGAGCGGCCCCACTTGCGAGCTCGCTTCACCAGCCGGAAGATCTTCACCCACTCGGCGGCGACACCGTCCTTGTACCCGAGGACCATGAGCAAGATGGCGATGCCGCTGATGAGCTGGGTCCAGCGGCCCACCCCATCCCACGTCGATTCGAGCACTTCCTGGCTGAAGGCTGCGGTGGCCATGGTGGCGCCCACGAACGCACCGAGCAGGTGACCGACGCCGCCCACGATTGCGAGGCCCACAAACAGGATCGAGGTGAGGTTGGTGAACGACGTGTAGCTGACCGAGGTCAGCCGGAATGCCAGCACTATCCCGCCCAGCGCCGCTATAGCCGAGCTCAGCGAGAAGGCGAACAGCTTCGCCTTGGGCACGTCGATGCCGAGCGCTGTAGCGGCCCGCTCGTTGGTCCGAATGGCGAGCAACCGCCGCCCGCTGCGCCCACGACGCACGTTCGACACCACCCACACCGCCAGCAGCGCCATTGCCAGCACGAAGAGTCCGTATCGCTCCGGGTAGCGAATGGAGCCGATGTCGAGGCCAAACAGCTCCGGGCTGCCGACCTGAGTG
>CAZAFV010000013.1:38372-56087 GCA_964484385.1 uncultured Acidimicrobiales bacterium
GCACGCCGCCGGTGTATTGGCGGTTGCGGAACAGCATCAGCTCGATGGTGGTGCCGAGTCCCAACGTGACGATGGCCAGGTTGATGCCGCGCGTTCGCGCGGCTGGCAAGGCGAAGATGAATCCCAGCGGCACGGCGGCCAGCACGCCGGCAACCAGCGCCAACAGGAACGGGATGTCGAATACCGCAACGAGGCGTCCCGACACGTACGCGCCGAAGCCCGCGATCGTGTATTGCGCCAGCGACAGCTGGCCCGCGTAGCCGGTCAGCAGCACGATCGACAGCAGCACGATCGAAACGCCCATCGTGACGGTCAGGGCGTCGATCCACTTGGCCTGCTTGGTGAGCATCAGGAACGCCACCGTGCCGATGCCGAAGATCGTCCAGTCCCACGACATGCGTCCGTTGCCGATCATCGGCAGCTCGCGCAAGAAGTAGTCCCGGAGCGGCAGCGACCGGCCCTTGAACACCAGCACAGCCACAATCACCAGGAACGGCAGCGATGGCCCGAGACCTTGCTGGTCGACGTAGCGGCCCACAAGGGTCTGACCGACGCCCAATGCCAGGCCGGCGGCGGTGGCGATGGGGAATGACCGGAAGTCACCGACCAGCGCCGCGGCCAAGGCCGCGAGCACCAGCGATGTCATGGCTGTGACCTGCAACGTGATGATGGGCACCACCAAGATGCCCGCAATGGCAGCGATGGCCGAGCCCAGCGCCCAGTTCTTGATGGCGATCGCATTCGGCGACAAGCCGATGGCCGAGGCGGCTCGCTCGCTCTCCGATACTGCCTCGGTGGCGAGGCCGAAGTGGCTCCGTCGATACATCGACCACAGCAGCACGGCGAACACGCAGGCCACTCCGAACAGGATCAGCCGGTCGACGGTGATCGCAACCTCGCCCCACAGCGTCACCCGGTTGGTGGGCAGCCAACTGGACACCTGGCGTGCGTTGGAGCCGTAGCGGATGACCACGCCGGCCTGGATCAATATGAGCACGCCGAGGGTCGCGATGACGCGGATCAGCGTGCTGGCGCGTCGCAGCGGCCGCATGATCACCCAGTGCGTCAGGGCGCCGAGCAGCGCTGAGAGCGCGATGCCCGTCAGCGCCGAGAGCAGGAACGGCCAGTTGGCCCGGTTCTGCAGTTCCCACTGCAGGAACACGCCCGCGATTGCGGTTGCGCCAAGGGAGAAGTTCAGTACGCCGGTGCCGCGGTAGACGACGATCAAGCCCTGGGAGGCCAGCGCGTACAAGGCACCGACCCCGAAACCCAGCAGAGCGAAGCGGATGACTTCGTCCAATGGTGCTCCCGTCGCAGCGGCGCTAGGCCGGTTCGCGCCTGCGCCGGGGCGGCTGGTGATCGCTCACTCGGGCCACCCCGGCACGGGCGCCAGTACTCAGATGACTGATTCAGATGACGGTCAGCCGGCGTTGCCGGTGGCCAAGTCGCCGACGTCTTCGAACTCGGTGGTCAGCGGCACGACCTTGCCGTTCTCCAGCTTGCTGAACACGACGCTGCGGTTGAACAGGCGCTGGAATCCCGGCAGACCATCGGTCCACTCCTGGGTGAAGTCGAGCACCGGCACCATGCCGCCGAGATCGAGATGGTCGGTAGCCGATGCAGCCTCGAAGAACGAGGTCGCGTTGATCTCGCCGTCGATGGTCTCGGCGATCTGGGTGAAGGCCGCGAACGCCGCCCACGTGCCCATGCCGCCCAGGCTGTTGTAGTCGTGCTCGGTGGTGTCCCAGCCGCCTTCGTCGAGCGCCAGCCGGTACTCGTCCCACGGCGCAGTCGAGATGTCGGGGTACATGCCGCCGATGATGTCGCCGTCGGTGGACTCTTCGTTGCCGGCAGCGGAGATCTCGTTCAGGTTGCCCTGCGGGCCGTACTGGCGAGCGTCGGTGCCCGACTGGGTCCATGCGGTGTTCCAGGTGATGTACGGCGTCTCAGAGACGATGCCGATCACGCAGTCGGCGTCGGTCGTCGCCTGGGCGACCTCCGAGGAGTAGTCCTGCGCTGTCGGCGGCAGGATGATGATGTCGCCGAAGCTCTGACCGAGCGCCGCGATCGCATTCTCCATCGGCGGGAGGAAGATCTGGGCGCCGTCGATGATGACGGCGTTGATCGCCTGGCATCCGTCGTCGATGGCTCGCTTGATGATGCCGACGGCGTACATGGGCTGATTGCCGATGGGGAACGAGTGCGGGCTCGTCAGCTCAGACGGCGTGATCGGGCAGCACGGGCCGAACCAGGTGATGTCGGATTCGGCGATCACCGGCACGATGCTCTCCGCGAAGAACGTAAACGAGCCGACGACCGACACCATGTTCTCCTCGACGGCTTCGCGGGCACATGCCGCGGCAACAGCGGGGTCGAACATCTCGTCGCAGACGGTGACCTCCAGCGGCCGGCCGCCGATGCCGCCTCGGGCGTTGATGTAGTCGGCGTAGGCCATCGCCGTGTTCGCGATGTTGTGATACGTCGGGCCCGCAGCGTTCAGGGTCGTGACCGTCATGACCTTGATGGGCTCGCCGCTCGGCGCCTCGTCGACAGGCGCTTGCGTGGTCTCGGGGGCTGCCGCCTCGGTGGTTGTGGGCGCGGGTTCGGTTGCACTCGCTCCATCGTCTTCACCGTCGTCGCCGCCGCATGCAGCGGCGATCAGTGCGAAGACAGCGAGAAGCACCGCCACCGTCCGCCACGCTCGCCGCCTCGAATGGCGTGGCGCAGCACGTTCGCTAGTCGTCATATAGTTCCCCTCCCTAGGGACCGGGCAGGCCCGATGGCGAGCCGATGCGACCGCCGCCTGCCAAGTCCGTCATTCAAGCACAGTCGCCGATTGGCTGCCGGGGGGTCTAGCACCCGGTTTGCACGGCAGTTCGGGCCGCCGCTCGGGCCACGGCATCGCCTTCCGGCTCAGCTTCTAGGCGATTGCGAACACAACGATTGCGACGATGAACATGATGGTCAGCGCGAGGGCGGCCATCGCCGCGAAACCGTCTCGATTCGTTCTGTCTTCGGCTGTTGGTTCGGTCGGTTTGCGCATCCGCAGTCGGCTCATTCGAACAGGGGGCGGAAGATTCGGTCAGGACTCTACGCCCAGAACCAGCCGACGTCGTCGAGCAGCCGCGACACCGCCACCAGCGCGGCCATCTGGCTGACTTGGGCGGTCGCGCCCAGAACGTCACCGGTCATGCCGCCGAACCGGCGGTAGGCCATCAGCCCGACGACCAATGCTGCGCCTGTGGCTGCGCCGACGGCGAACACACCCACGGGCCCGAGTGCGAACGCAGCGCCGTAGCTGACCAGCAGCGAGAGCGCGCACGGCAGTCCCCGCAGATGAGCGGTGTAGGAATGACCCAAACCCGAGCTGGCGGCTGCCGGCGCCAAGGACATCGCCGCAACCGCGAGCACACGGCCGACCCCGTGCGCAAGGACCATGGCAACCAGGGCGTCACGCGATGCGAGCGGCATGACGGCGAAAATCTGAACCAGCGTGCCCAGCACCAGCGCCAGCGTCCCGAAGGTCCCCAGCCGGGAATCCTTCATGATCTCGCGGCGCTGCTCGGGCGTTGTGCCGCCGAGGGCGTCTGCCGTGTCGGCCAGGCCGTCCTCGTGGAACGCACCGGTGACGACGGCACCAGTGGCAACAGCCAGTACTGCTGCGAGCTGAGCGCCCAGCGGTTGCCACACGGCCCAGAAGACTGTGCCGCTCAAGGCGCCCACAACTGCTCCGACGAGCGGGAACCAGGGGACGCTGCGCCCCAGGTCGCGTTCGGTCGGCGGGTGCGCTCCGCCGGGAAGCCGGGTCAGGAAGGCCCACGCATAACGCAAGCTCACGCTGAATCCCCTACGTTTCGCAAGCTCACGCTGAGTCCCCGACGTTTCGCAAGCTCACGCCAGACCCCACTCGGCGAAGGTGGCGACGTCGGTGACTGCCGCTGCAGCGATCTGCACGATCGGCACGGCGACGAGCGCACCCGTGCCCTCTCCCAGCCGCAAATCCAAACGCACGAGCGGCTCCAGCCCGAGCTTGTCGAGGAGCGTTCCATGGCCTGGCTCAGCGGAGCAATGCCCGGCGATGCAGTGGTCGAGGCTGCCCGGCGCAACCAGTGCCAACGGTGCCGCGGCGGCCGTTCCGATGAAGCCGTCGAGGATGACCGGAATCGAGCGGTGCCGCGCCGCCGCCACCGCCCCGGCAATAGCTGCTAGCTCACGCCCGCCTGCTCGGCGCAGCGCTTCCAGCGGGGCAACGCTGCCCACCCGTTCCAGCACATCGCGCACCACAGCCCGCTTGTGATCGAGCGCTCCTGCCTGCACACCGGTGCCTGGCCCCGTCCATCGTGCTGCGGCCTCGGCCGGCGACATCGCGTCGCCGGCGAAGAGCAACCCGCAGACGGCAGCCGCGGCGGTGGTGTTGCCGATTCCCAGTTCTCCCAGCACCAGCAGGTCGGCCTGGTCGTCGGCGACGGCACGGTCAACGGCGAGAACGCCCGCCTCGACGGCTGCGTCGAACTCGTCGGCGCTCATCGCATCGTGCGTGCGGATGTTGCCCGTCGGCTTGCCGACGCCAACGTCGTCGCATCGCACGACCGCACCCACCTGACGGGCGACAGCCGTCACCGTGGCGACACCGCTGTCAACCGCAGACACCATCGCAGCAGTGACCTCCGACGGGTACGCACTCACACCCTCGGCGGCGACCCCGTGGTCAGCTGCAAAGACAAGCACGGCCGGCTGCCCGACGGTGGGCTCAGGAGTGTGCTGCCAGCCGGCGAGCCATGCGGCGACCCGATCCAGCCGTTCGAACGCACCAGCTGGACGCAGCACCTGCGACGCCCGTTCAGCCACCGCCCGCTGCGCAGCCTCGTCGGGACCTGGCAAATCGTCGAGCATCCGTCCCAGCGCGCTGCCGTCGCCTGAGCGAGCACGTGAATGAGGCACGGTCTCAGGCGCCATCGCTGGGGTCCTGCAGTTCCAGCAGGCGGCCGGCCACCACCAGATACGCCCGTTCGGCCGCCGCGAAGATGGCTTGGTTCACCGACCCGAGCACATCCCTGTATGCCCTTCCCAGCGGCGTGGCCGGAACGACGCCCGAGCCGACCTCGTTGGTGACCACGATGGCCGTGCCGCTGCGCTGTCGAAGGCGCTCGCCCAAGTCGGCGGCCTCTGCGACGATCGCGCGGGCGGAGTCGGTGCCCTCAGCCAGCATCCGGTTCGAGACCCACATCGACAGGCAATCGATGACGATGGTCGTCTCGGCATCTACCTGCCCCACGGCGTGCGCCAGGTGGATCGGGGCCTCGACCGTGGTCCATGCGGCAGGCCGATCTGCCCGATGCCTCTGGATGCGTTCAGTCATCTCATCGTCACCGGCTTCGGCCGTGGCGATGAACGTCACCGGTGCCCCGGCCGACGTCGCGGCGCTCAGCGCGGCAGTGGACTTCCCGCTGCGAGCACCTCCAGTGAACGTGATCAGCACGAGCGAAACAGCATCTGCAGCGGATCAGCAGCGAACCAGCAGCAACCCGGAGCGAGCCTTTGGCAGGAAGTAGGTGGTCTTCGGCGGCATCACACCGCCGAAGTCGGCAACTTCGAACACCGAATCGAGCGGTACCGGCGCCAGCAGGATCGTGACGGGCGCTGGGGCGGCTTCCACGGTCGTAGGCCGGTAGGTGAGCCGCGGATCCGAAGCACTCTCCACGCCGAAGATGTCGCCGAGTATGAACTCGTGAACGAATGCGGCATCCAGCCGGGTCGCCGGGTTCTGGACGGGAGATGTGTCGTCGGCGGGTCCGGCGTGGCGCAGGCGTGCGCGGAACCAGTGGCCCGCCACGCCCACGCCGACCCATCCCGGCGCCCCCGGGCGCGCTGCGACCGCGTCGGACACCTCTTCGACATCGCACCGAGCTCTCATCAGTTCCATGACGCGCCTGGGCATCATGTCGAGTTCGTTCAGTTCACGGTCAAAGCTGCCGAGGTGCAGCTCGTCGGTGGGTGCGCATGCCACGAGCACATGTGTGAAGCCGGCCTGCCTGGCAGCCGCGACGCGATGGTGCCCATCCACGATGTACAGCGGGCCGTCGAGGCCGACGCTGGCACCCTCGCCACCCCCGACAACGGCCGGCCACAGCGTGACCCGCGCACCGTCGGCGGTCTTGGTGTCGAGCAGCGGCTCCAGCGGTGTGGACGCCCCGGCGGCGGCAAGGGTGGCTTCGATGACGTCGGAGACCATCGTCAGTCGCGGCGCGGTGACAACCACGGGGCTCGACATGCGGCCGACCTCGGTGAAGTGCACGGCCAGGCCGTGCACCCGGCCCGGCTGGGTGTCCTCGTGCGGGCGCAGTTCATGGGATGCGAGGCGCACGCCGCCCAGCAACGCGTGCTGCGCGTGGCCGTCGGCCTCCACGCATTGCACGTACAGGCTCGGCTCCCGCGCGGCACCGAACACGCCCAAGCCAATGAGCCGTTCGAGTGCCTGCGTGCTGCGCGTGGCGTGCTGCAGGTGTTCGCTGGGATGGCCGAAGCTCTCCGGCGGCAGTCCTGCCACATGGGCAAAGGAGTCGGGATTGTCGGCAAGGTGCTGGGCGTGTTCGTCGGGGGTGAGCGAGTCATACGGCGCGGGGATCACCGTCGGCGCCCATTCGGGCGTCAACACACGAGCGCTGACCGGCTCGATCATCCGCTCTCCCTCCCCGCCGCCCCATCTCGCGCACCCGGGTTGTCGAGCCCCACCCTGATGAGCTCTGGGCGCACGCCGACGCGGCGGATCGAAGTTATCTCACGCCCAGCAGCAGGTTCGACGCGCGCGCCCCGAACTCAGCCTCCTAGGGGATCACGCCCGCCTGCTTCAGCTGCTCGATGTCATCCCAGTCGTAGCCGTGCTCGAGCAGGATCAGCTCGGTGTGCTGGCCGAGCTCGGGCGGCGGCCCGCCTGGAGCCCATGAAGTCTCGGAGAAATCCACCGGTGTCGCGACCATCTCCGTCGTACGGCCATCAGGCGTCGGCACCGTCACCCAGCAGCCCGCCGCGTGAGCCTGGGGGTCGGACCGCATCTCCAGCGTGGACTGCACGGGTGCCCACCAGACGTTGTTTGCATCGAAGATCTCGCCCCACTCAGCGCGTGTGCGGGTGGCCATGACGGCGTCCATCTCCGCAGTGAGGGCAGCGGTGTTCTCCAGGCGGAGCACGATGTCGGCAAAGCGGGGGTCTTCCTCCCACTCGGGCCGATCAAGTGCGCGCACCACATACGGCCAATGGCGGTCGCCTTCGAGGCCCAGCATCCAGAGCCACGCGCCGTCTCCACAGCGGTAGCAGTTGATGAGCGGGTTGGGCGGACTGTCGCGGCCCCAGGCCTCGGTCTCGCCACCCGTCATGGCGGTGACGTTGTGGTCCCAGCCCAGCAGGTAGGTGCCCAGGCGCAACAGCGACGATTCCACGAGTTGGCCCTTGCCCGTGCTGGTGCGGTGGAACAGGGCGGCCGCAACCCCGGCCGCCGCCGCCAGACCGGTCATGTGGTCGCCCATGCCGCCGCGTTGGTACGGCAGGTCGGCGTCTTCGGGGGTCAACGACCGGACGATCCCTGCCCGCGACCAGAATGCACCCACGTCATAGGTCTGGCGATCCCGTTCGTCGCCTCGCAGCGAGAGTCCCGTGACGCTGGCGTAGATCAGGCGCGGGTAACGCTGCGCGAGCGACGGGTAGTCGAGACCCATGCGTTCGAGCCCGCCGGGTCGGATGTTGGACAGGAAGACATCGGCGTCAGCCAGCAGGGAGTGCAGGGCGGCGAGCCCGTCCGGCTGCCGCAAGTCGAGAGCGATGCTGCGCTTGCCGCGGTTGTCGAGATCGAACGGCGGGTTGCCGTCGCCCTGATACAGCCAGTCCAGCGAACGGAACGGGTCGCCGTCCGGCGTCTCCACCTTGACGACGTCTGCACCCCAGTCGGCCAGGATCCCGCCACAGGCGGGTCCGGCGATCCACACGCCCAACTCGACGACGCGGATGCCCTCCATCGGCCCGGCCATCGGTCCTCCCCCTGCTCGCAGCGGCGAAGCGGCAGGTTACTCACCGCTCGGCGAGACAGAGCCGGCGAGCGGTCTGGGCGTCAATTCGTTCGTTGGGCGCGAGATCCCGATCGGTGGCCGCTGCTATCCACTCGGCGGGATCGGGGGGAACCGTCGGAGCGTCAGAAGACAGCGTGACGCGGATGCCACGACGCAGCAGGCTGGCCAGCGGCCAGAGCCATGCCTGCTCCGTCGGAGTGAGCTGTTCTCGGTACTTCTGCGCCCGCCGGGTCACGAAGCTGGGCTGGGTCGCGACCGCGACACCGAGCCTGGCGATGCGGTCGAGCTGTTCGGGCAGTGCGAGCGCGCAGTGTTCAATGCGATCGGGCACTGGGCGGTCGGGCACTGGGCGGTCGGGCACTGGGCGGCGGGCGTCGCTCGTCGCCATGCCGGCCGGCATTGGCGGGTGCGCTTCCAGCGCATCGAGGGTCGCTTGCAGCGTGTCAATGTCCATGACGTGGATTGCGACCGGGAATCGATGAGCGCGCGCCGTCGCCACCAGGTCGGCGATCGCGCTGTCGTCATCGTGAGGCGGCATGACCTTGGCGTGTCCGACCCGCACCCCGACGGCATCTGCCGCGTCCCCGGGGAACAGAACCGTCTCGCCGAAGACAAGTTCGCCCAACGAGTCGAGAAGGTCGGCACCCACCATCGCCGTGACGTTCACCGAGGGCACCCCAGCGGCGGATTCTGCCAGCAGCTCCAGCGCAGCGATGTCGTTGGTGTGCGTCGCATCCGTGCATGCGGTGATGCCCGCTGCAGCCAGGTCGGCCAGAACCTCCGTGACGCCCGCCACCGTCGCGCTGCGGTCGGCGCGGGGCACCGCCGCCAGCAGGTCCTGACGCTCGACAAGCACGTCACCTGACGTCAGGCCCAGGGCGCGGCCAGCGGCCGTGTTCACCACCGCCACGTGACCGGTGAGGTGGTGCAGCACGGTCGGAACATCGTGCGTGACGGCGTCGAGCTCAGCGGCGGTCGGGTGACGGCGCTCGGCGAGCAACGCGTCGTCGTAACCCCAAGCGCGGAGCCACCGGCGCGAATCGCCACTGTCGCGTGCGGCGCTGTGCTTGCGGCGTTGCGGCATCGTCTGCGACACATCGCTGCGCGCAGCGTGCCCGACGATGTCCAGCAGCTCCCTCACCGACGCCGCAGCCTGGACATCGACTGATCGGCGTGCAGCGGCACACGCCAGCAGATGCAGATGATCGTCCCGATACCCCAGCGCCGGGGTGGTGGTCACGGCCGCGATTGCGATCCCGGCAAGCCCAACGGCGCCGAGCCGAGCCCCGGGACCGGCCTTAGATGCCCAGCTCGTCGAGCATGGGGATGAGGTCGCGGCGCAACAGCTTGCCGGTGGAGGTCCGCGGCAACTCGTCCATCAGATGCACGAACTCGGGGCGCTTGAACGGGGCGAGGCGCTCACGGGCGTGCGCAACCAGATCGTCGCCGGACGTGGCGCCGCCGGGTCGCACGACGGCCGCTGCTGCCACGCGCTCGCCCCATTCCTCGCTCGGGAGGCCCACCACGGCAGCCTCGAGTACATCGGGATGGTCGTACAGGACGGCCTCGACCTCATCGGGCAGCACGTTCTCGCCGCCCCTGATGATCATGTCGCCGGTACGACCGTGGAGGAACAGGTAGTCGTCGTCGTCGAGGTAGCCGAGGTCGCCCGTATGCACCCAGCCCTCGTCGTCGATGGTGACGCGGGTCTTCTCCTCGTTGCCCCAGTAACCGTCCATGGCACGGAATGTCTGCAGCTGCACCTCGCCGATCACGCCGGGCGCGACGACTTCGCCGCTGTCTGCATCGACGACGCGCACCTGCACGTCCTCGAGCACCTGGCCCACCGACGACAGCCGGTGCAGCTTGCGCTCCTTTTCCTCATCGGTTCCCTCGATGCGGTGATCGTCGGGGTCGAGGACTGCCACGGTGGATGTCGTCTCGGTTTGGCCGTAGGCGCCGGCGAACGCCACGTTCGGCGGGAACATGTCGATGGCCCTGCGTATGACCGACGGCGGCATCGGCGCAGCGCCGTACGTGACCGCTTCCAGTCCGCTGAATGCCCCGTGGCCGAAGTTGGGGGCTTCGAGCACCCGGGCGAGCATGGTGGGCACCAGGAAGGCGTGCGTCACCGAGTGCGCCTGCACGCAGTCGATCCATGACGATGCCTCGAACTGGGGCAGCAGTACCACCACTCGCCCGCTGTACAGGGCATTCAGCATCGAGGTCAGCCCGGCAATGTGGTACAGCGGCGCTGCGACGGCCATGCGGCCCATGTCCTCGCCGGTGGCGGCGTCGTTGGTGCCCATGACGTAGCCGGTGATGGCGCCGTTGGTGAGCTTGACGCCCTTGGGCATGGCCGTGGTGCCGCTCGTGTACAGCAGCGCGCACAGACCGTCGGGGTCGACGTCTTCGGGCACCGGGAGCTCGAACGCCTCGTCGCGGGCAGCGGCATACGACGACGGATCGTCGAGCACCAGGACGTGCTCGAGGTCGTCGGGCTTGTTCTGCTCGATCAGGTCGCTGTAGCGAGACTCGGTGAACAAGACGCTGATCTCGCTGTCGCTCAGCAGGTGGGCTGTTTCCTCCGCACCGGCGCGGAAGTTCATCGGCACGACGGTGGCGCCCACGAACGCACCTCCGAAGATGGCCTCGACACACTCCACGCTGTTGGTGGCGAAGACGCCGACCCGGTCGCCGACGCCGACGCCGAGCATCGTCAGCATCCCGGCCGTGCGGGCCACGTTGTCGAGGAGTTCCTGGTAGGTGACCTCGCGTGCGGTGCCTCCGCCGGCTTCGGTTGAGGTGTCGATCAAGATGACCTGTTCGCCGGCAATCGTCGCCGGCATGAAGAGCAGCATTCCGAGATTCACGTCGACCCCCTACGGCCCGCTTGAGCAGATGTCGCGGCAGATACTCGCAAAAGTCACTGCCCGCGCGCCAACGAAGCAGCGACACAGTCTGCCCATCGAGGCCGCCATTGACTCGCCGGCCATCTCGCACCTCCTGGCTTGGCCTCTCGGTTCAGCCTCTTACGCTGCCTGCATGAAGCGACTCGCATCCGCCTTGCTGAGCCTGGTTCTGCTGGCGGCGGCCTGCAGCGGCACCGACGAATCCGTGCCGGAACCCCCGGCCAGCACTGTCGCGTCACCCACGACGAGCGAGGCGTCGGCGCCGGCCACCACGGCCGCGCCGACGACAACTGCTGCGCCGCCCGTTACCACCGCTGCGCCACCGACGACCGCCGCGCAGCAGGACGAGCCGGATGGCGACGCCGCCGACGGCGAGCCGCTCGATCCGCTCGACGCCGCAATTGGGGACTGGATGGAGCGCACTGGCGCCCCCGGCATCGTGCTGGCCATCACACAAGGCGGCGCTGCGCCGGTGACCTTCGCTTGGGGTGTGAGCGATATTGCGACCGGCGCTCCCCTGACCGTCGACCACCACGTGCGCATCGGATCGGTCACCAAGTCGGTCACGGCTGCCGTGGTTCTGCAGCTCGTCGCGGAAGGCCTGGTGGAGCTCGACGCGCCGGTTGCGCAGTACCTGGGCGACGACTGGGCACCGGGATACGAACACGCCGCCGCGGTCACCGTGCGTGACCTGCTGGGGCACACCTCGGGCTTCGTCGAGTACGCGTTCGACGTCAGCTTCTACCAACTCGCAGCGCCCCGGTTGGCCGAGCAGATCTCACCCGAGGAGATCTTGGAGTTCGCTTCCCAGTACGGACCCGTGGCTGAGCTGGGCACCGAATTCCACTACAACACCACCGGCTATCTCGCCGCGGGCCTGCTCATCGAAGCGGTGACCGGCAACACGGCAGCCGCAGAACTGCGGGCTCGCGTGTTCGAACCGCTCGGCCTCAAGCACACCTACCTCACGCCCGACGAGTTTCCGCCCGAACCCACCGCGAACGGGTACGTCGGCGGGACGATCGGCTACCTGATGGGGCCGCTGCTGGGACTCACCACCGACAACCAGATCACTCACAACGACGCCATCTTCGTGGACATCGGCACCGTGCCGAGCGACTTCGCCCGTTCCGCGGGATGGACCGGCGGCGGCATCGAAGCGCAGATCGGTGACGTGGCGCTGCTGATCCGGGGCCTCTTCGCGACCGACATCCTCGATGAAGACCAGGTCGCCCTCATGACAGCAGGTCACCCGGATCCCGCCAACAGCTACGGCTTGGGCATCTCGACCGACGAGATGCTCGGCCTGACGATCTACACCCATGGCGGCGGTGTGCCCGGCTTCCGCACCATCGCGGCGTACGCGCCCGGGTTCGATCTCGGCGTCGCGCTGACGACCAACCTGCTAGGTCTCGAGGGGGACGACGATGTTGGGGGCCTGCTGGAATCGCTGGCCCCGATCTTGGCCGCAATGAACTGAGGGGGCGGCAGGCCGGCGAGGTGCGCGAGGTGTTCGGCCATACTTTCCCCGTCAGGACCGGTCCTCGGAGCCGGACGAGGGGGCAGCAGTGAGTCAGTTGTTGACCGGCATCCGGGTGCTGGAGCTCGCATCGGGGATCTCGGGTCCGTACCTCGGGAAGCTCTTTGCCGACCACGGCGCCGATGTCATCAAGGTGGAACCGCCCAGCGGGGACCCGGCCCGCCGTCATGGCCCGTGGGGCGAGGGCGCAACGGCGCCGCACGGTGCCGGAAGCCTGGAACGGTCACCGCTCTTCCTGCATCTCAACACCAACAAGCGCAGCGTTGTCGCCGACATCGGCAGCAATGCGCCGAGTGCCGACGACATCGAGTTCGTCCGGGCGCTCGCTGCCGAGTCCGACATTGTGATCGAGGCGTTCGCGCCCGGTCATCTCGACGCCGTCGGGCTGGGCTACGACGCCATGTGCGGACTGCGGCCGGGCATTGTGCTCACCTCCATCACGCCGTTCGGACAGACCGGTCCCTATACGGAGGCTGGCTACTGCGGCAGCGACATCGTCACCTATGCCATGGGCGGCCCGATGTGGGGCACCGGCATCGAAGAGCGCGAGCCGATCAAGCTCAGCGGCGACGTCACCTCCTACCAGGTGGGCAACCTGGCAGCCGTGCCGACGCTGGCCGCGCTCATGATGAGCCAGCGGACGGGGCGGTCCGCCCACATCGACGTGTCAGCCTTCGAAGCTCAGGCAGGCACCATCGACCGCCGCGCGTCGTACCTGCTCTATGAGGCATACACCGGCTCGGATGTAGGCCGTGACGCCCGGCAGCCGCAGCGGGCATCGCCGGTGGGCTTCTACCCCACTTCGAACGGCTGGGCCTTGGTGTTCACCTTGCCCTCATGGGCGCCGCGCATGGTGAAGACGCTCACCGAAGCCGGTCTGGGCGGCGATGAGGGCGACGGCGATTCGCTGGCGGAGCGATTCGCAAACCCCGCATGGATCGCCGACCCCGATCTGCCTGACATCGTCGAGACGTCGCTGTTCGTTTGGCTGGCCGGGCACACGCAGGACACGGTGGCCACGGCAGCGCAGGTCAACAAGTGGGGTGTGACGCCGTTGAATGCGCCCATCGATCTGCTCGAAGATCCGCATTTCGCCGCCCGCGGTTTCTTTGTGCCAGTCGAACATGCGGCGGCGGGAACGGTCACTCAGCTGAATGCGCCGTTTCGTGTCCATCGGGCGCTCGGGCCCGATGCCGAACCTTCAGGCGACCAGCGCACCGCCGTTCGGCCCGCACCCCTGCTGGGCGAGCACGACACCGAAGTGCGCCGAGCCGTCGCCGACTCAGCGAACGCAGAAGTGCCAGCAGGAAGGACGACGCCGAGCGGAAATGGCATCGCCATGGCCGCCGGCGGTCGCCCGCCCACGCGCTTGCCGCTGGACGGCATACGAGTGCTGGACCTGACAGTGGTGTGGGCCGGGCCTGCCTGCACGATGTACCTGGGAGATCTCGGCGCCCAGGTCATCCGAGTGGACAACCCATTCGTCTTCCCCACCGCCACCCGGGGGTTGATGCCCCGCCCGCCGCGGGAGATCAACCCCGAACTGGGCCCTCTTTCGGGCTACCCCGACCACGACCCGGGTCGACGCCCCTGGAACCGCCAGAACCTGTTCAGCGCCCACGCCCGGGGCAAGCTGAGCTGCACCCTCGACCCCCGGACCGAACTCGGCCGCGACACACTGCACCGCCTCGTGCGCGAGTGCGATGTGATCGTCGAGAACAACTCGCTCGGCGTGCTGCCGAAGCTGGGCCTCGACTGGGACACCGTGCATTCGGTCAACCCACGGACGATTGTGCTGCGGATGCCGCCCATGGGCCTCGAAGGGCCGTACTCGGATTGGGTCGGCTTCGGCGCCAACTTCGAAGCGCTGTGCGGACTGACCGGGCTGCGCGGCTACGCCGACGAGGATCCCACGAGCCTGACGTCTGTCTTCCATATGGACCCCGCCAGCGCCGCAACGGCAGCGTTCGCACTGCTGGCCGTGCTTCGGCGCCGCGACGGCATTGACGGGAACGGGGGCACGGGCCTCGGCGAGCTGATCGAGTTCTCCCAATCGGAAAACGTCATGCAGCACATCGGGGAGTACTTCATCGACGCTGCGTCCACCGGCACTCGCCATCGGCCCGTCGGGAACCGCTCGATCGCACGCGCGCCGCAGGGCTGCTACCCGTGCGCTGTCGACCCCGCTCGGCCAGACCACGACGACGAGTGGGCGGTGATCGCCTGCGAGACCGACGACCACTGGCATGCCTTGGCGCGGCTGATCGACCAGGACCTCACCGCCGCCGATGGGCCGCTCGCCGACGACGACCGCCTCGTGACGCTCGCCGGGCGCCTCGAGCACCACGATGACATCGATGCCCGCATCAGCGCCTGGACCTCGGCTCGCACTTCGCACGAGGTGTTCCATCGGTGCCAGCAATCCGGCGTGCCCGCCGGCGGGGTGCTGCGAGAGTCGCAGCTGCGAGCCGACCCGCAGATGGGCGAGCGAGCGTGGTTCCGCGAGAACGGCTCGGTCGAGCAGGGCTGGCACAGCTACCCAGGACGGCAATGGCGCTGGGACGGCCCCGAGATGCCGTGGCGGCCCATCGGCATCCTCGGTGATGCGAATGAGTACGTCTACCGAGACCTCCTGGGCCTCGACGACGCCGAGTGGCAGGCCCTGTGCGACGAGGGCCACATCACCCGCGACTACCTGAACCCCGACGGCACATCCATGTGACAGGGCGGCGGCGGCTCCCCGGATGGGGACCGCGCTGCACAGGTAGATTGCCCGCATGGCAACTGACACGGGAACCGAAGCCGCCGAGATCGAGTTCTGGGTAGACCCCATCTGACCTTGGTGCTGGGTGACGGCCAGGTGGGTCGTCGATGACGTTGCTTCCGAACGCAACCTGAAGGTGAAGTGGCAGCCGATCAGCCTGCTCTTCAAGAATGAGCCTCCGACAGACAGCCCGTACTACGACGCCGTGGTGGGCACGCACGGTCAGCTGCGGGTGATGGAGTCGATCCGGGCCGCCGAGGGCGACGATGCAGTGTTCGGCGTCTACTGGGATTTCGCCAGCCGTATTCATCACGACGGCGATCGCGACTTCGACGTTGCGAAGGCGCTTGAGGAGCTGGGGATCGATCCCGAGCACGCCAAGGCGGCCACCGACGAGAAGTGGGATGCCGAGATCCGCACCCGCATGGACGAGGGCCTGGCGCTCGTGGGCACCGATGTCGGCACGCCGATCATCGCCCTCGACCGCAGCGACGGGGAGCGTGTGGGCATCTTCGGCCCGGTCATCACCCGCGCACCCAAGGGCGAAGAGGCCCTGAAGCTGTGGGACGGCATGGTGGCGATGATGGACATCGACGGTTTCTGGGAGCTGAAGAAGACCCGCACCGAGCGGCCCGAGTTCGGCGAGCGCCCGGTCACCGTGCCGCCAGTCGGCTGAGGATCCCTGCAGAGGTTCTAGGTCGATGAGCGGCACGATCCTCGACGATCTCAAGATCATCGACACCGACAGCCACTGGTCGGAGCCATACGACCTGTGGACGTCGCGGGCACCGGCGAAGTACCGCGACCGTGTGCCACGCATGACTGAACGCGACGGCAAGCGCCGCTGGTGGTTCGACGACTCGATTCCGATCGGGCTGCCGATCGCCTCATCGGTCGTCGATCCTGACGGCCAGAAGGTCACCGGCACGGTGTTCTTCGACTTCGACAACGAGATGGTGCACCGCGCCAGCTATGACGCCGAGGCTCGGGTTGCCATGCTCGACGAGCTCGGCCTCGATGCGCAGATCATGTACCCGAACGTGGCCGGCTTCGGCAACCAGAACTTCCTGAAGTCACCCGACGATGCGCTGCGGCTCATCTCGGTCGAGATCTACAACGACGCCCTCGCCGAGTTCCAGGAAGCCAGCGGTCAGCGGGTATTCGGCATGGCGTTGCTGCCGTGGTGGGATCTCGACGCTGCGGTGCGCGAGATCGAGCGCTGCCACGCCAACGGCCTGCGCGGCATCGTGACCTGCTCCAATCCCGAGGAAGCCGGGCTGCCCGATATGGCGACATCGCACTGGGATCCGGTGTGGCAGGTGTGCTCAGACCTCGCGATGCCGGTCAACTTCCACATCGGCTCGTCCAAGGGGAACCTCGACTACTACGGCAAGGCGCCGTGGCCGTCGTTCGGGCCCGAGCGGAGACTGGCGGTGGGCTCGGCGAACCTGTTCATGGGCAACGCCCGGATTGTCGGCAACATGATCTACTCAGGCGTGCCCGAACGCTTCCCTGACGTGAAGTTCGTCTCGGTCGAGAGCGGAGTGGGCTGGCTGCCCTTCTTCCTCGAAGTGCTCGACCACCAGATGCACGAGACGGCGCCGAACGAGCTGGCCGAACTGTCGATGGTGCCCTCGGACTACTTCCGCCGCCAGTTCTACGGTTGCTTCTGGTTCGAGCGTTCAACGGTGAGGCCCACGCTTGAGTACGTAGGCGCCCAGTCACTCATGTTCGAGACCGACTTCCCCCACCCCACCTGCCTCTACCCCCGCGACGACCACGACCTGGTCAAAGCCCTCGAAGGAATCCCCCACCACGACGTCGAGCGCATCATGTCCCTCAACGCCGCCGAGCTCTACCGCATCGACATCTGACACAGCTCGGCCCGGTCATCGGCCGCCCTCCCGACAGCGGCAGACCCCGCTGGGCTAGAACAGCGTGATGAAGTTCGGGATCTTCTATGAGCTGTCGGTGCCACGGCCGTTCAGCCGGGCGAATGAGTGGCTGACGTACCACAACGCGCTCGAACAGTGCCGGGTGGCCGACGAGCTGGGGTTCGACCACGTCTGGGCGGTGGAGCATCACTTTCTCGAGGAGTACTCGCACTGCCCCGCGCCTGAGGTGTTCCTCACAGCCGTCGCGGCGCAGACTCAGCGCATCCGGGTGGGCCACGGTGCCGTGGTGTGCGTGCCCGAGATGAACAACCCGATCCGGGTTGCGGAGCGGGCGGCAGCGCTCGACATCATCTCGAACGGCCGCCTGGAGCTGGGCACGGCCCGATCGAGCACGTGGACCGAACTCGGCGGGTTCTGCGCCGATCCCGACGACACGAAGAAGACGTGGGACGAGTTCTGTCGGGTGATCCCGCAGATGTGGACCGACGACGACTTCGGCTGGGAGGGCGCCCGCTTCGAGATGCCCGCACGCAACGTCATCCCC
>CAZAFV010000014.1:0-54513 GCA_964484385.1 uncultured Acidimicrobiales bacterium
CTGATGCCCGCCGGGGAGTACCTCGGCGAGGACTACCACCACGCCGGCGGTGTGCCCGCGGTGGTCGGCGAGCTGATGCGTGCCGGGCTGCTGCCGCATCCCGAGGCGCTGACCGTCAACGGTCGCAGCATCGGCGAGAACTGCGCAGACGCCGAGATCATGGACACCGATGTGATCCGTGCTGCGGGAGAGCCGCTCCTTGCCGACGCGGGTTTCATCAACCTGTCGGGCAATCTCTTCGACAGCGCCATCATGAAAACGAGCGTCGTTTCCGACGAGTTCCGCGAGCGCTACCTGTCCAATCCCGACGATCCCGACGCCTTCGAGGGTCGAGCCATCGTCTTCGACGGACCGGAGGACTACCGGGCCAACATCGACAACCCTGAGCTCGGCATCGACGAGCACTGCATGCTGTTCGTGCGCGGGACCGGCCCGGTGGGCTACCCCGGCGGCGCCGAGGTGGTCAATATGCAGCCGCCTGCGGCACTGCTGGTGCGCGGCGTCCACTCGCTGCCCTGTATCGGCGACGGTCGCCAGTCCGGCACGTCGGGCTCGCCGTCGATCCTGAACGCCGCGCCCGAAGCCGCAGTCGGCGGCGGTCTGGCGCTGCTGCGCACTGGCGACCGCGTCCGGATCGACTTGCGGCGCGGCAGCGCCGACATGCTGGTGGATGACGACGAGCTGGCACGGCGCCGCGCCGAGTTGGACGATGCTGGCGGCTACCCGGTGCCGCCGTCGCACACGCCGTGGCAGGAGATCCAACGAGGGATCGTCAGCCAGTTCGACGAGGGCATGGTGCTGCGCCCGGCGGTGAAGTACCGGGATACCTCGCGCACGCACGGCACGCCGCGCCACAACCACTAGCGACCGGATGACGACACCCGGCGTGCCAGAACGGTCTCAGTGATGATCTGGGCACTGCTGGCACTGCTGGCGGGATTGGTCCTGCTGGTGGTTGCCGGAGACCACTTCGTGGCAGGTGCATCACGCCTGGCCACTGCGCTGCGCATGCGACCGGCCGTGATCGGCGCAGTGGTCTTGGGATTCGGGACTTCGGCCCCCGAGATGGTCGTGTCGGCGCTGGCCTCGATCAACGACAACCCGGCGCTGGGCGTGGGCAACATCGTGGGTTCGAACGTCGCGAACCTGAGTCTCGGCCTCGGCGTGGCGGCGCTGCTGATGCCGATCCCGTTCTCCCGCACCGCGCTGCGAAGGGACGTCCCGTGGTCGGTAGCGACCGCCGCCATCTTCGCCGTGCTGGTGATGGACGACTACCTCAGCCGCCTCGAAGGCGGGCTGCTGGCAGCGCTGATGGCGATCACGCTGGTGTGGCTCATCCGCACATCGCGTGACGACGAGCGGCTGCCCGATGCAGATGGCACTCCCGGCTCGACGGCACGCGATGCCGGGGCCGCGTGGCGCAATCTGGTGCGGGCGGTCCTGGGCCTGTGCGGGGTGATCATCGGTGCCCAGCTCGCTGTGGAGGGCGCCATTGCCCTTGCCAAGCATTGGAATCTGAGCGGCGGGTTCATCGGCTTCTCGATCGTGGCACTCGGCACGTCCCTGCCGGAGGTGGCCACCGTCGTGGCGGCGGCTCGCAAGGGCCATACCGAGCTGATCGTGGGCAACCTGTTCGGTTCCAACGTCTTCAACAGTCTCGCCGTGGGCGGGGCAATGGGGCTCGTGGGCGCCGGCGCCATCGACGATCCCTCGCTGACCGGCCTCGGCATCGGGGCGATGATGGCCGTCGTCGTGCTGGCCTACCTGGGCGCCCTGGTGGGCAAGCGCGCCGGTCGCATCGACGGCGTAGTCCTGCTGGCCATCTACGTCGCCACCATGATCCTGCTCGGCACCGGCTAGGGCTCGTTCCGCCGATCGTCGCTGCTGGCTGTCCTGCGCAGCGTGCGCCCGCTCACGACGCTTACTGCTCGTGACCGGGGCTGGTCTGGAATGAGCGGTGGCTATTCGTACCAGCCGGCGCCGAGCAGCACATCGCCGCGGCGCACCACCCACGAGTGCTTCGGTGCGTCCGCACCGGTTACCGGATGGGTGAACATGTAGCTCACCCAAGCGCCGCCGCTGCCCTCGGTCACCGCAGCGAATGCCTCGCCGTAGTCGTAGCCCGTGGAGTCGATGCGATCGCGGGTAGTGCCCACCAAGTCGGGCCGTCCGGGGTTGGCGACCGTGTACAGAGCACCGTCACGGTCCTCGAGAACGAAGACATACCAAGGGCCGTCGGCGCGGCCGGGGTCGTTGTAATGCTCGATCGTGGCGTCGAAGCCGTGCTCTTCGAAGTAGTCGACAGCGTCGCTGACCAGCTGCTGTGTGTAGTCCTGAAGCTCTCGCTGCGGCGCCTCGCCCATGGTCGGCGCCGACCCAGAGCACCCGGCAATCACGACAACGGCAACCGCGCACAGCAATCCCGACCAGCGTCTCACGCTTCGCATGGACATCACGCTCCTGAGAAGATCCGGCAGCGTACTGCTACGTGCCGGCCCGAGAAATGCCCCGCTGCCAGATCCACAGCAGCACGATGCCGATGAGCGAGCACGCCGCCGACGCATAGAAAGCGCCGACTGTGGCACCGACGAGCCACGCCGAGACGCCCAAGATCGGCCCGCCGATTCCCGCAGAGAGCTCGAAGAACATCGTGAAGGTGCTGACGGCTCGCGCACGTTCGTTGGGCGGCACGCCGTCCACTGCGGCGACCATGAGCGCCGGGTAGAGCAGTGATCCTCCCAATGCCAGCACCACGGTTCCCGCATACAGACCGAACGGCGTCACGAATGTGCCCATGATGACCATGCCGAGCGCCGCCCCGAACAGCGCCACCGTCGCAGTCTTGGTGGTTCCGAGCCGGTCCGGGAGCTTGCGGCCGAGGACTCGCAGAACCAGCACGAGCATCCCGTACAGGAAGAAGACCGTCCCGTAATCGCCGAGGTCCTTCTCAGCCGCCAGCTTCGGCAGGAAGCCCTGCAACGCCGGGAAGATGATGATTCCCATCGCCAGGATCACTCCGGGCCAGACGGCGTGCCGGTAGAACAGCCGGCTCATGACGGTGGTCCCCTGGTCACCGGACGCGGCGACGTTCGTCGGGGCCGGAGGCTGGTCGGCACTCCTCACCTCGAACACCGTGGGCTGAGCGATGCTCGGCAGTTGACGGGCACCGAAGGTCGTCCCGCGGGAATCCGACGAGATTGCCTGGCCGCTCGGCGCCGGAGTTGGAGCCGGGCTCGGCATCAACAGCGATTCCTCCCGGGGCAACAGCATCCCGATGGCTGTGGCAGCCGGCATCAGCGTGCCCGACACGACGAACGCCACATCGAAGCCGTCGAGCGCTGTGGAGGCGTCGCCCCACGCTCGCGCAGCCTCTCCGACGCCTGGGCCGATCGCCATGCCCCCGTAGATCGATACCGAGAACCAGCTCAGGGCCTCCCCCCGCCGGTGCTCCGGTGCCAAGTCGCTCACCATCGCTGCGCTGCCGACGAAGAAGGCCCCTTGGAATGCCCCGATCAGCAAGCGCATCAGCAGGATCACGGCATAGGTGTCTGCCCACACGTGGCCATATGTCGTGAGGGCGGTGAGCAGGCAGCCCGACACCACCAGGAACCGTCGACCTTTCTGGTCGCCGAGGATGCCGATGGTCGGCCGAGCGGCAATTGCAGTGACAGCGAAGACACTGATCGCGAAACCGACAGCCACGTCCCCGCCGCCGGTCTGTTCGACTACGAGCAGCGAGATCAGCGGCAGCAGTGTCGAGAATGAGACGGCCGAGCAGAAGGCGCTGAGGTTCAGGATCAGGAACGGGACGCTGAACAGGCGCGTGGGCTCGCCAAGAGGCGGAGCGGCGGGTGCCGCTATGAACGTCGTCTGCGACATGGGGCCCTGGCCTCGTTGACGCTGAGCCCGGAATTCGATGCGGGCGGGCGGGTTCCGGTGCGCCATGCTAGGGGCGATGCCCGAGGCGCTGCGGGGAATTTCCAGTCGATGAATGCTGCGATGAACGCTGCAACCTCGGTCGTGCGCGGGGCGTGCCATCACGACTGTCCCGATACGTGCGCTTGGGAGGTCACGGTGCGCGACGGCGTGGCCCTGAACCTGCGCGGTGATCCCAGCCATCCGTTCACTGACGGCCAGCTCTGCCCCAAGGTGAACCCGTTCCTCGATCGGGTGTATCACCCGGACCGACTGCTGCGGCCCCTACGACGCGTCGGGCCCAAGGGCGAGGGCCGGTTCGAGCCGGTCGACTGGGATGCCGCGATCACCGAGATCGCCGACCGGATCGGCACCGCCGTCGCGCAGCATGGTGGCGAGACGGTGCTGCCGTACTCGCTCGACGGCACCCAAGGGCTCGTCCAGAAGGGCGTGCTGGCCGATCGGTTCTTCGCAGCGCTCGGGGCCACGCAGCTGAACCGGCACATCTGCGGCGTGACCGCCTGGCACGGGGCTGCCGACGTGCTCGGCATGCCGCTCGGCGCAGATCCCACCGAGATCGCGAGCGCCCGCACCATCGTGCTGTGGGGCACCAACACGCTGCTCACCAACCGCCACCTGTGGCCGTATGTGGAGCAGGCTCATGGCAACGGCGCCAGCGTCATCGTCGTCGACCCGGTCTCCACGATGACCGCTCAACGCTCCGACTGGCACATCCAGCCGCGCCCCGGCACCGATGTCGCGCTCGTGCTGGGCATCATCGGCGTGCTGGACCGGGACGGTCTCATCGACGAGGAGCGTGTGAGCGCCGCCGCCTCGGGTTGGCCCGAACTTCGTGCCGAAGCCAGGGCGCTCAGCCTCGACAGTGCGGCCTCGATCACCGGACTGGCTGCAGCCGACATCATCTCGATGGCTCATCGCATTGCACACCAGCAACCCGCTGTGCTGCGTGCGCTCATCGGCATGGAACATCGTGAGCACGGCCAGGACATTCACCGGGCCGTGGCCGCCTTGGCGGTCGTGTCGGGTTCGGAGTACATGCGCTCCACGCAGGTGTACTTCGACACGGCATTTGCCGACATCGTGCCGCCGCCGGGGCCGCAGCGGACCGTCAACATGTCGGCCCTCGGCGCGACGCTCACCGATGCCGCCCTGCAACCGCCGGTCACCGTGCTCGTGAACTACGGCTGCAATCCGGCTGCCATCACGCCTGACCAGAACCGGGTGCTGGCGGGCCTCGAGCGCGACGACCTCTTCACGGTGGTGATCGAGCAGTTCATGACCGACACGGCCCGCTATGCCGACATCGTGCTGCCCACCACCACCCAGATCGAGCATCTCGACCTGATGAACGCGTGGGGCCATCTCTACGTGTCGCTGAACCTGCCGGCCATCGAACCGCTCGGCGAGTGCCTGCCGAACACAGAGATCTTCCGGCGACTGGCCAGCGCGCTGGCCCTCGACGCATCCGGGCTCGCCGACAGCGACGAACAGATGGCGCGGGACCTGCTCGCGAGCGGCCACCCCTGGCTCGACGGCATCACCTACGAACGGCTCCAGCGCGACGGCTGGGCACGGCTCGCAGTGCCAGCGGGCTGGTCTGCGCTGGCCGACCGGGAGGTTCCTCTCCCGCCGTCAGGCGTAGATGCCGTGGCGCAATCCCGCTCGCTTGGGCCGATCCGGCTCGGCGCGCTGCGCTACCGGCCCGCCGCGGAATCGCTCAGCGGCGACCCGGAACTCGTCGAGCGCTATCCACTGGCGCTGATGTCGCTCAAGCAGCATCAGCGATTTCTCAACAGCCACTACGGCGGGTTCGAGCACCACCTGCCCGACCCGCCCCGGCCCCGCCTCGACATCAGCGCCGCCGATGCCGAGGCGCGTGACATCGCCGGAGGCGACCGGGTGCGCGTCTACAACGGCCGCGGCGAGCTGTTCACCAGCGCCGCCATCTCCGACCGTCTGCAGCCCGGTCTGGTGACGATGCCCTTCGGGTGGTGGGCGGGCGACGCCGACGCACGCACGGTCAACGTGCTCACCAACGCGGCAGTCGGCGGCGACGATCCCGACGTCGGCTCGGCCGCGTTCCATGACACCCTCGTCGAAGTGGAACCTGCCCCCGATGCGCAGCAGACGGCCAACGGTTCATCCTCGTAGCCTGCGATGGCGATGAACGTCGCTCAACTGCTCGAGCGCTTCCCTCACGACGACACCGTCGTGCTGATCGACCGCTCAGCCACACCGCCCGAGCGGATCACCGCGTCTGCGCTGCGAGAACGAGCCCTGCGCTGCGGGGCGGGCCTCGCTGCCCGTGGCCTGCCGCCGTTCACCCGCGTCGGCCTGCTCGCCGCCAACTGCGGCCAGTACTACGACGTGATGTTCGGGGCGCCCGCTGCGGGGCTGGTCTTCGTGCCGCTCAACACCCGGCTTCCCGCGGAGACGCAGGCATACATCCTCGACGACGCCGACGTGCGACTGGTCATCTCCGATGCCGAGCACGCACCGCTCGTACCACCCGACATGCCCCACATCATCATCGGCACACCCGAATGGGGCGCCCTTGTCGCCGCCGATCCCCTCACCGCGGCCGCCGATGTGGACGACGACGACGTTGCCGTGCAGATCTACACCTCGGGCTCGACCGGGCGGCCCAAGGGCGTGCTGCTGACGCATCGCAACATCACCTTCACGGTGCTCGAGTACGGCGCCGCGATGCCGGGCGAGGTGATGCTGGTCTCGGCTCCGCTGTACCACAAGAACGCTTCGATGTCGTCCAAGCTGGCGTTCGCAAATGGCGGCACAGTGGTGCTCCTTCCGGGCTTCACGGCTTCGGGCTACATCGAAGCCATCGAGTCCCACCAGGTCACCATGTGCTCGGGAGTGCCCACGATGTTCGCCCTCGTCACCGCCGAAATTGCCTCCCGTGTCGCCGCTGGTCACAAGATGCCGGACTTGTCGTCGGTGCAGAGGGCTTTCATCGGCTCTGCGCCCCTGACTGAAGCCCTGTACGACGACGTGCAGCGTTTGCTGCCGCAGGCGGTCGTCTCCAACGGGTACGGCACCACCGAGGCGGTGCTCGAGTTCGGTCCCCACCCCGAAGGCAAGCCCAGGCCCAAGATCTCCGTTGGCCACCAGCACCCCAAGGTGGAGTTGCGACTGGTCGACCCCATGACCGGCGAGGACGCCGACGCCGGCGAGCTGTGGGTGCGCTCACCCGGTGTCATGACCGGCTACCACAACCTGCCCGATGTCACCGCCGAGCGTCTCACCGACGGCTGGTACCACACGGGCGACCTCATGACTCGCGACGAGGACGGCTGGTACTACTTCGTGGGCCGCGTGGACGACATGTTCGTCTGCGCCGGCGAGAACATCTACCCCGATGCCGTGGAGCAGATGCTCGAAAAGCACGCCGCGGTGCACCAGGCCGTCGTGGTCCCGGTGCCCGACGAGCTGAAGGGCCAGCTGCCAGCAGCGTTCGTGCGTGCCGAGCCCGGCCACACGCTCACGGTGGACGATGTCAAGCAGTACGCGCTCGCCAACGGCCCCGCGTACGCCCATCCCCGCCACGTGTGGATCGTGGACGAGATCCCGCTGGCCTCGACTGCCAAGATTGACCGCAACGGCTTGGTCGCCCAGGCCGCCGATCTGGTGAAGGCTGACTCCCCCTGAACAGCGATCGCCGCATGCACCCTGACACTTCGGAGGGCGAGCACATCAGGCCGGCCTCGTCGGGCACGGAACGCGACGACACCGCAAGCAGCGACGCCCCAGACCTCGCACAACCGCCGCCGGCCCCTCAGGCCGCTGCGGCAGACGAGTCACGCCGTCAGGACTCGCCACAGACACTGTCCCGGTTCGGCGCTGCCGTGACCGTCGCACGCGAGATCCAACAGGACTGGGCGACGAAACGCATCGCCGGGCTGTCGGCGGAGATCGCGTTCTTCGCTCTGCTGGGGCTGTTTCCGGCCGTCATCGTGTTCGCTGCCCTGCTGGGCTCGCTCGATGTGCTGATCGGCCAGGGCGCGGCAACCAGCACCGAGGAGTGGCTGCTGCAGCGGATCAGCGACACGTTCGGCGACCAGAACACGCTCGATGCGACGGTCGCCGACCTCTTCGATCGTTCCGATGCCCGGGTGGTGACAGCCGGCATCGTCGTGGCCGCCTATGCGTCGTCACGCGGCTTCATCGCCGTGGTGCGCGCCCTGAACGTGACACGCGGCCACCACGGCGCTCGCGGCTGGCTGTCGACCCGCCTCGTGGGCTTCGCCCTGACGTTCCTGACGTTGGTGGTTGCCGTGGTGGTGGCCACGATGGTGGTCGTCGGGCCGCTGTTCGGCGGCGGCTCCGAGCTGGCTGACCGGCTCGGCGCAGGAAGCTCGTTCAGCACGGCGTGGGACTGGCTCCGCTGGCCCCTAGTCATCGTTGCTGTCGTGGCGTGGGCCGCGACGGTGTATCGGATCGCCCCGCGCCACAAGCTCACCTGGCGGCGAGAAGTGCCAGGGGCACTGCTGGCAACCGTCTGGTGGCTGGCCGTATCAGGCGGATTTGGCGTCTACCTGCAGCTCGCCTCGAACGGCGTCAACGCCGTCTTCGGCCTGCTCGGCGGCGCGCTCAGCCTGCTGCTGTGGCTCTACCTGCTCGCCATGGGCCTCCTCGCCGGCGCCGAGCTCAACAGCCTCCTCGACCGCCACCGCCCGCCCGGCGCGTCCTCAACTGACTGACGTGCCGGACGTCCCGACGAGATGTTCGGCGAGGGCGGTGATCTGAGCATCGATATCGCTGGGGCTGCCAGACAGGTCGATGGCGACGGCATGAAGTTGGGTTCCTGCGTGTCGAACGGTGATCGTTGACGTGGCCAACGAGCCGTTCGGGAACTGCTGCTCGACAGCTTCGTTCTCATTCACATCAGCGCAGTAGATGAGCGTGCCCTCGGGCAGACCCAGTGCGGTGGTGTAGGCCAACAGTTGGTAGTAGTCGCCATTCCGGGCGAGAGGTCCGCCGGAGTCCGCCGCACTCGACTCGCCGTCGGTCAGTTTGTATTTGAGGTCGGCAACGCCGACGGTCTCGCTGCTATGGCGAAAGGTGAGATCCGGTCTGATCTCGACGCGTCCCCTGATATCGAGGTGAGACCGGCTCTGGGCCTTGACTTCTAGTCGCCCGCGCAATTCGCGCTGCAAGCGTGACGTGACGAACTGCTCGAACAGTTCGTTCATGTCCAGCATGAACGCCGACGCAGCGGTGTCGCCGTGCTGGTCCTGCAGGGTGCAATTGGCCAGGATCAGCCGGGCCAGCCGCAACGCGGGCCGGTAGTGCTCGTTGAGCCGGGTGTATTGGATGCGGTCGAGACGATCCAGCGCCACCGACGCTGTCGGTTCCGCCACACCGTCAAGCGCCGCGAGCAGCCGTCGAAGCCGCCGCCGATCGTCGTGAGGCACATCGGGCACACGCAGCGCCAGCCGAATTGCCGCAGTCAAGCAGCGGTTCTCGTTGACATCAGCCGTGAAGTCGTCCCACGAGCACGCCATCGGCACCAGTACCCCGCCCTGCCGGAACTGCCGCACGAAGTCGATGCGCCCCCGCAGCGCGAGCAAGTCGCCCTCTTCGTGCCGGTAGTGATGGAACAGCCCTCGCGCCAGCGTGGTCTCGGCGGTACGAGCGAAGAACGACACCAGCGCCGGCAGCAATTCTTCGTTGGTGGCGTAGTCGATCGCTTCGGCCTGCCAAGCCTCAGCCGGCAACCCCACTTCCAGCAAGAAGAACAAGTTCTCGGGCTTGATCTTCGGCCGCATAATGACCCGCAGATCATTCAGCGAGAACGCACCCACCCACTGCCGGGTCGACACCTTCCACCAGCCGGCCTCCCGATCAGTCGCTACCGACACCCACGGCGTCTCCCCAAGACGGCGCGCCATCCCGTCATCAAGTTGCCAGCGCTCAGTACTCCACTCATGGAGCACCATCCGCAGATCTCCGCCGGTCCCGCGAACCACCTCGGAGATGTCCGGCCTCACCGCACCATCGACGATTGACATCTACAGGTCGCCGTCGCTATCTGGGCCCTCATCGTGGTCGGACCCGGGGTCAGCTTCCTCACCGGCTCCGTCCGACGTTCCCATTTCCGAAGCCGGCGCGGCCGCGCTGGGACCATGGCGCTTCCAAACCTCGCCGAACCGATAGCTGTCGATGACCTCCTGCCGCCCGAAGAAATGGTCTTCGATGAGGGGTTCGATGTTGTACTCCCAGATTCGCCGCAAGCTGTCCTCATCCAGGTCGCGCTTCATGAAGTGGCTCGGCCCGATCAGCATGTAATCATCCCCGAGATCACCACGGAGCCGTTGGTTGACCGCATCGAGCAGGTCAGCCACCCAATCCAGGTCGAGCTCGTTCTCCGCGCACCACCGACGCAGCAGCCCCGCCGTCGGCTCACGATCGGGGAAGAACGGCACAAAGTGGAATCGGCGCCGCATAGCAGCGTCAATCAGCGCGATGGAGCGGTCAGCCGTGTTCATTGTGCCGATGAACCACAGATTCTTCGGCAGCGAGAAGTCCTCACTCGGGCGGTACTGGGTTTGGATCGGCTCTTTGCGGTATTCGAGTAGGTACAGCAACTCGCCCAGCACCCGGGGCAGATTCGCTCGGTTGATCTCGTCGATGACCATGACGTGCAACTCGTCTGAATGTTCTTCAGCGCGCTCGGCGAGCCGAACCAACGGCCCCGGCGTGAGCTTGTAGGTCATCTGTCCATCCTCATCGACTTGAGGTCGGAACCCCTCGAAGAAGTCCTCGTACGAGTACGCCGGATGGAACTGCACAAGCGCAACGGTGCCGCCACCACGCGAATCGTCGCCGTCGGAGGCCCAGCTGCACCACCGCAATAGGTCGTATCGATGGGTTTTCCGAGTGATCTCCCGCCAATCGGGGTTCAGGTCAGCAAACTGCGTGTAGAGCGACTCGTCCCACGCCGATGGATCGAGCTCACGCTCCAATGCGAACTCGATCCATCTCTTCGCAATGCTGCGGTGCGTTCCCGACTTCACCTTCTGGTCTTGTTCGAGATGCGAGCAGTACGCATCAAGGCGCTGCATCCAGTCTTCATCAACGGCCTCAGTAGTGGATCTGCTGCCAACCAATGCTTGGGCGAGCCGCTGGGCAAGGTAGGTCTTGCCGGTTCCAGGCGGTCCGTAGAGGATCACCTGCCCCTTGTCCTCCAGGAGTTCGACGATCTCGTTGAGGAACTCAACCCCACACAGCAGATCCTGGGCGGCTTCCCCGAGCGCGACTGCGAATTGCTGGCGCGACGAATCAGGCTGTGCCTCGTCATCGTCCAAGTCGTCAACTGACTCATCGCCGTCGTCGGCGTAGCGCTCAGCGAGCCAGTAAAGGAACTGCGCCATTCCCCAGGTGTCGACGACTTGGCCTTCGCTGAAGTGCGGATATAGCACTTCCGCTAGTAAGTCGTTCGAGCGGACTACCAGCTCACCGACACCGTCGGTGCCCAGGCTCGTGGCCAGGAGAGCGTGGGCCTCGTCCGTCATTGATGCATCGACAAGGTCGAGTCTGTCCAGCAATTCGATCATGTCGAGCTTGCCTGGCCACTTCGAATTGGTGGAACGAGGCAGGAAGTTCGGCAGGAAACGATTGGGCGACGTGATCGCCAGCATCCGGGTCGCCATCAGCACCCCGAGACCCTTCACGCTCGCGACGGTCTCGTCGAATCGTGTCGCGAGATCTCCAGGGCCATGACAGAGCGCATGAATTTGATCCCGCATGCCAGGCCAATCGGCTTCACTCACACCGCGGAGCGCAGCATGCATGCTTGCGACTACGCCGACTCCGCCGTAGTCGTACGTAGCAGGCATCCAAACAACCCTGAGCTGTTCGCGTTCCTCGTAGCTCAGACTTGGAAGCGCATTGAGCACCAGTTCCAACTCGGCTCGCGTAGCTCGGTGATACGGCACATCCTCGTCGGGATACCCCGAGTCTCGAAACTGCTGGACCAGCTCTTCGAGCGTCGGTGAGTTCAGATCAGTGCCTTGCCAGTACTGGCACCACACCTGAATTCGGCGGCCGATGTAACCGCGTTGTCTCGGAGACTCCACCGTGCCCCAAACAATGAATGCCTCCTCGACCGCCGAAGGATCCCACACCGCCGGTTCCCGGCCGGTCGAACACGCGAACCTGATCCACTTCGACAGATGCCTGCGCCGATTCTTGATCGTGCTCTGCTTCCGTCCACGATGCTGCAGGTATCCCAGGTATTCCTCAAGTCGCGCCATCCATACCGCGATCGCATCGGATTGCAATTCTGAGCCAACGGCTGTCTGATACCCCCGTGAAGCGTCGCCAGAGGCCCACCGGCACCAGCCCCGGAGATTCGACGTCTAACCGTGCCGGGAGCTGACAGTCAGGTCACCTTGTTGGTCCAGGAAGTTGTCCACGAATAGCTGGTTGAATTCGGCCGGATCGTGGCCAAGCGGCAAGACGAAGTCAATCCAGCGCCTCACGGCGCTTTCGTATTGTTGCCACGTCGTCGGCTCTCTCTGCAGTTCATCGCGCAAGTACGCAATGAAATCGTCGAGACGCTGCATCCAATGCTGACGTTCGTTCATGACGGCGAACCTACTGCGGGGGTGCGACCCTTCGTCCGGGTCAGCGCGGCGAATGCGGTCGGCTTTCAGCCATTGCTCGCGTGGCAGAATCTGACTGATGGATGACGAGACCGATGACGGCCGGCCTTTCACGCCGGCTGTCGTGATGCCGGCGCATGAGGCGGCGTTGTTACGCAACCCTGAGTTGGTGGCACAGTTCGAGGCCGATCAGGCGGACCCTTCGCGGGCTGTCCGCTCCGAAGCCAGACGGCCTCGCCAAGATTCAGGGAAGTAGCCCCCCCCCCCGGAGTCGAAGGCGACACCGGCACATTGCTGCTTGATGTGGGCTGCGGGAACGCGTTTACACCTTCCGTGTTGTGAGCGGCCAGGCAGCCGGGCGGGCTGTCGCGCGCTTTCCCATTGTGACCACATTCGCAGGTGGGTTGTCTCCTGATTCAGCGGCCGGCATCTGCTCAACGGTGCTCCGGCCCGTTTCCCGGCATCGAATCGAACCAATGCGACTACGCGCGAATGTTTGTTTGTGCGAACATTTGTGTGTATACTCGTCTCATGTTCACCGAGTTGCGCTTCGAGCACCGTGCCGGCAGCCGTGTTGCCGTGCCTGAAGTGCATCCGGCCGGTCGATCTGACGATCCCGCAGAGTCGGGAGGTGGCGAGCCGGACTGGGCCGAATTCAACCGTGAGGCGGCCGAGGTCCGGGCTGCTGCTCGGGGCGCCGAGCGCGGCCCTTTCCTCGAGGCGCAGTGTGCGGCGAGGCTGGATCTGGAGTCGCTGACCGACAGCGATCTGTTGGAACGTGTCGTCGGGCTGATGGCGGAGCGGTCCCGCATCGAGGCGGAATGCCTGGCTGCGGTGGGCGAGTTGGTGTACCGTGACGGGGCGCAGTCTGCTGCGTGGCAACTGCGCGAGTACACGCGCATGAATCCTGCGCAGGCGCGCAGCGAAGCCCGCCTCGCCGAAGCGCTCGCAGAGCACTCCTTGGGAGACACGCTCGATGCACTGGCGGCCGGCGAGATCCAGATGTCCCATGCGAGGGTGATTGCCCGGGAGGCACCCAAGACCCACCGCCGCAGCGAGTCCGACTTCTTGGGGCTGTGCCGGTGTTATCCGTCAGATGTTGTGGCCCGCCACTCCCTGGCCTACGAGAGCGAGCAGGTCTACGCCGACCTCGCTGCCGAGGCCGCTGCGGCAACCCCTGGGGGAACTGTTGAGCCCGCTGACGCCGAGCTTGCCCTCCAACGGCACCAGCGACGCTGCTCGATGCGGCTGGGCGATGACGGCATGTGGCACCTCAACGCCGATCTCGACTACCTCGTCGGCCGCCAAGTCAGCATGCAGCTCGCTGCGGCCGAGCGCGCTGTGCGCCAGCGCGACGACTCGGCCGAAGACACGTTCCCTCAGCGCAACGCCGACGCCCTGTGCGATCTGATCCTGGGTCGCCAACGTCCCGGGGCCAGCTTGGTGATTGCCGCCGACTATGACAGCGTCTCCGGGCAGCTCGCCAACCCTCGGCTCGATGACGGCACGCCTATCTCGGCGAATCAGCTTGCCGAGCTCGCCGCCGACGCCAAGATCCTTCCGGCCATCTTCAACAGCGACTGGAGCCAACTCGCCTTAGGTCGAGTCCGCAGCGCGTCCGAAGCGCAACGGATCATCCTGGCCATCCGCGACGGCGGCTGCATCGCGTGCGCCACCCACTCTGAGCACTGCCACGCCCACCACATCGACTACTTCGAAGATGGCGGTCACACCGACATTCCGAACCTCGCCAACCTGTGCGAACCCTGCCACCTTGACCACCACCAACGTCACTGGCCTATTGAGACACCGCCCAACGGCCGACCACGACGAGCACCTCCCAGCGGCCAACCCAGCCCGCAGGCAACCACCGAACCATCCGGCCGGGACCCCACGGCACCTTCGAGTCAACAGCCAGTCCAACGAACACCCACCGAACCATCCGGACGAGACCCCACGGCATCACCCAGCCGAGGCCACGTCCGACTACCTGACCCGGCCATCACCACAGACCCCGATCCGGCAGCCGCAGCCTGACCAACCAACCGCAGCGGTCCGCTCAGCCAGCGCCGGACCCATGGATCCCCGAAGCTGGGCGACGATCGGCACAGAGCCATGTGCGAGGTGATCGCTGATGTTCGAGGGCTGCTGCCTCGGCATCTGCCTGCCACCCGGGTCGGCGGCCCAGCTGTGGGATGTATGTGGGGTCCTGCGGCGAGCGGGCACGGTGCAGGCCGCTCTCCTAGGGTGGCGGGCATGTGGATTCGTCTTCGTCAGATTGCTGTTACTACCGCCGACCTGGCCCAGACTTCGGCGGACATCCAGAGTGTCCTCGGCGTTGAGCCGTGCTTCACCGACCCCGGTGTCGGCATCTTCGGCCTCAAGAACGTGCTGTGGCCGTTGGGCACCCAGTTCCTGGAGTGCGTCACGCCGATCCAAGACGACACTGCAGCAGGCCGGTACCAACAGCGGCGCGGCGGCGACACCGGCTACATGGTCATCACCCAGGTGAGCGACGTTGCTGCACGCCGCGCCCACGTCGACGAACTGGGCATCCGGATCGCATTCGATATGAGCTTCCCCGACGAGGGTCATGTCGGCATGCAGCTGCACCCGGCCGACACCGGCGGTGCGTTCTTCGAGATGGACCAGATGACCGGACCCACCGGCGACGATGTCGGCGGCGCCTGGACGCCTGCCGGCTCCTACTGGGAGCCCTACGTCTGCACTGACCGGGTGAGCAGCATCGCCGCCGCCGAGCTCCAGAGCCCCGACCCGCAGCGCTTGGCCGAGCGTTGGAGCCAGATCGCGCAGATCGACCTCGACACCGATGCCGACGACCACCCCACGATCCAGCTCGACAACGCCACCCTCAGATTCGTGCCGGAAGCCGACGGGCGCGGCGAAGGCCTCGGTGCCATCGATGTCACGACTGTCGACCGCGAAGCGGTGCTCGCAGCAGCCCGCACGCGGGACTGCTACGTGAACGACAGCCAGGTCGCGCTCGCCGGCCTGCGGGTCAACCTCGTCGACGCCGGCTGAACGGGCTTGCCGGCACTTGCCGAACCGCGAGTCAATCTCGTCGACGCCGACTGACACGGGCTTGCCGGCGCGAGTCGGCCTACCATCGGCATCCGCCGCAGGTCGCCGCTCGGTTGCGACCGCACAGGGAGGTTCTTGCCGATGAGCGAGATCGTTGACCAATTCAAGCGCTCCGTCGCGCTCTTCGACTCGGTGGTGGCCAGCGTGCCCGACGATGCCTGGGGCAACGACACGCCGTGCGCCGACTGGAATGCGACCGAGCTGCTGCGTCACCAGTGCGGCGTGCTCGACGCGCTCGCCGGCATCGCCCGCACCGGCGAGGTGGGCATGCCCCAGATGGCCGACGACGCCGGCGATCCGCCGGCTCAGTGGCAGGCCACCCGCGACGGCGTGCTCGCCGCAATCGACGGTGCCGACCTGTCCGCCGAGGACAAGTACTGGTTCGGGCCGATGAGCTTCGAGAACTTCGTCGGCATGGTGCAGTGGGATCCGCTGACCCACGCATGGGACCTGGCCCAGGCCAGCGGCAACCCCATCGACCTGCCCGACGACCTGTGCGAGGCCACCCTCGCCCGGGTGCAAGCGCTGGGCGACATTCCCCGCAAGTGGAGGCTGATCACCGACGCGGTCGATGTGCCCGACGACGCGCCGATGTCGCACCGCTACCTCGGCTACGTCGGACGGCAGCCATGAACGCCGCCGCCGAGAACGAGGCCTCCCAGGCGTCAGCGGGCGCCGAGCCGCAGCGCTGGCAGATCGGCGAGGTGTCCATCACCTCCGTCTCGGAGGCCGCCACGCCGACCTCGCCGCGCTTCCTCTACGACGGGGTCAGCAAGGGCGGCGTGCTGGCCCGCGCCGAAGCCGCACCATGGCTGCGCCCGCATTTCGTCAGCGACGACGGCTACCTGCTGCAGCGAATCCACACCTGCGTGATCTCGGCGGGCGAACACCGCATCGCGGTGGACACCTGCGTCGGCAACGACAAGGAACGCACCAACCCGCTGTGGCACCGCCAGCAGGGGCCGTTCCTCGACGACATGGCGGCCGCTGGCTTCCCGCCCGAGTCGATCACCCATGTGGTGTGCACCCACCTGCACGTGGACCATGTGGGCTGGAACACCTGCCTGAATGCCGACGGCGAATGGGTGCCCACATTCCCCAACGCGGAGTACCTGTTCTGCGCGCCCGAATACGACTATTGGGCCAACCATGAGGACCTGTTCGGCGATGCCGTGTTCGAGGATTCGGTGGCGCCCATCGCGGCTGCGGACCGCGCCAACATGGTCGAGGCGGTCGACAGCATCTGCTCGGAGGTGTCGTTCCAGTCGACACCGGGCCATACGCCAGGGCACCTCTCGGTGGTGATCTCGAGCGGCGGCAAGCGGGCGATCATCACCGGCGACATGGCGCACACCCCGATGCAGCTCGCCGACCCCGATCTCAGCTCGATGTTCGACACCGACCCCGACGAAGCCCGCCGCACCCGCCACGTGGCGTTCGGTGACTGGGCAGATGGCGAGACGCTGGTGATCGGCACCCACTTCGGCGGGCCCACCGCCGGCATCATGGTCCCCCACCAGGGCGCCTACCGCCTCGACTGCGACTGAGGCCCAGAGGCTGAGTCCCGGGCCACGCGCCCCGCGAACAAGAGTGCTAGTGGCCGCTTCGCAGCAGCCGCGCGATGCCTGACATGAGTCGATCGGGCCGGTCCGAGCGCAGCTCACGCTGGTCGGCGGCACCGAGCAAGGCGCGGCTGGCCCGCACACCGAGCCAGCGCAGCGGCTCCGGCTCCCACCGACGCGAGCTCACCCCCACCCAAGGCAGGCTCGTGCGCTCGGTATAGCGCTCGGCGATCAGCTCGGCCATGGTGCGGCCAGCCAGGTTGGACGCTGCCACACCCTCGCCCACGTAGCCGCCCAGCACGCCTTCGCCGGTGCGCGGGTCGAAACGCACGCCGGGGAGCCAGTTGCGCGGGATGCCGAGCACCCCGCCCCAGCGGTGGGTGACACGCGCCTCGGCCACCTGCGGCAGCATCTCGGAAAGCACCCGCCAGATTCGCCGGTGCATACCCAGATGCGTCTCGGCAGCGGGCACGATCCGGGAGCCGAAGCTGTACGGCTCCCCGGTGGCGCCGAAAGCGATCCGGTTGTCAGCAGTGCGCTGTCCGTAGGTGACCATGCGGCGATCGTCGGCGAAGCTCGGCCGGTTCGCGAGGCCGATGTCATCGAAGACTGCATCAGGCAGCGGCTCGGTGGCGATCATCCGCGAATAGACGGGCAGGATGTCCCGCCGCAAGCCCTGCAGATCTCTCGTGTACGCCTCGGTGGCGCGCACGATCACCGGGGCCCGAACTTCGCGGCGGCCTCGGCTCATCGGCGAGCCACGAGCGCCCTCTGCGGCAACCTGCACTGCACCGCCGTCGAAACCGGTTACACGTGTCTGCTCATAGATCTCCACCCCTGCCGCTTCGGCGGCGCAGGCCAGCCCCAGCGCCAGCTTGGCTGGATCCACTACCGCAGAAGGACCGAGCAGGACACCGCTGCGCACATCGGTGGCGTTGAGCTGCTCGCGTGCTTCGTCAGCATTGAGCAGGCGGATCTCGTCTTCGGTCAGCCCGAAGCTGCGAGCTTCGGCTATCTCGGCGACCTGTCGCTCCGCTTGGGGACCCGTGCGCGCCACCCTGATGGTGCCGCCCTTGGCGTAATCACAGTCAATCTCCTGGGCGGATGCCACACGCCCGATCTCGTCGACGGCGTCGAACACTGCCCGCACCAAGCGCCTGGACTCGGTTGGGCTGGAGCGCCGTGCGTAATCGGCGACCGAACCGGCCAGCTCTCCCACGGCCCAGCCGCCATTGCGCCCCGACGCACCGAAGCCGCAGTGGTGCCGCTCCAGCACGACCACACGCATCGCGGGCTCCAGCTGCTTGAGGTAGTAGGCGGTCCACAGACCGCTGAAGCCGCCGCCCACGATGGCCACGTCCGCATCCAGGTCGGCAGTTAGGCCAGCACGCGGCGTGATCGGCGGGTCGAGCCGGTCGATCCACAGCGGCGCCGTCGACGCCGTCTCAAGCGACCAAGGATCCGAGCTGAGTGCAGCGGCCATCTCCTCCGGAAACTACTGCCGCTGCCAGCCGCTTCTCGGCGCAGAGATAATCTCCTAGCCGGCGGCTGAGTGCGGCAGGCGCCACGGGGGTGCTGCGATGCGTGAGATCGAAGCCGTGTCAGTCGGCGAGCGCTCGGGCCTGCGATACGCCCGGATCCTGCCGGAGTGGGCTGCCGAACTGGAGGCCCTGGAGCTGGCCTCCCACCCGACCGCAGACCGCGCCGACCTCTATGACGCCCAGGGTTTCACCCAGCTGGCGCAGGATTTCCCCGAGGGCTGCTTCGCAGGATTCGACGGCGACGAGCTGGTGGCCATGGGGGTCGGCATCCGCTGCGACTTCGATTGGGAGAACCCGATTCACACGATCGCCGATCTGGTCCCCGAAGACCACAGCGCCAGCGGGCACGATCCCGACGGGCGCTGGTACTACGGCACCAGCATCGCCACCCGGCTTTCCCACCGGCGCAAGGGCATCGGCGCTGAGCTCTACGTGCTGCGCAAGCAGGTCTGCATCGATCTCGGCTTGGACGGCATCGTGGCGGGCGGCGTCATCCCCGGCTACGCCGAGCACAAGAAAAATATGAGCGCCGACGAGTACATCGCTGAGGTGCGGGAAGGCCGGCTGTACGACCGGACGCTCAGCTTCCAGATCGAGAACGGCTTTGAGGCAGTGTGCGGCTTGCCGAACTACATCGCCGATCCGGCAACTGACAGCTGGGCGGCCTTGATCGTGTGGCGCAACCCTGATCTTGGGGGCGGCGGCGCATGAGCGATGCCGCCGAGTCACCATCGGGCGGCGGAGGGGGCTTGATCGCCGGCTCCGACGCCGAGACCCTCGGCGACCAGGCATTCCGTTCAGACGACCTGCACGGCCGCAAGCCCGAGATGACCTATGGCGGAGCGCTGTCGTTCCTGCGGCGCCGCTACACCCGCGACATCGCCGACGCCGACATCGTCGTGTCGGGCATCCCGTTCGACATGGCGACGTCGAACCGGCCGGGTGCTCGGCTCGGTCCGCGCGCCATCCGGGCGGCATCAACAGGTCTCGCCGAGCTCGACGCCTACCCCTTCGGTTTCGACCCGTTCGCCTATCTCGCAGTGGTCGATTACGGCGACTGCTTCATCGACTATGGCCACCCCACCGAAGCCGTCGAGCGAATCGAGGCCCACTGCACGGAGATCCTGGCTCACGGCGCGCAGATGGTGACGTTCGGAGGCGACCACTTCGTCACCTATCCGATGCTGCGGGCCCATGCGGCCAAGCACGGGCCGCTGTCGCTCATCCATTTCGACGCGCATCCCGACACTTGGTCCGACGACGAGGGCCGCCTCGATCACGGCTCGATGTTCCTGCGAGCACTGCAAGAGGGCATCATCGACCCGTCTGCATCTGTCCAGATCGGCATCCGCACCCACAACGACGACGACTACGGGTTCACCGTGCTCGGTGCGCCCTGGGTGCACCGCAATGGACCTGCCGCCGTGCTCGAGGTCGTGCGGGAGAAGGTCGCCGACCGTCGGGCCTACGTGACCTTCGACATCGACTGCATCGATCCGGCATTTGCCCCGGGCACCGGCACGCCGGTGTCGGGAGGGCTCACCACTGCGCAAGCGCTGGAGATCGTGCGCGGACTCGCCCCCATTGACATCGTGGGGATGGACGTGGTCGAGGTGGCCCCCGCCTACGACGTGTCGGAGATCACCGCCTTGGCGGCCGCGACCCTCGCTCACGACTTCATCTGCACACAGGCCGTGCGTGCCGGGGCGCCTGCACAGCCGCTAGGGCTCATATGAGCAGCGACGACACTGCGTCCGTGTTGCCGCCCGGTGGTGGCAACGGCGTGCCTGCGGTGGAAATGCACGGCATCTCCAAGCGATTCGGCGATGTGGTTGCCGTGGACGACGTCGACCTCCAGATCGGCGACGGCGAGTTCTTCGCATTGCTGGGACCATCAGGTTGCGGCAAGACGACCACGCTGCGGATGATCGCCGGCCTCGACATTCCCAGCGAAGGGCGCTTGGCGATCTTCGGTGAGGAAGTCGCGTCGTGGCCTCCCGACCGCCGGCCGGTCAACACCGTGTTCCAGGCGTACGCCCTGTTCCCGCACATGACGGTGGCGCAGAACATCGCGTTCGGTCTGCAGATGCGCGGCATCCGCGGCTCCGATGCCGACCGCCAAGTCGCTGAGGCCACGGCACTGGTGCAGCTCGAGGGCATGGAGCACCGGCGACCTTCGCAGCTCTCGGGAGGCCAGCAGCAGCGCGTTGCCCTCGCACGTGCCCTGGTGAACCACCCCAAGGTGCTGCTGCTCGACGAGCCGCTCGGAGCGCTCGACCTCAAGCTGCGCCAGGAGATGCAGGTGGAGCTGAAAGCCCTGCAGCGCGAGGTGGGCATCACGTTCGTGTTCGTGACGCACGATCAAGAGGAAGCCCTGGCGATGAGCGACCGCGTGGGCGTCATGTCAGAGGGCCGGCTGCTGCAGGTCGGCACGCCCGAGGAGGTGTACGAGCATCCCGCGAACCGCTTCGTGGCCGACTTCATCGGGCGCACCAACCTGCTCGAAGGCATCACCGAGAATCCCTCTGCGGTGAGGCTGGATGCCGGCGCAGTGGTAGCCGCCGCGAACGAACTGACTGCCGGCTCCCCGGTAGCGCTGAGCGTGCGCCCCGAGCAGGTGCGGCTGCATCGCCGCGGCGAGGCGCCAGAGGGCGCCCCATGCCTTGACGGCGTCATCACCGACGCTACGTATCTCGGGCACGCCTTTGTGTACACGGTTGCTATCGGCCCCACAGCAGGTGCTAGCGGGACGGGTGCTGGCGAACGAGCGGCCACCATCACTGCACGTTCGGAGACCGGCTCAACAGCGCTCGCCGCCGGTGATCCTGTCTCGATCAGCTGGTCGGCTGAGGCGACGACAGTGGTCGCGGACTGATGCCGTCGCTGCGTCGCGCCAAGCCTGCAGCGACGCAGCCGGCGCCGGCTGTAACCGATGCGCCAGCGCCCCTCACACCCACTGGACCTGATGCGCCAGCGCCCCTTACACCTGCCGAGGTAGCCGCGCAGCGCAGGAAGCGGCGCACCGGCACGCTCATCGCCACGCCGGGCGCGCTGTACCTGCTGATCTTCTTCGTGGTCCCGCTGGGCCTCATCACCGTGTACTCGTTCGCGACCCGCACATCCACGGGCCGCACCTCGCTGAGCGGCTGGAACCTCAACTCCTACGAGCGCATCGCCGACGACGTGATCCTCGGCATCATCGCCCGCTCCGCCTGGCTGGCGTTCCTCACCACCGTGCTGTGCCTCGTGGTCGCCTACCCCTTCGCCTACTACCTGGCCACCCGTCCTCCCCGGCTGCGCGCCCGGCTGCTCGTGCTCGTGATGATCCCGTTCTGGACCAACGGGCTGGTGCGCATCTTCGCCATCCGATTCCTGCTCGGATCGAACGGTCCCGCCTCAGCGCTCAGCGAGGCCATGGGTTTCGGCACATTCCGGATCCTGTTCACCCCCACTGCGGTGGTGCTGGGCATGGTGTACGGCTTTCTCACCTTCATGGTGCTGCCGCTGTACGTGGCGCTGGAGCGCATGGACTGGCGTCTCGTGGAGGCCGCCCGCGACCTCTACGCGAGCGGAGCGAAGGCCTTCTGGCGCGTGACCGTGCCGCTCACCCGCTCGGGCATCGTGGCGGGCTGCGTGCTGGTGTTCGTGCCCAGCTTCGGCTCCTATGTGGTGCCGGAGATCCTGGGCGGGGCCAAGACGCTGCTCATCGGTTCGTACGTGGCACGCCAGTTCCAGGCAGCCCGCAACTGGCCGTTGGGCGCTGCGCTGAGCGTGCTGGTGATCGTGGCGATGCTCGTCGCGGTGGCCATCAACCAGCGCAATTCCGCCCATGCCGAGCGAACCCAGGGCGTCACGCGATGAGGAGTCACAGGCCGTGAGCGACCTGGGAACCGCCGGCACCAAGCGCTCGGCCAGGCACCTGCTGAAGGCCAACGCCTGGTTCGTCTTCGCGTTCCTGTATGTGCCGATCGTCGTCCTGGTGATCTTCTCGTTCAACGATTCCGAACGGGTCAATGTCTGGCAGGGGCTCTCAGCGCGCTGGTACGGGGAAGCGCTCGGCAACACCCAGATCGTGAGCGCGCTGCGAGTGTCGCTGATCGTCGCAATCAGCTCCACGGTCGTGTCCACGGTGCTCGGCACCGCGTTGGCCCTCGCACTCGACCGCTACCGCTTCAAGGGACGGCGTGCGCTTGACGGCACCGTGTATCTGCCCATCGTCATCCCCGACATCACGATGGCGGTGATGCTGCTGGTGTTCTTCGCCGAGGCGTTCAAGCTCATCGATACGTTCGGCCCGCGATTGACCCTGGGCGTCACGACGGTCGCGCTCAGCCACATCGCGTTCAACATCTCGTTTGTCGCCGTGGTGGTGCGCGCTCGGCTGGATCAATTCGATCGCACCCTCGAGGAGGCGGCGCGTGATCTGTATGCCACTCCGTGGCGTACGTTCAGGAGGGTGACGCTGCCGCTGATTGCGCCGGGTATCGCCGCGGGCGCCCTGCTGGCGCTGACGCTGTCGCTCGACGATGTCGTCATCTCGGCCTTCACGGCGGGGCCGGGGGCGACCACCCTGCCGGTGTACGTGTTCAGTTCGATTCGCCAAGGTGTGACACCCGAGCTGAACGCCATCTCCACGCTCATGCTGACGGCCTCGATCACGCTGGTGGTGGCCTCGCTTGCCCTGCAGCGGCCGAGGAGCACCACGCCGTGAGCGCGGCCGTCTCCATGTCATCGCCCTGCCATCGCACTCAAACACAGCGGCGTTCCGCCGGAACGCCCACAAGGGAGGAACCATGACCAACCCATCCCAGACCACAAGGCGACTTCGACGAAGTCGCTGGATTGCGCTCATCGCCGCCGCGGCGCTTGTCGTCGCTGCCTGCGGCGACGGAGACGGCGACGAGGATGCCGAGCCTGCGGCCACCGAAGCAGCCACGGCGGCCGACGACGCGCCCGTCGATGACGGGGGCTGCGCGGCAGGCGAGACCGACGGCGACCTGGCGTTCTACAACTGGGCCGACTACATGGACGAAGAGCTGCTGCTTGCCTTCGAGGAGGAAACCGGCATCAGCGTCGACTACTCGGTGTACGAATCCAACGAGCAGATGCTGACGCAAGTGGAATCGGGCGCCGCCATCTACGACCTGGTGGTGCCGTCGGACTACATGGTGGCGCTGATGATCTCAGAGGATCTGCTGCGCCCGCTCGACTTCGACGCCCTGCCCAACGTGGTGAACATCGACGACGCATGGGACAACCCGCCCTTCGATCCTGAGCACCGCTTTCACGTCGCCTACCAGTGGGGCACCACCGGCATCGGCATGACCTACGACGTGCTCGATGCACTCGGCGGAGAGTCCAGCTGGGCGGTCATCTTCGATCCCGACACCGCAGCCCTGGTGCCGGGCAGCATCTCGTTGCTCGACGACGCGCCCGAGGCGGTGTCCGCTGCGCTGAAATACCTCGGCTACAGCATCACCGAGACCATCGAATCGGGCGACGAAGAGGCGATCCGCGAAGCCGGCGCGCTGCTCAAAGCCACCAACGAGCGGCTGCTCAAGTACGACTCGGTGACCTTCGGCGACGACTTGGTCAACGGCGAGGTCGACGTGGCGCACGGCTGGAGCGGCGGCTTCGCCCAGGCGTTCTTCGAGACCGACGCCTATGAGACCCACGTGTACACGATCCCCGTCGAGGGCGGTGTGCGCTGGGTGGACACCATGGCCATCCCCCACAACGCGGACAACCCGTGCTCGGCCCACGCCATGATCAACTTCCTGCTCGATGCGGAGAACGGTGCCGCGCTCACCAACTACACCTATTACGGCAGCCCGAACGAGGCGGCGACGCCGTTCATCCTCGACGAGATCCTGGAGGACCCGGGCATCTACCCGCCGCCGGACGTCTACGAGCGGCTGGAGCTGATCCCTCAGATGGGTGACCTGGGCCTGATCGTGCAGGACATGCTCACCGAGGCCAAGAGCTGAATCGGTGACCCGAAGGGTGGGCGTGCCTCAGTTGCGGGGCACGTCCACCCAAGGCACGTCCTTGTCGATGCGGGGCTCGCCCGGCAGGCCGAGCACCTGCTCGCCCAGGATGTTGCGCATGATCTCCGATGTGCCACCCTCGATGGAGTTGGCGCGCACTCGCAGAAAACCGTGCTGCACGCCGCCGTCGGAACCGTCGACCGACAGGTCGCCCGGGCGGCGGAAGGTGTAGTCATAGCCGACCAAGCCGTCGGCGCCCATCATGTCCACCGCGCAGGTCATCAAGGCCTGGTTGAGCTCAGCGAACGCCAGCTTGGCGATCGACATCTCCGGCCCGGGGTTGCCCTTGCGCCGATTGGCGCCAGCACGCATGTTCGTGAGCCGCAGCACCTCGGCACGGGTCCACAGCTGCGTCAGACGGTCCTTGGTGACCGAATCCCGGTCGGCCTGGTCGCGCTGCTCCCACAGTTTCACCAGCACCGAGATGGGCCCGGAGCCTCGCTTGGGCGGGCCGGCGCCGCCCGCACCGATGGCATTGCGTTCGTTCATCAGGGTGGTCAGCGACACTCGCCAGCCGTCGCCCACGTCGCCGATGCGGCTGGCGTCGGGCACGCGCACGTCGGTCATGTAGACCTCGTTGAACTCGGCCTCGCCGGTGATCTGGCGCAGCGGTCGCACCTCCACGCCCGGCGACTTCATGTCGAGCGCAAAGTACGTCAGCCCCCGGTGCTTGGGGACCTCAGGATTGGTGCGGGTCACCAGCATCCCGAAGTCGCCGAGGTGCGCCAGCGTGTTCCACACCTTCTGGCCGTTCACGACCCACTCCTCGCCATCGGCGACCGCACGGGTCGCCAGCCCGGCGAAGTCGCTGCCCGCACCCGGCTCGCTGAAGAGCTGACACCAGACTTCCTCGCCGGTGAACATCGGCCGCAGGAAGCGCCGCTTGACCTCTTCGCCGCCATGGGTGTGGATGGTCGGCCCGGCCAGATGCGCGAAGAAGGTCACCGGCTTCATGGGTCGGGCGCCGGCCGCCCGCAGCCGCTCCTCCACCCGGCGCTGCAGCTTGGGGCTCACGCCCAGGCCTCCATGGCCCTCGTCGAAGTGGACCCACGCCAAGCCGGCGTCGAACTGTGCGCCGCGGAATTCGGCGTAGCTGAGCTGCTGGGGATCGTGCGAAGCAAGCAACTCGTCGATGGCTGCGTCAACCCGTGCAGCTGCGGGGTCGGCAGCCGGGGCGTCAAGCGTGTCGGTCATGGTGCCAGTCTGCCAGCAGCCGGCGTACTTGGGATCAGTAGCGGTCGCCGGAGAAGGACGGGTCGCTCTTGGCCAGGAAGGCCGCTGCCCCGTCGGCCATGTTGCGGGGGATCAGCACAGCCTGATGTCCCATCTCCACGTCGAGCTGGTCAGCCAAGTCACGCTGCGTGGCGCCGTCCACGGACGCCCGAATGCGGCTCATGGCTGCGGGCGAGCAGCGCCGCAGCACGTCGGTCACCTGCCCTACCGCTGCGTCCAGTTCCTCGTCGTCAACGGTCTTCCACACCAGGCCCCAGTCTTCGGCCTGATCGGCAGTCACCCGTTCGCCGAGCAGCGTCATGCCCAGCGCACGGGCACGGCCTACCCGCATCGGGAGCTGCCACGTAGTTCCCAGGTCGGGAACGATGCCCAGCCGGGGTCCGAACGTTGCCACGAAGAACGCCGAGCGAGCCGCGATCGCGACGTCGCACGACAGCGCGAGGCCGATGCCTCCCCCCGCGGTGACACCGTTGATGCGGGCCACGGTCGGCACCGGGCACTCGGCCACGGCCCGGATCGCCGGGTGGAACACGTTGTCCATCGAGTCGGTAGTGGCCTCGCCGGCTGCGTCCGCGTCGAAGCCCTCGGCGTCGCCGTCCGCGGCGTTCCGCAGGTCGGCCCCCGAGCAGAAGCCACGGCCGGCACCGGTGAGGATGACCGCTCGCACGCCGTCGTCGGCCCCAACGATGCCGAAGGCCTCGGTGATGTCGTTCATGAACTCGTCATTCATCGAGTTCAGCGTCTCGGGCCTGTTCAGGGTGACCGTTGCCACGTCGCCCGCCGGATCCCGCTCGACGCTGTAGTTGACGGTGCCGTTGGAAGGCTGCGGCTGGCTGCTCATGATGATCCCTTCTGCGAACTCGATTGCGACCGTGGCGCGCTGTCGAGCGTAGGGCGCGAGCCGACTCCGATGCCGGGCTGGGTCCGCCCCGAAAGGCGATGGCTACTTGTAGCGGTAGGTGATGCGTCCGCGGGTCAGGTCATAGGCCGAGACTTCGACTTGCACCCGATCTCCGGGAAGGATCCGGATGTGGTGCTTGCGCATCTTGCCGCTCAGGTGACCCAGCACCTCGTGGCCGTTGTCGAGCTCGATGCGGAAATGCCCGCCTTTGAGCGCTTCGACGGTCTTTCCTTCGAGCAAGATGGCGTCGTCTTTGACTTTCGGCACGTGGTTTCCCTGGTCGGCGGGCAGAACATGCGTGCCCACAGCAGTGAACGCGCAGGCCCCATGAGGGGCGACACAACATGGTAGTCCAGCGGGGTCCGAATCCGCCCACGGGCCCCCTTTTGCCGCAGGAAAGCTGATCCGGCGGCAGCGCCGTCAGTGACGTTTGGCGCCGCCGTATTTCATGCGTGTGTCCGACATCGAGGCAATCTGCACCTCGTCGTCGTTGATGACCGCCGCCACCAACTCGCCCATGAACAGCGTGTGGGTGCCCAGGTTGACGCTGTGGCGCACCTCGCAGTCCATCCAGGCGGCAGCATCTGCAAACACCGGCGCTCCAGTCGCGGCTTCGTACACAGCCCAGCCGTTCAGCGTCCCGGTTGCCGGACCGTCGCCGGGGGCTGTGGCCTCGTAGGCAGCCGGCTTGGAGAACTTCACGAACGGCCGCGTGTTGGCGGCGTCCCACAGGTTCACGGTGAACGATCCGCCGTCGGTGATCAACCGGTGAGTGACTGCCGTGTTCTCCACGCCGATGCCGATGATTACCGGCTCCATCGAGAGCTGTGTGATCCAGCTCGTGGTCATCGCATTGCGCTCGTCGCCGGATCTTGACCCCACGAGCGCCAGCGCATTGGGGATCTTCCACGTCACCCGGTTGACCAGCTCGTCGGGCATCTCCGCAGTCGTCATGGCTGCACCCTAGGCAGCGATTCATCTCGAACAGCGCGGGCTGTTCTCAGCGACCGGCCGGATACGCGCGGCTAGCGTGAACGCCACGGCTTCGGGCTGACCGGCCCGAGAGCAGCGAGCGCGTACGCGGCGAGCACGGGGACGGCGACATGGCATATGACCTGAAGATCACGGGCGGCACGATCATCGACGGGACGGGGTCGCCCCGCTACGTCGGCGACGTGGGCATCTCCGGCGGCAACGTGGTGGCGCTCGGCTCGGCCGCGGCAGAGGCCGCCGAGACCATCGACGCCACCGGGCGCATCGTGTGCCCCGGGTTCGTCGACATCCACACCCACTACGACGCGCAGATCATGTGGGACCGGCTGGTGAGCTGCTCGCCGTGGCACGGCGTCACCACCATCGTGATGGGCAACTGCGGCTTCTCGGTGGCGCCCACCCGGCCCGAGCACCGAGACCTCATCATGCGCACGCTCGAGAACGTCGAGGGCATGAGCGTCGATGCGCTGCGAGCCGGCCTCGGCGACTGGGGCTTCGAGACCTTCCCGCAGTACCTCGATGCGCTCGAATCCAACGGCGCTGCGGTCAACATGGCGGCCCTCATCGGCCACACCGCCGCCCGCATGTACGTCATGGGCGAAGAAGCCACCGAGCGTGAGGGCACTCCTGAAGAGATCGCCGCCCAGCGCGACCTGGTGGCCGAGGCTCTGCGAGCCGGCGCGCTTGGCTTTGCGACCTCCAAGGCGCCGACCCACGTCGGCTACGAGGGACGGCCGGTGCCGAGCCGCGCTGCAACGACCGACGAGATCGTCGAGATCGCCCAAGCGCTCGGCGACGCCGGCGGCGTGATGCAGGCCACGGTGGGCCGGGGCCTCAGCCACGACGAATTCGCCCGCATCGCCGAGACGACCGGGGCGCACGTCAGCTGGACGGCGCTTCTGGGCTCGGCGCGAGGCCCAGGCAGTCACCGTGTCGAGCTGGAGCGGGCTCGTGAGATCGCGGACCGGGGCCTGCCGGTGTTCCCGCAGGTGGCCGTGCAGCCGATCCAGTTCGAGATGAGCTGGAAGGCGCCGTTCATCTACGAGGCGCTGCGCTGCTTCACCCCGGTGTCCCAGAGCGATCTGGAAGGCCGCAAGCGCTACTACGCCGACCCTGACTGGCGGGCCGAGTTCAAGGAGAAGGCCGGCAATGGCGGCAAGATCGGCGATCGCTGGGCTCGCACCGAGGTGAGCTACCTGCCGCACAGTCCCGAACTCGAGGGCCGCAACATCCAGGAGATGGCCGACGAGGCGGGCCAGGATCCGGTCGACTGGGTGCTCGACGTGGCCCTCGAAGCCGACCTCGAGATGCGCATCACGCAGGACGTGATCAACCACGACCCCGACGACATCGACGAACTGCTGCACGACCCGACCACGGTGATCGGGCTGTCCGACGCCGGAGCGCACGCCAGCCAGCTCTGCGACGCCAAGTACTCGACGGAGTTCCTGCAGACGTTCGTGCGGGGCCGCCAGAGCTTCGACCTAGAAACCGCCGTCCACATGCTGACCCAGCGCCCTGCGGAGGTGTTCGGCATCGCCGACCGGGGCACGCTCGCCGAGGGCAAGCCTGCCGACGTGGTGGTGTTCGATGCCGACGAGATCGGCCACCTCGGCAAGCGGCGGGTGTACGACCTGCCCGCCGGCGCTGACCGGCTGATCTCCGACGCGAAGGGCATCGACGCCGTGGTGGTGAACGGCACGATCATCCGGCGCGACGGCGCCGATGCAGTCGATCCGCACGGCACGCTGCCGGGCAAGCTGCTGCGCAACGGCAAGGGCTGAGCAACTGGGCTGACCGAGCCTGTCTGATCGGCCCAGCGCAGGTCCGCCCGTTGCACGGCGCGAGCCGCATGGCAGGCTTGCTGCCGTGATCGACCTGCGCTCCGACACCGTTTCCAAGCCGACGCCCGAGATGCGGGCCGCCATGGCAGCCGCCGACGTCGGCGACGACGTCTGGGGCGACGATCCCACGGTGAACGAGCTCGAGCGCTACACAGCCGATCTTCTCGGCAAGGCGGCGGCGCTGTACGTGCCCAGCGGCACCCAGTCCAACCTGTGCGGCCTGCTGGCGCATTGCGAGCGGGGCGACGAGTACATCGTGGGCCACCACGCCCACACCTACATGTACGAGGGCGGCGGTGCTGCGGTGCTCGGCAGCATCCAGCCACAAACGGTGCCGACCGACGAGACGGGGATGCTGGATCTCGACGCCGTCGAAGCCGCAGTCAAGCCCGACGACAGCCACTTCGCTCGCACGCGGCTGTTGTGCCTGGAGAACACCATCAACGGCAAGGTGCTCACGCCAGCCCAGCATCAGGCAGCCCGTGACTTGGCCGACCGCCACGGACTGGGCTTGCACCTCGACGGGGCTCGCCTGTGGAACGCGGCGGTGTCGCTGGGGCTGGCCCCCGCCGCGGTAGCTGAGCCGTTCGACACCGTGTCGGTGTGCCTGTCCAAGGGTCTGGGCGCGCCAGTCGGCTCAGTGCTGTGCGGTACCGAAGACCTCGTGGCCAAGGCACGCCGCTGGCGCAAGCTGCTCGGGGGCGGCATGCGCCAGGCCGGCATCATCGCCGCGGGCGGGCTGCATGCCTTGCAACACCACATCGATCGGCTGACCGAGGACCACACGAATGCGCGGCGGCTCGCGGCCGGTCTCGAAGCAATTGACGACATCACCGTCACCGGCTGCGACACCAACATGGTGTTCGCCCAGCTCGAGCACAACGACCCGACGCTGTCCAAGCGGCTCGAGGGCCGGGGCGTGCTGGCCGACTGGCGTTTCGGCCGCTCACGCATGGTGCTGCACCTCGACGTCAGCGAGGCCGACGTCGACACGGCCTTGGAGGCCATCGCCGCCGAACTGGCGACCTGAAATTCGTTTCGCGCGGAGGCGATGCCAGCCCTACGTTCACGCATAGGGCCAGCCTCTCCGAGTGCGAGCTACAAAATGCCTGCTCTGACCACACTCGGTTGAGGCTGGCCTCCCGCACAACTATAGGCGGAGCCGGCAACCCGAGCCCCCGATTTTCGTCCGGCTCAGTCGGCGATGAGTTCCCGGTCGGCCGCTCGGGGCTCGCAGACGTACTCGTCGAGGTCGGCTTCCTTGGTCATCTCGAAGTAGTCGACGTTGCGCCACGGCGAGTTGACCACGATGCGGCCGGCCTCGTTGCGGTAGTAGCTGGTCATGCCGGGATGCATCCACACCATGTTCTCGTGGGCATCGTCGACCCGGTCGCGATACTCGTCGTGGACGTCACGGCGCACCTCCACCGAACCGAGCCCTTCGGCGCACATCTTGGCGATCATGTCCATCACGTAGCGCACCTGCATCTCCACCACGAAGATCAAGCTGCCGCCGTGGCCAGGCTGCAGGTTGGGACCGTACAGCGTGAAGAAATTGGGAAAGTCGGGCGTGACCGTGCCCAGATACGCGCTGGCGTCGTCATCGCCCCACGACTCCCGCAGGCTGCGACCCGAGCGGCCGGTTGCCTCGTAGGTGGTGATGAACCGCAGCACGTCGAAGCCCGTGGCCAGCACCAGCACGTCGGCTTCGCGCTCGGTGCCGTCCGCGGTGCGGATGGTCTGGCCGGAGATCTCTGCGATCGGATTGTCGACCAGCTCCACCTTCGGATTGCGCAGCATGCGGTACCAGCCGTTGTCCATCAGCATGCGCTTGCCGAAGGGCGGGTAGGTGGGCAGCACCCTGTCCAGCAGCTCGTCGGCCCGGTCGCCCAGCTCGTCGATTACGTAGCGCGTGAAGTAGGCCCGGTGGGCGTCGTTCTGGGCGTTGAGCGACCGTTCGGGGTGCTCCCAGTCGGGGTCCTTCTGCAGGGCGGTGTGGATGCGGTCGTTGAACGTCCAGCCCAGCCGCACCCGGTACCACGCCCGGTACAGCGGCACAGCCTCGAACAGGGTCCGCATGGCGTCGGGAACCGGCTTGCGGAACTGCTCGAACGGCGCGGCCCAGTGGTTGGATCGCTGATAGATCGCCAGCGATTCCACGTCGTGCTGGATCTCGGGTGCTGTCTGCATGCAGCTCGCCCCGTTGCCCACGATCGCCACGCGCTTGCCGGCGACGTCGGCATCGGCGGGCCAGCGTGCGGTGTGCCACGTCTCGCCGCTCCAGGATTCGAGGCCGTCGATGTTGGGGCGGATCGGCGGGTTGAAGATGCCGGCAGCGCTGATGACGACGTTCGCCTCGATGATCTCGGCAGGGCCGTCGGAGCCCTGAGCGTGGCCATTGGCACCCGGTGCCGTTGCTGCGCCGTCGTCGCGGCGCCGCAGACCTGTCTCGTCGGGCGTGGCGCTGAGGCCGAGCCGTCCGGTCTCCCAGCGGCCTTCGTTGTCGGCCACATGGCGCACCTCGGCCTGCCAGACCTGTCGCTCGGCGTCGTAGCTGACGCGCTCCACCGAGGTGTTGAAACGGATGCTGCCGCGCACGTCGAAATCGTCGGCCACCTTCTCGAGGTAGCCGTGGAGCTCGTCGCGCAGGCAGAAATACATCTTCCAGTCGTGCGGAGCGAACGAGTACGAGTACAGGTGGTTCGGCGTGTCCACGCCGGCGCCGGGGTAGCGGTTCTCCCACCACACGCCGCCGACCGTGCCGTTGCGCTCGACCACCTCGTAGGGCACGCCGGCCTGCTGCAGGTTGATGGCAGCGCATAGCCCCGAAGCGCCGGCGCCGATCACCAGCACCTTGAAGCCGGGCGGCACGTTGATCGGATCGTGATCGAGGAACTTGGCCAGGCCCAGCTGGGCGGCGGTGAATGCGCCGTACTCGTCGGGCACGTGCTCGCCCATGGCGGTGCTGAGCATCTTGGTGATAAGGGCGTCGTCGGGCTCGGCGATCGCCATCGGGCGGCCGTCGCGCCATGCCGCAATGGCCTCGAGCGCGGCCTCGCGGACCTCCTGCTGATGCTCGGGTGCCAAGCCGCCCGTGTCGTTGTCGCCGAGTCCGGGCTGGCGCTTGGGCCGGTAGGGATCGTCGAGCCATCCCAGCTCGCCCGTCATCTGCACCAGAACCATCAGCAGCGTCGGGATGTTCGCTACCGCTACCGCAGCGGCCAGCGTCTCGTCGTCCACGTCGGGGCGGCCCGCGGCTGTCGGCGCGCCGTAGTCAGACCCACGCGCTCCGTTGGCTGCACTTTCTCTAGACATCTCTGACATCGCTCCCCCTGTGGCCCGATGGCCAGCGTAGGACGTTGCGCCCGAGCGAACCGGGTGTGCCACAGCCGCTGTGTCGCAGCGGTCTCTCGGCATGCCAGCGGATCAGGCCGCTTCAGGCCTGCTTGGTCAGCTCGCCCCTCAGGTGGTGCAGCAGCTCGGCGCGGCCCACAGCTGCCATCCACAGCTCGGAGATCAGCGTCGGGTTGTCGGCAGTGCCCGTCCCGACGATGCTCAACTCCCGCCGCACCAAAGTGACCTCCTTGGCGGTCGGGGTCAGGCCCACGTGCTTGCTCGCCAGCTCGATCGCCAAGCCGTCGGAGGTGGTGCGCACCCGTCCGAGACAGATCTCGGTGACACCGGACGGCTGTGCGAGGGTGAGCTCGATCTGGCCGTCCCCCACGGCTCGCAGGTAGCCAGCCTCTGAGTGCAGCGGCTCGCCGGTGGCCGCGTTGCGAGTGCGCTGGATCATCGACACGAACGGCTTGCCCACGTGGCCGAACGTCAACTCCTCCGTGTAGGCGAATTCGTCGATGGTCGGGTACTGGCCCGTGCCCCCGCCCTGCCAGGTTCCCAGCAGCGGGGCGAGGGGCACGCAATGCGGGTGCAGCTCAGCCATAGCCGCAACCTAGCGGGGAGCCTTCCGCGGTCAGGCCCGAGCACAAGCCTCTAGGGTCTGCCGCCATGAGCGCAGCCTTAGAGGTCGGATTCGGTGTCAACGAAACGCACCGGGTCACCGACGAGATGTCCCCGCCGCACCTGCCCAACAAGGTGCTGTCCACCCCTGACATGGTCCGTCTCATCGAAGGCACCTGCCTGTTCGGCGTCCAGCCGTACCTCGACGAGAACCAGACGACCGTGGGCATCCACATCTGCGTCAGCCACGAGGCCGCCGTCGCCGCAGGCGAGGACGTAGTGGTGGCGGGCGAGATCACCGAGATCGACCGCCGGCGCCTGGTGTTCGACATCAAGGTCACCCACGGTGACACGCTGATCTCCCAAGGCACCCACCAGCGGTTCATCGTGGGTGGTTGATGGGGGTTAGCCCTGGCGCTGCCTCATCTGCTGCACGAAACGGATGATCCGCATCGTGTCGAGCGCGGTGAACCGTCCGATCGGCCCCGTCGAATAGCACGCCTGGGCGACCTTGCCGCCCGGGGACAGGATGAACCCGGTGGCGTGCAGGATGCCCCGCCCCTCCTCGGTGTAGGCGCCGGTCAGCGACGACACCTCGGCCATGTCGGCGCTGTGCAGCATCTTCACCGTGCGCAGCTGCAAGCCGTCGGAGAGGCCCTGCGTGGTTTCCTTGTCGTCCACGGAGAGGGCCACGACGCTGGCGCCGAGCGTCTTGAGCAGTGAGCCGGCGCCGTCGAAGTCAACCAACTGTTGACGGCAGTACGGTCACCAGTGGCCCCGGTACACCAGCACCACACCCCAGCCGTCGCCGAAGACGCCGGGGATGGTGACCTGCTGATCCTCGAGGTCGGCCAGAGTGAGTTCGGGGAATCGATCCCCGCTGTCGAGCTTCATGGCATCACGCACCTTCCTGCGTCGCCAGCGGACGCTACCGCCGAGTGCGTCCTTGAGTCCCACGACCACTCGCCGCTGACGGCAATACTGGCAGTCTGCGCTGACCGGCGCGAGAGGGGGCGTGCAGCATGATCGACTGGCTCGGCATCGGCCATCTATTCGAATTGACCGCCGGTGAGGCGGTGCTGGGATTCCTCACGCCGCTGTTCGTCTGCGCTTTCGCATTCGTGGCGCACATGATCCTGCCCGCCCGGCGCGTCACCGGTTACACCGCCAACCGCGAGACCGGCGAACCTCGCAGCTACCGGCTCAACGGCATCTTGGTGTTCGCGCTGGCACACATCGTGTGGGCGTTCGAGCTCTTCGGGCTGCCACGAGACTGGTTCTACCGGTCGACCATGTATGCGATCGCCGGCGGCGTGATCATCGCCGCCATCGCGACGACCTTCATAGTGTTCTCCCAGCCCGTGGGCGAGCAGAAGAACCCGCTCATTGCGTTCTATCTCGGTCGTGCGCAGGAGCTGCAGTTCTTCAACAACCGCTTCGACCTCAAGATGTACTTCTACATCGTCGGCGGTTCGATGCTCTCGCTCAACGCCTGGTCCGCGCTGGCCTGGCACGCCGACTTCGTCGACGACGTCAACCCCGGCCTGGTCCTCTACGTCATCATCAACTCCTTCTACGTCTTCGACTACTTCGTGTGGGAGCGGGTACAGCTCTACACCTACGACCTCATCCACGAGAACGTCGGGTTCAAGCTGGTCTGGGGCGGGCCCTTCGTGTGGGGCTGGATGTTCGTGCTGCCGCTGTGGGGCCTGGCGAAACACCCCGATCCGGGCTTCTCGGGCGGCTGGATGTACCTCTGGCTGATCGGCAGCGCAGTGCTGTTCGTGGCGGGCTGGGTGATCTCCCGCGGCTCCAACATGCAGAAGTACACGTTCAAGCGCTGGCCCGAACGCTCCTTCCTCGGCATCAAGCCGGAGGTCATCGTGGCCGGCGATCGCAAGATCCTCTGCAGCGGGTTCTGGGGGAAGGCCAGGCACTTCGGCTACTTCGGCGAGGCCCTGTACGGGCTGTCCAACGCCTTGGCGTTCGGGCACTTCACCAACCTGTGGGCCTGGAGCTACGTGATCATGATCGTGACCTTCTTCGTTCCCCGCCAGTTCGAGGACGACAAGGTCTGCGCCGAGAAGTACGGCCCGGAGAAGTGGGCCGAGTACCAGGCCCGGGTTCCCTACCGGATCCTTCCCGGCGTCTTCTAGCGCCGGCTGGCCGCGGCGGCACCGGAGAGGAGGCCACCCATGTTCGACTGGCTTGGCATCGGTCACCTGACCGAACTGACTGCGGGCGAGGCGGTGCTGGCATTTCTCACGCCGCTGTTCGTAATGGCCGCGTTCTTCGTGCTGCAGATGGTCATTCCCGGAAAGCGCGTCCCCGGCTACGTCATCGACCCCGCGACCGGCCAGCCCCGCAGCTACCGCCTCAACGGCCTCGCAGTGTTCGTCGTCGCCCAGGTGCTGTGGTGGTTCGAGCTCACCGGCATGCCGCGCGACTGGTTCTACCGTTCATCGCTGTACGCCGTGGCGGGCGGCACCGTGCTGGCCGTCATCATGTCGCTGATCGCCGTGTTCAGCCAGCCCGAAGGCGACGTCAAGAACAAATTCCTGGCGTGCTGGTTCGGCCGCGCCCAGGAGATGCAGTTCTTCAACGACCGCATCGACGCCAAGATGTACTTCTACGTCGTCGGCGGCACGATGCTGTCGCTCAACGCGTTCTCCGGCGCGGTCTGGCACTACGACAATGTCGACAACCCCAATCCGGGCGCGTACCTCTTCGCAGCGTTCTTCACCCTCTACGTCTTCGACTACTTCGTCTTCGAGCGAGTGCAGCTCTACACGTTCGACATCATCTACGAGCGCCTCGGGTTCAAGATGTTCTGGGGCGGCCTGTTCGTCTACGGCTGGATGTTCATCATCCCGATGTGGGGCATGGCAGCCCATCCCGATCCGGGCCACACAGGGGGCTGGCGGGCGCTCTGGTTGATCGGCGCACCGGCGCTGTACCTGGCAGGTTGGTGCATCAGCCGTGGCGCCAACATGCAGAAGTACACGTTCAAGCGCTGGCCCGAGCGGACCTTTCTGGGCATCAAGCCGCAGATCATCGAAGCCGGCGAGCGCAAGATTCTCTGCAGCGGCTTCTGGGGCGCATCCCGCCATCCCAACTACATGGGCGAAGTGTTCTACGGGCTGGGCCTCGCCGTGGCGTGGGGCCACTTCGGCAACCTGTGGGCGTGGCTGTATCTGATCTATGTGTTCGCGCTGTTCAGCTACCGGCAAATGGACGACGACAGGCGCTGCGCGCAGAAGTACGGCCCCACCAAGTGGGCCGAGTACCGCGAGCGGGTCCCGTACCGCATTATTCCCGGCATCTACTGACCCTGTGCGCTGAGAGCCTGTGGCGTGCGCAAGGCGGGTTCGCACAAACATGATCGCCACACGCTGACTGAAAATGATGGCCAATGATCTGTGGTGCATGTTCTATGTTCACCAAGCGCCCAGCGCCCACTCCCATGATCAGCCGCCCGAGACACCATGAGTACCATCACCACCATGACCGATGACGAGACGCCGACGGCTTCGTCGCCCCCGTCAACGCCAGCTTCCGGGGCCGATGCGACCGACGGCGCTCGGCCCGCAACGCGTATCTCCCGGTCAGCCTCGACACGCGCGCTCAGCATCCCGCTGCCCACTGCCATCGTCGGCGCCCTCATCGCCGCCATGTTCGGACTGCTGTTCTTCAGCCTGAACGGCCTGCGCGGCGACATCACCGCTCTGCGCAATGACATCGGCACGCTCCGCAGCGACACCAACAGCCAGATCACCGAACTCCGCAGCGACGCCGCCGGCCAGATCACCCAATTCCGCAACGAGTTCAACAGCCAGATCACCGAACTCCGATCCGAGATCAACCTGCTCCGCAGCGACATGGACCAGCGTTTCGCCGAAGTCCATGCGATCCTGCTCGACCACACCGACAGGCTCGCCCGCATCGAAACCCACCTCGACCTCAGTCGCAACCCCGCCACAGCAAGCCCCTGACCGAAGCCGCTGCTCCTGCCGCACGGTCAGCAAATGCAGATGCACCGCTACCGGGTCGGCGAGCCTGCCGCGCTGATCTGCGGACGGGGGTCAGTCAGCGGGGTTAGTAGTGGGACTGTCCGGTTTTTTGTGTATCCGGCTGTGGTGGTGTTCAGTCGTTGTCGGTGATGGTGCCCACAGCGACACCGTCGCCAATGGACGCGCCCCGCGCATCGGACAGCACCGCCTCGAACGTCTCGGCGCCCTCAGGCACGCGGTCGTCCCAGACCCAGATGTAGGCCTGCCTCTCGGTGACACCCGGGCCGAACACCAGATCGTAGGTGCCCGCTATGTAGTCGCTGCCCGCCGCCGCGGTCACCGGCCGCGTCGAGAAATGCACACGCACCGTCCCGCCGGCAGGCTCAGACAGCCGCACAGTGAACTCCATCACCGGCAGACTGCCTCCCTCGACCGCTGTCGCGTCGCCCACCGACAGCACCGGACCGCCCGACGGCACCACCGGCGTGACGACAGGCGGAGGCGGGTCGTCGTCATCGGACACACCCACCGACGCCGAACCCGCCGTGGCCGACACCATGTAACCCGAGCCGTCCTCGAGCGTGACGGTGACGCTGCCGTCCGTCTCGTCGACCAGATCGTCGGCGGTGGTCACCGTGTAGGTCGCGGTCGCGCCGCTCACGGTGACCGTGGCGGCACCGCTGGCGCCGAAACTGCCCGACTCCGACACGCCCACCTTGACGGTGATCGGGCTCGACGGCGCCGGACTCGCGGTGATCGTGAAACTCGCCGTACCACCCTCAGTAACCCCGCTGCCGCCCGAGATGCTCACCACCGGCACCACCGGCGGCGGCGGGTCGTCGTCATCGGCTACGTCCACGCTTGCGCTGCCCGCCGTGGCCGACACCGTGTAACCGGAGCCGTCCTGCAGCGTCGCAGTGACTGTGCCGTCGGCCTCGTCGACCTGATCATCCGACGTGCTCACCGTGTACGTCGCGGTCGCGCCCGACACGGTCACCGTCGCTGCGCCGCTGGCGCCGAAGCTGCCCGACTCCGACACGCCCACCTTGACGGTGACTGGGCTCGGCGGCGCCGGCGTAGCGGTCACCGTGAACGTAGCCGTGCCACCCTCGCTCACCCCGGACCCGCCGGAGATGCTCACCACTGGCGTCTGAGACTGCTCCGGCTCCGGCGCCGGCGCCTGGGACTGCTGCGGCTGGGGGGCGACCGGGGTCACCGACACATTGTCCAGGAACGTCCCCGCACCGTCAGAGGTGCCGGTGTCCGAGAACGCCAGCGTGTCGCTGCCCGTGCCCGTCACCTGCGCCGTGTGGGTCTGCCACGTGCTGCCCAGCGTGATGCCAGCCGCGATCTCGGTGCCGTTCCACGACGCCGACAGGCCGTTCGTATGGGCAGCGGTGCCGGGTCTGGCCTTGTAGTCGAACGACACCTCATACACGCCGCCTGCCTCGGTGGCCAGCACCTGAGAGATCGTCACCGAGCCGGTGCCGTCCAGTTCCGCGTGCTGCGCGCCGTGCGACGCGCCGCCCAGGATGCCGCGCATCAACTCCAGCGGACCGCCCGACACCGACCACCCCAGACCCGCCGTGCCGTCCGCGAACTGATGCCACGTGCCGCCGTGAGCTGTCACCGTCGGCGACTCGAACGAACCACCCGCCACAGCCGCCGGCGTCGGCACGCTATCCGCCGCGCCGCCGTTCTCGCCTTGCTGCGGCCCGTCCTCGCCGGACTGATCCCCAGCGACACTGTCGCCGATGCTGGTGCTGTCGTCGTCGACGATGTTGATCGTCACGGGCCATCGGTTCCCGGTCGGGTCTTGGAAGTAATGCCCTTGATCCGTTCTGATAGGGGTGAACCTGGTGATGACGCCATGGGTGACCGTCTTGGTGTGATCGAACGTGTCGGAATCCTCACCGGCGCTGAACGTGATCGTGCGCCAAACGTCGCGCCCGTCCCAACTGATCGATGTGCCGGAAAGCGGGCAGCTATATCTCCCGGTCTCGTCCGCAACCTGATGAAGCTCGGCGCGGCTGGTCGTAGTTATCGTGTCACGGCCGCGCAACAGATCTTGGTGGTCGCTGCTGTTCCCGCAGGTGAAGCGATCACGATCCTCAAGGTCGAACGCGCTGGGGACCACGGTCCCGGGCGCGGGCCCCGTAAACGGCGGCGTGTCCGTGACCAGATTGCTGGTGGTATTGGGCTGCACGTCGATCGACCGGAACTGGTCGAGCACGGTCGGACTCGGCTTGTATTGGTATGAGACCGAAGGACCGCCCTCGGTCAGGGTAATCGACGGGGTCGTGGTCTCTTCCCAGTCCGTGGTAGCCGTGTCGCCGTCGAGCGGGCAGTTTGAGCCTCCGCACACCCGGAACAGCAGCTTGCCGCGGTCGGCACCGTCGCTGGGGTGAACCCAAAAGCCCACGGCCGAATACCCCTGGGGTCTCCGCACGCCCTTGGGCAGCGCGCCGACATTGAATTTGAATCTCTCCGAGCCTTCCATGATGTCGTCGTCGACGATCGTCAGCGTCGCGGTCCCGCTCGAAGCGCCCTCGGCAATGGTGATTACGGAAGGCGACAGCGTGTAGTCATCCTCCGACGCCGAACTGTTCTCGAGCCGGATCGGGATGCGAATCGGGGCCCCGTCGGTGTTCGATGTGACCGATCCGCTTCCGTGCTGCCAATCATCATGGCGCAACGTCACCCTGATCGTCAGCGCCGTCGGCGAGTCATCCGTTTGCGGGTCACCGTCGTCGACGTCCTCGTGTACTCGCCGGTGACTGTCGAACGGTCCACTGACCGATATGTGCGCCCGGTACCTCTTGCGGTTCAAGATGTCGAACGTGGCAAGATTATCGGTGCCCGCCGCTACACCGCCGACCAAGTTGGAGGCGACCAGCGTGCCCAAGCCGATGTCGACCGTCTCGTCGGGTTCCCCACTTTCAAGATCCCACAAGGCACAGAACTCGATCCGTCCCATCCAATGCGAGCCGCCACTGAAGATCAACGAGAATTTGCTGTCCGCTCTGTCGGGATTTTTCTCCTCAATATCCGTCGACCCGATGCTCCGCAGCGTGTAGTCGTGGGCAGCTTCCCAGCTCTTGTATCCTTCGCCCGCCGAGCCGCCGAGAGCCAACGGCACCTCGAGCCGCTCGGTCCCCTGCAGCCGTCGCGAGAGAGTCACCCTGATCTCCTTGCAACCCCCCTCGCGCACATCCCCGCCAGCACCCGACAACGTCGCCCTCACCGTCACCGGCGGATTCTGCGCCGCCGCCGGTGACGACTGGACCACTGCCGAGGCTGCCAGCAGCAGCACGACAACGGCGCAGCGCACCCGCCTTCCAGTCCTCATGCCGAGGCCATTCAACAACGTAAAGGGATGGGGGGGGGGGGGGACTGTCGATGGAAAATCACTCGTCTCTCGCTCCTGTCCTGCTGCCCGAGCCCGCCGACTGTGTAGGCGAAGGCAATCGGTCCACAATCTACCGCACGGTCTGCGGCCCGCCGCGCAGATCGCGCACCGCGCGCCGCGAGTTCTCAGCGAGAATTTCTGCGAGTTTTGTTGTTCATATTCACTGCAGAAAAAATAAAACTCTGGCAAGCGGCCATGCCAATGCTCGGTTTGTCGCGCCCGATCCTGGCGCCTGACCCTGTCCGCATGTTCAAAGCAGATGCCGCACAAGTGAATTTGTTCGACGCTCCCTAGAATTTTAGTCCAACACGCGTGATCAGTTAGGCTAAAACTATGGCAACAGAACGTGTGCCCGATGAGGTGCTCGAAGCACTGGAGGCGATCGGGCGCGGGTCGAAACCCGGTGACCTCGAGTCGGAGACTTTGGAGTTTAAGTCGGCCCGCGGCGGTGCACGAAAAACTCGCATGGCGCTGGCCGAAGCCGCTGCGTGCCTGGCCAATGGCCACGGCGGTTCTGTGGTTCTCGGAGTCGACGATGACCAGAGTGGTGCAGCGGCATTCTCCGGCACCGATCTCGACGAACTGGAGGCGCGCCGCTACATCTTCGAGACGGTGACGCCGGGTCTCACAGTGGGCCTCACGGTGCATTGGCACTACGAGACAAGGCTGTTGGTTGCGCATGTGCCAGTCGGCGCGACTGTGCATGGCGTCGCCGGCCGAGTCACGCGGCGCATCGGGCGCAGTTGCCTCCCGTTGGCCCCCGACGAGATTGCTGCGCTGCACGGTGAGCGGCACGGAGTCGATCCGTCGGAGGCACGCAGCGGCCGGGCCGTCGAGGATCTCGACCCGGTCGCAATGGAGGTCGCACGCGGGGAGTTGCGGCGTCTCGGCGGCGAACGAGGACGATGGGCCGAACTGCCCAACGCCGAATTGTGCTCAACGATGGGCTTGGCTTCCCCCGACGGAGGGCTGTACATCGCAGGAGAGCAGCTGCTCTGCGCGACCGGCGAGGAGATCGTCGTCTACCAGCACCGCCTGAGCGTCGGCAGTCCACCCGACGCAACGGAGCGCATCGCCATGCCGCTGCTGCCGGCGTTCGGCCGCGTGCTCGAACTCGTCGCCTCCCGGAACCCCTTCGAGCAGCTGCTCCTGCCGCACGGCCAGCAAATGCAGATGCACCGCTACCCGCCCGGGTCGATACGCGAAGCCGTCGCCAATGCTCTCGTCCACCGTCGCCTCGATATCGCCGAACCCGTACGGGTCGAGCACTTCGACGATGCGCTGTCGGTCACCTCGATGGGACCATTCGTCAGCGGCGTGACCGAGCACAACATCCTCTCGACAACCTCTCGCCCCCGCAACCGGCTTCTCGCACGTGCGTTTCGCGCGCTGGGCCTGATCGAAGAACTCGGCACCGGGGTTGCGCGGATGTACCGGTCGATGCTGAGTCTTGGCAAGCCACTCCCGACAATCTCGGGTTCGGCGGAAGCCGTACGGGTGCAGTTCGACGGCGGCCCTGCTGAGCCTCACTTTGCTTCGTTCGTAGCGCTCCTGGACGATGCGCGGCGCAACGATGTCGAACTGCTGCTGGTGCTGCGCCGGCTCTGCACCTCAGGCACCGTCACGCCGACCCAGATGGCCCATTCCTTCCAGCGTCCCGAGATGGACACGGCCCGAGCAATGCAGCGAATGGCCGCCGACGCCCAACCGCTCATCGAACCGTCGCACGCCGGAACGAACGGACCCTCAACCCGCTACCGACTCACCGCAGAGGCAGCCCGAGGCTTGGGCTCCGCCGTGCGGCGCCCTCGGCGAGACAGCAGCGAGATCGAAGGCACCATCGCCGCTCACGTGAACAAGCACGGCCGCATCAACAACCAAATCGTGCGCAACCTCCTCGGCGTCGGCACACCAAGAGCGTCGGCCATCCTGCGCGAGCTCGTCGATCGCGAAATTCTCGAACGGATCACCGACGCCCCACGCGGCCCCAGCGTCGCTTACGGCCCCGGCCCACGCATTGACGGCTAGATTGCGGTCTGTCTGGTGGGCGCTGCAGGACTCGAACCTGCGACCCCCTCCTTGTAAGGGAGGTGCTCTCGCCATCTGAGCTAAGCGCCCCCGCAGTCGGGTTTGGCAGGCTACCGGCCACCGCCAGACCCAGACCCCGGCTGTCGGGCGTGTCCGAGCAGCACCGCCAGTTCGGGCGTACTGGCAGCGACGGGCCCCCGGCGCTCGCTGTGGCTGAGGTGGAACAGCTCCCTGCCGCCGGCCTCGCCGGTCCATGCGCCTGCCTCACTGCAGATCAGGATGCCTGCGGCGTAGTCCCAGACACCGTGATTCGAGTTGAGGTCGAGGTACGCGTCGAGCCGGCCGCAGGCCACCCCACACAGGTCGAGCGCCGCGGAGCCCAGCACCCGCACCTGCCAGACCGGCAGGTCGGCGCCGGGACGGCCCGACACGCCAATGACGGCCCGCTCGCCAGTTGTCTGCCCGCTGGTCTCGATCGGGGCACCGTTGCGCTGCGCTCCCCCACCGGTGGTCGCAGTGAACTCCTCACCAGAGACAAGGTGACGTACCAAGCCGGCAACAGGCGTCACGATGTCGGTGCTGTGACGGGGTGCGGCGCTGCTGCCCCTGCTGCTGTCGACGACGCAGAGGCTGATGCAGTAGTGCGGGATGCCGCGTGACGCATTGGTGGAGCCGTCCACCGGGTCCACGATGACGGTCTCGCTGCCCGACCCAGCGCGCAGCCCGGACTCCTCGCTCAGCACGCCGACGCCCGCTGTAGCGAGCACGCCGAGCGCTGCCGCGTCGGCTACCTGATCGACTGCGTACTGGTCGGACCGCTCCCCGCCGTCCTGCCAACGATCGAAGCCAGCCAGCGCCGCCTCAACCGCATCGGCAGTGCGCCGAAGCAGATCCAGCCAACCGTCGCTCTCTGAATTCACTCGTCGAATGCTGTCACCCGGCGCTATAACCTCCGCGCATCACCACTGCGCCGCGTGGGGAGCATCCCGATGGCAGCGATCGACATCTCCGGCTACATGGCGAGCCTGAAAGACCATGCGCATGCGCACGGCTTTCACATTCACGACGAGCGGCAGTTCATCGAGACCTACAGCCTGCGCCAGACCTGGGAGGTTGACCTGCATCCTGCTGAAGCCTGCGGCGGGCCACTCGATCTCCACCTCACCCTGGAAGCCGATCCGCGCACGATGCTGTCGTTCGAGGAGGTGCTGTGGGCGACGCCAGAAGACGAACTGCCTCCCGACGAGTTCTGGCTGCCCCTGATGTTCACCTGGGCGCTCCCGCCGCTGGACCGAAGCCCCGACATGCTCGTGCTGGCGACCGACCTGGCCGGCCTCGGCGGCACAGCCCTGCCGGTGGAGGTGTCCGCCATCGATTCGCTCACATCTGTGACCGACGCAGCGAAACGGACGCTGATGATCGTGGCACGCAAGGAATTGTCGCTACAGGCGCTGCTGCAAGGCGAGGACGACATGTGCGAGCCCTTCGACCGGTGCACGAAGATCTGCGACTACCTGCTGCACCACGCACACGACTGGTACGAAGAGGTGCCTTCGTAGGACCCCAGAATTCGCAGGGCGCTAGTCGGTGCGGATCACGACGCCCGCTTCGCTGACCCGGCCCGATGCGATGTTGCGTTCGAACGCCTCGACCGCCTCTGGCGTGCCGACCGGGTAGAAGCAGCGGTACAGGTGCACACCCGCCGCGGGATCGGGCTCGTCGTCGTCACCGCTGCCGCTGATGCTTGATCGAGCGGGTGCCGCCTTGGGCGCCTCGATGAGCGCCGGTTCCTCGGCGAAGCACAGGTCTTGCGCGTACTTGCAGCGGGGAGCGAACTTGCATCCGGGCGGCAGATCGGTCATCTGGGGCGGCTGCCCGCCGATGATCTCCAAGCGCGCATGGCTGTCGTCGGTGACCTTGGGGATCGACCGGAACAGCGCCTCGGTGTAGGGCATCCTCATATCGCTGAACAGCGTTGACGTGGGGGCGCGCTCCACGATCCGCCCCGCGTACATCACGATGATCTCGTCGGTGCGGCCCGCCACGATGCCCAGGTCGTGGGTGATGAGCACGAGCGACATGTTGCGCTCGGCCCGCTGGGCTTCGAGCAGGTCCAGGATCTGGGCTTGCACAGTGACATCGAGCGCCGTGGTCGGCTCATCCGCGATGAGCAGGCGAGGGCTGCACGCCAGGGCGATGGCGATCACGATGCGCTGGCGCATCCCGCCCGAGAGCTGGTGGGGATACTCGTCGATGCGCCGGTGCGGCTCGGGAATGCCCACCTCTTCGAGCAGATCGAGCGCAGCGCTGCGTGCGGCACGCGCCGACAGGTCGCGATGCACCCGAAGACCCTCGCCCACCTGCTTGCCGATCTTCATGACCGGGTTCAGCGAGCCCAGCGGATCCTGGAAGACCATCGCGAGCTGGGGTCCCCACATCTCGAGCAGCTCACGACGGCCCAGCGACATCATGTCGATGCCGTCGAAGCTGACGTTGCCGGTCGAGGTCACCCGGGATTTGGGCAGCAGCCGCATGATGGATCGGGACATGACCGACTTGCCCGAGCCGGACTCCCCCACCACGCCCAGCCGAGCGCCCCGACGCAGCGACCATTCGACCCCGTCGACCGCGACCAACGGGCCCACAGGGGTGTGGAAGGTGGTGTGCAGCTCAGCGACGTCGAGCAGCGGCCTCCCGTCAAGCCCCGACAGATCCGGCACCGAGGCGTCGCTCACGACTCGCCCCGCGAGGCTGACGCCATCTCGACGCGCACAGGCGCCGATTCGCCGACGAGCGGTGTGTGGCAGGCCACGAACCGCCCTGGCGCGATCTCTCGCATCTCGGGCTCTTCGTCGATGCAGCGCTGCGCCGCGTGCGGGCAGCGAGTGCGGAACCGGCAGCCCGACGGCGGGTCCATCGGCGAGGGCAGCTCGCCGCCGATGCGTCCCGACCCCAGCTCCGCCTCCGGATCAGGCTGCGGGATCGCCGCCAGCAGCAACTCCGTGTACGGATGGGCGGGCTCATCGAACATCGCGTCGGGCTCGCTGACCTCGCAGAGCTTGCCCAGGTACATGACCGCCACCCGGTCGCTCACGTTCTTGACCACCGCCAGGTCGTGCGCGATGAACACCAGTGTCAGGCCCATGAGGTTCTTGAGGTCTTCGAGCAGATTGAGAATCTGCGCCTGCACCGAGACGTCCAGCGACGACACCGGCTCGTCGCAGATGATCACTTGCGGCACGCTCACCAGCGCACGGGCGATCGAGAGCCGCTGCGCCTGCCCGCCGGAGAACTCCCACGGCCGGCGGTCCATGGCATCGTCGGGGTTGATGCCGACGTAATCGAGCACCTCACGCACCCGGGGCTCGGCTCGTTCGCGCTCGGCGTCGCGGTTCACCCGGTAACGCCGCAGGACCCATCGGAACAGGAGGGCGTCGACGACCGCCGAGGCCACCAGCACCGCCAGCTTGATGCCCCCGTCAAGACCAGCGACGTAGAAGACCTGCAGGACCACCATGGCGCTCAGCGTCGTTGCGACTCCGCTGGCACCTGCCCGCTCGGGCTTCGCAAGCGACAGCACGAGCCAGACCGCCAGCACGGCGGTGAGCAGGATCAGCCCGCCGGAGTTCAGCCATTTCGCCCAGCCCCCGAAACTCGACCAGGTGCGCCACAGCATGAAGGCACTCGCGCCCGTGGTGACGACCACACCCGCGAGCCCGACAGCGCTGGACACCTCACCGAACTGGCGCGACATCAAGCCAAAGGGCAGCATCACTGCCAGCAGTACCCAGATCAGGCCCCCCAGCAGGGCAATAGCGCCGGCCAGCAGCAACAGCGCGAGCGTCGGGAAGCCGATGATCGCTGCAGGTACCTGCGTCCAGCCCAGCCACCCCTCGGCGGCGCGATCCTCGACGGTCTCGGAGAGTATCCACAGCACGAACGCCACCGAGGCCAGCCGGCCCACGATGCGCAGCGGAGCTGCAGCTCGCCGCAACAGGCTTTGCAGCAGCTCGCCGATGCGTTCCTGCCACACCGCCATCGCGGTCCGCCTCGACACGTTCTCCAGGGCGATGAACAGCGGCTCGGCCACGATGTCGCGCACGCGGCGGCGGGGGTTCAGCGACGAGATCGGATCCTGGTAGATCATCTGCAGCCGCGGCCGCACCTCGCGAATGGCGTCCTCGTCGAGTTCGGTCAGCTCTTGGCCGGCGAGCTGCACGGTGCCCGAGGTGGGCCGTGGCAGCTGCAGGATCGCCCGCCCAGTCGTGCTCTTGCCGCAGCCCGACTCGCCGACCAGCCCGAGGGTCTCGCCCTCGGCCAAGTCGAGCGACACACCCGAGACCGCATACACCGTCCGGCCGCCGGCCGCGGGGAACTCGACTACCAGATCCCGTGCGCTCAGGAGCGCATCCGGGCGCAGATGGGCGTTTCCGCTGCCTGCCATCAGATACCAGCCCTCACAACCGGGACCTCGCAGCCCCGCCCTCGCCGCGCTTCCCTCACAGGACCGACTCCCTCGGCTCGAAGTACTGCTGCAGCTTGTCGCCCACGAAGTTGAGCGCCAGCACCGTCACAAACATGACGATTGCGGGCATCAGGCTGATGTGCGCGGCCACATCAAGGTTTGTGCGCCCCTTGTTGATCATGTCGCCCCAGGTGGGCGTCGGCGGCGGGACGCTCAGGCCCAGGAACGCCACGGAGCCCTCCACCACGATCAGGCCCGCCATGATGATGAGCGAGTAGCTGACGAATGAGGGCGCCACATTCGGCAAGATCTCACGGAACAGCACCCTGCCGTCTCGGGCCCCGAGAGTCCTGGCCGCGAGCACGATGTCCTGCCCGGCCCAGCTCAAGGTGGCGGCACGCACCACTCGCGCTATCGGCGCGATCGACAGCAGCACGAAGGTGAACACCAGGATGAAGATGCGCCGCTTCGCTTCGCCGTCCAGGAACAGCACCAACGCCAAGAAGAGGATCAGCGGCGGGATCACCAGCGATGCGTTCAGCGTGGCAGTGAGCCAGCGATCGACCCGGCTGCTGAAGTACCCCGAGACCATGCCGAGCAGGCCGCCGATCACCAACGCCAGCACGGTGCCGACGGTCGAGATCACGAGGCTCACCTGCGCCCCGTAGATGACGCGGCTGAACACATCCCTGCCGACCCCGTCATTGCCGAACCAGTGAGTCAGGCTGGGCCCCTGTTTCGAGGTGCCTGGGAAGGTTTCCGCAGGGTCCTTGATGGGCAGCACGTCGGCGAACACGGCCGCTAGGGCCAGCACGACGAGGTATGCCACCGCCAACCAGAAGATGAATCCCAGCCGCTTACGCACGAGCGCCCACCTCCCGGCCGCGCAGCCTCGGATCCAAGGCCAGGTACAGGAAGTCGGACATGGTGAGCACCACGATGTAGAGCGTCGAGATCACCAGCACGCCGCCCTGCACGGCGATGAAATCGCGTTGGGTCACGCCCAAGAAGATGTACGCCCCCACGCCTGGAATCGTGAAGATGAACTCGACGATCAGCGCGCCGCCGATGAGCAGGCCGACAGTCAGCCCCACCACGGTCAGCAGCGTGAAACTCGACGGTCGCAACGCGTGCCGCCACAGGATCCGTCGCGTCGGCAGCCCTTTGCTGCGAGCCAGATCGATGAACGGCAGGCGCAGCGTGGCGATCATGTCCGACCGAAGCAAGCGCATGAACACGGCCGCTTGGCCCATCGCCAATGCCAGCGACGGCAGCAGCATGTGCTTGAAATGCAGCACGACATCTTCGCCGAGCGGCACATAGCGCGCGGCCGGCAGCACGCGGAATCCGATCTCGTTGCCTGCCACGCTGAGCCCGCCGATGGACAGGAAGAGCACGAGCATCACGGCGAGCACGAAGTTCGGCGTGGCCAGGAACCCCAGCATCACGTTGTTGATCGTGCCGTCGGTCTTGGTTCCCTGCCGGTAGCCGGCCCAGATGCCCAGCGGGATGGCGAAGCCCAGGGCGATCACGACCGAGTAGGCCATGATCTGCAGCGTCGGGGTCATCGAGCGCGAGATGCCGTCGGCGACGTCCTCGCGCAGCACGATCGACGTTCCGAGGTCACCCGTGAGCACGCCGCCCAGCCAGTTGCCGTAGCGGTTGAAGAACGGCTCGTCGAGGCCCAGCTCGGTGCGGACGATCGCAATCTGGTCCGCCGTGGCCGCAGGACCCAGGATGTTGATGGCAGGGTCGCCCGGCAGGCTTGCCATCAACGCGAACACCACGAACGACACCCCCACCAGCACCGGGATCACTCCGGCGATGCGACGCAGCGCGTAACGGCCGTCCGCGATGCCGGCCCCGACGGTGCCGATGACGACGAACACGCCGAAGGTCCAGCTGAAGGGGGGCCGCCAGAACCACGCCCACGCGATCGTGGCCAGCAGCGCCGCCGCGATGATGCGGCCGAGCTGATCGCGAACAGCCTGCTTCATGCCCGTCGTGCCCCCCATCGTGTGCCGTTACTACACCACGTCATCGCCTCAGCCCTGACAATCGCCGTCTTCGCACCAGATCTGGGCCACGTGGTGTGCCCCGGAGTTCACGGCAAAGGCGCCGACGTCGCTGCCCGGGATCGGCAGATCGGTGAGGTTCTGCACCCGGGGATTGGCGATCACTCCCCACAGCGTCCAGTACGTCCACAGGTTCCAGACGTTGCGCCCGAAGGCCCGGTTCACCTCTTCTGCGGCCTCACGCCGAGCTTCGGGGTCGGGATTGTGGCGGATGACGTCGAATGCGGCATCGATGGCGGGGTCCTGGAAGCGCCCCACATTGGAGGCCAGCTCGGGCACTGTCGGGTCGATCGGGAGCGCAGTCACCGAGTTCCACCACAGCCACTGCTCGATCGGGTCCACCCCGCCGTGGGCGCGCAGCCCCATCATCTCGTACAGGCCGGCCAGCGCCAGGCCGAAGTACTGACCCTGCTCGATGGGCTGGATTGACACCGCAATCTCATCGCCGAAGGCAGCCCGCCACATCGACGCGATGAGCTCATTCGACTCGACATTGAACGGGTCGTTGGTGGTGTTGAACCCGAACGCCACCGGGTTCTGGCCGCTGTCGGCCTTGCACTGGGCGAACTCGGCCCGAGCGGCATCAATGTCGTACGTCGGGTAGCCCGAGTCGTCCAGGTAGCCCATGCTGCCGGGCGGGAACGGCCCGTTGGCCGCCCGTACCAGGCCCCGGAGCCGCTCGCTGACGAATCGCTCGCCGTCGAACGCGTGCGCGAGCGCCTTGCGGCAGCTCAGGTGCACCAGCGGGTTAGCCGCATTGAGCCCGTGCGGGTCCATCTCGATCGGTTCGTCAAGCCCCCGCAGCTCGGCGAGCACCGGGTTCACGCCGGATGCCACATTCATGATGGCGAAGTTGGTCTCGCCGAAGTCGTTGGCCTGCAGCAGCACGAAGTCGGGGTCGCCCTCGTACTTGGCGATCTCATCGGCGTTCGAGGTGTGGATGATGTCGAACTGGCCCGCTCTCAGACCGTTGGTGCGACCCACGATGTCCACCGCCACCACGAACTCGATCTCGTCCAGGTACGGCAGGCTCTCGCCCGTGATGCCGTTGGGGCAGCGCCAGTAGTCAGGGTTGCGCTCGGCGATGAAGCTGTTGCCGTTGCCCGGCGTGTAGCTCACGTACTTGAACGCGCCCAGCCCCACCGGTGCCGACGGATCGCCGGTGGCGCTGGCCAGCCCTGCAGTCCGCTCCTCAGCCGACAAGGGCGAGAACGGCGAGGTGTACATCGGGTTGTTCGGCAGCGTCTCCAACCACGCCGGGGAGAACATGAAGCCGCAGCCATTCGCCCTCGACGCGGGACCCGGCCCCGTCGCGAACGGGATGGACGTCTCGTAGTAGACGTACTGGCCGTCGCCCCAGACATTCTCGATGCCCAGGTAACCGGGCCCGACCTGCTGGCTGAAGCGACACAGGTTGATGTTGTAGGCCACGGCCTCGCCGGTCAGCGGCGTGCCGTCGTGGAACCTGATGCCGTCGCGGATCCGGAGCGTCCACGTCAGGAAGTCGTCGCTGGCTGTCTCGGTCTCCACCAGGTACGGCACGATGTCGCCATTGGCGTCGGTGACATACATCGACTCGGTGATCGCACGCATGATCATGCGGCAGGAGATCGCGCACAGCGCTGCGTAGGGCGCGAACGGGTTCGCCGTGTCTGCCTCTATGCCGTACACCAGCCGGCCGCCGTGCACCGGGCCGCCAGCAACATCCCGGGTGTCCTCGCCGGCGGCTTCACCGGCCTCGCGAGCCTCGACGACCTCCGCCTGCGACTCCCCCAGCGTGGTCGCGACCTCTCCGGCTGCGTCGCTTGCCGAGTCATCGGCTGGGTCGGATGGGGTGCCCGAGCCCCCACCGCCGTCTCCGGCGGAGCAGGCGACGGCAATCAGCGCGAACGCTGCCGCTGCTGCCAGCGAACGCGCTCGCGCCAACTGCCGCCTCCTCCTTCGTTCTGGTAGGTGCTCAGCCCTGGCAGTTCCCGTCTGTGCACCAGATCTGCGCCAGGTGGTGCTTGCCGGAGATCACTGGGAAGGCGCCCTCGGCATTGTCGGGGATCGGCAGATCGGTGATGTTCTGCACCCGCGGGTTGGCGATGACCCCCCACAGCGTCCAGTAGGTCCACAGGTTCCAGACGTTCTTGCCGAATGCTCGGTTGACGGATTCAGCCGCCTCTCGTCGGGCCTCTGGGTCCGGGTTGTGGCGGATGACCTGGTAGGCCGCGTCGATCTCGGGATCCTGGAAGCGCCCGAAGTTCAACGCGAGCTCAGGCACGCCGGGGTTGACGGGGCTCGCCGTTGCCGAGCTCCACCAGTACCACTGCTCAGCCGGATCCACGCCGCCGTGGTTGCGCCAGCCCTGCATCTGGAACACGCCGGCCAATGCCAAGCCGATGTACTGGCCCTGCTCGATCGGCGCGATCGTCACTGCCAGCTCGTCGCCGAAGGCGTCGTCCCACATCGACACGACGAGCTCGTTGGACTCCACGTTGAACGCGTCGTTGGTGGTGTTGAACGAGAACGTCACCGGGTTCTGGCCGCTGTCGGCCTTGCACTGCTCGAACTCTGCCTGTGCGGCGTCGACGTCGTAGGTCGGGAAGCCCGAATCCTCCAGGTAGCCCACGCTGCCCGGCGGGAACGGACCGTTCGCCACCTGCACCAAGCCTTGGTGGCGTTCGTTGGCGAAGCGCTCGCCGTCGAACGCATGGGCCAGCGCCTTGCGGCAGCTCAGATGCACCAGCGGGTTGGTCGCGTTGATGCCCAGCGGGTCCATCTGGATGAGCTGGGTCGCGTCGGAGGGGTCGCCGCCGCGCACGAAGGTGAGCACCGGGTTCACGCCAGCAGCGACGTTGATGAGGCTGTGGCTGGTCTCGCCGTAGTCGTTGGCCTGCAGCAGCACGAAGTCCTCGTCGCCCTCGTACTTGGAGATCTCATCGGCGTTGGCCGTGTGGATGATGTCGAACTGGCCGGCTTTCAGACCGTTGGAGCGGCCCTGGATGTCCACGGCCACGACGAATTCGATCTCGTCGAGGTACGGCAGGTTCTCGCCCGTGATGCCGTTCTCGCCACGCCAGTAGTCCGGGTTGCGCTCGGCGATGAAGCTGTTGCCGTTGCCCGGCGTATAGCTCACGAACCTGAAGGCGCCCAGCCCGACCGGCGCAGATGGATCGCCAGTGGCGTTCGCGAGGGCCGCCTCGCGAGCGGCCTCAGGCAGCGGGGATGCCGGTGAGACATACAGCGGGTTGTTGGGCAGCGTTTCCATCCATGCCGGGCTGAACATCTGGCCGCAGACTTCGGCGCGGCCTGCCGGGCCGACGCCGGTCGCCAGAGGCTGGCCTGGGCTGGCCGTGACCGTCACCGTCTGGCCTTCGCCGGTGACGCTGTCGATGCCCAGGAACGCCGGGCCGGTGAGCTGGCTCAAGCGGCACAGGTTGATGTTGTAGGCCACGGCCTCACCGGTCAACGGCGTCCCGTCGTGGAACTTGATGCCGTCGCGGATCGTGACCGTCCAGGTCATGTAGTCGTCGCTGTGCTCCTCCGACTCCACCAGCAAGGGCACGATCTCGCCGTCGGCATCGGTGATGTACAGCGAGTCGGTGATAGCACGGAAGATCATGCGGCAGCTGATCGCGCACGACGTGGCGTAGTGGACGAACGGGTTGGCCGAGTCGGCCTCGATGCCGTAGACGAGCTTGCCGCCATGGACCGGGCCGGTCTCGGTCTCGCGGACGTCCTCGCCCGTGGCTTCGCCGGCCTCGCGGGCCTCGACCACCTCTTCTTCCTGCTCGGACATGGTGGTGGAAGGCGCTTCGACAGCAGCCTCGGTGGTGTCCGGATCCGCCGGTGCGGCGCCGTCGCCGGTGTCGCCGCCGTCATCTCCGCCGCCGCAGGCGACCGCGATCAGGGCGAATGCGGCGAGCACCACGCCCAGCCGAATGCCGAACGAGCGCCGCGACCCTCGGCGGCGCCTGCTCGTGAGTTGATCGGCATGGCGCCGCGAGTGAGCTGTGTGCATCGTGGATTCTCCTCCCCACTGCGCCACCGCGGCGCTTTGCGCGAAACCTACTAGCCCGGCTACCGGGCTCTGTACCCGGCCCTGTTCTCGGCTCGGGCCCTCGTTTGGCTCGCGACCGTCGTGCTCGCCGGGCCGGTACGGTGCGGCCGGGCCGGTAGCTCAGTGGTCAGAGCAGGCGACTCATAATCGCTGGGTCGTGGGTTCGATCCCCACCCGGCCCACCCACTGTCCGGAGTGCACAACGACCACGATGTCGGCCGCGCACAGGACGACCGCGCCGTCAGCGGCGCACCATGACTCAGTATCGTTGCTCCGCACGTTCGGGGCGCAGCGCGGCCCGTTCGGTCCGGGGTAGCTCAGTTGGCAGAGCAGCGGACTGTTAATCCGTTTGTCGTGGGTTCGAGCCCCACCCCCGGAGCTCCCTCACCCAGTTGGCTCTGCTTCGCCCAACGAATCAAGCCAGACTCGTATGGCCTGGACTGCAGCTATGCGCCTGTCGAGATCCAGCAACTCTGGCTCGCGCTCGCGCAGCCATCGCAGATGTCGGTGGCGGAACTCCAACTGCGCATCCGCAGAAAGGCTCGGGTCAAGCTCTGTCCTGGGGACGTCTCCGCCTGCGCTGACACTGTCGATCGTTGTGCGGACGAAGTGCCACATGTCCATCGCCACGCGGTCTTTGGCGTCTTCTTCGCTCACGTGCGCCCCTGCGACATCAGCAGCGAGCAGCAATTCGGCAACAGGATCGACATTAACATCGGGCGGGTCGTCCTGCTCCGGGTC
>CAZAFV010000014.1:54523-55791 GCA_964484385.1 uncultured Acidimicrobiales bacterium
CCCGAGATGTTCGTCCCATGGGCGTCGCGAACATCTCGGGCACCATCAGGCTGAGCACGTCGCTGTGGGGGGAAGCCGCCGCCGCCAGCAGTTTCAGGTCCCTTTCGGCTTGCTTGCGAGCGTCGGGTATCTGCTGGCGTGCGCTGCGCCGCTGGGAGCGCGAGGTACGGGTTTCGCCCGAGCCGCTGCCTAAGCCGCTCCCGTCGTTGGCGTAGGGAGGACCGTCGTTGGAATAGCCGGTGTCGTCGTAGTCGCCGCCCGGATAGTCGGAGTACCCAGCGTCGTCGTACCAGTCATCGGAATAGGCATGATCGGCCGCCTCGTAGCTGCGCGCAGTCTCACGTCGCCGCTCAGCGGCCGCACGATCGTCCAGACGGTGTCGGGCCGCGTCAACGCGTTCGCGGAACTTCTCGACATCCATCGGGACGCGATCGGCAATCGGCCGCAGATCGCCGTCCAGCAGGATCTCCGGCGGATACACGGCGAACACTTCGGCCGCGTCGTCTGCGGCGCGATCGCGGCCTGAAGGACTCTCGAGTTCGGCACGTTCCAGAATCCGCTCGGCCCGGAAGGTGTGCAGCGGTTGAGCTTCGTCCAATGCCCTGCGCAGCGCAGGCGGGTTGCTAGCTGCAAGGTCGCCCGGATCGGATCCCGGCGGGAGCGCCGCGACGAAGATGTCGAGTCCGAACTCCCGCTCCCATTGGTGTACCCGCTCGGCGGCGGTCTGACCCGCTGCATCCGCGTCGAACGCCAGCACGATGCGCTTGGCTGAACGTGAGAGCAGTTCGGCGTGCTGCTTGGTCAGCGCTGTGCCGCAGGTGGCAACGGCCTCGGAGATTCCGGCCGAGTCGCAGCCGATGACGTCGGTATGGCCCTCGCAGACCACTATTCGTTCCGAGGTTCGGGCAGCCTGCTTGGCCAAGTGGAGCCCGTAGAGCACCTTGCTCTTGTCGTAGACCGTGGTGCTGGCAGTGTTCTTGTACTTCGGACCCTTAGGCGGCGGCTCACCGGACCGAGGCAGAACGCGTCCGGCGAAGCTGACTACCCGGCCGCTCGCGTCGCAGATTGGGAACATGACACGGTCCCGAAAGAAATCCGATTCCTGTTCCGCCGACGCCAGCCCGGCCTGCCTGAGCAGATCCACCGGGGCGCCGAGGTGCTCGCACAGCGCATCCCATAGCGGCGGGGCGTAGCCGAGGCGCCACTTCATCACCGTCTCGCGGTCATAGCCGCACCGTCGCAGGAACGCCCGCGCCTCGCCCGCGTCG
>CAZAFV010000015.1:0-29723 GCA_964484385.1 uncultured Acidimicrobiales bacterium
GTCAGAAGCCGAACGGGCATGGCGCGAGTACTACGAGGAGCACGGCGAGGAGGCCTACCGCCAGGCCCTCGCGCACTACGAGAACCAAGGCGCCGACGGCGAGCCCGCTGCGGCCGCCCCAGAAGGCGACAGCTAGCCCATCAGCTCCCGCTGAGCTTGAACCTGCTGCCGTCGAGCCCCACCGGTTGACTGCGGAGCGATGATCACCGTCGGGCTCACCGGTGGCATCGGCAGCGGCAAGAGCACGGTCGCCTCGGGTTTTTCCCGCCGCGGTGCTGCGCTGATCGATGCCGATGCCATCGTTCGCGAGCAGCAGGCACCCGGCAGTCCGGTCTTGGTGGAGATGGTGGAGCGCTTCGGGGATCACATCGTCGCTTCCGACGGCACGCTCGACCGCGGCTCGGTTGCGGCCATCGTCTTCAACGATCCCGACGCACTCGCCGATCTGAACGCGATCACCCATCCTCCGGTCGGTCGGGAGATCCGCCGCCGGCTGGGCGAGCTCGAGGGCACGGATCGTCTGGTGGTGCTCGACATCCCGCTGCTCGGCGAGGGGCTGGCCAAGGGGCGGCGGCCGCGCTACCCGACCAGCGGGATCCTGGTGGTGGACACGCCGACCGACATAGCGGTGGAGCGGCTCGTGACCTCGCGGGGGTTCTCCGCCGATGACGCACGTGCGCGCATCGCCGCTCAGCTGTCGCGCGATGAGCGACTGGCCATTGCCGACTGGGTCATCGACAATGCCGGCGGCCTCGACGAACTCGAAGCCGCGATCGAAGCAGCCTTCAACTGGGCCAGCGCACTCCCGCACCTGCCGGCCGAGAGGCTGAGCAGTCAGTAGGCGATCGGGGTTCCGCAGTGGGGACAGCTCGGCTCGGGTCCGCGCATGTCGAATTGGGATGGCTTGACCAGCAGGAAGCAGCCCTCGCAGAGGATCTCGTCTTCCTGCTTGGACGCTGAACGGGAACCTGTGACGATGCCGATCTCGTCGTCCTCGTCGTCCTCGTCCTCGTCTTCAGACGCCAGCCGCTCCTTGAGGATCTCGCCGAGATCCGCCTCGAGCTCCTCGTCGTCATCGTCGTCGTCTTCGTCGTCAGAGGGACGTACCCCGGCGGGCACTTCGCGGCTCGGCCCGCTGTCATCGTCTGACGACGCTGTCTCGCCATCACCCAGCCCGTCAGCATCCAAGTCGTCGACATCGTCGATGTCGTCGTCGATGTCCGCCACGCCCAGCTCCTCGGCCTCGAGGTCGTCGGGGACCGGCTCGAGGTCGTCTCCGAGCAGGTCAGGGTCATCCATGGCGTCGTCGTCGGACTCAGATGCGTCTGGTTCGTCGCGGCTCATGGGCGGTCTCAGGTCGTGAGGGAGTCGGGTATCGGCAGGTCGGCGGTCAGCGCGGCAGGATAACCACACCGGCCGCTCGCAGGGAGCATCTCAGACTCTTAACCTCGCCTCATGGCATCGGTGTCGACGGCCCCGCCTCATGGCGAGCCCGGCGAGGACAGGTCGCGGCAAGCCCGTCCTTGGCTTCCGACGCCGACTGCCGCCCATCCGTTCCGGGTCAGCGCAGGCTTCGAGCCGGCCGGCGACCAGCCGCGCGCCGTGGCCCAGCTCGCGGACGGCGTCATCCGCGGCGACCGGTTCCAGACGCTGCTGGGCATCACCGGCTCGGGCAAGAGCGCCACGATCGCGTGGACGATCGAGCGGGCGCAGCGCCCGACGCTGGTGCTCGCTCCCAACAAGTCGTTGGCGGCACAGCTTGCGAATGAGTTCCGTGAGTTCTTCCCCGACAATCGTGTGGAGTACTTCGTCTCCTACTACGACTACTACCAGCCCGAGGCATACATGCCGGCCTCGGACACCTACATCGAGAAGGACTCCAGCATCAACGACGAGATCGATCGGCTGCGGCACTCGGCCACGGCGGCCCTGCTGACCCGCCGGGACGTGATCGTGGTGGCATCGGTCTCGGCCATCTACGGGCTGGGCGCACCGGAGGAATACCTGCGCCAGATGCTGTACCTGCGCGTGGGCGAGATGGTCGACCAGCGTGCCGTGCTGCGCCGGCTCGTCGACATGCAGTACGAACGCAACGACACGAACCTGGTTCGGGGCCGCTTCCGGGTCCGCGGCGACACGCTCGAAGTCCACCCGGCCTACGAGGAGTTCCTGGTGCGGGTGGAGCTGTTCGGCGACGAGATAGATCGCATCAGCCGCATCGACCCGGTGACCGGCGAACGTCTCGGCGAACTCGAAGAGGTCACCGTCTTCCCGGCGTCGCACTACGTCACCGGCGAGGACAAGATGCGGACGGCGATCGCCAAGATCGAGGCTGAGCTTGCCGAGCGGCTGCAGCTCTTCGAGAAGGAGAACAAGCTGCTCGAGGCGCAGCGGTTGCGGATGCGCACCGAGTACGACCTCGAGATGCTGGCCGAGCTGGGCTATTGCAACGGCGTCGAGAACTACTCGATGCATCTCGACGGCCGGGTGTATGACGAGCCGCCGTACACCCTGCTCGACTTCTTCCCCGACGACTACCTGCTGGTGATCGACGAGAGCCATGTCGCCGTTCCCCAGCTGCACGGTCAGTTCGCCGGCGACCGGCGCCGCAAGGACACCCTGGTAGAGCACGGCTTCCGGCTGCCTTCCGCGCGCGACAACCGGCCCCTGCGCTTCGACGAGGTGATGGACCGGCTGAATCAGGTGGTGTTCCTGTCGGCCACCCCGGGGGAGTACGAGCTGCGGACGAGTGGCCAGGTGGTGGAGCAGATCGTCCGGCCGACCGGTCTGGTGGATCCCGAGATCGTGGTGCGCCCGACGAAGGGCCAGATCGACGACCTGATGGGCGAGATCGAGCGGGTCACCGAGCAGGGCCAGCGGGTGCTCGTGACGACGCTCACCAAGAAGATGGCCGAGGACCTCACCGACTACCTGCTCGAGCTCGGCGTGCGGGTGCGCTACCTGCACAGCGAGATCGACACCATCGAGCGGATCGAGATCCTCCGGGATCTGCGGCTCGGCCATTTCGACGTGCTGGTGGGCATCAACCTGCTGCGAGAAGGCCTGGACCTGCCCGAAGTGAGCCTCGTGGCGATCCTGGACGCCGACAAGGAGGGATTCCTGCGCAGCGAGACGTCGCTCATCCAGACCATCGGGCGAGCGGCACGCAACGTCGACGGCCAGGTGGTGATGTACGCCGACGAGTTCACGCCGTCGATGCACCGCGCCGTGTCCGAAACCAACCGGCGGCGGGGCCTGCAGCAGGCGTACAACGCCGAGCATGGCATCGATCCGCAGACGATCCGCAAGGCTGTCACCGATATCCTCGAGGTGCTGCGAGGCCCAGCGGAGACCGCACCGGTGCCCGAGAAGCTGGTGTCGGGCCGCGTGAACGCCGAACGGATGAAGGCCGCCTACGGCGATCTGCCGGCCGATGACCTGACACGCCTCATCGCCTCGTTGGAGGAGGAGATGGCCGAAGCCGCCGCCGACCTGCGATTCGAGTACGCAGCCCGCCTGCGAGACGAGCTCAGGGAGCTCCGCCGAGACCTGCGCGACGCCAGCGCTTAGATCATGACGACGGAGCGCAGCACCTCGCCGTGCTCCATCTTCTCGAACGCCTCCTCGACGCCTGCAATCCCGATCGTCTCGCTGACGAACTTGTCCAGCGGCAGGCGGTTCTGCAGGTGGAGGTCGATGAGCATGGGAAAGTCACGGCTCGGCAGGCAGTCGCCGTACCACGAGCTCTTGAGCGAGCCGCCGCGCCCGAACACCTCGATCATCGGGAGCTCGATCTTCATGGTCGGGTTCGGCACACCCACCAGCACCACGGTGCCCGCCAGGTCGCGGGCATAGAAGGCCTGCTCGTAGGTCTGGGGCAAGCCCACGGCCTCGATGGCCACATCCACGCCATTGCCGTCGGTCAGCTCGCGGATCGCCTCGACGACCTCATCGTTGCTGAGGCCTGCCGAGTTGACGGTGTGGGTGGCGCCGAACTCGCGGGCCCAGTCGAGCTTGCGGTCGTCCAGGTCGATGCCGATGATCGTGTGCGCTCCGGCCAACCGGGAGCCGCAGATTGCGGCATCGCCCACGCCGCCGCAGCCGAACACGGCCACGCTGTCGCCGCGTCCGACGCCGCCGGTGTTCATCGCGGCACCCAAGCCGGCCATGACCCCGCAGCCGATGAGACCGGCCACCTGGGGCGGGGCCGCAGGATCCACCTTGGTGGCCTGCCCTGCGGCCACCAGGGTTTTCTCGGCGAACGCCCCGATACCCAGAGCGGGTGACAGCTCGACGCCGTTGAGCGTCATCTTCTGCGAAGCGTTGTGCGTGGCGAAGCAGTACCACGGACGGCCCCGATCGCACGACCGGCAGTTGCCGCAGACGGCGCGCCAATTCAGGATCACGAAATCGCCGACGGCGACATTGGTGACGCCGTCGCCGACTTCTGACACGACGCCTGCGGCTTCATGCCCGAGCAGGAACGGGAACTCATCGTTGATGGCGCCCTCGCGGTAGTGCAGGTCGGTGTGGCACACGCCGCATGCTTGGACGTCGACTATCACCTCACCGGGACCGGGGTCGGGGACCACGATCGTCTCGACCGTGACCGGCTCGCCGACCGCTGCGGCTACGACACCTTGTACTTCATGTGGCATGACCGCGACCCTACTTCTGCCGGTTGCGCCCTCAGAGCGTGGGCGGATTGGTGCACGAACTTGTGTTTGCGTCCGGGATGACCGGCGGGGTCGCCGGTAGGCTCCACCCGAATGGGTGAGCGGCTGATCGTCCGCGGGGCGCGCGAGCACAACCTGCGCAATGTCAATGTGGAGTTGCCCCGCGATCGCATGAACGTGTTCACCGGGCTGTCGGGCAGCGGCAAGTCGTCGCTGGCCTTCGACACCATCTACGCCGAGGGGCAGCGGCGCTACGTCGAGTCGCTATCGGCCTATGCACGCCAGTTCCTGGGCCAGATGGACAAGCCCGACGTGGATTTCCTCGAAGGCCTGTCGCCGGCCATCTCCATCGACCAGAAGAGCGCCAGCCGCAACCCTCGTTCCACCGTCGGAACGATCACCGAGGTGTACGACTACCTGCGGCTGCTCTACGCCCGCATCGGCATCCAGCACGACCCGCAGACGGGCGAGATCGTCGAGCGACAGACAGCGCAGCAGATCGTGGACCGGATCATGGAGCTCGCCGAAGGCTCCCGTTTCGAAGTGCTTGCCCCGGTGGTGCGCGGACGCAAGGGCGACTATCACACACAGCTCGGCGACTTCGCCCGGCAGGGTTACGCCCGCGTGCGTGTCGACGGCGAGGTGCTGGAGCTCGGCAGCACCGATGAGATCGAGCGACTGGATCGCTACGTCAACCATGACATCGAGGTCATCGTCGACCGGCTGGTCATGCGCGGCGATATCTCCCAGCGCCTCGCCGAATCGGTCGAGGCAGCGCTGGGGCTGGCGGACGGCCACGTGTGGATTCGCCAGGTTCCGTCCGGCAACGGCGAGGCCGACGAATCGGAGATGCTGACATTCAGCCAGCACCTGTTCTCGCCGAGCAGCGGCCGTTCGTTCGAGGAGCTGGCGCCACGCAACTTCTCGTTCAACTCCCCGTACGGCGCCTGCCAGACCTGCGATGGCCTGGGCACCCGGTACGAGGTGGATCCCGAGCTGGTGGTGCCGAACACGGAGCTGTCGGTGGCGGCTGGTGCTCTCGCCCCGTGGGCGGGAGCAACCGGCAAGTGGTTCACCCGGCTGCTTGAAGCGGTCGGCGAGCAGCAGGGCATCCCGCTCGATGTGCCGTGGGCCGAGCTGGAAGCGGGCCAGCGCACGTTGCTGCTCGAGGGCGCGCCTGCCGGCGAGCAGATCACCGTGCGCTATCGCAATCGCTATGGCCGCTCGCGCAGCTACACCACTCGCTACGAGGGCGTCATCCCGTTCCTGCGGCGCCGCCATGCCGACACCGAGAGCGACTGGTCGCGCAACCGCATCGAGGGCTACATGCGCGAGGTGCCGTGCGGTACCTGCCACGGCGCGCGGCTCAACGAGGTGTCGCTGGCCGTGCGCGTCGCCGGCCGGAACATCTTCGAGCTCTGCTCGGCATCCATCGGCGAGGCAGCGAAGATCGTCGACGGCCTGGACCTCACGGAGCGGCAGCGCATCATCGCCGCACCGATCATCAAGGAGATCGATGCTCGGCTGAACTTCCTGCTCGACGTCGGCCTCGACTACCTGACGCTGAACCGTTCGGCGGCGACGCTGGCCGGCGGCGAGGCGCAGCGCATCCGGTTGGCGAGCCAGATCGGCAGCGGGCTGGAAGGCGTGCTGTACGTGCTCGACGAACCGTCGATCGGGCTGCACCAGCGCGACAACCGCCGCTTGATCGACACGCTGCTGCAACTGCGCGATCTCGGCAACACCGTGCTGGTGGTGGAGCACGATCTGGAGACCATCTCGGTTGCGGACTGGGTGGTCGACATCGGGCCAGGCGCCGGCGAGCACGGCGGCGAGATCGTCTACAGCGGGCCGGTGGACGGTTTGGCGGGCGCACCGGGATCGGTGACGGGGGAGTACCTCGCCGGCATCCGGCAGATCCCGATGCCGGCACTGCGCCGGCCCCGCGGTGACGACCGCCTCACCGTTCGGGGTGCACGGGAGCACAACCTGCGAAAGATCGACGTCGAGTTCCCCTTGGGCTGTTTCATCTGCGTGACCGGCGTGTCGGGCTCGGGCAAGAGCACGCTGGTGAACGAGATCCTCTACAAGTCGTTGATGCAGCGGATCTATTCGTCCAAGCAGGTCCCCGGCCTGCACACGGCGATCGAAGGCGCCGAAGCGCTTGACAAGGTCATCGACATCGATCAATCGCCGATCGGCCGTACGCCCCGGTCGAATCCGGCTACCTACACCGGCGTCTTCGACCACGTCCGCAAGCTCTACGCGGCCACCAACGAGGCGAAGGTGCGGGGCTACCTGCCGGGGCGGTTCAGCTTCAACGTCAAGGGCGGGCGCTGCGAGGCCTGTTCGGGCGACGGGACCATCAAGATCGAAATGCATTTCCTGCCCGATGTGTACGTGCCCTGCGAAGTGTGCAAGGGCGCCCGGTACAACCGCGAGACGCTCGAGATCCGGTTCAAGGGCATGACGATCGCGGACGTGCTCAACATGCCCTGCGAGGACGCCCTGGAGTTCTTCTCGGCCCAGCCGCCCATCCGCCGCCACATGCAGACGCTCGTCGACGTGGGCCTGGGCTATATCCGGCTGGGGCAGCCCGCCACCACGCTGTCAGGCGGCGAGGCACAGCGGGTGAAGCTCGCCAGCGAGCTGTCGAAACGGTCCACCGGCCACACCATCTACATCCTCGACGAGCCCACTACTGGCCTGCACTTCGAGGACATCCGGCGCCTGCTGGGCGTGCTCGACCGGCTCGTGTCGGGCGGCAACACCGTGGTGGTCATCGAGCACAACCTCGACGTGATCAAGACCGCCGACTGGATCGTGGACATGGGTCCCGAGGGCGGCATCGGCGGCGGCACCGTGGTGGCCGCTGGCACACCAGAACAGGTCGCGGGGACGCCCGAGTCCCATACCGGCCGCTACCTGGCGCCGCTCGTCGGCTGAGCATCCCCGTACCAATCCCCCCAATCCCACGAGCGACAGAGGACTCAGATGAGACTGCCTGAGATCACGCCCGAAGAGTTGACCGGCGGCGGGCGCGAGGTCTATGAGGCCTTGCGCAGCGGTCCGCGCAGCGCGGCGACCTCCAATCTGAACGTCAAGAGCATCGTGGGTCCCTATGGGGTGTGGGTACGGGCGCCTGCCATCGGGGGGCCCACCCAGGCGCTGGGTGCCGCCGTCCGGTTCGCGGGCGGCCTGCCCGAGCCGGTCAAGGAAGCGGCCATCTGCACGGTCGGAGCGCACTACCGGTCGAAGTTCGAGTTCGCCGCCCACGAACGCCTGGCTCAGATGGCGGGCATCGAGCAGCGCCACCTCGATGCGCTCCGGGACGGCAGGCCCGCCGAGTTCACGGGGCAGGAGGCCATCGCTCACCGGGTCGCAGCGGAGCTGCTCGAGTCGCACGGCATGAGCGACGAGACCTACGCCGCAGCGGTCGAGGAGTTCGGCACCGAGGGCGTCATCGAGCTGGTGACCACGGTGGGCTACTACTGCTTGATCTCGCTGACGCTGAATGCCTTCGAGATCCCGCTGCCGCCCGATTGGGAGGATCCCTTCCCCGACGGAGACTGATCAGCTCGCCGGGGTCGCGGCGTCCTCAGTCTGGACTGGTTCGACCGGCTCGACGGGGGCTGCGCGCTCGAGCGGCAGCTCCACGGTGAACTCGGTGTACTCGCCCGGTTCGCTTTCCACCGAGATCTGCCCGCCGTGGCCCCGGACAATGTCGTTTGACATCGCCAAGCCCAGCCCCGTGCCCTCATTGGTGGGCTTGGTGGTGAAGAACGGCTCGAAGATTCGCTGGGCGACGTCCGGCGGGATGCCTGTGCCGTTGTCGCGAACCTTGATCACCGCGGACTCGTCGGTTCGCTGAGTGCTCAGCCAAATCGTCGGGAAATAGGGCGTGTCGTCGCCGTCGCCCACGGTGACCATCTTGCCGGGCTCTCCGCCGAGGTCCCGCCAGCGCTCGTTAGCGGCATAGCCGGCATTGGTGACCAGGTTGAGGAACACGCGACCCATGTCCTGCGGGATGACCTCCAGCTCGCCCACATCGGGGTCGAAGTCGCGCTCGATCGTCACGTTGAAGTCGGCGTCCTGCGCCCGGGCGCTGTGGTAGGAGAGCATGGCGTGCTCGTCGAGCAAGGCGTTGATCTCGACGGGCCGCGACTCGCCGCCGCCCCGGCCCATCATGAGCATGCTCTCCACGATGCGGTTGGCCCGGTCGCCGTGCCCGCGGATGCGAGTCAGGTTCTCCTTGAGGTCGCCGGTGATCTCGGCGATGTAATCGGCCTGGTCGTCGGCCGGTTCCGGATCGGCGATCGCTTCGAGCAGTTCTTCGAGCAGCTCGTCGGACGACTCGGCGAAGTTCTTGACGAAGTTCAGCGGGTTCCGGATCTCGTGGGCGACGCCGGCGGTCACCTCGCCGAGCGCCGCCAGCTTCTCGTTCGCCACGATCTGGTCCTGTGCACGGTCCAGGTCGGCGAGCGTCTGGGACAGCTGCTCGTTGCGCTCGCTGAGCTGACCGGCCAGCTCTTCGACCAGGTTGAGTCGTTGCACTTCGAGTGCGGCCTGGCGGAACTGCTCGAGCGCATCCGCCATCTCGGCCACCTCATCCCTGCCCCCGGTTTCGACGGGGGTTTCGAGGTCGCCGCCAGCGAGTGCCCGCATGCGGTTCGACAGCTGGCCGACGCGCCGCAGGATCCGCTTGCCGACAAACAGCCAACTGATGAGCAGCGCACCCAGAACGCCGGCGACGCTGATGACGATCAGCAGCAGGCGACCGGTGTTCACGGCCTGCGCCGAGGCTGCCGTGGCGACGTCGACATCGGTCTCCACGGCACCCACGAGCGACTCGATCTCGCCCACCAGCGCCACACCCAGGGCTTGGTTCTCGGCGAGCTGCCGGCGCTGGGATTCCTCGATCTGCAGGCGTCGCTGGGTGACATCGAACACACTGCCGTCGTTGAGCCCGAGCGCTATGAGCCGGTCGACTGCGGGTCGGAATTCGGGGCCGGCTGCCACGTCGAGGGTGGCCACGCTGATCTCGATGCGGTCTCTCGCCGATTCGAAGCTCTCCCGCAGCGGCTCGATCAGCGCCGACTGCGATGCGCTGAATGCGCTGGCCAGCAGCTCGGCCGACCGCGCGACGTCGCCGCCGAGGGCGGACCAGTGGCGGTACAAGCGCACTTCTTCGTCGGAGCGGTGGACGGCATCCGCCACGGGCGGGGCATGGAGATCTCGCTGCCCGGCGACCAGGTAGAAGAGCTGATCGTCGAGCGCCGGCACGATCTGGCGCTCGAGTTCGCGCACAGCGGCATCCACTTCGGCTCTGAGCTCGTCGGCCTCCGTCCCGAGTTCGAAGTACTCGGGCATCTCAGCCTCGATGGCGGAGATGTTCGAGTTGAGCTGAGCGGCGTACCCGCGCATCTCGCCGAGCCACATCGAGCCGGTGCCGCGGTTCCACAACAACTCCAACTGCGTCTCGAACTCTGATCGTGCCGCTGCGATGCCTGTTACGACGCTCTCGAAGTCGTCGGGCGTGGAGGACACGAGTGCCGGACCGCCGGCCACCAGGCGGTTGCTCGACTCGGCCACGCCGAACGCAGCACTCAGCTCCGGAATGGCGCCTTCGTTGACCTCCTTCTCCGCCTCGCCGACACGAGTGAATGAGATCCAGGCGACGAGGCTGGCAGCCAGCGTCAGGAACAATGGGGCGGCAATGCCCGCGTACATCTGGGTCGAGATCCGTTGAAGTACCGCCGGCTTGCGGTGCTCGCGCACTCCGTTGGAATCGCTCGGCGGCGCTTCTTCAGTGGCGGCTGTGTCGGTCATCGCTCTGTGCCTGTCAGCGTCTCAATGGATCGGTAGGCACCGTCGGGTCCGATCTGGGTGACGAAGACGGCGTCGGATCCCTGATTGTCCTCGGTAATGCTCTCACCGTCACCGAAGTTCATGGTGAAGCCGTCGATGTCCAGTTCGTCAGCCCCCAAGATGGAGTTCAGGAAACAGTCACGCGACACCGCGCTGCCGCACTGTTCCAGCCCCGCAATCGCCAGCCGTCCGGCGATGTAGCCCTCCAGCGACACAAAGCCGGGAACTGCGTCGGGGTCTATCTCGCGCAGGGCGGCCTGGTAGGCGGCGACGACCGGCGTGGAGTCGTCGAAGGGGAACGGCACGACTTGGGTGACGAGCACCCCCTCGCCTTCGGCTCCGAGCTGGTCGGCGAGCGCGTTCGCTCCGACGAAAGACAGCGTGATGAACACAGGATCGAAGCCCGTATTGCGCGCCCAGGAAATGAGCGTGCCCACGGGCTCGTACGCACCGACCATGATGACGGCCTCAGGGTTGCCCGCTCTCAAGTCCAGCAGCGCCGACTTGATGGCCGTGGTGTTCCGGGGGTAGAAGCCGATCGCGACCGGCTCCATGTTGCGTCGCTCCAGGGCGGCCAGCGCACCGAAGTAGCCCGCCCGCCCGAACGAGTCGTCCTGGAAGAGCACACCGATGCGGTCGATGCCCAGGTCGGTGGTGAGCCGCTCCACCATCTCTTCGGTCTCCTGGGCGTAGGAGGCGCGCAGGTTGACGATGTTGGTCCAGTCGTCGTTCCGCAGGAAGCCGGCCCCGGTGAACGGTGCGACATACGGCACGTCGGCTGCTGCGGCGACCGGTGTAGCGGATCGGGACGTGGGCGTGCCCACTGCACCGATGAGCGCGAACACCTCTCGCTCTTCGATGAGCGCACGGGTGTTGGCGATGGCCGCCTCGGGCTCGTACTTGTCGTCGAGCGATTCGAGCACGAGCTGCCGGCCGTTCACGCCGCCAGCGCGGTTGGCCTCTTCGAATGCCGCCTGGATCCCGAGCTGCATGCCCAGGCCGAGTTCGGCTGCGGCACCGCCCAGGGCGGCGGACTGCCCGAACACGACCCGATCGGCGTACACGCCGGTCTCGTCGCTGAGATTGTCGGGAACAGTCGGGCGGGCGGGAGCTGCGATCGTGTTCGAGGGACCCGAGCCGTCTGATCCGCCGCCGTCTGGATCGCTGCAAGCGCCGAGCAGGACAGCGGCGGCAAGGGCAAGGGTCGCCGCCGAGGCGCCTGCGCGCATTCTCGCCGTGCCGTCAGGCACCAGCCCGGGCGACCAGCGTCAGGTGGTTCTTGCCATCAGCGTGCTTGTACGCAAGATCTTCGGCCATCGTGCGCACGAGGTGCAGCCCTAACCCGCCGATCGATCGCTCCTGGAGCGGCAGATTGGTATCGGGAGACGGCTTGTCATTCAGGGGATCGAATGCGGCGCCGTCGTCGACGAGGGTGATGGTCACCGAGTTCTCGCCGCTCTCCAGCGTGATCTCGATGTCGCTGAGCCCGGTGGTGCGCCCGTGGGTGAGCGTGTTCAGGATGAGCTCTTCGAGGATGAGATTGGACCTCAGCACCAAGTCGGGCGCCCAGTCGTCCAGCTCGGCCATCTCCTCGACGAATGCCACGATGCGCGGGAGCGCCTCGGCTGCAGCAGCGCCGGGCACTGGTGTGATGTTCAGCGAACGTCGCATGAGCAGTGCTCCGAAGTGGGGGTTCCGCAGAGCAGTCCAGTGCCGGCCAGCGGACCAATCGCGACACCGATGCTGCTGAACGCGGGCCTGTTCATGACGAATTCCGGTGCAGTGTCAAGCAGGTGATGTCGTCGGAGGCGGGGGCCTCGCCGGCGAACTCGGCAACAGCATCGAACACGGTCTTCATCGCTTCATCGGCGTTCTTCGGCGGGTTGCCCTCGAAGAGCTTGAGGATCTGAGCGATGCCGAATTCCTCGTGGTACACGTTCATCGCCTCGCTGACGCCGTCGGTGTAGAGCAGGAGCGTCTCGCCGGGTTCGAGTGTGATCGTGTGCTCCTTCAGGTTCTTCACGAAGATGTCCTCGGGCGCGATACCCAAGGCGATGCCCCCCATGGCGGGCAATTGCTCGGCGTGTCCGTCGGCTCGCACGACCACCGGCGGATCGTGCCCCGCGCTGGAGTAGGTCACCTCGCCGCTGTGGGGGTCGTACACCGCCATGATGACGGTGACGAACATCAGGGTGGGGTTGTCGGCCTGCAGCACGCGGTTTGCCTCGATGAGGGCCTCGCGCGGCGACCCGGTGCCGATGGCGGCGCCCTTGAGCGCAGTCCGACTCGACATCATGAACAAGGCCGCAGGGATGCCTTTGTCGGAGACATCGGCGACGGTCGCGAACATCCGGTCGTCTGGAGCATTCACGTAGTCGTAGAAGTCGCCCCCGACGTTTCTGGCCGCCACCATGTTGGCGCTGATCTCGTACATCGCCGTCGCCGGAAAATCGGACGGCAGGATCGACTGCTGCACGTTGGTGGCGATGTCGAGCTCGTTCTGAAGCGTGACCAGCTTGTCGCGCGATGCCGTGGCCTCGCGCCACTGCCGCAGATGCTCGACCGTGCGCTCGATCGTGATCTGCAGATCGTCGAAGTCGACCGGCTTCGTGACAAAGTCGAACGCGCCCCGGTTCATGGCCGTGCGGATGTTGCCCATATCGCCGTAGGCGGAGATGATCACCGCCCGCAGGTCCTGATCGAGCGAGCCGAGCTGGGACAGCAGGGTCAGCCCGTCCATCTGGGGCATGTTGATGTCGGACAGCACCAGGTCGATGCTGTCGTCGGCCCTCAGCTTCTCGAGCGCCTCCAGGCCATTGCCTGCGAACTCGAATTGGTACTTGCCGCTGCGGATGTGTCTCCGCATGCGCTGCAGGACGAGCGGCTCAAGATCGGGTTCGTCGTCGACGACGAGGATGCGCCAGGGCTGGGACATGGGCGCGGCTACGCCAGCTGTGCCTTCGCCTCGTCGAGCGTTCCGAACACCGTGATGATCTGATTGAAGCCGCTGATGCGGAACACTTCGTCGACCGAGGACGCGAGCGAGCAGACGGCGAACGGCGTCGCGCTGCCGCCCAGATGCTGAGCGAGCAGCAACAGGACGCGCAGGCCGGCGCTGCTGATGTAGTCGATGCCGCCCATGTCGAGGATGACGCGGTTGTCATCGCCCGCGAGAGCCGCCATCAGCGATTCGTGAAATTCGGCGGAATTCGATCCATCCACCCGGCCCGCGGGACTGATCACGTTCGTGCCTGCGTCCCGCTCCTGTGCGAGTTCCATATTGTGCAGCCTCCTGCGCAGCTACGAGATGCGGAAGTACCGCATCATGCCAGACCTGAGGCATGCCCGATCCGACACCCCAAAATTCAGGCCTTACGTCGGCGAAACCTACTACACACCTTCGCGGTATCCACCAACCCATGTCTCCCTCATAACCTGCGAGCGTGGGTCTGCGCCCTGAGGGGGGATCAGTACCGGATACGCCGGGCAGCTACCAATTCCTGGACGCGGACGGGCGGATCATCTACGTGGGCAAGGCGAAGAGCCTTCGATCCCGCCTGAACAGCTACTTCGGCGATCCCGCCGGTCTGCCCCTTCGTACTGCGCAGATGGTTGCCTCGGCAGCATCCGTCGAGTGGATCGAGGTGTCAACCGAGGTCGAGGCGCTCATGCTCGAGTACAGCCTCATCCAGCGTCACCAGCCGCGATTCAACGTGAGGCTGCGCGACGACAAGTCGTACCCGTTCCTGGCGGTGACCCTGCTCGACGAGTGGCCGCGCGCCATGGTCATGCGCGGGCGGCGCAAGCGCGGCAACCGGTACTTCGGGCCCTACGGGCACGCTTACGCCATCCGCGAAACGCTCGACCTGCTGCTGCGGACATTCCCGATCCGCACGTGCAGCGACAACAAGCTGGCCACCCACCAGCGGCTCGGCCGGCCGTGCCTGCTGTACCACATCGAGCAGTGCGCAGGGCCGTGCGTGGGAGAGATCGGGCGTGACGAGTACGACCGGCTCGTCAGGGAGCTGGTGCGATTTCTCGAAGGCGATACCGACGCGATCGTCAACGATCTCGAACAGCGCATGGCCGATGCGTCGACCGAGCTCGAGTTCGAGCTGGCGGCCCGGCTGCGGGATCGGCTCGCCAGCGTCCGGCGTGCCATCGAGAAACAGCAGCTCGCTGGGACCCGCAACGAGGACTTCGACGTGATCGGCATCAGCGACGATGAGCTGGAAGCGGCGGTCCAGCTGTTCTTCGTGCGCAAGGGACGGGTGATGGGCCAGCGAGGGTTCGTCGTGGACAAGGTGGAGGCACTCGACGGCCCGCAGCTGGTCTCCCGTGTGCTCTCGGGGCTGTATCACGAGGAGAACCCGCTGGGATGGCCCAAGCTCGTGCTCGTTCCGGAACTGCCGTCGGACACAGCGTTGTACGAGCAATGGCTGAGCGAGCAGCGTGGTTCCCAGGTGACGCTGCGCATCCCGCAGCGGGGCGACAAGCGCGCGCTGATGGACACGGCACGGCACAACGCACGCGAATCGCTGGCACGGCACCGGATGCGTCGCGGCAGCGACCACAACAGCCGGGCTCGGGCGCTGAACGAGCTGGCCGAGCACTTGGAGCTGCCACGGCCGCCGCTGCGCATCGAGTGCTACGACATGAGCCACCTGCAGGGAACCAACTATGTCGGCTCGATGGTGGTGCTCGAGGACGGCCTGCCGCGCCGCAGCGAGTACCGGCACTTCCGGCTTCGCAACGTCGATGGCAACGACGACTACGCGGCCATGGACGAGGTGCTGCGCCGGCGGCTGCGGAACTATCTGTCCGAACGTGACCTGCCGGCCTCCGAGCAGGGCCGCTTTGCCTACCCGCCCCAGCTCTTGGTGGTGGACGGCGGCAAGGGGCAGCTCGGCGTGGCGGCTGCTGTGCTCGACGAGCTGGGGCTCCGCGAGCAGATCCCGGTGTGCGCTCTTGCCAAACAGTTCGAGGAGGTGTTCGTGCCCGGCCGCTCCGAGGCGGTGCGCATACCTCGCCGGTCCGAAGCGCTGTACCTGCTGCAGCGAGTGCGCGACGAGAGCCACCGTTTCGCCGTGTCGTACCACCGCAGGCTGCGCAGCAAGGCCATGAAGCGGGGAGTGCTCGACGGCATCGCCGGGCTGGGGGACAAGCGGCGAGCGCGGCTTGTGCGCGAGCTCGGCAGCGTCGGTGCGGTCAAGTCGGCGTCGCTCGACGACTTGCGGGCGCTGAGCTGGCTGCCCGACACCGTGGCAGAGAACGTGTACGCCGCAACGCACCCGAGCTAGCAGGCAGCGCCCGTCGTACGCTCGGTCGCATGGCTGGAGGGCCTGAGTTCGTGATCGTCGCGGGTCTGTCTGGCGCCGGCCGCTCGACTGCCGCGAACGCGCTCGAGGATCTCGGCTGGTTTGTCATCGACAACTTGCCGCCGCACCTCATCGGCGATGTGGCCGACATGGTGGCTCGGCCTGGTGCCCGGCTGCGCCGCGTGGCGTTGGTGGCGGGCACCCGGGAGTACCGGGAGGATCTGGTGACGGCGATCTCGCAGCTGCGCGAGCTCAATGCCGCGGTGCGCGTCGTCTACCTGGATGCTCCCACCGACGTGCTGGTGCGGCGTTACGACGACACCCGCCGGCGGCACCCGTTGCACACAGGCGATCAGCCGGCTATCGCCGATATCCCAGAGCGGGTAATGGCGGAACCAGTGGCGGAGTCGGTTATCGACGCCATCGAACTGGAGCGGGAGCTGCTGGCCGATGTGCGAGAAACGGCCGATGTCGTCATTGACACGGGCGACTTGAACGTTCACGAGTTGCGGGACCGGGTGCACGATGAGTTCGGGTCAACCGGCGACGAGCCGCAAATGCGCACCGCGGTCATGTCGTTCGGCTACAAGCACGGTGTTCCCCCCGATGCCGACTTGGTATTCGACTGCCGCTTCCTCCCCAACCCGCATTGGGTGCCCGAGCTGCGGCCGTTCACCGGTCTGCATCCCGGAGTGAGCGAATGGGTGCTCGGCCAGCCGGCGAGCAGCACGTTCCTTGAGCACTTGATGCCGTTGCTCGAATCGCTGCTGCCCTCCTACCGCGCCGAGGGCAAGTCGTACCTGACGATTGCGTTGGGTTGCACCGGCGGACGTCACCGCAGCGTGGCGATTGCCGAGGAAGTGGCACGATTGCTCGCCGAGGCGGGCCACGATCTGCACTGCCGTCACCGCGACATCGCCCGCTAGCCGCCATTTGCCCGCTAGACAGCTAGCGACGGAATGGGCCGGGGTGCAGGCAGCCCGCCAGGCCCGCAGAGCGAAGAGGACAGCAGCAGATGAGCGTGCGCGTGGGCGTCAACGGCTTCGGCCGGATCGGGCGCAACTTCTACCGGGCGGCCGACCGCCCCGACTGCGACATCGAGATCGTGGCGGTGAACGATCTCGGCGACACCGCCACCATGGCCCACCTGCTCAAGTACGACTCGGTGCTCGGCAACCTGCCGCACGACATCGCTGCAGTCGAGGGCGGCATCTCGATCGACGGCACAGTGCTGCCGGTGCTGTCAGAGCGCAACCCGGCCGACCTGCCCTGGGGTGACTACGGCGTCGACGTCGTTGTGGAATCGACCGGCATCTTCACGTCCCGTGACAAGGCGGCCATGCACCTCGACGCGGGCGCACCGCTCGTGATCGTGTCGGCGCCTGCGTCCGGTGCCGACGCCACATTTGTGGTGGGGGTGAACGACGCCGACTTCGACCCCGAAGCGCACAAAGTGGTCTCGAACGCGAGCTGCACGACGAACTGCTTCGTGCCGATGGTGCAGGTGCTCGACCAGGCCTTCGGCGTGCAGCAGGGCCTCATGACCACCATCCACGCCTACACCGGCGACCAGTCGCTGGTGGACGGGCCGCACGGCGACCTGCGCCGGGCCCGCGCGGCAGCCGTGAACATCATCCCCACCTCGACCGGTGCCGCCCGGGCGACAGGGCTGGTGCTGCAGGCGATGGACGGCAAGCTCGACGGCACCTCGCTGCGGGTGCCGATCCCCGACGGCTCGATCACCGACTTCACGGCGACGCTGAACGCCAGCCCCAGCGTCGACGAGGTGAACGAGGCATTCGCTGCCGCTGCGGCCAGCGGCCCGCTGGCCGGCGTTCTGGACTATTCCGAAGACCCGCTCGTGAGCAGTGACATCGTGGGCAACCCGGCGAGCTGCGTGTTCGACGCCGGTCTGACCATGGCGATGGGCAGCATGGTCAAAGTGCTCGGCTGGTACGACAACGAGTGGGGCTACTCGAACCGGCTGGTGGACCTCGTCGACATCACCTGCAACCGATGAGCAACGCCGGCAGCCTGCCGGCGCTGGAGGACCTCGAGCAGCGGCTCGGCGGTCTCGACGGCCGGCGCATCCTGGTTCGGTGCGACTTCAACGTTCCACTGCGTGACGGCGGGGACGGTCGGCCAGAGATCGCGGACGACTTGCGCATCCGGGCGGCATTGCCGACCTTGCGCTGGCTGACGGAGCGCGGAGCCTCCGTCACCGCCTGCTCGCACCTGGGTCGGCCGTCAGGCGTCCCAGATGAGCGTTACTCGCTGGCCCCTGCGGCGGAACGTCTTGCGGAGCTGGCCCCCGGCGTCGCGCTGGCCGAGAACCTCCGCTTCAGCCCGGGAGAGACGTCCAACGATCCGGCCTTCGTGGAGGCGCTCGTCTCCGGCGGCCTCTTTGTCCCGTTCGGCGGTTCGCCAGCGGGTACAGCTCCGGCTGCGTTCGACGGCTACGTGAACGACGCGTTCGGTGCGAGCCATCGGGCGCACGCCTCCATCGTGGGGCCGCCACAGCACCTGCCGAGCGCCGCGGGCCGACTGCTGCAGCGGGAAGCCGACGTGCTCGGCGGCCTGCGCACCGACGCCAAGCGGCCGTTTGTGGCGGTGCTCGGCGGCGCCAAGGTGAGCGACAAGCTCGGCGTGGTCGAAGCGCTGCTGGACGTCGTCGACACGCTGGTCATCGGCGGCGGCATGTGTTTCACCTTCCTGGCCGCATTGGGTCACCCGATCGGCGAATCGCTGTGCGAGCCCGACTTCATCGAGACCTGCGAACGCCTGCTCGGGAGCGGCGCCAGCATCGTTCTGCCCAACGACATCACCGCCCTCGATGCCGGCGGGACGGTGCGCCAGATGGGCCGCAGCCTGCCCGACGGCTGCCGCGGCCTCGACATCGGCCCCGGCTCAGCGGCCGAGTTCGACGATGTGATTGCAGGAGCCCGAACGGTGTTCTGGAACGGCCCGATGGGCCTGTTCGAAGACGAGCGATTCGCCGCGGGAACCCGCGCGGTGGCCCAGTCGATGGCGGATTCCCGCGCGTTCACCGTGGTCGGCGGCGGAGACAGCGCCGCGGCAGTGGCCCAATTCGGGCTGGCGCCATACATGGATCACATCTCGACCGGGGGAGGGGCGGGCCTGGAGCTCATCGAGCACGGCGATCTGCCCGGGCTCGCCGCCCTGCGAGACTCGCCGCAGCGGTGAGCCAGCCGGAGGAAACGACGATGAGCAGAACGCCTCTTGTTTCAGGCAACTGGAAGATGCACCTCAATCACCTGGAGGCCATCCAGCTCTGCCAGAAGCTCAGCTACGAACTGGCCCGCCACCGCTACGACCAGGTGGAGGTGAGCCTGCACCCGCCCTTTGTCGATCTGCGGAGCTGCCAGACGGTCATCGACGCGGACCGCTTGGAGTTCAAGCTGGGCGCGCAGAACTGCCACGACCAGGTCCAGGGTGCCTTCACCGGCGAGGTGTCGCCGGCAATGCTGGCCAAGCTCGACGTGAGCTACGTCATCGTCGGCCACAGCGAGCGTCGGGCGCTGTTCGGCGAGACCGATGAGTTCATCGCCGCCAAAGCAGCGGCCGTGGCTAAAGCTGGCATGACACCGATCGTCTGCGTCGGCGAGACGCTTGCCGAACGCGAAGCCGGACAGGCGGTCGATGTCGTCAGCACGCAGCTGCGAGGCAGTCTCGCCAAGCTCAGCAAGGCCCACTTCGAGACGCTGGTGGTGGCCTACGAGCCCGTCTGGGCCATCGGCACCGGACGCAACGCATCTCCTGACGACGCGCAGGAGATGTGCGCAGCCGTCCGTGGCGTTGTCGACGGCATGCGCCGGGGAACCGGCGAGCAGGTCCGCATCCAGTACGGCGGCTCAGTCAAGCCCGCCAACGCTCCGGAGCTCTTGGCACAACCCGACATCGATGGTGCCCTCGTCGGCGGCGCCTCCCTCGACCCTGTCCAGTTCGCCCGAATAGTCCACTCGGCAACGCATTTGTAAGTTGCAAGTTGTTCCCGCAGTGGGTACTATTTCTAACAGTGTCGGTGACCCCCGCCGGCACTTCCCCCTTTCCCCAGGAGTACGTCACATGGCCGTCCTCGATTCCATCCGCGACATGCAGGACCGCACTCTCGAGCAAATGAAGACTGCCCAAGAGCAGTTCGTCTCGATGAACGAGCGCGTCGCTGAGGCTTGGCTGTCGGCCGTGCCGGCTACGTCGAGCCCGTTCGCGGAGTACCTGCCCAAGCCCACCGAGATGATCGACACCTACTTCAGCTTCTGGAGCCAGGTGCACGAGGCCAACAAGGACTGCGCCGCACGCATCGCCGCAGCCTGGGAGCGGGCCAGCGAGGACGCCCAGGCCTGATGGCCGCATCCGACCCTGACGCCGCCGAAGCGGACGGTCAGCGGTCGGCGAACCCGTTTCCCGGATTCGACCAGCTCGGAGACTTCATACGGGCCCAGCGTGAGCTGATGGAGCTGAGCCAGCGGCAGCTGGCCAAGATGGCTCGGCTGTCGAACCCGTACCTCAGCCAGATCGAGCGCGGCCTGCACGAGCCGTCTGTGCGCGTGCTCAAGGCGCTGGCCGAAGCGTTGAACGTGCGCGCAGCCACGCTGCTGTCGTATGCCGGTCTGATGGACCGCGACGACGTGCCCACGGTGGTGGAGGCGGTGCAGGCCGACCCGAACCTCACCGATGAGCAGAAGGCAGCGCTGCTGGGCGTGTACCGCAGCTTCGACACCGGCGGAGACTGACGCTCTGTGCCCGGATCCATGATCGCCGGCGACAGCATGTGGAAGGTCGCCTTGCGCATGGGGGCTGCCGATGCAGCTCTCGGCTCGGCGCGCTGGTGGGCTTCGGTGCAGTGGGGCCTCGGCACCGCTGCTGCCGTGACGGCCGCGGCGCTGCGGTTCGGCGGTCGCAGCGCGATCACCGACGATGCCGGTTCGGTCGATTACCGCACGCTCGACCGCAGTGCATCGAGCGTCGCAGCCCGATTGCGCGCCGAATCGACCCAGCCCGACGGCAGCCTCGGCGCCGTCGGCATCCTTTGCCGCAACCACCGGTGGTTCGTGACGGCGCTCGTGGCGTCCGAGCGCGCCGGCTGCGACACCGTGCTGCTCTCGACAGCGCTGCCTGCGTCGAATCTCGCAGAGGTGTGCGCACGCGACGGCATCGCCGTGATCGTCGCCGACGAGGAATTCGCCGAGGTCGTGGCCCAGTCGGGCACGGATGCCGCGGTGCTCGTGGCCGACGGAAGCGGCCCGGACTCGCTGTCCCATATTGCAGCGGATGGCTCGCCGTGCTCGCCGCCGTCGCGCCGGCCCAAGCTCGTCCTGCTGACATCGGGCACCACCGGAGCGCCGAAGAGCGCAGTGCGGGCGCTGAAGACGACGCGCACGGGCGGTGTCGGCATGCTGCGACGCGTCCCGTACCGCCTGGGCGACCGCTACTTCATCGCCTCGCCGCTCTTTCACGCCTGGGGCCTGAGCCAGCTCGTCGTCGGTCTCGCTACCGCCAGCACTCTCGAGATGAGGCGGCAATTCCACGCGGCCGAGGTGGGTCAGCTGCTGTGCGAGCGACGCTACGACGCCCTTGTGGTGGTACCGCTGATGCTGCGCCGCATTCTCGACCTGCCGATCGAGCCCGACGCGGTGCGCCGACCGCGCATGGTGCTCAGCAGCGGCAACGTCCTGTCGGGCGACCTGGCCCGGGAATGGATGGACCGCTTCGGAGACCGCTTGTACAACGTGTACGGCTCCACCGAGACCGCCATCGGGACCATCGCCGATCCTGTCGACCTGCGCGCAGCTCCCGGCACGGTGGGCCGACCTCCCGACGGCGTGACGCTGACGATTCTCGATGATGACGGCATGCCGTCGCTCAACGGCAGTGCCGGCTGGGTTCACCTGGCCAGCACAGCGCAATTCCTCGGCTACACCGACGGGAGCGACGGCGACCGAGCGGGCACGCTCATGGCCACCGGCGACATCGGCCGTCTCGACGCCGACGGCCGGCTGCACATCTCGGGGCGCGCCAACGACATGATCGTGACCGGCGGTGAGAACGTCTTCCCCTCTGGTGTCGAGGAGGTACTGGGCCGTCATCCGAGCGTCGAGATCGCCGCCGTCGTCGGGGTGGACGATCCCGAGTTCGGTCAGCGTGTGGCTGCGTTCGTGGTGCCGCGCCCGCGGCGTCGCGTCGATGCCGACCAGCTCCGCGCTTGGGTCGGCGAGAACCTTCCGAGCTTCATGGTGCCGCGCGACGTTCACTTCGTGGATGCCCTGCCCATGACCACCACGGGAAAGGTCGTGCGGCACCGCCTCGCTGTGCTGGGGCACCCCGACCGGGTGTAGCGGGCTCAGCCTGTCGTTTCCCGCTCTTGTTCGCTGCGCTCACGGGCCGCTCGGGCCACGGCTTCGCCAGCGGGCTCAGCCTCTTGGCGGCACCGGCGGCTGCTGGCCGAACGTCTCGACGGCGGCCCGGTCGACGTAGCGAGCGACCTCGCGCTCGAACGGGTACGACAGGTGCGAGCCCTGGTACCAGAGCACGTCGGGGCGCTCCCAGTGCTCCCAGAGCGTCTTGACGTTGCCCGGCCGGACCCAGCGGTCGAGCAGCCCGGCGAAGATGTAGCGCCGCTCGTGAGCAACCTTGCAGGGAAGCGACAGTGGCGACACCACCGAGAGGATCTGCTCGTAGGGCTCCCACGACAGCCCCCACTGCTCGTAGAAGGGCGGGAGCAGCGGTTCGACCTGCCGGCGGGTGCCGCGCGCCAGGTCGCTCTCGGGCACACCGGCGATCACCGCAGCCAGGTCGTCTTCGAGTACCGCGGTCATGGCGGCCATGTAGCCGCCGAGCGAGATGCCCGACACGGCAACGGCCGGCGCCTCATGCTGGTCGCGCACCCATCCGATCACCCGACGGATGTCCCAGGCGCCCTGCGCCACGGTGAACACCGTGTTCATGGCGCCGGCGTGAATGACACGCGAGCCGCTCACGCCGATTGCCCGGGGGCCGTGCAGCGGGAGCACCACGGCGATCACGTTGAGCCCCCAGCGCCGGTGCAGGCGGTGCGCGTACAGCATCCACATGTCCATCTCGGGCTCGCCGGTGCGGTAGCCGTTGACGGCAACCACCCAGGGACGGGGCCGGTCGGGGTGCTGCAGCATCCACGCATGGGTGGTGCGAACCGGGCGGTAGCTCATCCAGCGGTCGCGCCCCGGCTCGCCGGGCCACGGCTCGAATTCGCTGGCGAAGCGGACGTGCCAGAAGTCGGCGTCGCCGGCTGAGGTCGCGCTGATCTGCACCCCGCCGTCGAGCGGCGGGGGAGTGCGGTGATAGGCAGCGGGGTCGTCGAGCCAGCCGCATTCGGCGTACAGGCTGCGGGCCTCGGCCAGCTCGGAGCGAAGCCGCTGGCGGAACGGCCCGTCGGGGATGCGCATGCGAGCCGACGCCAGCTCCAGCTGGATCGACCACTCGTCGATCATCCACTTCCACGCTGCGGCCGGTGTCTGGCGCACCGCGGGCAGATCGTCTTCGTTGTGCCCGCGGATCCACTCGGCCACCGAGCCCGCCGCCCGGCAGCCGGCGCGCAGCGGCGAGGCAGGCCGCTTCGAGGCCGGTCGGCGGCTGTCCGTCGGAGCGTCGGAGGGAAGGGCGGTCATCGGCGGAGGGGTTTCTTTCGCTGGTCGCTTGATCTCGCGCTACAGCGCCCGGGCATCGAGCCGGGCGAGCGCGGTATCGGTCGACACCAGCATGCGTTCCAGCAGGTCTGCAAGGATCGCTCGCTCGCTCGTGTCAAACACCGTGAAGATCTCCTCGTAGATGCGGTAGGCGCGGTCGACAAAATACTGGTGGCGGGTTGCGCCGAGATCGGTCAGCTCCACCAGCACCTCCCGATGGTCACGGTCGGCTCGACGCTTGAAGACGAGGCCGTCGGTTTCGAGCCGAACGACGGCCCGAGTGACCGTGCTGGGCTCGACGTCCATGATGTCGGCGAGCGTCCGGATTGAGACGGGGCCGTGACCTGCCACCGCGTCGAGCGCCCGGAACTGGCCGGGTTCGATTGATTGGGACCCGCCCCCGAGCACGTGGCGGCGCAGCCGTTCGACGGTCGGCCCCAGCCGTGCGGCGCGCCACAGGGCAGCGACCTTGTGATCGAGATCCCATTCGTCGCCCCAGTCGGCGGACTCAGGCGCCCAGGATTGCTGCGCGTCACGAACGCGAGGCAGCCCGAGCGTGCGACGAGCGCCGCTGCCCGTGGACTGCGCTGGGCCTCCCGTGCCCTGCTGGTCCGTGTCGATCAAGTTCATCGGCTGTCTTCATACTCTAGCCGATCCACTGCCTCCCTGCCAGCAGGTCATTGCAGCGTGTCACACAATTTCTATAAGCGAAATGCTCTTGTGACCTCGCTGTAACCTAGATATGATTGCATAGCGTCATGCAATTAATGGACGACAGCGTTAGTGACATCAGTCCATCAATTCGCTCCGGCAGGTGTCTGGTACGCCGCCGGGATTCGTGACATCAGACCGGACACCCCCCTTGCATTCCGGAGGAACCAAACATGGCCAAGCAATGGCGTGAGATCTATGACGAGTGGGAGAAGGCCGTAGCGCCTGGTCTCCAGCAGCTCACCGCCTCGGACGGCTTCCGCGACTTCATGGCCGCGAGCGCCAAGGTCACCAGCGCACTCACTGCTGAGTTCGAGCGGGCCAGCCGGCGTTGGCTGCACTTCTGGAACCTGCCCGCGGCCACCGATGTTCGCAAGCTTCGCCAGCAGGTCGCCGCAGTCGACCGTGAGCTGAAGGGTCTCAAGAATCTCGTGTTCGAGGTGGCCGCCGCTGCGCCCGGCGATGTGGCACCGGCCACGAACGGCAAGGCAGCGTCGGTTCCGAGCAAGGCGACTGACTCGAAGCCGGCGGCCAAGAAGACCGCTGCGAAGAAGCCGGCTGCCAAGAAGTCGGCTGCCAAGGCAACCGTCGCTGACAAAGCCCTCAAGTCGGACCGATCGGCCGCCGAACAGCCGGCAGCCCTGTAACCCCCCTCACGCTGAAGGAGCATCCATGCCCCCCACCACCTTGACCAAACCCGCCCCGAAGAACGGCGCCAACGGCGCTTCGCCGGAGGCTGACGCCCCGGACTTCAACCTGTTCACGGGTTTCGCCCCGTTTGCCGACATGTGGGAGACCGGCATGCGGCGCTGGTGGAACCTGACCCGCCACGTCATGGGCATCGATCGTGCCCCCGTGGGCCAGACGCCCCGCGACGCGGTGTGGAGCAACGGCAAGGCCGTGCTGTACCGCTACCGCAGCGAGAGCCCGACCGTGCGGCCACCGCTCCTGCTGGTGATGAGCCTGGTCAGCCGCTCATTCATCTTGGACCTGCAGCCGGGCAACAGCTTCATCGAGCGGCTCGTAGCAGAGGGCTTCGACGTCTTCCTGCTCGACTGGGGCGTGCCCGACGAGGAAGAGGCCAACAACACCCTCGAGACCTACTGCGACGAGCTGCTGCCCCAGGCGGTGGCCAAGGTCAACCAGATGGGCGGCCACAACGGCGTCACCGTGTTCGGCTACTGCTACGGCGGCCTGCTGTCGCTGCTGTACGCGGCCGGCCACCCAAGCGATCCCGTCCGCAACCTTGTCGTGATGGCCACCCCGGTCGACTTCACCAAGATGCCCGCGGCCATGACCGGTGTCGGCAAGGGCGGCATCGACCCCGGACACCTGATGGACCACACGGGCAACGTGCCTGCCGAAGCCGTGCGGGCCTCGTTCACGCTGCTCACGCCCACGTCGGATCTCAGCACGGTCATGGATTTCTGGGAGCACCTCGACGACGACAAGTTCCTGAGCTCGTACCAGGCCATGACGTCGTGGACCCGCAATCACATCCCGTTTCCCGGCGCCACCATGATCCAGACCGTCGAGATGTTCAACGAGGGCAACGGCTTCATCACCGGCGACCTGATGCTCGGCGGTCGCAAGCTCGAACTTGCCGACATCACGGCACCGTTCTTGAACGTGATCGCCGAGCGCGACCACATCGTGCCGCCCGAGTCCACCTACGGCCTCGATGAGCTGGTCGGCTCCGACGATGCCACCGAGATGCGGCTGCCCGCCGGCCACGTCGGGCTGATCGTGGGCAACGGCGCCCGCAAGCGTTCGATCCCCTCGATGATCGGCTGGATGCTCGAGCACAGCGACGTCGAGAGCTAGTCGACATCGCTCGTGGCCGAGAGCCGAGCCTGAGTCGGGGGCGCTGCAGCCTGTGAGCGAGACAGCCACTTCGGGGCGCTCCCGAGCGGGTCAGCGCGTGGCGCTGGTGATGGGCTCCGGCGGCATCGTCGGCGGAGCGTTCCATGCCGGCGTGCTCAAAGCGCTCGAGGACACCTGGGCGATCGACGCCCGGGGGGTCGACCTGATCGTCGGCACGTCGGCCGGGTCGATCTCGGGTGCCCTGGTGGCTGCCGGGCTCAGTCCCAGCGATCTGTTCCGCCGCGAGACACGTCAGCCGCTCAGTTCCGACGGCGAGCGACTGCTCGGCGCGGCACGGGCCCGGCGCGGCCCGAAACGCGATGCCACCGCCAGCTTCGGGGCGCCGATGGCACCCCACATCTGGATGCTCGCTGCGGCGAGGCCGGGCCAGGTCGCGCCGGGTACAGCGCTGGCGTCGCTGCTGCCCCGAGGCAGGGTGCCGACCTCGCACGTGGCCGACATGGTGCGCGGGTTGTTCGAGGGGGAGTGGCCGGCAGGGCCAAGGCTGCGTGTGCCGGTGGTCGGTCTCGATACCGGCCAGCGGGTGGTCTTCGATGCCGACGGCCCGGCGACTCCTGCGGAGGCTGTCGCGGCGTCTTGTGCTGTGCCGGCGGTCTTCGAGCCGGTCGAGATCGACGGCACCGCGTACATCGATGCCGGCGTGCACTCATCCGACAACCTCGATGTGCTGCGCGACGAGTCGTACGACCTGGTCGTGGTGAGCTCGCCGATGGGCATTGCCGAACTGCCGTCTGCGGCGCGTCCGTGGGCCATGCCGATTGCCGCGGCGATGGACTTCGGCGCGACAACACTCGGCTGGAGCGCATTGCGAGTTGCCAGCCGCATGGCCACCGAATGCGAACGACTGAGCTTGACGGAGTGTGAGCGTGTGGAAATCGTCATGCCGGCATCGGCCGACCTCGATGCCATGGGCGCCAACCTGCTCGACCCGCGCCGCCGACCTGCTGTGGCCTTGCAGGCCTACGCCACGGCGAGCGAGCAGTTCACGGCGCGCCCGCTGTAGCGGATCGCTCGTGCGCCGGCGCCGGCCGGGAGGCCGCGGGTAGCGGCTCAGACCTAGAGTCTCAGCGTGCCTGCTGAAGAACCGTCCACTGCCGTCGAGCTGCCGAGTCTGCGCGATGGCCTCGTGGCGTTTGTGAAACGCGATTGCCCCACCTGCCGCGACGTGGAGCCCGTGCTCGCCGAACTCGTCGACCACGCCGTGCGCAGCGGCACTCGCCTGACGGTGTTCACCCAGGACGATCCCGAGTTCATGGCTGGGCTCGGCGGGCAGTCTTCCGAGGTGGTGCACGACCACGACTTGGCAATGTCGTGGCACCACGAGATCGACACTGTGCCGACGCTCATGGCGGTGATGGACGGCCGTGAGATGGCGCGCACCGTGGGCTGGGATCGCACGAGCTGGGAGGCGCTGAGCGGCGCCGACGATCTGGGCGCCCAGCTGCCGGAAATGCGACCGGGCTGCGGCTCGATGTCAGTGGACCCATTGCTGGCCGACGAGCTGGCGTTGCGTTTCGGCGCCACGTCGTTCGCGAGCCGCAAGGTGGAGCTGGCTTCGGCGGAGGACCCCGTCGAGGCGGCATACGACCGCGGCTGGTCGGACGGGCTGCCGGTGGTGCCTCCGACCGAGGCACGGGTGGCCGCCATGCTGGCGGGAACGAGCCGGGCGCCCGACGAGATCGTCGCGGTGGTGCCGCCGACGCTGGCCGAATGCACGGTGGAGAAGGTGGCGGTCAACGCCGTCATGGCGGGCTGCAAGCCCGAGTACCTGCCCGTGGTGCTGGCCGCGGTCGAAGCTGCCTGTACCGACACGTTCAACATGCACGGCCTGCTGTGCACGCTGTGGTTCTCAGGGCCGATCGTGATCGTGAACGGCCCGATCCGGCAGCGCATCGGCATGAACACCGACAAGAACGCACTCGGCCAAGGCAATCGCGCCAACTCCACCATCGGGCGGGCTCTGCAGCTCGTGATTCGCAACGTCGGCGGCGGCAAGCCCGGCATCGGCGGCATCGACCGCTCGGCGCTCGGATCGCCCTCCAAGGTGGGCTGGTGCTTCGCCGAAGACGAGGAGGGGCTGCCCGACGGCTGGCCGCCGCTGTCGGTGACCCGCGGGTTCGAGCCCGGGCAGGACACGGTGACGCTGTTCGCCGGGCATGGTCCGGTCGGTTGCATCGACCAGGTGTCGCGCACGCCCGGCTCGCTGATCCGCACGCTCGCCCAGCAGCTCCTGTGCGTGGGCAACCGGAAGCTGCCGGCCGAGGCGATGGTGGTGATGACGCCCGAGCACATGTCGACGTTCGCCGATTCGGGCTGGACCAAAGAGCGCTTCTACGACGAGCTGGACCCGCTGCTGCAGATGGATCTCGACTTCGCCGCCTGCGGCGCGGGCGGCATCGAGGAAGGTCTGCCTGCGTCGTTCGTGCAGCACCTGCGGGGCACTGCTGACGCCGACGGCGATGGTGACAGCGGCGTCCCAACCGACGGCGGGCACGTGTTCGGTTCGTCGGAGGGCACTACCAGCGGGGGCTTGCGCAAGCTGCCGCCGTGGTCGCCCATGGTGGTCCGTGCCGGCGGGGGAGCGGGCGGGTTCAGCGCCATCATCGAAGGCTGGGTGCCCGGCGCCAAGGGCAGCATCCCCATCACCCACCCGATCCGCCCGTAGTCAGTCCATCCTCGCTCGGGCCCGGCGATGGGTGCCGGTAGCCTCGACAGCCGTGATGACGTGGATTGTCGGCGGGATTCACCTGCTGTCGGCCTTCGGGCTGATCGGCTTGGTGCTGCTGCACAGCGGCCGTGGCGGCGGCGTGTCCGACATGTTCGGCGGCACCGTGGGCTCCACCGCAGCGGGCTCGACGGTTGCCGAGAAGAACCTCAGCCGCATCACGGTGGTGGTGGCCGTCTCCTTCGGCTTCACCACGCTGATACTCGGTCTCTTGCTCGCCTAGCGGCGCGGGCCTACTGCTCGCGTGTCGGCGGCGGGACCGCTCCTCGCCTGATCGCCCGGCCTGGTCGCGCGCCGGTGCTGGCGCCGTCACGCCAGACCGTCCGGCCGTTGACCACGACGAGTTCGATGCCGCGGGCCGGCTGCTTCGGCTGCTCGAAGGTGGCGGTGTCGATCACCGTTTCGGGGTCGAAGACCACCAAATCGGCCATCGCTCCGGGCGTGAGCACCCCCCTGCCCGTGAGACCGAAGTGCCGGGCCGGCAGGCCGGTCATCTTGTGCACGGCTTCTTCCAGCGAGAAGAGGCCCTCCTCGCGTGCATAGTGGCCGAGCACCCGCGGGAAGGTGCCCCACAGCCGCGGGTGCGGGAATTCGTCGTGCGGCAGGCCATCCGAGCCGATCATGGTGCCGTGGTACGCCAGGATGCGGCGCACGTCGGACTCGTCCATCATGAAGAAGATCCCGCCGGCTGGCATCAGGGCATCGACCGCGTCTTCCGGGTCGAGACCCATGTCGGCGGCGACCTCGTCCAGGTCCCGCCCTGCTGCTTCGGGATGCGGCGCCGACCAGGTCACCAGCACTCTGCTGGCACCGAGTCGTCGTCCTGACGCCAACGTCGTCGAGCTGGCGATGTAGGGGT
>CAZAFV010000015.1:29733-55556 GCA_964484385.1 uncultured Acidimicrobiales bacterium
GAGGCTGACTGCCTGGCGCTGTCGAGCAGCATCGATCTGCGCCAAGGTCTCTGCCGAGCGGCCGAAGTTGGCCTGCCCGGCACATTTGTGGTGGGAGATCACCACGGGAACGTCTGCGGTACGGCCGATGGTGAACGTCTCTTCCAGTGACTCGCTGACCCCGTCCCCCTCGTCGCGCATATGGGTTGTGTGGATGCCGCCTGCGGCCCGGACAGCTTGCGCCAGTTCGATGATCTCGTCGGTCGGAGCTGCGTTGGCCGGGGCATAGAACAGCCCCGTCGACAGGCCGATGGCGCCGTCTTCCAGCGCTCGTTCCAAGCGCCGTCGCATGGCCGAGATCTCACCTGCGGTCGCAGGGCGATCCAGCGTGTCCATGGCCTCCACTCGCAGCGAGGCGTGGCCGACCTGGCAGAGCGCGTTGACTGCCGCAGGCTCAGCATCGAGCGCAGCGAGGTAGTCGCCGAATTCTGCAAAGAAGCCCTCGGCGTCGGGGCACACGAGATCGAGCGGTGCGGGCGGGCGTCGGGCAGTCCGCAGAGGGGCCAGGCTGACTCCGCAATTGCCGGTGACGACGGTGGTCACGCCCTGGCTGACCTTGGGCGCCATCAACGGGTCGACCAGCAGCGCGCGGTCGTCGTGTGTGTGCACGTCGATGAACCCAGGAGCCACTGCCTTGCCACGGGCGTCTATCTCGGTCGCCCCAGTGGTCTCGCGCAGATCGCCAAGCTCGGCGATCCGGTCATCGTTGATGGCGATGTCGCCATGGGCCGACGGCGCGCCCGTGCCGTCGATCAGGCGGGCGTTGCGAATGATCAGGTCCACGCTGTCTGCCACTGCGGGGAGTCCTTTCCCAGGCCGGCCGAGGTCGCGAGTTCACCACAGATCGGTTCGCCGTCCTCGTGCTCAGCGGCCTCGGCACGTATGGTTCGAGCCGCCTGCGACAAGGAGCCCTCATGGGACGTCACGCAATTAAGACACCGCCGCACCACGCCACGTGGCCCGAGTACCTGGCCATCTGGCAGGCCGCCGATGAGATCGAGGTGTTCGAGTCGGCGTGGAACTGGGACCACTTCTATCCCCTAGCGCCCCCCTACGACGGTCCCAACCTGGAGGGCTGGACGATGCTCGCGGGCTTGGCGCAGGCCACTACCCGGATCCGCCTCGGCGCGATGGTGAACGGCATGCACCACCGTCATCCGGCGGTGACGGCGAACATGGCAGCCACGCTCGACCACATCTCGAACGGCCGCTTCGAGTTGGGGATGGGCGCCGGCTGGAACTTCATGGAGAGCGATGCGTACGGCATCGAGCTCGGGCCGCTGCGCGACCGGTCGGACCGGCTCGAGGAAGGCATGGAGGTGATCGTCAAGCTGTTGACCGAGACGACGACCACCCACAAGGGCCGGTTCTTCGAGCTCACCGACGCCTGGTGCGAGCCCAAGCCGATCCAGGAGCGCATCCCGATCGTGATCGGCGGGCAGGGCCGGGTGCGGACGCTGCGAACGGCGGCGAAGTACGCCGACCAGTGGGACATGACATTCCCTCCCGATGTCGCGGCGTGGCGGGAGCTCGACGACGTCTTGCGAGTGCACTGCGAGCGCGTCGGGCGTGACGAGGCCGAGATCGACCGGTCGATCCACCTCGGTTTCGAGGCCGGTGGCGATGTCGACAAGGCAGTCGCGGGCGCGCAGGATTTCTTCGACGCGGGGGTCGACATCGTGGTGTGGTCGTGGCGAGGCGAGCTGGATCCGGTGCGTCTCGACGCCCTCGCAACGGCGATCAGCAAGGTCTGATCCCCGCCGAATATCTGACCCTGCAGCGCTATGCTGATGCGCCCCGAAATGGCTGCCCAACGGCCGGTTTTGGGGCTCTCAGTCGGAGTGGCGGAATTGGCAGACGCGCTAGATTAAGGATCTAGTGCCCGAAAGGGTGTGGGGGTTCAAGTCCCCCCTCCGACACCACGCAGAACCTTCTGGGGAACTATCGGCTTGATTCCCCACGCTCGGCTCGACCGCGCTGGCGCTCCCCACCGACATCCGCGGCGTCGGTGCTGGGCTCGCTGACCTGTGCGTGCTGGCCGAGGAGCTCGGACGGGCTGCCGCATCGACGCACCCCTTGAGGTCACCGGCACCAAGGGTCTTCGCGAATGAGGTGATCGTCGAGGTGATGGGATGCTCGCCGGAATTCGCTCTCGCCCTAGCATCGGCGGGTCCATGAGGAGGAGCATCATGACTGCGCATCTCAGACGAGCCAACGCTGGCGCACGGCGACCGTCGCCCCTGATGCCGCGTCCGCTGCTGGCGCTGGCAGCGGCCGTCTTGTTTGCCGTCGTCGCCTCCAGCGCCTCGACTGCAGCAGCCCAGCCGGCCCCGACCGCACAGGCCAAGCCGCAAGCGGTCGTGGGGTCGCAAGCCGGCGAAGTCGTCGTCCAGTGGGATCCCGTCGAGGACGGGAACTACCTCCGGATCGGCTGGATCTCCAAGGCCGACTATGACGCCGCTGTGGCAGCCGGCAGGGAATGGATGGCTGCGTTCACGTCGGTGAGCGTGGCCAACAGCGGCCAGGCGTCGCATGTCGTTGCGCACTTGACTCCCGGTGCGTCGTACTGGTTCATCGTCGGCACCAGCGATCACCGTTATGGCGAGCCGAAGTGGTCGCCGTGGTCCGATTTGGTGCGGCTGCCCGGCGGACCGACGGCCTGTGCGGGCGACCGTGAGGCGCTGGTAGCTCTCTACGACGCTGCCGGCGGCGCCGACTGGCGGAACAGCGTCAACTGGCTCAGCGATACCGCTCCCATCGATGAGTGGTTCGGCGTCTCCACCGACAGCGACGGCTGTGTGCTCGTCCTGTACCTCAACAGCAACGACCTGAGCGGGTCGATACCGCCGGAACTGGCCCGGCTGTCCAGATTGCGCTCGCTGCACCTGGGGAACAACGACCTGACCGGCCCGATACCGCCAGCACTGGCTCGACTGGGCGACCTGCGGGTGCTGACGCTGGTGGACAACGACCTCAGCGGGGAGATTCCCGGCGAGCTCGGCGGCATGGCCAGGCTCAGCGTTCTCGACCTCGACGGCAACGACCTGACCGGGCCGATACCGATCGAGTTGACCGAATCCGCTGAACTGCGTGTGGTGTCGCTGAACCGCAACATGCTGAGCGGCCCGATACCCCCCGAGTTCGGCGCCATGACCAATCTCACCAATCTGGAGCTGTGGCAGAACGAACTGACCGGAACCATCCCCGTCGAGCTGGGCAACCTTGTCAACCTCAGAACCCTCGACGTCGACGAGAACGAACTGACCGGCACCATCCCCGCCGAACTCGGCAACCTCACCGGTCTGAGGTATCTGTGGCTCCGCCAGAACCAGTTCACCGGCGAGATACCGCGGGAGCTGAACAACCTGTCCAATCTGGTTGTGCTGGGGCTGGACGGCAATCGCCTCACCGGCGAGATACCCGCGGCATTCGGCAGCTTCGCCCGGCTGGAGTCGTTGTACCTCTACGACAACGATCTCACCGGCGAGATACCGGCGGAGCTCGGCAACCTGTCCGATCTCGAACGGCTGTACCTGTTTGGCAACCGGCTGACGGGAGAGATTCCCGCAGAGCTGGGCAACCTGACCAGTCTGGAGCGCCTGTATCTCGACAGGAACCGTCTGACCGGGGAGATCCCGACGAGTCTGGGCAGCCTCGCCAGCCTCGAACGGCTGATCCTCGATCAGAACATGCTGACCGGCGCCATCCCGACAGAATTCGGCAACCTGGCCGAGCTGACCTACCTGAGCGTGAATCGCAACCAGCTCAGCGGCCCGATCCCGCCCGAACTGGCCAACCTGACCAACCTCGAACAACTGCGGCTGGACAACAACCAGTTCAGCGGCTCGATCCCCTCATCGCTGGACAGGCTGGCCAAGCTGGAACAGCTTCACCTCGACAACAACCAGCTCAGCGGCACGATCCCGGCATACCTGAACGATCTGCCCGACTTGGCAGTGCTGTACCTCTCCAGCAACGAGTTCACCGGATGCATACCGGCAGAGTTGCTTGACGTCGCCGACAACGACCTCGACGAACTCGGCTTGCGGACGTGCCCATGAGGGACATGAACTGGGCGAACCGGTGGGAGCCGGAGACTCAACCCCGCCTCTGACCTGCGGAAAGACAGTCTCCCTCCGATACGAACAGCAGCTACAGCGTCGGGGCCCGTTCGGGGGGACGCTCGGCACCCTGGTAGAGGAGTTCGCGCAGTGCCACGCCGGCTCGCTGATGGAACTCGACAGCGACCGGATCGAAGTCTCTTTGTGGTCGCGGTGTCAGCTCGAAGTTTCCGTAGTGGTCAGTGCCGCGGACGAGGGTGGCGAAGTCCCAGTCGACGAGGCGCTGCTTGGTCCGGGTCGGCATGTACTGCAGCGACACGCCGATGCGACGGTCGTCGGTGGTGTTCGGCCCCGATCCGTGGGCGAGCCGCACGTTGTGCATCGACATCTGGCCGGGCTCGAGTGCCATCGAGGCGACCTCTCGCTCGGAGACGTCGATCTTGAGTTCCTGGCCCCGCGTCAACATGTTGTCCGCGTGGTAGGTCTCGTCGTGGCCGAGCAGTTCTCGGTGGCTTCCGGGAAGAACCGACATCGCACCGGCTGCCTCGGAAGCTGGTGTGAGCGCGACCCACGCGCTGACCAGTTCGTCGTTGTCGAGCCCCCAGTACTCGAGGTCTTGATGCCAGCCGACGTAGCTGGGCGAACCCGCCTCCTTGATCCAGAAGATCGAGTTCCAGCACAGGATGTCGGGGCCGATCAGATCCTCGACCGCGTCGAGCAGGGTCTCGTGGCGCATGAGTTCATCGAGCCACGTCCACAGCAGATGGCCGCCTGCACGCTCAGCGCCGGCGAGCGGGCCGCCGCTTTCGGCCTCGTAGGCCTCGAGCTTCGCTCGCGCCTCGGCGGCCTCGCTCTCGGTCAGAAGATCGACCGGCGAGACATAGCCCCGGTCGCGGTAGTGGCCGACCTGGGCGTCGGTCAGGTGCTTCGGCATCGCGTCCCCCACTCTGGCCTGCTGTGGCTGATCGGTCTGGCTCGTTGTCGAAACTACCGCTCGTCTGGACGCCTACGAGGGCCACAGGCGGTTGTGCCGCAGTGAGCTTGGCTCGACGGCGTGGCCTTGGCGCAGCGGTTGGCCCATGGCATCGTTGTCTCAGATTTCACGGCTGGGGGAGGCTCGCATGGTGAGTGCGGATGAGAACCGACTCTTGACCGAGAGCGGCCCGGGAACTCCGGGTGGCGACGTGCTTCGCCGGTACTGGCAGCCGGCGGCCCTCACGGAGGAACTCGACAGCGACCGGCCGGTGGTCCCGGTTCGCTTGCTGGGGGAGGACCTCGTGCTGTTTCGGGACGACGAAGGCCGGCTCGGCATGATCGGGCGCCGGTGCCCCCACCGCGGAGTCGATCTGTCCTATGGCCGTGTCGAAGACGGTGGTCTGCGCTGCCCGTTCCATGGGTGGCTCTTCGACGTGACCGGTGCGTGTCTCGAGACCCCCGCAGAGCCGCCGGCATCGACGTTTCACACGAGGGTGTGCCAAGTCCACTACCCGGTGGCCGAGCGCAACGGCATCGTGTGGGCCTTCCTGGGCGACGGCGATCCGCCCGAGCTTCCTGGGTTGGACTGCTTCGTGGCGCCGGGCCCCCAAGTGTTCGCGTTCAAGGGCATGTGGGGCTGCAACTGGCTGCAGGCCCACGAGGTCGGTATTGACCCGGCGCATGCGGCGTTCTTGCATCGCTTCCTCGGCGCAACCGACGGCACCTATGGGCTGCAGTTCCGCGACACCATCGCGGACACCGACGTGACCGTCGCCGAGCTGATGCGGGAAGCCGCTGCGCCCGACATCACAATCGAACCCACCCCGTTCGGCTTCCGGTCCCGGACGCTGCGCCGGTACCGGGATGAGTTCACCCATGTCCGAGTCTCGAACTGCATCTTCCCCAACGCCATCACGATCGCGATGAGCCGGGAGATGAGCATCTTCCAGTGGCATGTCCCCATCGATGACCGCCGCTGCTACTGGTACTCGATGTTCGTCAGCTACGGCGACCCTGTCGATGCCGAGGTCATGCGAAGCCAGCGCATCAGCCAGGTCACCCTGCCGGGGTACCAGCCAATCGCCGACGAATCGAATAGCTGGGGGTTCGATCCGGTCGAGCAGCGTGAGCGGACCTACACCGGCATGGGCGCCGACATCAATGTTCACGATCAGTGGGCGGTCGAGTCGCCCGGTCCCATCTTCGACCGCACCGCCGAACACCTCAGCCCGACCGATGCCGGCATCCGCACTCATCGCCGCATGTTCCTGGCCGCCCTCCGCCAGCCCGACGCGGACACGCTCATCGGTACGGTTGATCCCGGCGGGCTCCGTGGCCCCGGCGCCATCGACGGCGTCACCACCGGCGACGACTTCGATGCTGCGTGGCGCAATCTTGAGACCCAACGACGCGAAGCCTCAGGGTGGGCTCCCGCGCTGGCGGACTGACCATTGAGCGACACACCCACGCTGGAGGACCGCTGGGACGCCGACTGGGCCGACGCTGCGGCGGCGGTCGAGGACCAGGTGCGCGACAAGCGGCTGCGCAGCGTTCGGGTCTCGTTCGCCGATCAGCACGGGTTGCTGCACGGCAAGGTGCTCGATGCGGCACAGATCCCGCAGGCGCTGCGGAGCGGTGTCTCGTTCCCGGGTTCGTTGCTCACCAAGGACACCGGCCAGAACTACGCGTTCAGCCTCTGGGAGCCCGACGGCGGCCCGACGCTCGCCTCGGTCATGGGGGCGCGCGACGTGCGCATGATCCCCGACCCCACCACGTTTCGCGTACTGCCGTGGCTGGACGGGACCGGGTGGCTGCTCAGTGACCTGTACAGCGTCGAGGGTGCTCCGATCGAGCTGTCGACGCGCCGAATCTGTGCCAGGGCGCACCAGAAGCTGACGGACCAAGGGCTACGGCTTCGGGCGGGTCTCGAGATCGAGTTTCACCTCTACCGCGTCGACGAATCCTCCGGTGACCATCAACGCGTCCACCCGGGATGGGATCTGCTGGCTGAGGACTACTCCGACCGGATCGAACCGCTGCTCGAGCCGATCCAACGCCACCTGACGGCGCTCGGCCTGCCGCCGAGGACCATCGAGGCCGAGCACGGACCGAGTCAGGTCGAGCTCACCTTCGCTCCCGCCGACGGCATCGAGCCGGCAGATCAAGCAGTCCTGATCCGCGCCGCGGTGAAGCAGATAGCGAGACGGCACGGCCTGCATGCGACGTTCATGTCCAGGCCATCAGGCGACGACACCTTCACGACCGGCTGGCACATCCATCAGTCGGTCCTCAGCGTCGACGACGGCCGCAACCTGTTCGCCCCGACGATCTCCGGTGAAACGCTCTCGGAGATGGCAATGCACTATCTCGGTGGGCTCCTCGCCCACGCCCTCGAGTCGTGCCTGCTCACCACGCCGACCGTCACCGGCTACAAGCGCTACCGGCCTTACAGCATCGCTCCCGATCGGATTGTGTGGAGCCGCCAACACCGTGGCGCCATGCTGCGCGTCATCGACGAGCCGCCGGGGCCTGCGACCAGGATCGAGAACCGCGCCGGAGACCCCGCCGCGAACCCGTACCTCTACCTCGCATCCCAGATCCTCTCGGGGCTCGACGGCATCGAATCGAAGCTCGAAGCGCCGCCCCCCAGCGAGACGCCGTATGAGGCCGAGGCCGGGCCCCTCCTGCCCCGCACTCTCGGCGATGCCATCGACGCGTTCGACCGCAGCAGCTTCCACCGCAGCACGCTCGGCGACGAGATCGTCGACTACCTCGTTGCCCTCAAGCGGTCCGAGTGGACCAGGTTCCACGCAGCAGTCACCGACTGGGAACAACGCGAGTACTACGACACCTTCTAGCCGCCGCGATTGGCGGCGCGGCGACGGGGAAATCAGCCGCCGGCTTCTCGAATGAGGCGTGACAGCAGCGCGGGCCGGAGCGGCTTGGTGTTGACGTTGACGTCGAGATCGGACAGTGCGTCGGCGACGGCGTTGACGAGCGCTGCCACTGCGCCGATCAGCCCGCCTTCACCCACGCCCTTGAACCCGCCGACGGTGTCGATCGACGGCGACTCGATGTGAGCGATCTGGTAGTTGGGCACGTCCACCGAGCTCGGCAGGAGATAGTCCATCAGCGTCGCCGTGCGGACCCCGCCGTCGGGGTCGTAGACGAACTCCTCCATGAGCGCTTCGCCGATGCCTTGGGCCACGCCGCCCATCACCTGACCGTCGACGATCATCGGGTTGATGACGCGACCGCAGTCGTGCACGACGACGTAGCCCTCGATGTCGACGGTGCCGTCTGCGGCATCGACGGCCACCTGCGCGATGTGGGCGGCGTTGGCCATGGTGACCAGGGGCGGGTCGTAGAAGTCGGTCTCCTCGATGCCGAAGCTCTCGCCCTCGGGCAGGTCGCTGGTGTTCATCGCGTACGCCGTCTCGGCGACCTCTTGGAACGAGAGGCCTCGGCTCGGCACGCCGGCGACATGCATCCGGCCGTCGGCGACCACGATGTCCTCGGGCGTCGACTCGAGCATGAACGCGGCGATCCGCGCCAGCTTGAGCCTGGCCTTCTCCGACGCTCGGATCAGCGCTCCGCCGCCCGTGACCGCGCTGCGGCTGGCGAAGGTGTTCGTGCCGTAGGGCCCAGCGGCAGTGTCGCCCTCGACGACCGTCACATCTTCCAGCCGGGCCCCGAGCGCGTCGGCGACAACCTGAGCGAAGGTCGTGAAGTGGCCTTGCCCTGAGTGGGCGTGGCTCACGAAGGCCGTCACTTTGCCCGTGGGCTCCACCTTCACCGTCCCGCTGTCGAACCCGGGCAGCCGTGTCAGACCACGGGCACGCCAGCCCGGGGCGCCCGTGCCGCTCACCTCAGTGAAGCTGCAGATGCCGATGCCCCGGTACTTGCCGTCGACCAGTCGGCCATGGCTCTGGGTGGCGCGGAATTCGTCGTAACCCGCCATCTCCATCGCCATCTCGAGCGACTCGACGAAGCTGCCCGTGTCGTAGCGGACGCCGACGATGTTGGTCCACGGCAGCTCCGCGGTGGGCACCATGTTGCGCAGCCGGACCTCGGCCGGGTCGAGCCCGAGCCGGCGGGCGATCCGGTCCATGATGCCCTCGATCGCCATGAAGCAGACCGGCTGGGCCACGCCCCGGTAGGCCAGCACCGGCGCAGTGTGGGTCGCCACGGCGGTGGCCGTGTACTCGTATTCGGTGATCCGGTACGGCCCGACGATCATGCGGGCGCCGCCGGTGGTCTCCAGCGTGCAGCCGAAGGGCAGCGCCGAGTAGGCCCCGCCGTTGGTGCGGATCTCGGCCCGCAGCGCCAGCACGATGCCGTCGTCGTCGACCGCCGCTTCCACCCGGTAGTGGTTGTCGCGGGCGTGCACGTCGGTGAGCAGGGCGCCGTAGCGGTCCTGGATCCACTTGACGGGCCGGCGCAGTCGCAGCGCGAGCGCGGCGCACACGAACTCCTCGGGGTACAGGGCCGCCTTGATGCCGAAACCGCCGCCGACGTCGGGAACCACGACCCTCAGGGTCGACTCCGCAACATCGAGGAACTCGGCCAGGGCTGTCCGCAACAGATGGTGGATCTGGGTCGAGGAGTAGAAGACCAGGTTGGCCGGCTGCTCGGGCACCGCCAGGCACCCGCGGGGCTCGATCGGCACAGCGGTCACACGGTTCGAGTTGAAGTCCGCTGCGATCACGTGGGCGGCTGCATCGAAGCCGGCGGCCACATTGTCGGTGGCGAACCGGCCCTCGAAATAGACGTTGCCCGGCACGGTCGGGTTGACCTGCGGGGCGGCGGGATCGGTGGCTTCGTGAATGTCGGTGACCGCGGGAAGCGGCTCGTAGTCGACCTCCACCAGCTCGATGCCGTCTTCGGCCAGATACTGGCTCTCGGCCACCACCACCGCCACCGCCTCGCCCGCGAACCGCACTTCGTCCACTGCCAGCACGTCGCGGGTGTTGAAGCTGTAGCCGGGCAGCTCGATCTGGGCGGCGATCGGCTTCACCATGGCTGCGAGATCCGCTCCGGTGAGCACGTCGACCACGCCGTCGAGCGCCATTGCTTCGCTCGTGTCGATCGAGGTGATCCGGGCGCGGGCGTAGGGGCTGAGCACGAAGGCGAGGTGCAGGGTGTTGAGCGGCGTGGGCAGGTCGTCGACGAAGCGGCCCTGGCCTCGCAGCAGGTACTCGTCTTCGCGGCGCAGCACGCTCTGCCCGACAGCGCCGTTCTGGTCGACGCTCATGCTGAGCTCCACCGTCGCAGCTCCACCGCGGCCTCGGCCACCGCGTCGACGATGTTGGCGTAGCCGGTGCAGCGACAGACGTTGTTCATCAGTGCCTCCCGGATGGCGGCCTCGTCGGGGTCGGCGGTGCGCTCCAGCAGCTCGACTGCCGTGAGCAGGAAGCCTGGAGTGCAGAAGCCGCACTGCAGCGCATGCTTCTGGTGGAACATCTCCTGGATCGGATGCAGCTCGTCGAGGTCTGCGAGATCTTCCACGGTGCGGATGTCGGATCCGTCGACCGTCACAGCGAAATGTAGGCAGCTGCGGGCGGTGCGACCGTCGAGCAGCACCGTGCATGCGCCGCACACCCCTTGCTCGCAGCCGATGTGGGCGCCCGTCAGGCCGAGATCGTGCCGCAGGTAGTCGACGAGCAGCCGCCGAGGCTCCACCCTGGACTGGCGGGTGCGCCCGTTGACGGTGACCGTCACCTCGACTTCGTCAGTCATGGACGCTCCCCTTCCAGCAGGCCGCGTTCGAGGAGAACGCCGACGAGGTGCCGCCGGTAGTCGGCATCGGCGTGGATGTCACCGGTCGGGTCGACCTCACTTCGGGCCGCCGCGACGGCGGCTGCGATTGCCGCTGGGCCGAGATCGGAGCCGACCAGCGCACGCTCGGCGTCGCCCAGGCGCTGGGCCACCGACCCGACGCCGAACGCCGCGATGCGTGCCATCGTGCAGGCGCCGTCCGAGCTGGCCCACCGCAGTGCCACCCCGCCCACCGGGAACACGTGGCCCCCGTTCGAGACTTCCCCTACGGCGCTTCGCTCGCCCGGGTCCTGTCGGGCGAACGTGACCGCCGACACGACCTCGCCCGGCTCGATGCAGGTGGTCATCTCAGCGACGAAGAAGTCGTGAGCCGGCACCCGACGTTCGCCGGCGGCGCTCGTGAGCACCACCTCGGCCTCCAACGCGAGCGCAACAGCCGGCAGCTCCGCCAGCGGGTCGCAGTGCGCCAGGCTGCCGCAGACAGTGCCGCGGTTGCGCGTGGCGGGCAGCCCGACGTGGGGGAGCGCCTTGGCCAGCAGCGGGCACTCGGCTTGGACCAGCGGGCTGGTCTCGGCGTCGATCTGGCGCACAAGCGCACCGATGACGAGGCGGTCGTCCGCAAGCCGGATGTAGTCGAGCTCGTGACAGCGGTTGATCGACACGACCACCTCGGGTCGAGCCAGCCGGAGGTTCATGAGCGGAACCAGGCTCTGGCCGCCAGCGAGGATCTGGGCGTCGTCGCCGTGCTCGGCCAGCGCTTGCACCACCTCGTCGAGCGATTCGGGGGCGACAAACGAGAACGGTGCGGGTTTCATGGCGACTCAGACGATCGGCTGCAGCTCGGCCGCGAGCGCCACCAGCGACTCAGGGCCCACGATGGCGCCGTCCTCGACGACACGTTGGCCATCGATGTCGATGGTGTGCATGAACAGCACGGCGTCGGGGTGGTTCTCGCCGCCGCCGGGATCCCACCACGGCATGCCCATGCCGATGGCGTTGTTGCCCTGGGTACGGGTGTCCTCGATGAACGAGTCGCCGGTGACCCGGGCCGTGGGATGGATGCCGTGGGTGAAGTGGATGACGTAGCCGTAGTTGCCGTCGGAGCCCGCTCGCCGCAGCGCTCGGTCGGCGACGGTGCGCTCGTTGCCGCCGCCCGAGACGGCGCGGATGCGGCCGTCGATCTCCAGCGTCATGGGTGCGGCGAGCGAGGTGTAGTACTCGTGAAAGATGGCGCCGATCTCGATGCGCCCCTTCACCGATTCGACCTCGGGAAACAGCGTGCATTGCCCCGGCACCAATACTGTGCCCGGCTTGTCGGCTCGTCTCGGCTTGGAGAACCCGCGCTCCCCGAGCGTGAAGCTCACGTCGGTGCCGCCGCCGTCGGTGATGCGCACGGACTTGCCCTCAGCGTCGTTCACCAGCGCGTCGAAGGCATGGTGCACGGCGAAGTAGCGGTCGAGATCGACCCGCCCGAACAGCCTCAGCAGGCCCCCGGCGTTGAGGTCGGCACCCAGCAGGTAGCGGATGTGGTTGCCCTCCATCGCCTGATCGTGCAGCTCCGAGCCGGCGAGGTAGGGGAAGGTGAGGTCGATCCACACATCGGCGGCCAGCGCCGCGGCCGACACTGCCGGCGTGAGGTATGGGTCAGCGAGGCGGCCCTGATACGGCAGCGGCGGGATCAGCATCACCGATGAATTGGCGCCGGCGAGCAGAGATGCTCGGTGTATCGCCTGCCACACCTCGGGGTCGCTGTCGGTATCGGCGGTGATCACGACGGTCTCGCCGGGCTCCAACGCCATGTAGTCGCGCATCAGCACGTCGGCTGCGCCCGCAACCGTCGCGGTCATGGGGTCGCCCCGTCGACAATGCGGTCCAGGTAGCCGTTGAGGTAGTTGTGAATGCCCTTCTCCAGGGTGCTCATGCGCCCGGGCCGGTAGGCGGGCGAGCTCATCGCCTGCTGCATCGACTCGATCATCAGCCGATCCTCTTCGAGCACCAGGATCTGGTAGTCGTGGTAGATCTTCAGCGTCTCGTCGAAGTCGGGCCGGTCGAAGAACTCCTCGGGGAACAGGTGGTAGACGACCACCCGGGTGTGGCCCTCGTCGATCGGCCACGCGATCATCGGCCGGATGCAGTCGATGCGGCCGAAGAATGTCAGGTTGGGCGCCCTGAACGCAGTGCAGGCAAAGCTGTGCGGGCGGTCCTCCAGCCACGGCATCTTGCCCAGCAGCGGCTCGGCCCCCGGGGTGGGCGGGCCGGCGTTGTAGAAGATCGAGAGACCGCCGTCGGGCTTGATGTTCACGTGGTCGGGCTCGAAGCTGAAGTTGGCGCCGAAGCTGCCCGCGTGCAGCACACCGACGTGGTAGAAGTCCATCAGGTTCTCGTGCACGAACTTCCAGTTGCACGCCAGGTCGATGTCGATCTTGTTGCCCAGGCGGCACTTCTCCCACCCGAGGAATGAGAACTCCTCGTCGAGCACGGCCATCGCGTCGGCCAGCGGCTTGGCATCGGGGTCGAAGTTGATGAACATGTTGCCTCGCCACACGTCGAGCCGCAGCGGTGTCAGGGCGCAGTCCGCGACGTCGAAGTCCTTCGTGTCGGCCATATAGGCGGCTCCCTTCAACTGGCCGTCGAGACCGTAGACCCAGCCGTGGTACGGGCAGCTGAAGGCCTTGAGATTGCCCGATCCGTACGCAACCTCGACGCCGCGGTGGACGCACATGTTGTAGTTGGCGTGCAGCTCGCCGTCGCGATCGCGCGACAGCAGCACCGGCTCGCCGACCAGGCGCAGCGCCATGAAGTCACCCGGTTCGGCCAGCTCCTCGACCCGTCCCACATACAGCCACTCGCGCTTGAAGTACTCATCCACCTCGCGGCGGAAGATCTCCGGGCTGGCATAGATCGCGCCCGGCGCATGGCTGGCCTCGTCGAGCGCCGCCCTGGTTCCCCGCGGATCCAACTCGGTCGAATCCGACATGGCGTCCCCCTTTCCCCCGGTAACGCATGGCGGGATTCACTCCGCTCTCCGTTGCATAGCAGAGCGCCGGCCCGACCGCCGACGGGCAGAGCTACGGACGGCGGAACCGGTATCGGGTCACCTCTTCGACAGCCCGGTAGCCCAACGATCGGTACAAGCTGTTGGAGGTCGAGTTGGCCAGATCTGTGTAGAGCATCGGGCGAAGTCCGTCTTCCAGGATCGCGCCGGTGATGGCCGCAACCACGTTGGCCGCGAATCGCCGACCTCGGTGTTGACGGGGGGTAAACACAGCTTGCACCCGGCTCACGCCGGCGACGGCGGGCGTTCGTGCGGCCATGCTCACGCTCCCGTCACAGTCCCACACCCAAAGTTCACGCTCCGACAGACGCTGGCGTATGAGCCAGCCCGAGTCCGGGACCGGGTCGCCAGTCTCGGTGCCGAACTCATCGAGCCAGTCGATCAGCTCGTCTGCATCGGTTTCGACGGCTCGCCGTAATCGGCCCTCGGCCGACTTGGGCGCCAGCAGCGACCCTGCCTCGCAGATTCGTTGGGCATAGCAGGGGGCTGCGGCGCCGTCGGTGCGCTCGGTCCACTTGCCTGCGAACAAGGCTGCCGTGGCGGCGTCTGCGCTGACTCCTGGAAGGTCGACGCCAGAGTCGGCGATGGTCGCTGCCACGGCGTCGGCAGCCTCGGGGTGCATGGGCGAAGCAAGGGCGTTCGACGCCGCCGTGTGCTGGGCGACGAATCCGCAGACTCGGCTGCCGTCGTCGACCCACCAGAATCGCCCGTCGTCTCCGCCTGGCTGAGGCTGGCAGAGGATCTCCATGACCACGCAGTTGCGGAGCGGGTCTGCTTCCAGAAAGGACTGTGCGGCGCGGAACGCCTCGCCTCGATCACGAGACGAGAACACCCGGGTTGGCATTTGTCGATCGCCGATGTCAGGTGGCGAGTCGGGTGGCGAACCGGTAGCGGTCGCCACGGTAGACGGATCGGACATATTCGAATGCGTCGCCGTCAGACTCGAAGGACTGGCGGCTCATGAGCATCATGGGGGTGCCGATCTCGGTCTCGAGCAGCTTGGCTTCCTCTGGAGTGGCCGGGGCGGATTCGATCGTCTCGAGCGCATGGTCGGGGGTCACGCCATAGTCGTCGACGAGTATCTCGTAGAGCGAGACGTGGTCATTGATGAGTCGGGCGATGCCGGGGAACCGAGCCTGGGAGAGATGGTTGATTTCGAGGGCCAGCGGGATGCCGTCGGCGAGCCGGACCCGTGAGATGACGGTGATGGGGTCGCCGGTGCCGATGCCGAGTGCGTCGCCGATCGTGTCGTCGGCGCACTCGTCGGTCACCGAGAGCACTCGGGAGCTTGGCACCATGCCGAGTTCGTGCATGTCTTCGGTGTGAGAGGAAAGGCGGAGCGGCAGCGTGAGTTTTGGCTCCGCCACGAAGGTGCCGTGGCCTTGGCGCCGCATGATGCGCCCCTCTCGAGACAGTTCCTGGAGCGCCTGGCGGATGGTGGTGCGGGAGGTCTCGAATGAGGCGGCGAGCGTCCGTTCGTCGGGCAGGGGAGAGCCGGGCTGGAGACCGTCGATCTCCGCCATGATCACTTCTTTGACTCGGTAGTACTTCGGGAGTCGCTCTGTGTCTGTCATGTGCAGGCGTTCCTCCTCTCCCCATGTTGACACTGAGATTGGTCTATGCCAATATGCAATGGTCTAGATCACCGCTGAAAGGTCCAGACCAGACTATTGGAGGGAGTCCCACATGGCGAAAAGAGCACATTGGTTGACGAGGGTGGTCGCCTTGATGGCGGCACTCACGTTGTTCGTCTCCGCATGTGGCGACGACGCAGACGACCAGGCCGCCGACGACACGAGCGCTCCGGTGGAGCAGCCCGATGACTCGCCGGATGCTGCGGCCGACGACTCCGGCGAGAGCGATGACGACAGTGACGATGTCGCAGAAGACGGCGACGACAGCGACGACATGGAGGCGGATGAAGCGCCGCCCGCGCCGACGGGAGTCATCGTGGTCGGCCGAGCTGCCGATATCGATGTCCTCGATCCCCATCGGGCAACGGCGTTCCAGTCGGTGCAAGCCCTGGAACTCGTCTACGACACGTTGCTGAGTCTCGGCGCGGACCTGTCGGTCGGTCCCGGCCTCGCCGAGAGCTGGGAGTTCTCGGGCGACGGCCGCACGCTCACGATGCATCTGCGCGATGGCGTGCAGTTCCACAGTGGCGACTCGTTCGACTCCGGCGACGCTGCCGCCTCGCTGAATCGGATCCTCGACGAGGAGACGGGTGCGGTCACTCGGGCGAACATCGCATCGATCGCTTCGGTCGACACACCCGACGCGTCGACGGTCGTGTTGAACCTGTCCCAGGCCGACGCCCCGATCCTGGCGTCGCTCGCGGATCTGAATGCGGCGATGATGTCGGAAGACGCAATCGCCGCCGGCACTGTCGATACGGCACCTGACGGCACCGGACCGTTCATCTGGGGCGAATGGCAGCAGGGCGAGTCCGTCACGCTCACTGCCAACGTCGACCACTGGCGGGGCGCACCCCAGGTCGGAGGCATCGAGATTCGGGTGCTGCCCGATGAAGCCTCGCTCCTGGCGGCGGTCGATGTGGGCGAAGTCAACGTCGCTGTCATCACCGATCCGCTGGTGGCAGTGCAGGCCGGCGGCGACGTCGAAGTGCTTCGCACCCCCGCGCTCGCGTACCACGCGCTGATGATGAACTCGAACCGAGGACCATTGGCCGATCAGTCCGTGCGCCACGCCATCTCGTGCGCGATCAATCGCCAGGAGGTCATCGACTCCGCAGCGCTCGGCGAGGGTGCCGTCACGGGCCCCATCACCATCCCGGCGTACCAGTCGCCGCCCGATGGACTGCCCTGCGGCGGTCGGCAGGACGCGGCTGAGGCTCGTCGCCTTCTCGAAGCGGCAGGCCAGGGCGCCGGATTCGAGCTCAACGTCATCGTGCCGATGTTCTACGCATCGGCAGTCGACGAGGCTCAGGTGATCCAAGCGCAGCTCGGCGAGGTCGGCATCGTGCTGGATCTCGAGGTACTCGAGACCGACGTCTATGTCGAGCGGTGGCTGGCAGCGGACTTCGACGCTGCGGTCGCCCTCAACAGCGGAAAGATCGACCCGCACCAGATGTATGTCCGCTACTGGACATCAGACGGCAACCTCAATGCGATTGCCTCCTACTCGTCGGACACCCTCGACGAGCTGATGGCTGCGGGCCGGGTCGAGACTGACCCGGCCGCCCGGGTCAGCATCTACGCCGCTTTCTCTGCGGCGCTGCAGGAGGCGTCGCCGTGGGTCTGGATCTACAACGGCTTCGAGTACCGGATGCTCAACGGGGTCGAGAACTTCACGCCCATGCCCACCGGATCCCTCCAGTTCCTGCGAGAGGCGTCGCTCGTCGAATGACACCTCCGGCCGACGCCGGTCTGATCGCCAATCCGGGCGATCAGACCGGCGTGGTGCTATCCAGAGTGCCGACTAGATGACTGGCTGGTCTCGTGATGCCTTGGCGATACGCGCTCGTGCGACTCGTTGCCTCTGTGCTCACCCTCGCGGGCGTGGCAGTGCTGGTGTTCGTCGTATTGCGGCTGCTGCCGGGCGACGAGATCACATCAACATTCGGGACCGAGACGGGCGTTCTCACTGAACGGCAGATCGAGTCGCTGCGCAGCTACTACGGCGTTGATCAGCCCGCCTACCAGCAGTTCTTCTCCTGGCTGGGCAGCGTCGTCACCGGGAATCTCGGTTTCTCCGTGCGCTCGGGCACCAGCGTGGCATCGCAGATCCGTGACGCCCTGCCGGTGACGGTGGAGCTCGCGCTGCTCTCGATTCTCGTCGGCGTGGTGATCGGCGTCCCGCTGGGTGTGCTGTCGGGTGCTCGGGCTGGGACCCGACGCGACGCCACGATCCAAGTCTTCGGGCTCTTGGGCCTGGGAGTTCCGAACTTCGTGATCGGGACCTTCGCCGTCACGCTCTTCGCATCCTGGTTCAACTATTTCCCGAACGCGCGGGGCTATGCGGCCCCGTGGGAAGACCCCTGGCTCAATGTCCAGCAGATGATGTTTCCCGCCATCACGCTCGGGCTCGCCTTGAGCGGAACGATCATGCGCACCACCCGGTCGGCATTTCTGGAGACGTCGACTCAGCCATTCGTCCGCACCGCCCGGGGCAAGGGAGTTTCGGCACGGCGAGTGCGGTACGTCCACATCCTGCGGAACGCCTCCATCCCGATCGCCACCATCACCGGAATCCAGTTCGGCTACCTCCTTGGCGGCACGGTCATCGTCGAGCAGATCTTCGCCATGCCCGGCCTCGGCAGACTCGTCCTCGACGGCATCGGCAAGCGCGAGTACGCCGTGGTGCAGAGCACGATCCTGGTGATCTCCGGACTCTTCGTCATGGTCAATCTGCTGGTCGATCTTCTCTATGCGCGCCTCGACCCAAGGATCAGGTACAAGTGAGTGCGCCTCAGTCCTTGATGCGGCGTCTCGCGGCGAGCCCATCCGCTGTGGCCGGCGGGATCATCGTGGCGCTGCATCTCGTCGCCATGCTGGTTGCCGTCGTGGGGATCACTCCGTACCCGCCGGCCGAGCAGCATCCCGAGAGCCGCCTGCAGGGCCCGTCGGGAGCCTTCCTGCTGGGAACGGACCAGTTCGGGCGCGATGTGCTGTCGCGCGTGCTCGACGGCGTTCGGCTCTCGCTGCAGGTCTCGATCGTCGCAGTCGCCATCGCTGCTGTGATCGGCAGCACCGTCGGACTCGCAGCGGGTTTCTTCGGCCGCCGATTCGACTCAGTGACCATGCGTGTGGCAGATGTCTTCTTTGCCTTCCCTGCGATCCTGCTGGCGCTGGCCATCGTGACTGCGCTCGGTCCCGGCTGGCGCAATACGGCGATCGCCATCGCGGTCGTGTACACACCGATCTTCGCGAGGGTCGCCCGAGGCCCTGTGCTGTCGCTTCGCACGCGGGAGTATGTGGAAGCAGCCGAGGGACTCGGGTTCCATCCAGCTCGGATACTCGTCGTCCACATCCTCCCCAACGTGGCCGCTGCGATCATCGTGCAAATCAGCCTCGCCCTGTCATGGGCGATCCTGACCGAATCGAGCCTCAGCTTCCTTGGACTCGGGGCTCAGCCGCCGCAGGCCTCGCTCGGGTTGATGATCTCGGACTCCCGCGTCCTCGCCGCAACTGCTTGGTGGAACTTCGCGGCGCCGGCAGTCGTCGTCGCTGCCTTGGTCATCGGCTTCAACATGTTCGGCGACGGTCTGAGAGATGCGCTCGACCCCACCAGGGAGAATCGATGATGACCAGGATCAATGAGGATCTCGCGGGCCTGTTGACCGAGCGCCGAAGCGATGCCCACCGGGATCTGGATCTCTGGGACACTCGCGACATCGTCGCAGCGATGAACGATCTCGACAGTGGCGTCATCGAAGCCGTCAGGGCCCGCACAGACGAGATCACTGCGGCGATCGAGGTGATCGTCGACAGTCTGCGAGCAGGCGGGCGCCTTATCTATGCGGGGGCCGGCTCGGCGGGACGCCTGGGCGTGCTTGACGCTGCGGAGTGCGGGCCGACATTCAGCGTCGAGCCAGGAAGAGTGATCGCGGTCGTCGCAGGCGGGGCCGACGCCGTCGCTAGCGCGGTCGAAGCAGCCGAGGACGATTACGACGCGGGCTGCGACGCGATCTCCATGCTCGAGACCGGGCCGGATGACATCGTGGTCGGGATCTCAGCCAGCGGACGCACCCCCTATGTACTCGGAGCGATCGAGACTGCTCGGGCCCGGGGTGCGTCGACCGTGGGAATCGCGAACAACGAAGACTCCCCGCTGTCTTCGCTCGCCCAGGTCGGCATCGACATCGTCACCGGCCCTGAGTTCCTGGCCGGCTCCACCCGGCTCAAGGCCGGCACCGCGCAGAAACTGGTGCTGAACATGTTGTCGACGATCTCGATGATCCGGCTCGGCCGTACCTACGGCAACCTGATGATCGACGTACGGGTATCGAACGACAAGCTCCGAGCGCGTGCGGCAGCGATCATCAGCGAGATCACCGGGGCGTCGACGGACGACGCCGTCAGGGCTCTCGATGCCGCAGGCGGCCAGGCCAAGACTGCGGTGGTCATGGTTGCCGCGGGCCTCGATACAGATGCGGCCGCGGCATTGCTGTTGGCCCATGACGGCCATCTCCGATCAGCGCTCGAGGATTCGCAGCCGTGACCGCCGGGCCGGTGTTGCGTCTCGAAGGGCTGACTGCTTCGATCTCGGGCGGCGGTGAGGTGCGACATCTCATCCAAGGCGTGACCCTGGACATCGAGCCCGGCGAGAAGGTGGGATTCGTCGGCGAGAGCGGCTCAGGCAAGTCCATAACGATGCTGTCGATCATGGGCCTCCTGCCGCCGAATGTGGCCGTCACTTCGGGCAGTGCCGTCGTCGCGGGCGTCGAGCTCGCCGGACTCGCCGAACGCGACTACCAGCGCATACGCGGCTCGCGGCTGGCGATGGTCTATCAAGATCCGATGTCGGCCCTGAATCCTGTTATGCGCATCGGTGCCCAGATTGCTGAGGGCCTTCGCGCTCACGGTGCCGAGGGCCCGCAGGCGGAAGAGACCGTGCGGCGTGTGCTCGGAGATGTCGGCATCCCCGATCCCCAGCGGATTGCGAAGTCCTATCCCCACCAGCTCTCTGGGGGCATGCGTCAGCGGGTGATGATTGCAATGGCGCTTGCAATGGAACCCGAATTGATCATCTTCGACGAGCCCACGACAGCGCTCGACGTCACGATCCAAGCCCAGATCCTGACGTTGGTGCGCGAACTCCATGCCGCCAAGAACACGGCAATTGTGTGGGTCACCCACGACCTCGCGCTCGTGTCCAACCTCGTCGACCGGATCGTCGTCATGTACGGCGGACGCATCGTCGAACAGGGCCCAGTGGTCGACGTGCTGACGTCGCCGAGACACCGCTACACAGCGGCGCTCCTCAGTGCGTTCCCCGAACGGCATTCCCAAGTCCGAGACCGGTTGGCCCAGATCCCGGGCGGACCGCCCAGCCTCGATGAGATACAGACTGGTTGCCCCTTTCGCACTCGATGTGTGCACGCCATCGAATCGTGTGACGCGATGCCTGCCGTCGAGGCCGGTGAGCCCAGCCATTCCTACTCGTGCTGGGTTCCGATCAAGGTTGCGTCATGACTCCGGCGGTGAGCGTTCGAGAGCTGAGCCGGAGCTTCCGGCGGGGCCGACGCTCGGCCCCGGTCCAAGCCCTGCGAGGTGTGTCGCTCAGCATCGAACCCGGCGAAACGCTGGGAGTCGTCGGAGAATCCGGGTGCGGCAAGTCCACTCTGGCCCGTCTGATCGCCCGGCTCGATGAACCCACGACGGGCACGATCGAGATCCTCGGTGACGACGTCACCCACATGCACGGCCAAGAACTCCGGCAGCTTCGCAGGAGTGTCCAGATGGTCTTCCAGGACCCGTACGCGTCGCTGAATCCCAGGCGTCGGGTGGGGACCGCCGTCGAGGAGGTGTTGAAGGTCCACAAGCTCGCCGATTCGCCGGCCGCCCGGGCAGAGCGAGTCGATGAGTTCCTCGGGCTGGTCGGTCTTGACCCTGGACTGGCCTCGCGCTATCCCACAGAGCTGTCGGGCGGTCAACGTCAACGGGTCGGCATTGCCCGTGCATTGGCCATCGAGCCTTCGATCGTCATTTTCGACGAGTCGGTGTCGTCGCTGGATGTGTCTGTCCAAGCCGAGATCATCAATCTGATGGTGGCATTGCGCGAGCAGCTCGACCTGACGTATGTCTTCATCAGCCATGACCTCGGTGTCGTCCGCCACATCGCGGACCGCATCGCTGTCATGTATGTCGGCACCATCCAGGAGCTCGGCACCTGGAGGCAGGTCTCAGACGATCCCGTCCATCCCTACACCCGGGCGTTGCTCGACGCGGTTCCGCACATGCGACTCGACGACCAGGCCGCGCCGCAGGAGACTCCGGTGCTGGGCGAGATCCCCAACCCGGCCGATCCGCCTTCCGGTTGTGCCTTTCACCCCCGCTGTCCGCACGCCACCGAGCTGTGCTCGGAGGAACGGCCGGCCCTTCGAGCCGTGGCCGATCGCTTGGTTGCCTGCCACCTTGCCGCGGAGATCGTCGAGCAATGAAGAAGCTGGGTGTCGACGCCGCAGTCCTCGGCGCTGAAATCGTTCCTGGCGACGTGGCGGTCGACGACGGCCGGATCGATGCGGTCGGCATCGGCAGCGGTGCCGGGACCGGCCGCATCGCAGTTCCCGGGTTCTGTGACCTCCAGGTGAACGGATTCGCCGGCATCGACTTCTCGACTGCCGACGGGCAGGAACTGGCCGCCGCCAGTGCGGCGCTCGCCCGCACGGGCGTGACGAGTTTTCTCGCAACACTCATCACCGACGCTCTCGATCACACGATCGCTCAGGCCAACGCAATCGCGGGAGCCCAACCCATCACGTCGGGTGCTCGGCTCCATGGCATCCACCTCGAGGGTCCCGCGATCAATCCAGACCGGGCGGGAGCGCACTGGAGCCGACATGTCATCGGCCCCAGCACAGGCCTTGCGCGCCGCCTGCTCGACGAGGTGACCGACCTTCGGATGGTGACGCTCGCCCCGGAGTTGCCAGGGGCGCTCGACATGACCCGAGCACTCCGTGATGGCGGCGTGACCGTGTCTTTCGGACATACCGAGGCCACCGAAGAGCAGGCGCTCGCCGGCTTCGAGGCGGGAGGCGCCGCCGTCACCCACATCTTCAACGCGATGCGGCCAATTCATCATCGCGAGCCAGGCATCGCGGCGGCAGTGCTGATGCATCCTGATGCGTTCGTCGGTCTGATCGCCGACCGGCTTCACGTCGCCCCGACCATCATGAAGATGGTCACCGACTTGGCCGGACCCCGCCTGGTCCTGGTGACCGATGCATCTGCTGGCGCTGGCCGCGGTGACGGCAGCTATGCCCTCGGCGGCGAGAGCATCACCGTCGTCGACGGCGTAGCCCGGCGGTCAGACGGGGTCTTGGCGGGCTCGACTCTCACGATGCCCGAGGCCATTCGCTCGCTGCTGGACCTCGGCGTCAGCTTCGTTGATGCGGTACGAGCGGCAACGCTCACGCCGTGGTCGCTCTTGCAGCAGCCCGAACACGCGAGCATCGCCCCTGGGGCTGTTGCCGACATCGTCATCACCGACTTCGATCTCGAGATCTACTCCACCCTTGTCGCCGGCACCGAGGTATATGAACGATGACGCAATCCAACCGCCCGCTCCGGACCATCGGCATGATCTCGGGCACATCATTCGACGGAATCGATGTGGCCGTCGTCGACGTTGGCATCGCGGATGATGTCGTGAATCTGAGCATCGTGGGAAGCGGTTCCTACGACTATCCCGAAGGCTTGACAGACCAGATTGCGGCGGCACTGCCGCCCGCTCGGATCACGATGGAAGATGTCTGCAAGCTCGATACCAGGATCGGCCAGGCATTCGCCGCCGCGGCGGCACGGGCCAACGATGAGCTAGCCGCCGGCTCGGCCGAACTGGTCGGTTCCCACGGTCAGACGGTGTTCCACTGGGTAGAGCATCGGGAAGCGTTGGGTTCGCTCCAGCTCGGCCAGCCGGCCTGGATCGTCGAGGCCACCGGACTCCCGGTCATCGCCGACTTTCGAGCAGCTGACGTTGCCGCCGGGGGACATGGCGCTCCTCTCGCCTCGTCGTTCGACGTCATGTTGCTCCGTGGGCGCGAGGGAGGGCCTCGAGCTGCGCTCAACCTCGGCGGAATCTCCAACGTCACACTCGTCGACGAGCCAGAGCCGATTGCTTATGACATCGGTCCTGCCAACGCCTTGGTTGACATCGCCACCCAATGGGCCAGCAACGGGAGCGAGCCATATGACGCGAACGGCGCCCGCGCAGCCGACGGGCACGTCGACGATGCTCTGCTGTCTCGCCTCTTGGGCGAGCCGTACTACGCACTGGATCCCCCGAAGTCCACCGGCAAGGAACTGTTCAGCGCTCACTATCTGGAAGCGGCGCTCGGTGCGGTTGCTCCAGTGGAAGCGAACGACGTGGTGGCCACGACAACCCTCCACGCTGCGAAGGTGATCGGCGATGACCTGCGTCGGCGGGGAATCACCGAGGTTGTCGCGGCTGGCGGCGGGACGAGCAATCCAGTCCTCATGAGGCACATCGTCGATGAGCTTGCACCTGCACGGGTCACGACGATGGAGGACTACGGAGTGCCCGATGATGCGAAGGAAGCCGTGTTCTTCGCCATGTTCGCGGCTCTGACGGCTACTGGATATTCCGCGACGGTCCCGAGCTGCACCGGAGCCACGAGCGAGCGCGGTCTCGGCGTGATCGTGCCGGGTGCAACAGCGCCCATCGGCGGTGTCGACATGGCGTTCCATCGGCCGCGCCCGGCCCGCATCTCGATCACTGCGGAACAATGAGTCTCTGGGATGAGATCCATGAGCAGCCTGACACTGTTCGGCGGGTAATCGACGCCAACCGATCAGCCGCCGGCGAAGTCGCCGCACTCATTGGTGCCCCCGACATCGCATCGGTGGTCATCGCCGCCCGGGGTACCTCTGACAACGCAGCTCGGTATGCGCAGTATGTCTGGGGTTCCCAGCACCGCCTCCACGTAGCGCTCGCGACGCCGTCGCTCTACACCCTGTACCGGCGGCCGCCGCGGCTCGACGGAGCGGTTGTCATCGGTATCTCTCAATCCGGCGAGTCGCCTGACCTCGTTGCTGTGCTCCGGGAAGCCCGGTGCCAGCGGCGGCCGACCGTTGCCATCACCAATCACCCGGACGCGCCCCTCGCCATGGCCGCAGACGTGTGCTTCGAACTCCGGTCCGGCGAGGAACGAGCGACCGCTGCAACCAAGACTTACACCTCTCAACTTGCCGCGATAGCGCTCATCGCCGCCGCTTTGGGCGGAGACGATGCCGGTCTTTTACGCGTCGCTGGTGATGTCGCTCGCGTGCTCGAAGCCGGTGAACAGATTGCTCACGCTGCAAGCCAATTCTCCGACGATGCATCGGCCGCCGTCATCGGACGCGGATTCAATCTCGCGACCGCGTTCGAGTGGGCGCTGAAGCTCCAGGAACTGGCAGGTGTCTGTGCGATGCCCTTCTCGGCCGCTGACTTCTTGCATGGCCCTGTCGCCCTGGTAGCCGGCGGACTCCCGGTTCTGGCCGTTGCTCCTTCTGGTACCACACTTCCGAGCGTCCATGAGCTCCTCGAGCACCTGCGTCGCAACTTCGGTGCGAAACTTGCAGTGATCTCAGATGACGCTCAATCGCTCGCGCTCGCTGACGCAGCGATCCCCATCGCACCGATTCCCGAGTGGCTGAGCCCGATCCCCGCCGCCGTTGCCGCTCAGCTGTTCACCTACTACCTGACTGGTTTCAGGGGTCGGGATCCAGACTCGCCGCAGGGGATCACCAAAGTCACCCGCACGACCTGACTGCCTGGCGCTCCTCGGCCAGTTGCTTGTAGCCCTCGATGGTGCGGCGCATGTTCGCGTTGTGCTCGCCTATGCGCTTGGCGACGATGTCCTCCTCGCGGTCGGGCATGCGCTCGATGGCCGGGGTGAGGCCTGACGGTGCCGGCCCGATCTGGGCGGTGAATCTCAACGTGCTTCCGTCGCCGTCCGGCTCGAGGTCGAAGCGCCATCGAGCGGCGGGGTGGTCGAGGTCACCAATAGTCCATTCGAATGCCCGTTCGTGGTCCATGGCCGTGACCTTGCAGACAACGCTCCACTCGCCGACCACCTTGTGCTCGTTGCGGCCCCGGAACGTGGCGCCGAGCGCCGGGCCGGCGTCGAGCCAGTCGGCGCCCTGGAACTCTCGAGAGAACTCAGCGGGTGCGTTGATGTCGCAGAGCAGGGGCCACACCGCTGAGGGAGGGGCATCGATGTGGACCTCGAC
>CAZAFV010000016.1:0-54453 GCA_964484385.1 uncultured Acidimicrobiales bacterium
GACCACATCCGATGAACACCATCACGGCCGGTTACACAAAAAACCGGACAGTCCCCGGGATCAATGAGGGCTACAGCGTGGCTTTGAGTTCGTCGAGGCTTGAGTATTCGGTCAGGTTGTCGGATTCCCGAGCCTGTCGCATGGCTTCGATGGTTTCGGCGGCGACGAAGGGATCGCCGGCCAGGTGCAGCATGTGGTGCTTGGCGAGGCCCGCACGACGGTGACGGGAGCTTGACTGGAACGCCGGGTCTGCGAGCATCGCCAGGAATGCGGAGCGTGTCGGGAAGTACATGACGGCGGCGATGTCGAAGTCGAGGGTGTCGGGACCCATCATCACCTGGTCGACAGTGGTGCTGAACACGACTCTGCCGCCGAAGTCCTTCAGCTTCGCTCCGGCCTCGGCTAGGTAGCGACCGAAGGCTTCTTCGCCGCTGACGTCAGCGAGTGGCGTACCGAATTCTGGATCCCCCTGCTGATACTGCGCTCGCTCGTTGAGCTTGAAGAGGTTCAGCGCCGCGAGTGGCGCGTCCATGGGCAGGGATTGCAGTCGTGCCAGCTGCGCCTCGGTGGGTGCGTTGCTCGTAGACACTGATGTTCCCTTCGGTTGGCGGCTAGAAGACGGGGAATACGGGGGTGGTGGCGCGTTCTGAGCGGGTCAGGGCGTAGAGGACGCCCCAGTCGCCGTTGCGGTCTCGGGCGATGTTGATGCAGATATCGATGATGATGGCTGCGCCCTCTGGGTCGGTGGCTGGGCGGGGCTGGCCAGTGCTGACGGCGAGGTCGTCGAGATGCAGGAGCACTTCGATCAGCCTGGTGCGACAGAAGTCGTCGAGGGTGAGCAGTCGGCCGCCCAGTGCGGCGACGAAACGGTCGGCGGGTTCTTCGGCCAGTCGTATTTCGAGGTCCGCGGCCAGTTGACGGCACTTGGCGACGGTGGCGTCGTGACCGATGGCTGATTCCGTGGCGGAGACGTCCTTGATCTGGTCGTGAATTGGAGAGTCGACCGCGGCGTGAAAGTAGGTGACCGCCGTGAGCAAGTCGCCGTCGGGGCGCCGGTCGGGCGGGGTGCGGTCGAGGTAGGCGATGGTGGCGCCGGCGGCGCGTACGAGGTGGGCCGAGAGTGCACCGACCGTCATGCCCTCGAGAGCTGAAGGCTGGTCCCATCGCTCGGCTGCGGCAGGGGTGGCGATGAGCTCGGCCGCTTGAGTGACGGCTTCGACCACGAGGGCCCGGACGCGGGCCGAGTCGTTCGACAGTTCGATGACGGGCGTACTCATGTTGGTTCTCCTTCAGCGGGGGCGGGGGTAAGTGGGGTGCAGGTGACGTTGGCCGGCGCCGAAGAAGTTCTCCCGGAAGGTGGTGCCCTCGTAGCCGGTGCGGAACCGGCCGCGCCGCTGGAGCTCGGGCACGAGGAAGTCGACGATCTGGGAGAAACCCCAGGGGACGGGTGCCGTCGTCACGTTGAACCCGTCGACTCCGGTGGTCTCCATGAATGCCTCCAGCTGATCGGCGACAGTGCTGGGCGAGCCCACGAACCCCAGCCCGCCGGCAGTGTCAGACAGCCGCCGGGCGACATCACCGACGGTCCAGACCTTGTTTGGATCCTCCAGCTTCCAGCGCTCGACCTGGGTGCGGATCGCGTTCGCCTCGATGTCGTCGATCGGCGTGTCGGGCGGATGGCCGCCCACGTCGATGCCCGTCCACCCGCAGAACAGGGCCAGGTAACCGTCGACCGAGAACAGCCGTGACCACTCGTCGCGCATCGCCCGGGCCTCCGCGTCGGTCTCGGCAACCACCACCCGCGCTACCTGCAATGCCTTGATCTGCCCGGGGTCGCGGCCGGCTGCGGCGGCCTGCTCGCGCAGCGACGCCACGACGGCTGCGCCCTTGTCGTTGCCTGGCACCGACATGAACACGACCTCGCCGGTGTTCGCCGCAAACTCGACGCCGCGTGCCGAGTTTCCCGCCTGGTACAGCACCGGCGTGCGCTGCGGCGAAGGCTCGACCATGTGCGGCCCTTCCACCGTGAACCACTCGCCGGCATGGTCGATCTCGTGCACCTTGGCCGGGTCGGTGAATGTGTCGGCCTCGGCATCGCGAACGATCGCCCCCTCGTCCCAGCTCTGCTCCCACAGCTTCAAGCACACATCCACGTACTCGTCGGCCCGGTCGTACCGGGTGTCGTGGGCGAGGATCTTGCCCAGCCCCTGACGTTCGGCATCAGACAGGTACGAGGTCACGATGTTCCAGCCGACACGGCCTCCCGTGAGGTGGTCGAGCGTCGAAAACAGCCGGGCCGTGTGGTACGGGGCGTGGTGGCTGGTGGACACGGTCACCGCGAAGCCGAGGTGCTCGGTGCATGCCGCCAACGCCGGGATCAGCAGCGTGGGGTCGATGCCGGGGATCTGGACCGCTCCGCGCAACGCAGCCTCGCGGCTCGCTCCGTACACGTCGTAGGTGCCCAGCACGTCTGCGAAAAAGATCCCGTCGAAGCAGCCCCGCTCCAGGGTGCGCACGAGGTCCTGCCACCAGCTCAGCGTCCGGTACCCCCACGACGTCTCGTCGGCAGGGTGCTTCCACATCCCCTTGATCTGATGATTCGGGGACGCCTGGATGAAAGCGCTCAGATGCATGTCACCTCGACTCATCGAACGCGTCTCGTGGACTTGTGCGTGGCCGGCTAGGCGGCTGCGACGGCCGGTCGTGTGGTCAGCAGGTCTTGGCAGAGCAATCCGGCTGCGCGGTGGCGGTGCATCTCGGCGTAGTCGGCATGGTTCAGGGTCGCGATGAACGCAGCCCGGTTGGGGAAGTGCATGATCAGCACGGCGTCCCAGTCTCCTTGGCCGATGAAGTAGCGCTCGGCGTGGCCGTAGAGCAGGCAGCTCCCGCCGACCTCGGCTGCGGCGGCCCGGAAGGCATCGACGTAACGCTGGTAGGCGGCGACGCCGGACTCGTCGTTGGCGTGCTCGGGCTCATCTGGCCCGTAGGCGGCCTTGACCCGGAACTTCAGCAGGTTGACCTGCGCAATGGGTCCGTCGTGGGGGTCGTCGCGAAAGGCGCGGAACTGGTCGGCGGTCGGCTGCATTGCGGGCATGGCACCTCGCTGTCAGGTCAGGGCAGTCGCACGGGACGTGCGAAGCGAGCCCCCTCAGTGAAGCGCACGACGCTCGCCGCCGCTGACCGGCCCATCTAATCCCGGGTGCAGAACTCGTTGGCGCTGATCGAGCGCCACTGAGCCTCAGCCGGCGGCTGGCTCGCTGCTGCCGTACTCCTCGTTGACCCAGTCGACCATGCGGCGGCGGAACAGCAGCCCTGCCTTGTCGCCCTGGACGCTCATCTCTTTGAACGGCGTCGTGTCGACTTCGAGCAGACGCTGCATCTTGTCGACGGCCCAGCGGTCCTCCTCGAATCCCTTCTCGAGGTGGCCTTGCATGAAGGTGTAGAAGGCGTCGTCGTCGAGGGCGAAGTCGTTGGAGACCGACCACCAGTAGTGGGCCGACGTTGCCGTCTCGGGCGTGAGGAAATGCATGATGTGGGTCTCGAAAACCTCGCGACCGTCCGTGTCGGGCTCCCCGACGATGATGGGTGCGTAGCCTTGGAAAACGCCGGGAGACACCGCCATCCCGCCGTCCCATCGCTCGGCCGGCCTCCCCCGAACCCGCTCGCGGATCGCGGGCGGCAGCGCACCCGTAGCGCGCCGCGGATCCGTGTCGATCCGGTTGCAGTAGATCCCCTCGGGCCGCTGCTCGACAGTGGTCGGCAGATCGAAGAACGAGTCGTCGAATCTGAACGTCTCGCGGTGCAGGTAGGCGAAGTGAGTGAGGTCGTTCAGGTTCTCCAGCATGAGCAGGTAGCTGCCTGCGACGTCGGTGGCGCCGAGCATCGAGCGGTAGCCGGGGTCGCTGAGAAAGGGGAGATCAGGCAGCTTGTCGGTGTCGGGCGAGGCGGGGTCGCCCATCCAGATGAACACGAACGGACCGATCTCGCGCACGGGGTAGGTGCGAAGCGCCCGATTGGGGGTATTCGCCTGGCACGGGATTCGCACGATCGTGCCGTCAGGTCCGTACCGAGCGCCGTGGTAGCCGCACACGATGTCGTCGTCGACGACGGTGCTCTCGGCGAGCGGGAAGGAGCGGTGCAAGCACCGGTTCTGCAGCGCGGTGAGCTCGCCGGATTGCGTCCGGTAGAACACGATCGATCGCTCGAGCAGGGTCTTGGCGCTCGGCTGGTGAGTGAACTCCTCGCCCAGACCGGCGACGTACCAGTGGTCGTACAGCAGGGGGAGGGCGATGTAGTCGCGGACGTTCTTGACTCGGTCTATGTAGGCCGTCACGGCGGCTCCTTCTGTTCGAAATTCGCTATTTCGGAAAATGTTGCTGTGCCCTGCGCCTCGATGGCGGCGGGTGGGCGCTACTCGTGGAAGATGGCGCTTGTCGGGGTGATGCGGATGACGGTGCGCTGCTGCTCGTTGAGCATCGGCACGATGCTTGAGGGATCGGGCCGCTCCTTGCCCATGAGCCGGGCGAAGACATCTGCGGTGAGCTCGGCGCGCTGCGGATCTTCCGAGATGGCCTCGGCCGTGCCGTAGACCACCAGGTGGACTCGGCCGTCGGGAACGCACAGGCTCACCGACGGCTGACGCACTGCGTTGTGCCACTTGGCCGTGTAGCTCTTGGCCGAGATCACGATGCGGCCGTCGTCGTCGACGACGTAGCCGATCATCGATTGCTGCGGTGAGCCGTCGCTGCGGCCGGTGGCCAAGATGGCCCAGACGTGTTCCGCGAGGAAGCCGCTCTGCTGTTCATCTAGCACGGTCATGTGAGTTTTCTCCTTGGGTTTGGTTTCTGGGGTGAGGGGTTCATGAAGCCGGGGCTGTGCTGCCGGCCGATCGACCACGCGAGATCTCCGTCACGCTGGCACCGGCGAGTTCCGGTCCCGTGTCGTGCAGGTGGCACGCCACTTCGATGTCGCCGTAGGCCACGAGTTCGGGCTCGACTTGGCGGCAGAGATCCATGGCATGCGCGCAGCGGGTCTGGAACCGGCAGCCCGGCGGCGGATCGACGGGGCTCGGCATCTCGCCGGTGAGCAGGATCCGCTGGCGACGATTTGCGGGCTTGGGATTCGGCATCGCCGACAGCAGCGCCTCGGTATAGGGGTGCCGGGGGCGGTTGTACACCTCGTCGGCGGGTCCGACTTCGACGATGCGGCCGAGGTACATCACGGCGATGCGGTGGCTGATGTGGTGCACGACGGCTAGGTCGTGAGCGATGAACAGGTACGCCAGGTTGCGCCTGTCGCGCAGCGTCTCGAGCAAGCTGAGCACCTGCGCTTGGGTGGACACGTCCAGCGCCGACACGGGCTCGTCGCACACGACCAGGTTCGGCTCGAGCGCCAGCGCGCGGGCGATGGCAACACGCTGGCGCTGACCGCCGGAGAACTCCGATGCGTAGCGCGAACCGTGGGCCTGTTCGAGGCCCACGTCGGCCAGCAGCCGCTCGGTGGCCGACACTCGATCGGCTCGGCTGACGCCGTAGGCCCGCAACGGCTCGGCGATGATGTCGCGCACGAGCCAGTTCGGGTCGAGCGACGACTGAGGATCTTGAAAGACCATCTGCATCTTGCGGCGAGCTGCACGCAGTTCTGGCCCGCTGGACCTGGTGATGTCGTCGCCGTCGAGCACGATGCGGCCCGCGTCGACATCGGCGAGCCGCATCACCAGCCGGCCGAGGGTCGACTTGCCAGAGCCAGATTCCCCGACGAGACCCAGCGTCTCTCCCGGATTGATGGTCAGTGACGCCTCCACGACCGCCTGCAGCCGGGCGACGACACGGCCGAACACGTCTTTGGACGCTGGGAACGACTTGGAGACCTCCGACACCTCCAGGATCGGCGTCGACGCCGCGGTGCCCGCCGTGTTCACGACCCGACTCCGGGCAACGTGAGGTCATCGGCACGCAGGCACCGTGCACTCCTGCCGCCGACAGCGACGAGCGTGGGGTGGCCCGAACCGCACAGCTCGATCGCGTGCTCGCAGCGGGGCTCGAACCAGCATCCAGGCGGCAGCGCATGGCGCGCCGGGACGATGCCGGGAATCGGATCGAGCGGTTCGTCGGGATGCAGCCCCGGCAGGCTTGCGAGCATGGCGGCGGTGTAGGGGTGGCGGGGCCGCGCGAACAGCTCATCGGTGCTGGCCGTCTCCACGATCTCTCCGGCGTACATGACGATGACCCGCTCGCAGGTCTCCGACACCACACCGAGATCGTGGGTGACCAGCAGCACCGCCATGCCCATCTCCGCCTGCAACCCCGCGAGCAGGTCGAGCACCTGCGCCTGCACGGTCACGTCCAGCGCCGTCGTGGGCTCATCGGCGATGAGCAGATCCGGCTCGCACGACAGGGCCATGGCGATAAGCACCCGCTGGCGCATCCCGCCCGAGAGCTCGTGAGGGAAGCTGTCGATGCGGCGATGGGGGTCGGTGATGCCGACCCGGTCGAGCAGTTCGACAGAGCGCTGTCGCGCCTGGGCCTTGGACATGGGCAGGTGGCGTCTCAGCACTTCGACCATCTGCTTGCCGATCGTGTACGCGGGATCGATGCTGGTCATCGGCTCCTGGAACACCATCGCGACCTTGCAGCCACGGATCTCGCGTATCTCCCGGCTGTCCAGCGCGAGCAGATCGCGACCGTCCAGCCTGATGCGGCCACGTGCGACCCGCCCAGACCGCTGCTCGATGAGCCCGAGCACGGCCATGGCAGTCACCGACTTCCCGCACCCGGATTCGCCGATCAGCCCGACCGTCTCGCCCCGGCCCACCTCGAACGACACGCCGTCGACCACCGTCAGCCAGCCGTGCTCGGTGATGAACTCGATCGCCAGATCCTCGATCTGCAGCACCGGGTCGACTGCCGGAGACCCATGACTACTCACGGCGGATCTCCCGTCCGAGCGAGTCGTTGAGACCGTCCCCGAGGACGTTGAAGGCCAAGACCGTCAACAAGATGGCGGCGCCGGGAAACAGGATCAGCAGCGGCTGCTCCTCGAGCTTCACGGTGCCTTGGCCGAGTATCACGCCCCAGCTGGCGTCCGGCGGTTGAACGCCGAGTCCGAGAAAGCTGATGCCGGCTTCGGCCAGCACGGCGAAGCCCAGCGCCAGCGAGATCTGCACGAGCAGCGGCGAGAGCACGTTGGGAACCACGTGCGTGCGTGCAATGGTCAGCATGCCGACGCCGCTTGCCCGGGCGGCGTCGATGTAGGTCTCTTCTCGCACCGAGATGGCGGCGCTGCGCACGACCCGGAACAACCTCGGCGCGTACACGATGCCGATGGCGATCATCGCGTTGGTGAGGTTGGGCCGCAGAACGCCGATGATTGCCAGCGCGAGCACGATGGCCGGGATCGACAGGACTGCGTCAGCGACCAGCGAGGCAACGGCGTCGATTTTGCCCCGGACGAGGCCCGCAATCACGCCGATGGGGACGCCGAGCACGGTTGCCACGAGCACCGCTTGCGCTGCAGCGAGCAACGAGTACCTGGCACCGAAGATCAGTCTGGAGAGCGTGTCGCGGCCGAGCCGGTCGGCCCCGAGCCAGTAGTCGCTGCCCGGCCCGGCGAAGCTGTCTGTGAGGCTCTGGCTGAGCGGGTCGTGCGGGGCCACCCACGGGGCAAAGATTGCGCTGATGGCGACAATGACGAGGAACACCAGCGCCCCGATTGCCCAGCCCTGCCGGCGGAACCGACGCAGGAAGCGCGCCCTCCTCGATTCGGTCGTCGCAGATTCCATTGCGGTGCTGGGCATGTCGTGATCGGTGACGGTCATGTTGCTGCCCGCACTCTGGGATTGAAATAGCCGTAGGAGATGTCCACAGCGGCGTTCACCAGCACGATCACGGTCCCGAGTATCAGCACCGTTCCCTGGATGAAGGGCACATCGTTCTCGAACACGGCCGCGATGAGGCGGCTGCCAAGGCCCGGAATATTGAAGATCTGCTCGATCAGCACCGACAGGCCGAACAGCCGCCCGATCTGCAGGCCGATCACGGTGATGACGGGAATCATGGCGTTCTTGAGCGTGTGCTTGCCCAGCACCTGCCACGTCGCGAGCCCGTTGGCCTGAGCTGTCCGCACGAAGTCCTGCTTCTTGACGTCGATCACGCCGGCACGTGTCTGACGGGCGATCTCCGCCGCCCCGGTCAGGGCCAGGGCGATTGCCGGCAGCATCAGGCTGCGCGCCCAGTCGATGGGGTTCGCAGTGATCGGCACATAGCCGGTGGCAGGCAGCCAGTCCAGCTTGATGCCGAAGATGAGGACCAGCACCGGAGCGGCAACGAAGACCGGCACGGCAACTCCCACAGTGGTTCCCATCGTCAGGAAACGGTCGAGCACCGTGCCCTCGCGCCAGCCGGCGAAGGTGCCCGCCGGCACCCCGATCAGCGCCGAGATCGCCAACGACAACCCGATCAGCGACAGCGTGGCCGGCAGTCGGTCCCAGATCTGGGTTGCCACTGACACCTTCGAGAACAGCGACACGCCGAAGTCGCCCCGCACCGCGTCGCCGAGCCACGAGGCGTAGCGGACGGGCCACGGGCGGTCGAGACCGAGTCCTGCGCGAATGTCCTCGATCTGTTCCTCAGTGGCGAATTCGCCCGCGATCTGCACCGCGGGATCGCCGGGCACGAGGTTCAGCAGCCCGAAGGAGATGAAGCTCACCAGCAGCAGGAGCGGGATGACCTTCAGCAGCCGTCGGGCGGCCAAGCGCAGCATCGGGCTGTGTCAATCGAGTCCGGTTACTCGACGAAGTAGATCTGGGACACGTCCACGTCTGTCTGGGTGGCCAGTATCTGCACCCCGCCGACTTCGGGGCGGTGCACCATCAGATTTGCTGGGGTGCAGAAGACGATCGTGGGCTGCTCGTCGGCCAGCAGCTGCGCCATCTCGTGGTACGCGCCGGCACGCTCCTCGGGGGTCGTGCCCGACTGTGCCTGGAGATGCAGCGGGAACAGCCCCGGCACTTCGTAGCCGCCCGGATTGAACGGGCTGGGCGGCAGCCAGATGGTGCCGACCAGTTTCGCCGGATCGACCGCACCTGGGTTCACCGAGAAGTACGCCTCGGCGGTCTTGTTCACGATGAACCCCGCGATGAGCTCCGGTATCGGCGTCGCCGCGGGTTTCATCGTGATGCCGACTTCGGCGAAGAACCCTGCGACTGCCTCGGACATGGCGACGAATGGCGGCAGGTTGGCCGTTATCGAGGTGAACTCGAGGTCGGTAACGCCCTCGGCTTCGAGCAAGGCGCGGGCGGCAGCAGGATCGTAGGGGTAGTAGTCGGCGTCGATGTCGGGGTTCGCGGCCCACCAGCCCTTGCTGAACACCTGATCAGACGGGGTGCACTCGCCGTGGTGCAGCGCATCGCTGAACGCCTGCTGGTCGATCGCCATCGCCATGGCGCGCCGAACATTGACGTTGGCGAACTCGGGCACCAATTCCGTGTTCAGGAACAGCTGGAACATGCCGGTCGAGACCCTCTCGGTGATCACCAAGCCGAGCTCGATGGCATCGTCACGCGAGTGGGTGACCACGTCCATGAACCCGCCGTGCAGCTCGCCGCTCGAAATGGCATTCAGGCGGGTCTGCGGGTCGAGGATGTACCGCAGCTCGAGCTTGTCGACCTTGGGGAGCTCGGGGTTCCAGTAGTCGTCGAAGGCGTCGGCGAACATCACCTCGTCGACGCGGAACTCGGTAGCCACGAACGGGCCGGCCCCGACTGGCATGGTGCCGATGTCCTCGTTGTCCATGGCGGTGGGGGAGATCATCATGCCCGCCTGATCGCCGAGCAGCATCGGCAGGGCGCCGCCGGGTGCCGAGAGGTTCAACCGCACCGAGTACTGGTCGACCACATCGACGCTCTCGACGGCGAGCAGGTCGACAAACGTGGCCGGTGCCGACTGCGGATTGCGTGCCCGGTCGAGGTTCAGCTTTGCCGCCTCGGCGTTGAACGGCGCTCCGTCATGGAACACCACCCCCTCGCGCAGATGGAAGGTGAGCGAGCTGCCGTCGTCGCTGAATTCCCACGAGGTCGCGAGCATTGGCTGGGGGTTGCCGTCGGCATCAACGTTGGTGAGGCGGTCATAGAAGGGATACATCCATGACCTGGCAAAAGGATTGGTCGAAGCGTGGGGGTCGTAGAAGTTGGCGCCGTTGGAGGGAAGGGCCCACAGCAGCGTCCCGCTTCTGCCTGCTGGCGGTTCGGGCTCGTCGGCGGCCGGCGCAGCATCGTCAGCAGCGTCGCCGGTGTCGGCATCGCTTGTGTCGGAGTCGCCGGTGTCCTCGGCGACGTCGGTGGCGGCCTCCGTCGCCGCGTCCGTCGCTGCAGGCGCCGAGTCATCGTCGTCGCTGGTGCCGCATGCGCCCGCGAGGAGCACCAGCGCCAGCGCTGCGGCGAACCACCTGACTCGATTCCGCCTCGTTGTCACGATCTTCTGAGCCACGATGCCCCCCCCGGTTGTGCCGTCATGCGCATCATCGACGGCCCGTGTGACCCTAGGCGGGATAGTTCGCGAGGTCAAACAAATGTCGAAATTCACGGAGAAATTCGTTTAGCGCGGTGGGAAGTTCGGAGTGGGATGGCCGTGGTCGGACACCCGCACGCAGCGGTTGGTCATGGTGCCGACGCCCTCGACCGTGGTGGTGATGACATCGCCGTCGGCGAGAAACAGTCCCTGCACCGCGCCGATTCCCTCCGGTGTGCCCGAGAAGATCACGTCGCCGGTCTGCAGCGTGGTGATGCGCGACAGGTACGAGACCAGCGTCGGGATGGAGAACATCAGGCTGGCCGTCGTGTCGTTCTGGCGTTCCTCGCCGTTGATGTGCGTGGTGACACGTACGGCGTCGAGATCGGCGAATGAGTCGGTCGACACAAGCACCGGACCGATCGGCCCGAAGGTGTCGAACGACTTGCCGAGGTCGAAGTGCGGCGGCTTGGAAGCCATCTGCATGCCACGGTCAGAGACGTCCTGGCCGGCGGTGAGCCCGACGACGTGGCTCCAGGCGTCGGCTTCGTCGATGTCCTTGCCGCCAGGGCCGATGACGACGACGATCTCGCCCTCGTAATCGACCCGTTCGCTGCGCAGCTCGACATCGTCGGTGGGACCGACAATGCACGAGGGAAACTTGGTGAACACGAGCGGCGCCTCGGGCACGTTCATGTTGGCCTCTGCGGCGTGCGAGCGGTAGTTGAGCCCGATCCCGTAGGAGTTGCGAGGCGCTGGCACCGGCGCGTCCAGCGGGGCGTCGGCAAGCGAACCGGTCGGATCATGCGCGTCGAGACTCGCCGACAGCTCAGCAAGCCGGTCTGCGGCGTCGAGCGCGGCCATCGGATCGCTGCCGAGCGCGCCTGCGGACACAGCTTCGAGGTCGTAGTAGCTGTCGCCCGCCACCAGTGCGGCGCGACCATCGACGTTGGCGAGTGTGAAAGGCATTGGCGAACCCTCAGGCGTGCCGGCCGATTTGCCAGCCGACGGCGCTCAAGTGGTCGCTTCCGAACTCGCTGGGTTCCGACTCGAGCTGGGTGGCCATGGTGTCGTTCCAGCGGTTCAAGTAGCCGAACAGCGCACACACGGCCACGATCGCCACGATCTGCTCTTCGGTGTAGTGCTTGCGGCACTCGTCGAAGTCCTCGGCCGTGGCAGCATTCGGGCTCGAGCCGGAATGGAAGGCCAGCCGCAGGGCCGCCCGCTCGGCGTCGTTGAAGAGGTCGGAGGACTCGAACTCCCAGACAGCGGCGATCTTGGCCGGATCGGTTCCTTGGTTGGCGGCGGTTGCGCCGGTGTGCGCCTGGCAGTAGCGGCAGCCGTTGGCGGCGCTTGCTGCGTGCGAGACGAGATTCTTCAATTCGCCCTCGATCACTGGGTTCTGGAGGACCGCTCCGCCGAGCGCCAAGAAGCCGCCCAGAATCTCGGGCACGTGCCCCATCGTGAACAGCGAGGTCGGGAGGAATCCCATGTTTGCATCAACCAGGCTGAAGACCTCCTCGAACTGTGGGAGGTCCTCTCGGGCGAGTGGTTGGACGTTTGGCATGTTTGCTCCTTTGGCGAACAGGGTGTATGTCGAGAATTTCGAAATATCAACTAGAAAGCGAGATTAGTTGAGATTGTCACTACGGGTGTCACTGCTCATGCGAGTGCCGCTTTGACCTCGGCGCAGAGCTCGATTGTTTCGAGAGCGTCTGACTGCTCGACCATCATGCAGCGCAAGTTGGCCTCGTCGAAGCCGTGTTCTTTGAGCGCTCCGAGCTGCTCGACGACCTCGTCGACGCCGCCGTAGGCAACGGCGCCCCGTTCCATTCCGCGGTACCCGCGCTCGATCAGCTTGTCGCCGATCTGGTTGGCTCTCGTTGCGTCGCGGAGGATGAGCACGTCCTTGCGAACCGCTGCACGTGGCGTCGTGCCGGCTGCTTCGCAGTACGCCGTGTACTCGTGCAGGAGGCGCCCTGCTGTCTCCACCGTGGCGCGAGCGTCGGTGTACCACGCGGTGCCCTGTTCGGCGGCACGGCGCAGCGCTCGCGGTGCACTGCCCGCAATCCACAGGTCGATTCCGTTGGGCGGCAGGGGAGCGATGCGGGCCTCGGAGATGCCGAACCGCTCGCTGCTGACTGACTCGCCTGTCCACAGGGCCTTGAGCATCCGCAAGGACTCGTCGAGGTCGTCACCTCGTGTTGCGAGGGACCTGCCCATCGCTGCCGACTGAGCGGCACCGTCGCCGATTGCGGCCTGCACGATGAACGGGACGTCACTCATCGTGGCGAGGGTGGCCACCTGCTCTGCAAGCAGAACGGGATGCCACAGCGGAACGAGAAACAGGCACCCGATCGGCCTGTCGGCACCCCATTCGGCCATCAGCCGGCCGATCATCGGGACGTTCTGGTAGTAGGGGAACGGCGTCGAGTGGTGATCGCCGACCGTCAGCGAGTCGAGATCGGCTTGGCTTACTGCTCGGGCTCGTTCCAGGATGATCTGGAATCCGGCCCTGTGGTCACGTACGGGCTGTCCCGTACCCAGCGAGAAACCGATTCGCATGTGCGTCACTCCTCCTTGGGACTGCGGTGTCAGCGCAGCCGGGCCGGCATCGAGGCGAAGCCCTGCAGGATGTTGTTGAAACCGATGCCGCGCCCGTTGACCAGCGTCTCGTCGACCCGAAGCGCCTCGCGCACATCGGCGTAGCGAGCGATTGCGTAGACGTCCTGCTTGTCGAGGTACACGAGCGGCCCGAGATCGCGCAGCTGCCGGTTGAGGTCGTTGGTCGCGAGCAGCGATTTCTTCGAGAAGTAGTTGCCTGTGTAGGTCGGGACGTCCATGACGCCGGCCTCCTAGACCGAGACTGGCTCGAGCCGCACCGACGGCGTGACGTCGATGATCTCGTCGGTGAGGCGTTCGAGCATCGCCGTTCGACGGGCCGGGTCGCGGCCGCCCGCTGCCAGGTTGACGAGCTCATCGGGGTCGTTCGCCAGGTCGTAGAGCGTCTCGAAGTGGTTGGAGTCGCGGGTGTAACGGCCTTCGGCGCTGACCACGGTCCGTGTTCTGGCCGGCGTGGGTCCACGGAATGTCTCGCTCGGGAAGTCCTCCTCGATGAGCACGCTGTCTCGCACAGTCGCGCTCGAATCCTCGAGCACCGGCACCAGGCTGCGGCCCTGCATGCCTTGGTACCCGGTGACATCGCAGAGATCGAGCACCGTATGTGGCAGATCGATGCTGGCCGCCATCGAGGCCGTGCGTGCGGGCGCATGGCCCGGTGCCTTGATGGTGATCGGCGTGCGGATCATTCCCTGGTAGTGCATCGCTCCCTTCATGATCAAGCCGTGGTCGCCCATCATGTCGCCGTGATCGGTGGTGAAGATCACGATCGTGTTGTCGTCGGCACCCACTGCAGCAACTGCGTCGAGGACTTGGCCGATGCCGTTGTCGATCGACTCGATCATCCCGTAGGTCACCGCCAATGCCTCGACGAGCTGCTCGCGAGTCGGCCCGAAGGGACGCGGGTATTGGTTCCACCGCATTGCCGGCTCCCGGTTCCGGGTGGCGTGCAGATGCGGCGCCCAGTCGGCGCCCGGATCGTTGAAGGTCGGCGAGACTTCCATGTCGTGCGATGAGTAGCGGCTGAACCATGGTTCCGGAATCGCCATCGGATGGTGCGGGTCGGGGTAGGAGCACCACACCATCCATGGATTGTCCCCGGCGTCGGCGTTCGTGATGTATTCGATGGTCCGCTCGGTGACGAACGTGGTGGAGTGGACCTCGTCGGGGTAGAGCGCGGGGTGGACCTGCCACCAATGCTCGGACCGCCCGGGGATGGGCGCCTCGGGGTCGGTGCCAGTTGCCAGCACTTCAGGCGTCGCACCTCGCTCAAGCGCCCACTGGTAGTGATGCCCCGCGACCTGAGCGCCGTGGCCGATCGTCAGCTCGATGTGGCCGAAGCCGTAGAAGTCGTCCGGTGCAATGACCTCGCCGGCCGCGTAGCGCTCCTGGTGCTCGACCGTGTCCCAGCCTTCGTCGTAGGGCGAGTAGCGGCCAGGCGCCGCCCCGAGATCCTGCACCGTCTCGCGGCTCATGCCGTGCTGGAGGTGCGACTTGCCGATGAGCGCCGTTTCCCAGCCGCTGTTGCGCAGTTGGCGGACGAAGGTGTTCAGCGCGGGATCGAGCGATCGATCGTTGAAGATGACGCCGTGGGTCGACGGCATCAGCCCGGTCATGATCGTCGACCGGTTGGGCATGCAGATCGGGTTCGATACGAAGGCCTGATCGAAGATCACGCTCTGCGACGCCAGCCGATCGATGTTCGGCGTGCGAACCACGCTGTTGCCGGCAAAGCCGAGATGATCAGCACGAAGCTGGTCGCAGATGATGAACAGCACGTTCGGTCGTTGCGTCGCAGCGGTCATTCCGTAACGGCTCCTTGCAGTACTCGTTCGCTCGATTGCCGTCAGCGGCGTGGCGTCAGCCGGCTTCCACCGGTGGGGTGGTCTCGCTGAACCGGTCCCACGCCACGTCGTCGGGGATGCGCATGACGGCGTCGTGATAGTTCACCGGCAGCAGCGTGGCGTTCTGCCACTTCTCCCGCGGGGGCTGGGATACGCCGCCGCCTTCGGACTCGAACGGCTCGGGATGCTTCAGCGCCTCGATCTCGGCGTCGGAGATGCCGCACAGGCCCACGACCTCCGGGTCGATCCACTGGTCGGCCCCGATGTCGGAGCCGGTCGTCACTTCCAGGCTGAGCCCTTCGGGGCCGCCGAAGTAGATCGACTGGAGCATCCCGTGATCGATGGGGCCCATGACCTGCACGCCCTTGGCCCGGATGCGGTCCCGCAACGCGAGCAAGTCGTCGAACGTGTCGGCGTGCAGGGCGACGTGCTGCATCGTGCCCGCGGTCACCGGTCCGGTGGCGCTGCCGGGATGGGTGACGCCCAGCTCGATGTCCTCGGGATTGTCGGGGTGCTGTACGAATGCGACGTAGCTCTCGGGCGAGAGTTCGACGAATCCGTGGAAAGTGCCTTCCACGCCGTGCATCCAGTAGAGCGCCTTGACGGCGCAGCCCATGACATCGGACCAGAACGTGAGCTGGGTCTTCATGTCTCGGGTGGACAGGGCCAGGTGGTTGACACCGGTGGGGTGCAGAACGGTCATGAGCTTGCTCCGTTGATGAGGTGTCGGCACCACTCGGTGACGACATCGGTGTATTCGTGGGTGTGGAAGAGCATGAGCTGGTGCTTGCCCTGCGGCTTCATGTAGAGCCCGACGGGGCCGGCCGTAGCGTCGGCCACCCGGCGGGCAACCTCGGGCGGGAATGTGGGGTCGTCCTCGCCGACGGTGAACAGGATCGGCTTGGTGTTCTCGGACAGGGGGACGACGGGGTCGTAGCGGAACAGCGACCCCCACGAGGCCATGTCGTAGAACCAGGTGTTGTAGGGGTCGGCCTTCTTCTGCTCGGCTGCGCCGACATAGCCGTAGTCGGTGTCGAAGTTGAAGAAGCGCTCGATGTGGAGCACGAACTTGTCGCCCATGATGGCGCTGAGCTTCTCGAACGCCTCGGTCCGGAAGACGTTGGTCGACTTCATCATCGGGCTCGAGGGGATCATGAAGCCCATGAGCACCGAGCCCGGGAAGGTGTCTGACGCTGCCATGGCGCAATAGGCCGCGGCGGCGCCGAGCGAGGATCCCTTGATGATCACGGGCAGCCCGGTGGTCTCGGCGATGTGGTCGCCGTAGGCAATGGCTGCGTCGACCCATTGCTCGAAGCTCCACTGGCCGGGCCGTTGGGAGATGCAGGACCGGCCGTGGCCGGGTGCGTCCATGCACCACACCTCGGCGCCTTGTGCTGCGTAGTAGGCGCCGAAGTTGTCGTAGATGCCACCGTGCGAGGCGATGCCGTGCATCACCAGCAAGGCGTGGTCGGGGTCGGGGCCAGCGAATCGGTAGGAGAAAACTTCTCCGAGCATGTGTTCTTCTCGACGCATCAGACGGGAACCTCTTTTGGCGGTACTTGGGGATGGGGTGGGGATGGCGGCTCGGGGGTGCAGGTGCTAGATGGTGAGCGTGTCGGGCTCGAGACCGATCAGGACTCGCCCGTACAGGGCCCTGGCGGACTCCAGCGCGAGACCGCCGTGCATGCTCATGGCTTGGAGGTTCGCCAGCGCCATGCCGATCGGGTTCGACACCCGAAGCCCTGATCCTCCTGTGGCTTCGAACAGGGCTGCGACGGCGCCGAGGCAGAGGGAAACGGCTTCAGCTGCGTCAGCCCTGACCCGGACCCGCTCGCCGACGGTGAGGGGAGTGCCGGAGCGGGCCGCGCCGTCCATGAGATCGGCTGAGCGGTAGAGGTGAAAGTCGGCCTGGTCGATCTTCGCCGAGGCCTCGGCCATCAGCAGGTGCGTGGTCGGAAATTCGCGCTGGACGTGCTCGGTGTAGGCGATCACCTTGGTGCCGATCACATCGGGGAAGCTGCGCAATGCTGCACGAGACATGCCGAGCGCTCCGCCGGCGAGGGCCAGAATGAGCACGGGGAACGCAGCGAGCCCCGGCTGCCACCCGTCGTGCAGCTCTCGACCCGGCGAATGGCCCGCGATCAGCGCCGGCAGCGACAAGAAGCGGTGAGCGGGAATCGGATGGTCTTGGACCGTCACCGAGCACGATCCTGTTCCGGAGAGCCCGCTGACGTGCCAATCGTCCTTGAAGGTGAGCTCGTCGCTGGGAAGCAGGAAGTCGCCGGCGTCGACGACCTCGCCGTTATCGACCACCTCGGCGCCGATGAAGAGCCACTGGGCGTGCTCGCTGCCCGATGCGAAGGGCCAGAACCCGCTGAGGCGATAGCTGCCGTCGGCCTGCCGCTCTGCTGTGCCACGCGGGGCGATCACCGCCGAGATCATGGTCTCGGGATCCTTGCCGTAGGTCTCGTCCTGGGCCTGGGCGGGGAAGTGCGACAACATCCATGAGTGGGCGTGCGTCACGCCTGCCACCCAGGCGGTCGACCCGCACCCCTCAGCCAGCGTGGAGATCACGTCGAGGTGAGTGCGCATCGGCATCTCAAAGCCGCCGTTGCGCTTGGCTTGGAGCACCTTGAGCAGTCCGTGCTCACGAAGGTCGGCGACGGTCTCGGGGAGCAGCCGGCGGTGTTCGTTTGTCTTCGCCGCCCGACTGCTCAAGACAGGAATGAGCGCTCGCGCACGCGCCACCAGTTCCTCAGCAGTGACTGGATCGTTCGGAGCCGGTGCATCGAGCGCGCTCATCGGCGACCTTTCCTCGGGGCGCACTGACTCTTGTCCAATAATTTCGAAATGTCAAGTGTTATGCGAGATTTCGTTCTAATGGGCGCTAGGCATACTTGTTTCGCTGTTGTGGCGCTACTGTTGTCGGTATGACGTCGACAGTTGCCACCCGCGGTGAAGAGGTATATGTGCGTATGCGCGGCGACATCGTCGCCGGCGAATTTCGACCGGGAACCAAGCTCCGGTTCGCGATGCTGACCGACCGATACGAATCGAGTGCGAGCGTCATCCGTGAAGGGCTGGCCCGGCTGGTCGAGCAGGAGCTCGTGCTCTCCGAGCCGCAGCAGGGCTACCGGGTCGCACCGGTGTCGATTCGCGATCTCAAGGACCTCACGATGGCGAGATGTGCCGTGGAGACCCAGGCACTCAGGCTCTCGCTCGAGCACGGTGACCTCGCCTGGGAGTCGTCACTGGTCGCAGCGATTCACGCATTGGAACGAACCCCCGTTGGATCGAGATCCTCGTCGGATAATCCGTGGCCGGTTGTCCATCGGCGCTTCCACGAGATCCTGCTCGAGGGCTGCCCCTCACAGCGCTTGATCAACGCTGCCCTCGGCCTACGAGACTCGGCTGAGCTCTACAGGCGCTGGTCTGTCCCGGCCGACGACAACGGCAATCGCGACCTCAACGGGGAGCACCGAGCGATCGCCGACGCGGCGATCGCTCGGGACACCGAGTCGGCGTGCCGACTCTTGGAGGAGCATCTCAACCTCACCGCTCGCCTGCTCGTCGAGCGAGGCCTGCAAGAGGGGTTTCTCGAGGAATCGGAACTGGTGGAGAGCGGCTGAGCCTCCGCTCAGCCGGCCCGCACAGCGTGGTCGGCGTTCATGTGCAACGCGCGCGTCCCCATTCCGGGGATGTCTACGCCAAATGTACAAAATTTCGATATTTCGTAGAGATTGCGTATTTGATGCTCTAAGGTGCTAGCGCGACGTGATCCCTCGTCGCCATTCAGCAGGAGCAGAACGATCGATGAGTCTTCACGGGATGATGGCCATCACCTTGGGCGTGCCAGATGTCGAGGCGGTGGCGCCCTTCTACCGAGAGTTCGGCCTCGGCGGTGACGGCGACGCGTTCTGCTCCACCGCTGGCGGCGAGCAGCTCACGCTGGTGCAACGACCGTGGCGCCAGCTCGTCGACGTCACCCTCGGCGCGGACTCACTCGACGATCTCGAGCGCATCAAGGCCGACGCAGCGAAGCACGGCGCCGAAGTCGCCGAACACAACGGCACCATCACCATCGTCGAGCCAACGATGCGCCTGCCCATTCACGTGGCCGTGATGCCGCGCATCGCACCCGAAGCCGTGCAGCCGGCACCGGTCAACGTGCCGGGCAACACCGGGCGGCCCAACGAACGGCCGGCGACGCTGTTCGAGGACGGGCCTGCCCAGCCCCGCCGGCTCGGCCACGTTGCCGTCGGAACACCCGACATCGCGGCGACCAGCCAGTTCCTGCAGACTGTCCTCGGCTTCAAGCTCAGCGACCGTGTCGACGGCGCCGTCGAGTTCGTGCGCTGTTCCACCGATCACCACAACTTCGCCTTGGCTGCGGCGCCGGTCCCGTTCCTGCACCACTCGTCGTGGCAGCTCGACTCCATGGATGCCATCGGTCACGGGGCAACCCACCTGCTCAAGGGCGATCCCGACCGGCATGCGTGGGGGCTCGGGCGGCACTTCATCGGCTCGAACCTGTTCTGGTACTTCCGGGATCCGGCAGGGAACTTTGCCGAGTACTTCTCCGACATCGACCAGATCGTGGACGATGCCGAATGGATGGCACGGACATGGGAGCCCGACAAAGCCCTCTACATCTGGGGTCATCCCACTCCCGATGCGCTCGCTCCCACCGATCTCGGCGAGATCGTCGAGGCGATGGCATCGGCGTCGTAGCAGGAGAACGACGTGATTCTCGAGAAGCGCTCCTATTCGCCCAGGCCGGGAAAGCTGGAGGCGTTCATCGAGCTCCAGTACCGCACCGGCTTTCCCAAGTCGCCGATCTCGGAACAGCGAATTCTGTATTGCACGGCGCTGTCGGGCCCGATTGACCAGGTCGTGCACTTCTGGGGCTACGACGACCTCGACGACTGGCAGTCTCGCTACGGCGAACTCCACACCAGTGAGCGAGTCCAGAAGTACTTCCGGATCGTGCGCCCCAACTTCTTCGAACAGCACTACGAGTTCTTCACACCGGCGCCCATCGAGGAGCTCTCGCCGCTGTTCGGCGGCGAGACGCCGTGGGCAAGCGGCGATCCGCCGCTTGCCGAGCTAGCCGCCAACCCCGATCTCGTCGTGGAGACGAGAACGCTCAGCCTGCAGCCGGGCAGCATTCCCGACTTCTGGGAGGCATGCCGCGCTCCCCAGATCGCGTCCGCCATGGCATCGTCAGGCGAGCTGATCGGCGTATTCCAGTCGCTGATGGGCGTCCAGCATCAGATACTGCAGATGACGTGGTACCGCGACCTCGCACACGTCGCTGCCGCGCGCCAGCAACGAGCCGAGGATGCGGTCTGGCGTGCGTTCGAGGAGTCGATCGGCCCGATGGTGATGGGGCAAGAGAGCCAGCTGCTCGCGCCGATGCCCATCCCCCAATTGGCGCCGTTGTTCCACACGCCGGTCTCTTCGTGACTGATGCGGCAACTGCCGTTCGCGAAATGTCGTAGTCTCAGACAGTTATCGAAAATTTGGTCGTTTACCGAATCGTGATCAAGGGGGTATTCCGGTGCGCAAGTTTCTGGTGCTGGCGTTGTCGCTCAGCTTGCTCGCCGCAGCATGCGGCACCGACGACGAAGCCGAGGACGGTCCGGCTCCCACGGCGGACGACACCTCGCAGGTCAGCGACGACAGCGCTGCTGATGCGGGCGACGACAGCGCGGCCGACGATGGCACCGCTGACGCCAGTGCAAGCGATGACGGCGCCGCCGATGACAGTGCCGCTGACGACGGCGATGCCGCCATGGCCGGCCCGACCGGGGAGCTGCGCTACGGCACGCCGCTCGCGCCGACGACGCTGGATCCCCACCTCGAGACCCGCGACTTCGCGATGCTCTACTACCACGTCATTTATGACGGGTTGGTCAACGAGATGCCTGACAACACCCTCGTGCCAGGCTTGGCCACCCATTGGGAGATCAGCAACACCGAGGCCAGGTTCTTCCTGCGGGAAGGCGTGACCTTCCATGACGGCACGCCCTTCGACGCAGATGCCGTCAAGTACAACATCGACAAGGTCAAGGGCACTCCGGGGCGCAATGCGGGCTTGCTCATCACGGTCGCCGAGGTGGAGGTGGTGTCGCCGACTGAGGTCGTCTTCCACCTCACCGGTGTCGACCGCGACCTGCTCATCAACCTGGCTCGATTCCCCGGGATGATGCTCAGCCCGAACGTTGCGCCTGCAGACGTCGCTGCCGGCGTTCCGGCTGGCACTGGGCCCTACATGATCACCGAGCGGACCGAATCGACGCTCGTCCTCGACTACAACCCCGTCTACTGGAATCCCGCCGATCAGGGCGTCGAGCGCGTGTCGTGGGTTCAGCTCACCGATGATGAAGCCAGGTTGAACGCGCTCGTCACGGGCGAGGTCGACATCGCTCCCGCCAGGGTGTTCCAGCTCGCCGATGCGGAAGCTGCGGGCATGGAGATCGCTCGCTCGCTCAGCAATCACGCGATACTGCTCTTCCTCGACATCGGCGGCAATCTCATTCCCGAGTTTGCGGACGTCCGGGTGAGGCAGGCCATCGCCCATTCGATCAGCCGCGAGGGCTGGAACGCGGCGGTCGTGCGAGGCGTCGGTGAGCCGGCCAACCAGGTGTTCGGCGAAGGCTCGCGTTGGCATATCGAGGGCTACGAGGGCTATCCCTACGATCCCGAGCGGGCTCAAGCGCTGCTGGCTGAGGCCGGCGTCTCGGGCATCACCTTCGAGACCCCGAGCTGGGGCATCTTCAATGTGATGAATCAGACTGCCTCGGCCATGATGGGCGAGATCGGCGTCACCATGACCATCCGCGGCTCGCAGCCCGGCCAGGAGATCGCCGCCTTCGCTGCGCAGGAGGTCGCTGCCACCGTGACCTTCCTGCCGAGCGTCCACCCGGACGGGGTCTTCCAGACGTACCTGGCACCGCCGACCGTGTTCAATCCGTGGAACGTGCCCGTGCCGTCGGTCATCGCCCACGTGCAGGCTGCGGCCGCAGCGCCTGACGACGCAGCCGCTGACGAGGCCTACCGGGCGATGCTCAAGGAGGCCTACGACCTGGCCTGGATCGTGCCGATCTGGCGGAACCAGAACAACATCGCCTACAACCCCGAGCGGTTCGACATCCAGGCGTGGGAGTCGATCACCATCGGCATCGGCATCCGCGGCGTGAGGCCGAAGTCGTAGGCCGGTCCTCCGTTGGGCCGAACGTTTGCGTACCGGCTGGCAACGGCAGCACCGCTCGCCGTTCTGGTCTCATTTCTGGCCTTCGGGCTGGTCCACCTCATACCCGGCTCTGCAGCGGAGACGATTCTGGGTGAGGGGGCGACTCCGGAGGCGGTAGCTGAGCTGAACAGTCAGCTCGGCCTCGACCGGCCCCTGTACGAGCAGTACTGGAATTGGGCCACCGATGCCGTACGGGGCGACCTCGGCAGGTCCGTCATTACGTCGCGTCACGTGAGCGACACGCTGGTCGAGCGGTATCCGGTGACGCTGTCGGTGGCAGGCGGCGGGTTGCTGGTGGCGGTCGTCATCGGTGTGGCCGGAGGCACGCTCGCTGCGCTCCGTCAGGGGCGGCTCACCGATCGCCTGATCTCGCTGGGGACGGCGACGGGCTTGGCCGTGCCCAACTTCTGGGTCGCGGTGCTGCTCGCGTTCTATGTCGGTGTGCAGCTCGGCTGGCTTCCCGCGGTCGGCTATGTCGGACCCACCGAGAGCGTCTTCGAATGGGTCAAGCATCTGATCATGCCGTCGATCGCGCTCGGCCTCGGCTCGGCGGCGGTCGTGGCTCGGCAGATGCGCGGCGGGCTGCTCGACGTGCTGGATCGGCCCTACATCCGGGCCGCGCGGGCCAAGGGGCTGCGATACCGGCGCGTCGTGATCGTGCATGCCATGAAGAACGCGTTCATCCCGGTGGTCACCGTGATCGGGTTCCAGGCCTCGGTGATGCTTGGCGGCGCGGTGCTGGTCGAGCTGATCTTCGGCATGCCCGGGATCGGCGTGCAGGTCGTCGGTGCCGTGCTCTCCCAGGATCTACCGGTGGTTCAAGGCGTGGTCATGGTGACCTCGCTCACGGTGATCCTCATGAACGTGATGATCGACATGTCCTACGCCTACTTCGATCCGCGCGTGCGGCTGGCATGAACTCGCCCTTGCGACGGCTCGTGACGCGGCCCGGCGGCTACATCCCGCTGCTCTGGCTGGTACTGCTGGCGTTCTGTGCGGCATTTCCCGCCGTAGCGGCGACACATGAGCCGAATGCTGCGGACTTCACTGCTGTTCTCGAGGGGCCCAGCGCCGAGCACTGGTTCGGCACCGACGATCTCGGACGCGACAACTACTCCCGACTTGTGCACTCCTCACGGACTGCCGTCGTGGCCGGGCTCCAGGCGGTGGGCACGGCGCTCCTCGTAGGCGTGCCGATCGGGCTGTTCGTGGGCTACGCCGGCGGATGGTGGGACCGCATCGTGATGCGCATCGTCGACGCCGTCTTCTCGCTTCCTGGCCTCATCCTTGCGTTTGCGATCGTCGCCATTCTCGGCCCGGGGATTACCAACGCCATGATCGCCGTCGGCGTGCTCTTTGCCCTGCGCTTCATCAGGTTGACGCGCGCCATGGTGCTGTCGGTGCGCGAGGAGCCCTTCATCGAGGCAGCCCAGCTGAGCGGGGCGCCGACGCGCACCATCCTCGGGCGCTACCTGCTGCCCAACATGTACGGCCCGCTCATCGTCCAGACAACGATCAGTCTCGCTGCGGTGCTGTTGATCGAGGCGGCGCTGAGCTTCCTGGGTCTCGGGGTGCAGCAGCCGGACGCCACGTGGGGGTCGATGCTGCGAGCCGCCCGGTCGTTGCAGCGGGACAATCCCATCACGCCGTGGCCCCCGGGTCTCGCCATAACCTTCACCGTGCTGGCGTTCAACGCCCTGGGCGACGCACTGCGCGATGTGCTGGCCGAAGGTCGAGGCGGTCGCAAGAAGGCCGCTCGCCGGGGCGGTGCGGTGGGCCTCGCAGACGAGGCTGCGGCGCCGCACGATGAGCCTGAGGCGATGCCGGCGCGGCCCGGGTCGCTTCTGACGGTGAGGAATCTGTCTGTCACGGTTCCCGCCGAGTCGGGCCCTGCGCCAGCCGTGCGGGCCGCGTCGTTCGAGGTGGCGGCCGGGGAGATCGTGGGGCTGGTTGGTGAGAGCGGGTCGGGCAAGACGGTCACCGCGTTGGCCATCGCCGGGCTGCTGCCGAGAGGCCTGGCCGTCGACCCAGCATCGAGCGTCACCTTTGACGGTCAGCAGCTGGTCGGCATGACTGAATCGCAGATGGCCGGTGTCCGCGGCACCGGGATCGGCATGATCTTCCAGGATCCGACGGCTTCGCTGAATCCGGCGCTGACGGTCGGCTTCCAGCTCGCTGAGCCGCTGCGCATCCATGGTGGCATGAGCAGGACGGCGGCCAACGAGCGAGCCGCCGAGCTGCTCGACCGGGTGGGCGTGGCCAACCCCCGCGAGCGCCTGCGCGACTTTCCCCACCAGTTCTCCGGCGGCATGGCACAGCGGGTGATGACCGCGATGGCCCTGGCGAGCGAACCGTCGCTCATCATCGCCGATGAACCCACCACAGCCCTCGACGTGACCACGCAGCAGCAGGTTCTCGAGCTGCTTGTCGGGCTGTGCGAGGACTTCTCGATGGCGATGCTATTCATCACGCACGACCTCGGGGTCGTTGCCGAAGTGTGCGACCGGGCGGTGGTCATGTATGCGGGAGAGGCGGTCGAGACCGGCGGGGTGTACGACCTGTTTGCCGAGCCCGGTCATCCGTACTCCCGAGCGCTGCTGGCCAGCGTGCCGCTGCTGGACGGCGGCGAGGATCAGCTCGTCACGATTCCCGGACGCGTGCCGGGTCCCGATGAGGAGTATCCCGGCTGTCGCTTCGCAGATCGCTGCGAGCACATGACCTCCGATTGCACCGAGGCGCCGGTGAGCTTGGTGCCGCTAGCCGGCGAGGGCCGTTCCAGCCGGTGCATCCTGGCCGCCGGCGCGCTCGACGGTGGTGAGTCATGACCGGTACGGCATCGCAGCCAGACTCCGCGCTGCTGCGGGTTGATGACCTGACGGTCGAGTTCCGCGGCGGCGGGATGTTCTCCTTCGGTCGCTCGACGGTGCACGCCGTGCGCGACATCTCCTTCAGCGTGGGCCGTGGCGAGGCGTACGGCCTGGTGGGAGAGTCGGGTTCGGGCAAGACGACCACTGGCCGCTGCGCGCTCGGGCTTCAGGCGCCGACCAACGGCTGCATCCGGCTGGCCGATGATGACGTGAGCGAGCTGCGACGCCGTGACCCAGAAGCCCTTCATCGGCGCATCCAGGCGGTCTTTCAGAATCCGATTGCCTCGCTGAACCCTGCCATGACGGTGGAGGTGATCCTGGCCGAGCCGCTGCGGCGGCTCGCAGACGTGCGGGATCGAGACGCAGCCCGGCGCCGGAGCACCGAGCTGCTCGACGAGGTGCGGCTGCCCAAGGAGATCCTCGACCGCAGGCCGACGGAACTGTCGGGAGGTCAGGCCCAGCGGGTCTCGATTGCGCGGGCCCTGGCGTCGGAGCCGAGTCTCATCGTGCTCGACGAGGCAGTGAGCGCTCTCGACGTGGCCACCCAGGCTCAGGTCATCAACCTGCTCGCCGATCTGCGTGACCACACGGGTGTGTCGTACCTGTTCATCGCTCACGACCTCGCCGTGGTACGCCATCTCTGCGATCGCATCGGAGTGATGTCAGCCGGCGAGATCGTCGAGGAAGGGCCGGCGTCGGATATCTGCCACGCGCCGAGCCATCACTACACCCAGCGCTTGCTCGCTGCGGTGCCGATCCCGGACCCGACTGTGAAGCGGGTGCGGCACGACCTGGTCGGCAGCTAGCCGAACTCACACCCACACAGAAGGGAATCACCATGAGCAACCATGACGGAGATGTCGAGACGCTGTGGAACGGCGATGTCATCACGCATCGCTTCTTCGAGGCGGCCGATCTCGGTTGGCATGCGATAACGGCCGGCGATCCGATGAACCCCGATGTCGTCGTGTTCCTGCACGGCTTCCCTGAGACGTGCTTCGCGTGGCACCACCAGGTGGCCGGGCTCGCGGACGACTTCTTCACCATCGCGCTCGATCTCAAGGGCCACGGCCAGTCGGACACCAGTCTCGACAGCGACTACGACTACGCAGCACAGGCCGCCGAGATGCCCGCAGTGTTCGACGCGCTCGGTCTCGATCGCTTCTTCCTCACTGCGCATGATCGAGGCGCCGTGATTGCCGACCACCTGTGCTCGGTTCCCGGCATGGCGCAGCGCATCCGGCGTTACGTCCGCATGCAGCAGTCGGGCAACCGTCCGCATTCCGAGCCGGTCCCGCCGCATGACTTGTTCCGCAGCCCGATGGGCGCGCAGCTGCTCTCTCAGGGGGTCATCCAGCGGGGGGCATTCGGGCTCGACCCGCTGCCGCACGGGCTGCCGATGACCGCGAAGCCGATCGCCAGCGAAGACATCGACCGCATCATCGAGGAGAGCACCCAGCCGGGCGTGCCCGAGGGCATGTCGGCGAGCTTCGTGTCTGCCGGCTTCGACCGCGAGCTCGAGGACCGCATGAACGGCCTGTTCGCCGGGATGACGATGCCGGTGCTCTTCTTGCAGGGCGCCAAGGACCCAGGTCAGCAACGGCATGAGTACGAGACCGTCACTGACGAGGTCGCGAACGGGCACCTCCAGTTCCTGGAGCTGGGCCACTTCCTCCACATGGAGGATCCGCCGGTGGTGAACGCGGCGATCCGCGAGTTCCTCACCCGCGACGATCTGCCGAGCTGATCCGTCAGGTCGGGCGGCGGCTCAGTTGGTGGGGGACTGTCCGGCTGCGGTCAGGCCCAGCCGAGCTGCTGCAACGCGATGCCCGAGTGCCAGATCTTGGTCATGTGGGAGATCTTGTCGCCCTCGAATCGCATGTCGTACACATAGTCCGAGCTGACCGACTTGCCTGTCGGCGGCACCGGTCCGCCCTCGCCGGTGTGGGTGCCGTTGAACACGGCGTAGGCCAGGACGCTGCTGCGCTCGGCGTCGACGGCCCACGACTTCAGGTCGTAGGTGGCGTCGGGCAGGATCATCAAGGTGCCCTTCATCCACTCGGCGTACGAGCGGAGGTCGTTGAGATCGCCGATGGCCTCGGACTGCGCAGCGAATGTCGCGTCGTCGGCGCAGTACTGGGCGCAGGCGTCCCAGCCCTGGCCGGTCTCGCAGGCGTCGAAGAACGCTGCGGCTACGTCGTTGATATTCGACATGGAATGACCCCCTCGGTCGCTGGTGCTCCCGTCGGCGCAAGCCTGACAGACCTAGCGGGGCATGTCCATGTGCGACCGGACGGTCAGCAGAAGCGCCGATTGGCGCAAACAGCCGACGGGTCGCTCACACCAGGAACCTGCTGGTGGGCTGGCCGAGCAAGATGCGCCCGTAGTCGGCGTAGCGGACCTCGCGGTCGAAGATGAGGTGGTTGGACCCCGTCGTGACGTCGCGCAATGCCCGCTGGATGGGATTGTCCAGCCGGCTGCCGCCGGCGCCGGTGACCGAGCAGATGTCCCGTACGGCATCACGGCACATGAACACGGCGTGGGTAAGGCGCGACAGCCAGATGCTGCGCGTCTCGAAGGATGCGCTGTTGCGCTGGGCCATCACATCGGCGAGCACGTTGCGGAACATGAGCTCGGCTGCGTCGATCGTCAGCGCGGCACGTGCTGCGATCGCCGGCTTGCCCTGGTCGCGCTCGGGGCCGCCGATACCGGTGTGGTCCGCTGCGATCTTGGCCTTGGTCTGCGAGCGGTACTCCTCCAGCGCCATCTGGGCCGCACCGAGCATGGGCAGCCCCGCAGCGAAACCGAGCACGGGAATCAACGGCGTGCGATACAGCTCTCCTGGGTGAACCCGGGTTGATTCGCCGGCCGCGTTCATCAGCCCGACCATCGAGACCACCCGATCGGCGGGGACGAACACGTCTTCGACGCGGATGTCCCATGATCCGGTGCCGCACAGCCCCATCACGTACCAGGTGTCGACGGGTTCGATGTCTTCGGGCGGCAGCGCGAAGAAATTCGGCAGCACCCGCCCGTCCCCTTCGTCGATCATCGCTCCGACCAGCACCCAGTCGGCATGGATGATGCCGGTTCCCCATTGCCACTGACCGTCGAGCCGGTAGCCGCCCTCGGTGGGGGTCGCCCTGCCGCCGCCGGCGTTCAGCGTGGCAGGGGCCAGGATGAACTGCCTCTCGGCGAAGACTTCTTTCTGGAAGCTCTCCGGGTAGCCGCACATCCAGAAGTTGTGCTCGATGTAGAACGAGATCAGCCAGCCCATCGAGGCGTCAGCGCGAGACAGCGCCAGCGTCACCTCGAAGTAGGTGTCGAGGTCGGCTTCGTGGCCGCCGTAGGCCCGGGGAACCATGAGCGCGAAGAGCCCGCTGTCTCGCACAGCGTCGATCACCCTGTCGAGCGGACGCCGGGCCAGCTCTGCCTCGCGGGCGGTCTCGCGCAGCAGCGGAGCGAGCTCGTTCGCAGCATCGATCAGCGCCGCAGAGCTCATCGGGGAGTTGGTCATGTCGTGCCCCAGCGGTTCCTCTTCACCCTGCGATGCCGACCGGAGCGCCCCTCGGCGACTCGCCCGGCCGACGCCGGTCACCGTAGCCGGGTGCAATTGCGAAGTCGCCGTGGTGTGACCGTCGGGCCACTCGGTCTTCGCACGCAGGCCTGACAGACTGCGGCGGGCATATCCGCGCCGTCCCGCTCATCGGAAGGAACTGGTCGCCAGTGTCGCTGTTTCCGAGTCATGGCCGTGGTGCGCAGAGACTGCAGGCGCTGCTGGACGCGGGCGCTGAGGCGGGCACGGTGGTCCAGGCACCGGGGTGTTTCGACGGCCTGTCTGCACGGCTGGTGGAGGAGGCAGGGTTTCAGGCCGGCTTTCTCGGAGGATTCTCGGTGGCAGCGGCTCGGCTCGGCCTGCCCGATGTCGGCCTCCTCAGCTATGGCGAGATGATCGATCAGGCCCGGAGCGTGTGCGCTGCGACGTCGCTGCCGATCATTGGCGATGCCGACACGGGCTACGGCAATCCCGTCAACGCAGCGAGGACGCTGCTGGGCTGCGCGCAAGCGGGGCTTGCCTGCGTGATGATCGAGGATCAGGTGTGGCCGAAGCGCTGCGGCCATACGTCAGGCAAGGAAGTGGTGGATCGCGACGAGGCGATCCAGCGCATCAGGGCGTGTGTCCGGGTTCGGGAAGAACACGGCCTCGACATCTTGATCATGGCCCGCACCGACGCTTGTACGACCGATGGCTTCGACGAGGCGCTGTGGCGTGCTGCGACGTTTGCGGATGCTGGCGCCGACATCACGTTTCTCGAGGCGCCGGAAAGCGTCGAGCAGATGGAGCGCTACTGCGCAGAGGTGCCGGGCCACAAGACCGCGAACCTGGTGGAGGACGGCCGGACGCCGTGGCTGGATCCCGGCTCGCTGGGCGAGATGGGCTACTCGCTCGTGATCTATCCGGTGTCGCTGCTGCTCAGCGGCATGTCTGCGATGCAGGCAGCGGCCCGTCAACTGGCGGTCAGCGGTGAACCGGGGGAGCACCGGGCCAGCTTCGACGAAGCGCGGGAGCTGGTGGGCTGGGCCGACTACGAGGAACGCATGCGAACGCTGGGATTGGACGATGCTTGATCATTCGGAACGCATCGCGGCGGCGCGGTCCGCCATCGACTACATCTGCGGCCGCAGCGACGAGGAACAGGCGGCGCCGGTCCCGAACTGCCCGGGCTGGACGGTGTACAACGCTGCGTCGCACATCGGCCGGGTCGGGATCGCGTGGGAGGAGATGATCACCTCCACGCCCGACGACCCCGAGTCGCGGGCACGTGGATATGAGCGGGCTGGTCGCAAACCAGCCGGAAGCTCGACGGCAGAACTCGCAGCGTGGGCCCACTCAGCCATCGACCAACTCGGCGACGACCTCGACCGGCGCTGCTACTTCTCGATGACCGGAGGCGAAGGCAACCCGCGGCTGTGGGCGTGGCACGCAGCCTCCGAGCTCGGCATGCACCGCCTCGATGTCGAGGCGGCACTGGGCCACGAGCACTCCATGACGCCGCCGCAAGCACTGGACGCCGCCGACTACACGTGCCAGTTCTTCCTGCAGGCGATGCGCCGCGTCCTCGAACGAGATCCCGACGGGCTCACCGCCCGGCTCGTCGATGCCGATGGCGAGGCCGACAGCGTGACCATCGAGCCCCTACCCGAATCCGAGTCACCCGCATCAGTGGTGATCGAAGGCCCGCCGATCCAAGTGCTCCTCGCGCTCTGGGGACGCCCCCACGTCGGCGTCGAGGTAGCCGACGGCGACCCTCAGGTCTGGCAACAGTGGCGGACCCTGCCCACCGAGGCCTTCCAGTTCGGCACCTGGGACTAGCGCCCCGTCACGCGGATCGGGCTAGGCGATGCCCCCGCCCTCGATGGGAGAGACGATGCGGGCCGCCTGTTCGGCCGGGTCAGGTTCGGCGTGAGAACCCTTGCGACCCGAACGCTTAGCCCATTCGCTCTTGGCCTCGCTGAGGTCGTCGGAGACGAGGTCGGCCAGTTCTCGCCTGATCACATCGGCCTCTGATCGCAGCTCGTGCTTGCGTGCAAAGGCACTGCCCGGCAATGCCCTCAACCCGGTGTCGATCTCGGCCAGCCGCCGACGAAGGTCGGCAGCGGGATCACCCATGCGGTCACCCTATTTCGTTGCATATTCGGCACACGTCGGAGCGAGCGTTCAGCCCCGACACGTCGTCGGAGCCCGCGCGGCGGCTGACGCACCGTGCGACGAGAAGCGACGCGTCGCCTGTCGATCGAGTACTGCGTCAGCCCAGTGGAGGTGCTCGGGATCAATCGGTCCCGCATCTGCTTCCCAGCGCGCGATCAGTTCGAGCAGTGCGTCGTCGTCACGCGGCATAGCTCGCAAACCTACCGATACCGAGAGATACGGCGAGCGCTCCACCCCGGCGCTCGCCCATAGGCTGAGGTCCTGCCCGATGAGCCTCGGAGGTGCGCGATGAACAGGCACTTGACTGCAATCGTCGAGCGGGAAGGCGATGGCTATGTGGCTCTGTGCCCGCAGGTCGATGTAGCGAGCCAAGGGCTCACCGTGGACGAGGCCCGAGAGAATCTGGCAGAAGCCCTGACCCTGTTCTTTGAGACCGCGTCCGCGAGCGAGATCGACCAGCGGTTGCGCGGCGAGGTCTTGCCTCAGGGCGCTAATGCGTTTGCAAAATAGACGCTCTGTCTACAAATTGGACGATCCGAGGTTAAGCTCTTGCGTGTGCGCATCACGCTGGACCTTGACGAATCGGAGCTGGCGCACACTCTGGAGGCACTTGGTGCCGTCGTCGAGATCGTGGAACGCCGGAGTGATGAGTTGGTGGCAGCGGTGATCATTCGTGACGTGATCGCGAAACTGCTGCGCGCCATCGAGGAGGCGCGATGAGCAACGTGAAGTCAATTTGGGATCTCTCAGGCCTCAACATGGCCACGAGTTCGGAGGGGGCAGCGCTCAACGTCGTTCGCAGGCTGACCAGTCAAAAGGAAGATCTGGCATCGCAGTGGGCGACTGCGATCCGGCTCGCCCAGGCGAATGGAGCATCGCTGCGGGACATCGCTGCTGTGGCGAACGCCTCGCCTCAGACGATCGCCAAGATCTGCAAGGAATGAGGGCCGGGGAAGGCTCTCCTCAGCGGTCGTAGCCGGGGCACTCGCGGTTGAGTTTGCGGATGAGCCCGGGCCACTCGGTGGCGCCGTCGTAGTTGTAATGCGGTGACGCGTACATCTGGTCTTGGAATCGCTTGGCCTCGGTGTCGGAGATCAGGTGCAGCTCCTGGCCGGTCGCCATGGCTTTGAGCTGGATCTCGCACGCTTGGTGCAGGAAGAAGGACCGGAAGAACGCCTCGCCTGGCACCCGGCCGAACGAGTAGTGACCGTGGTTGCGGCTGATGAGCAGGTTGTGCTCGGCGGCCAGCCGGCTGAACAGCTCGCCGAAGGCTGCGGTCTCGTCGAATTCGTAGTCGAGGTAGCCGAGCATGTGCCCGAGGTACACGGCCGGCTGGTTGACCCACAGCAGGCCGCACTCCAGCGACCCCACGGCAGCGATGGCCTCTTCGTGGCCGTGGATGAAGAAGTTGATGTCGGGTCGGCTGCCGAAGATCCAGCGGCACAGGTTGACCGCACCGTCGTTGGTCCAGCGCTTGTCATCGTGCACCGGCGTGCCATCGGCCATGACCGTGACAAAGCCCGACGCGGTCGCTTCCTCCCAGTACATGCCGTAGGGATGGGTGAGGTAGTGCTCGGGTTCGTCAGGCACCCGCGCTCCGATTGCCCCGTTCACCAGGTCGCTCATGCCGCACAGGTGGATCGCCCGGTACAGCGCCGCCAACTCGACCCGCGCAGTCCATTCGGCGGGGGAGTAGGCCGATCGGTCAGGCGCATCCATCGCATCGGCGGTTTTGTCCAGATCGACACCGGGAAGTGATTCGGTCGCCATGGACGCGATATTGCCTCGCCCGCGAGCCCCGAACGGACAGCTCAGTCCGAGGACAGGGGGAGGGTGGCGAGGAGTTGGGCTAGGCAGTCTTCTAGGGGTCGGGTGGTGTCGATGGTGATTTCGGGCGAGGGTGGTGGTTCGTAGGGGGCGGAGATGCCGCTGAAGTCGGGGATCTCTCCGGCGCGAGCCTTGACGTAGAGGCCCTTGGGGTCGCGGGACTCGCAGACGTCGAGCGGGGTGTCGACGAATACTTCGATGAAGGCGCCTTCGGGATGGATGGCACGTACTTGCTCGCGGTCTGCCACGTAGGGCGAGATGAACGCCGTCAGCACGACGATGCCGGCGTCGGTGAACAGGCGGCATACCTCGCCGATGCGGCGGATGTTCTCGGTGCGGTCTTCGGGAGAGAAGCCGAGGTCACGGTTGAGGCCGAAGCGGACGTTGTCGCCATCGAGGACATAGGCGGCGATACCGCGTTCGAGCAGGGCTGCTTCCAGGGCGAATGCGAGGGTGGATTTGCCGCTGCCGGAGAGCCCGGTGAACCACACCGTCACCGCTCGGTGGCCGAAGTGCGCCTCGCGGTCGGCGCCGGTTACGTGCCCTTCGGCGCGCACGATGTTGCGCGAGACCGGTTCGCTCCCGGCGCCCGCACTCACGGTGTGTTCTGTCCTCTCAGAAAACCGCGCTCGGTCAGCATGCGCACGATGGCGTCGATGCACTCGTCGACATCTTGGGTCGAGGTGTCGACGCGCAGGTCGGCATCGGTCGGTCGGTCGAAGTCGGCGGAGACGCCGGGGAAGCGGGGGATCTCCCCGCTGTCGGCCATCGCGTAGAGGCCGTGAGGGTCACGTTCGCGGCACACCTCGATGGGCGTGTCCACGAAGACCTCCACATAGCGATTCGCTCCCACTAAGTCACGGGCACGCTGTCGCACGTCACGGTCGGGGGCCACCATTGCAGCTATCGCAATCAGGCCTTGGCCGTTGACGAGTCGTGCCACCTCCGACACCCGTCGCAGGTTCTCCGAGCGTTCCTGGGTGCTGAAGCCCAAGTCGCGGGAGATGCCCATACGAACGTTCTCGCCGTCGAGACGGATCGACACCTTGCCCCGATCGAACAGCTCCCGCTCGAGCGCCGTGGCGAGCGTGGACTTGCCGGCGGCCGTGAGCCCTGTCAGCAGGATGGTGCACGGCTGCTGGCCGAAGCGGATCGCCCGCTCCGCATCGCTGATCTCCGAGCGCTGGCGAACCAGTGCCGCATCGGGCGTGCGGTCCCACGCAGACGCCGCGCCCATGATCATTCCTGCGGCCACTGTGGCGTTCGTGAGCCGGTCGACGAGCACGAACGAGCCGGTCGCCCGGTTGGCGCTGTAGGGGTCGAAGGCGAGCTCCCGGTCTGAGGTGATGACGCAGTGCCCGATGTCGTTGAGCCCAAGGCCCGGGGCCTGCTCGTGTGCGCCGGTATTGATGTCGACGCGGTGCCGGACACTCCGGATGGCGCAGTTGGAGACCGTGTTGGCCGTTTGCAGCAGGTAGGAGCTGCCGGGCTCGGCGCCGGTTTCCGACATCCACACCACCATGGCGTCGAGGTCGTGCGCTCGCTGCGGTTCGCCTCCCGGCGTCACCAGCAGATCGCCCCGGCTGACGTCGATGTCGTCGGCGAGCGTCACCGTGACCGCCCGACCCGGCCCTGCCGCGTCGAGGTCGCCGTCGAAGGTCGCGACCCGTTCCACCGTCGAGCTGAGCCCCGACGGCAGCGCCACCACCTCGTCACCGGGACGGAGCACTCCCGAGGCGATGGTGCCTGCGTACCCGCGGAAGTCCGCATCGGGGCGGGCAACGAGCTGCACCGGCATGCGGAAGTGCTCCAGTTCGACGCTGGCATCGATGTCCACCGTCTCGAGGTGCTCCAGCAGCGGCGGCCCGTCGAACCAGCCCAGGTTGTCGCCGGCGTCCACGACGTTGTCGCCCAGCAGCGCGGACATCGGCAGGAAGTACGGTTGGCCGAACCCGAGCGGCTTGGCGAACGAGCGGTAGTCCTCGCAGATCTCGGTGAACCGATCCTGCGACCAGCCGACCAGATCCATCTTGTTGACCGCCACCACGGCCCGACCGATGCCCAGCAGGCTGGCGATGTAGCTGTGGCGCTTGGTCTGTGCCAGCACGCCGTGGCGGGCGTCGATCAGGATGACCGCCAGATCGCAGGTGGACGCACCCGTCGCCATGTTGCGCGTGTACTGGGGGTGCCCCGGCGTGTCGGCGATGATGAAGGTGCGGCGGGCGGTGGAGAAGTAGCGGTAGGCCACGTCGATGGTGATGCCCTGCTCGCGCTCGGCACGCAGGCCGTCCATGAGCAGCGCCAGGTCGACCCCCTCGCCCGCCGAGCCGTGGGCCGCCGAGTCGGCTTCGAGGCTGGCGAGCACGTCCTCGTAGATCAGCTGCGAGTCGTGCAGCAGCCGTCCGATCAGCGTCGACTTGCCGTCGTCGACGCTGCCGCAGGTCAGCAGGCGCAGCAGGTCCATCAGAAGTACCCCTCACGCTTCTTCTGCTCCATGGAACCCGACTGGTCGAAGTCGATCACCCGGCCCTCCCGCTCGGAGCGGGTGGCCACCAGCATCTCGCCGATGATCTCCGGCAGCGTGGTGGCTGTCGATTCGATGGCACCAGACAGCGGGTAGCAGCCCAGCGTGCGGAACCGCACCAGACGCTGCTCGGCCACCTCGCCCTCGTCGAAGACGAACCGGTCGTCGTCCACCATGATCAGCACGCCGTCACGTTCCACCACCGGCCGTTCGGCCGCGAAGTACAGCGGCACGATGGGGATCTGCTCGACGTGGATGTACTGCCACACGTCGAGCTCGGTCCAGTTGCTCATCGGGAACACCCGGATCGACTCGCCCTGGTTGACCCGGCCGTTGTACAGATTCCACAGCTCGGGCCGCTGATTCTTCGGGTCCCAGCGATGATGAGCGTCGCGGAAGCTGAACACCCGCTCCTTGGCCCGTGACTTCTCCTCGTCGCGCCGGGCACCGCCGAATGCGGCATCGAACCGGCCGGCGTCGAGCGCTTGGCGCAGCGCCTGGGTCTTCATGATGTCGGTGTAGTTCTTCGACCCGTGGTCGAAGGGGTTGATGCCCTGTGCGACGCCATCGGCGTTGGTGTGCACGATCAGGTCGAAGCCGATCTCGTCTGCCATGCGCTGGCGGAAGTCGATCATCTCGCGGAACTTCCACGTCGTGTCCACGTGCAGCAGCGGGAACGGGATCTTGCCGGGGAAGAAGGCCTTGCGGGCAAGGTGCAGCAGCACCGAGGAGTCCTTGCCGATCGAGTAGAGCATGACCGGCCGCTCGCACTGGGCGACCACCTCGCGCATGATCCCGATCGCCTCGGCTTCGAGCTGCTGGAGGTGGGTCAGCCGCAGCTCGGCGGGCAGCGTTGCGCTCATTGCAGGCCCCTCGATTGCTCCACCATGACCTGGCTGGCCTCCCACAGCTTGGCCCCGTTTACGGGGTCCGCGGCGTTCTCGGACACCTGCTTGCGGTGCATCAGGTGCAGGTAGAGCCCGGTGGAGCTGCCAGCCTCGGGCGCGCAGCACAGCCAGGTGGCAGGCTCGACGGCGTCTTCGGGCGACCGGAACAGCCGCCGAAGCAGCAGGTCGACAACCGATCGGAGCGGTGCAGGCGCGCCACGGGTGATGTTCGTGGCCACGCCTCCCGGGCACAGCGCATGCACCGCCACCTCGACCCCGTTGCTGTCGTCGCCATCGGGATCATCGACACCGTCGCCAACGCCATCGTCGCCTTCGCTGGGGCGATTCAGCCGCCGCGACAACTCCGTGGCGTAGGTGCACAGCGCGAGCTTGCTCAAGCCGTAGTGCCGCATGCTGTCCTTCATGCCGTAGGGGGCGAACTCGCCGAGCCGATCGAAGTCGATGGCAGCGCTGGATCGGTGAGCTTCCGAAGAGACGAACACGATCCGTGGCGGGTCACCGCCCGGAATTGCCGGAACGACGACGCCATCGGACAGCCAGCGGTCGATCATCACTCGGTTCGCCAGGAAGTGGACTGCGAACATCTCGTCGTAGCCCTGCGCTGTCCGCCTCGCAGCGGGCGTCATGAGGCCGGCATTCATCAGCGCGATGTCGACGCGGACCCCGCGATCCCGTAACTCGTCACAGCAGCGGTGCACCGATCGGAGATCGGCAAGTTCGACTTCGACCAGCTCCACGGTCTCCGAACCGGATTCGCGCGTGATCTCCTCGCAGATGCCGTGATGGCCGGGGCGGCAGGCCAGGATCATGCGGCCGCCGCGCCGAGCGAGCTCTACGGCGGCTGCCCTGCCGAGGCCGCTGTTGGCCCCGGTCACCAGGCAGGTCTTGCCGTCGATCCTCACGTCGTCGGCGACTGCTTCGATATCCGGCGCCGTGGGATTGCGGAGGTCACGGAAGGCTGTTGCCACCGCATTGACGAAGCCACGGTCGCCGACCCCGCGTACAGGCTCTCCCACGTCTGGAGACTTCTCACCCTCGGTTGACAGTGGCGGCGGGGGATCGGCGCTCGGCGACTGGCGCTGGTCGTTTTCGAACGGGATCGCGTAGGTCTCGCGGTATGCAGCGAACGCTGCGTCGATGCCTTGCTCGGTCAGTCCGAAGTCTTCGAGTTGGTAATCGTGCGTGCCGAACCGGTTCTGGGGGTTCGCCGCCAGGTACTGCTCGGCTTGGCGTTCGGCTGTCCCGTCGAAGCCGACGCCGGCCGCCTCGCACACGCGCCGCGTCTCACCGATCGGATCGGTGATCAGGTCGTAATACGAGACATCGACGAACTGATCGGCCGGCGACGCGGCTCGAGCCTGCATGGCTCGCTCCACCATCCGGTGCGTCTTGTAGTGCCAGTGCCGCCCGATCTCGGCGGCATCGACCGCGTCGCTGAAGATGCCGTGGCCGTGGGCGACCATGCTGCAGAACGAGGCCAACGTGACACGGGGGTCACGATGGGCCTGGACCACCGTGGCGCTCCCGAACACCCTGCAGAACGCGTCGAGGAACTCTAGGTGGTGAGGGGTCTTGAGCACCCACGCGCTCGTGGGTCGCTGCCATGCCAGCACCTGCAGGACCCGGCGCAGGAACTCGTAGTTCTGCGTGTGGTCTTGATCTTCCAGCCAGCGGGAATAGCTCGGCACCGTCATGGTGGCCTCGGCTGTCTGGCTCATGAAGTTCAGGTCGAGCAGCAGGACGTCCTCTTCGGCCTGGTCGTGCCCCACCGGGTGGATCGCCTGGAAATCGGGCGCTAGGTACGAGACGGTTCGCTGTGCGAGCATCGCACGCCACCTGCGGGACCGCTCGGAGCGCTCTGCGGTCTCGCCCGTCGCCACCGGAACGAGGGCTTCGGCGCCGGTGATGCCCCGGATCTGCGGGTGCGAGCACAGCAGCCGCTGCAACAGGGTGGTGCCGGTGCGCTGCAGTCCGGTGATCAAGATGATCGTGCCCAGATCGATGTTCTCGATCTCGGGGTGCCGCGTCACCAAATCCTGAATCCGCAAGCGCTGCACCAGCGCATCGGTGAGCCGTGACTTCTGTATCAGACGACCGGCCGGGGTCAGGCGGGCTTCATCGTTGATCGACGCGACGAGGACCTTGAGTGCCTCTGCGTGGCCGTCGTCGCCGAAGTCGCTGAGACCGGTCCTGCGTCGTGCGGCGTCACGAAGCGAGTTGACGTCAAGGTGATCTGACAATCCGAAGTTGGCACCAGCCTCGCCGAGCCGGTTGAAGGCTCGCACCCCCAGCGGCCGGTACGGGTGCTCGTAGTCCGTGGAGGTCATGTCGACCGCAGGCCGGTCAGCTTGACCACCCGGCACGCCGGTTGGGGGTGCTCGTCGGCCCGAACCCAGCGGAAGCACATGGTGCCGAAGGTATGGCCGGCGGTCTGCAGCCAGTTGGGCAAGCCCGGGTCGTCGTGCGCGACCACGAGACGCACCGAGCCGTCGTTCTCGTACCGGGCGAGATGCATGTTGGTGTGGACGGTGAAGTGGCGATAATCCAACGACTCCATCCAGTAGTTGTTCAGCTGGAAGTTCCAGTGCTCGCATGCCGGAGGCATGACCTCGATCACCAGCGCCTCGTCGGCTTCCAGCGCCCAGTGGCTGTGGTAGTAGGCGATGTTCGGGTCGCCGCCCGCGGCCAACGACACGTCTGGGTCGAATCTGGGCAGCTCGTTGCTGTGCTTGGAGAAGTCACGGGCCCACTTGGCGAACAGCAGCGGTGCGCCCATCACCAGCGCCCCGGCCTTGCCCAGACCTTCGTCGAGCGCCGCTGCCGTGAGATGCGAAGGCTGGCCTTCGGTTGGGGTGCAATTGATGCGTTCGATCGACAGATCTGCCGGCGTCTCGGAGCTGCGGTCCCCGAAGGTCTGGCGCACCACCAGGGCACCGGTCTCGGGAGTCATCGGCAGCCAGTTGCCGTCCTGCTGGCTGCTGCTGAGCACCAGCTCGAACCGCCCGTCGGCGTCCATCTCGATCTCGTCGGATTCGACGTAGCCGGTGGGGGGCAGCCCGCCTCCCTGGCCGTAGTTGCCCGACTGGGTCCCGAAGCTCAGGTAGGCGATGGTGTTGCGCTGGCCGGTGATCCGGTAGTCGTAGTTCCCGTCGAGCGAAGCCGTCAGGTAGAAGTTGTCGGGATTGTCCGCTCCCATCTTGGTGTTCTCATTGACCACACGATGCAGCACGGGTGCCTTGGGGTCGGCGTGCTCGACAAAAGCCATCAGGCCTGCCCTCGTGATGCGGCTCAGGTAGCGGTATCCCTCCGCCTGGCTGAAGGGGTCCTGCGGCGCTCCGGGGAAGCTCAGCGCAGCGCCCGCCGCCTTGAGCGAGTCGCAGAACTCGTTCCACGACTGGCCGCTTGTGACGCGCCGTTCAGCCACGTCGTCGTCGGTCACGCCACGAACCCGCCGCAGGAGCACGGTGGCTTTCCGGAACGCGGCCAGCAATCCGATGACAATGCGTCGCATGGCGTAGGTCTACTGACAAATCCCTTTGCGTCGGTCGTCTAGGTTTGCCTAGACAACAAACGTGCCGAAAAGGACCGAGCTAGTGCGCCAAGTCCGACGGCTCGCCGATAGATATGGCTGCACAGCAATAATCCTGCGCCAAGGAAAGCACGAGATCTGGGAGTGTGCCGGCTTCAGGTTCCCGATTCCGAGGCATCGAGAAATTGCAGACGGAACCGCACGGACGATCCTTGGCAAGCTGGAAGAGCATCTTGAACAAGTGGCGCCGGGAGACAACTCATGAGCGCACCATTCCGAGCAGTTGCAGCACAAAATGGTGACTGGTGGGAGATCGAGATCATCTCGGGCCTGCCTCGCAACGTGCTTGGTGTCAGCCAGGCCCGCCGCAAGAGCGACGTAGAACGAGTTGCGCGAAGTGTGGTCGCCGAGCTGCTCGAAATTCGGCCGGACGGCATCGAGATCGACATCGAATTCAGGCGGGCAACCGATCGCGGTACGACTGCGATCGCCTAGCAAACCCGACGCCGGCTTGGCCTCGTCCCAAGGGACATAGCCGTCCAAGACGGCAGCACAACAGTTGCTGCTACGGCGCGGGCCGGAGCCGATGGGCGGCCATGGCGTGGTACAGCGGCAGGCTGCGCTCGTACATCTCCGCCAGTCGTGGCGAGTTCTCCAGCGGCGGGTACTCGGTGCGCGGCGTCGTGATGCCGGAGCTATGCCGGAGATTGTCGTGCCACGGGCCGGTGCCCTCGCCGTACCAGCTCACCTCTGAGCGTTCGCCTGGTTCCCACGACAGCGCCTCGGGGATGAACTCGATGCCGACCGCTGCGCAGTAGGCCCGGGTGGTGCCCTGGGGATCGCCGGTCAGGTCGGCGGCGTCGATGACCGGCGGGGGAGCACCGTCGCGCTCAGCGATCCGGCAGAACAGGCGGTGAAGCGATTCGAACCCGACTTCGTCCCATGTGCAGTCGGGCCAGTGATGGCCAAGACCCTGCACCACCCGTTCCGGGTCGCGGATGAGGAACGTGTGGGTCATGGCGGCGAGCTTGCGGTCGTCGAGGTCGTGCTCGACGGAGTAGGCGAAGTCCTTCACGAACACGTTCTGCGACTGCGAGAGTTCCGAGAGGCGGTTCCAGAGCGCCGCATAGGTGTGGCCAGGGCGCGCCTCGACGTGGGCGTCGCGCTGCGACCGGCGGTCCTCGCCGTAGTAGTAGAGCTCGTTCCACGGCTCGTGGAAGCACTCGAAATCGCCCCGCTGGCGCATCATCCACTCGAAGGCCGTGGAGACCGAGCGAGGTGTGGCCCACAGTGTCAGGAACATCGAGCCGTCCTCCGTATCGCCATGTACGAACCCGGGTGCACCTGTGAGCTCAGCGGGTTTCGGTTCGCTTGCGGGAGCGATGGCCCAGCACCGCAGCACCCTCCGGCGTTCCGTCGTGGAAGGCCCCGATCAGCTCGTCCAGCGGCGACTCGTAACCCCCGTAGTTGCATTCGATGAACCGGTGATGGATCTGGTGGTGGAAATCGCCCAGCTCGAAGCGCGCTTGGCGACGGGTCCGCGGCCCCAGCAGCAGTGCGTCGTAACCGGTGTGCGACAGAGGTGCCCCGAGGCCGTGGTGCATCATCATGAAATACAGGTGCAGCGGGTGCGACGGCACGAGGAACAGCAGCACCACGTCGGAGAAGAGCACGAGGTGCTCGACGGGGTGCATCGAGAGCCCAGACCACGGGCCGACGTTGGTGTTGCGGTGGTGCCACGAGTGGATGTGACGGTAAGCCGGGCCGGTGTGCAGCAGCCGGTGGTGGGTTGAGAAATACAGGATCGACCACCACGGGATGACCACTAGGAACAGCACGAACCAGACAGGGTTGCTGTCGAAGGTGATCAGGCGTGCGTGCCCATTGGCGTACGCCCACAGCAGCAACGACTCGAATCCGGTCCAGATCAGCACAGCCGGCACGAGCGTGAGGAAGACGTTCTCCCTCACCTGATTGCCGAACAGGAACACCCGCCTGTTCCGGCCGAACGGGCGGGAGTCGTAGCGCAGGCCATCGCCCTGGCGACGCACGACGTAGAACCAGACGTGCAGCCCACCGGCGACGAGTGTCACCAGGATCAGGTTGCGAAGCCAGATTCCGAAGATCCAGCCGAATTCGAGGCTCTCCGTGCGTTCGAGCGACGGCATGAACCACGCCCAGACGGCGAACGCCACTGCGAGCATGAAGAAGCGGGACCGCAGCGGCAGCCATGTGCGCCCGAGGTGTTTCGCAATGGCGCCCGGTCGGGGAGGCCAGTGCAGGAATGGTGCCGTGCGCAGCGGCAACTCCGGCGCGAAGTTCCAGATCGCGCGGCCGCCGTCAGGCGACGATGACGTCAAGGGCATCGCATCACCCCCGAGCAGCCCCACGCTGCTGCCGTCAGGCCTGTCAGCCTGCTACCTACACCAGTGTATGTTCGGAAATGAGGTCGCCGACCGCCATTTCACAGCCCAAAACGGGGCAGCATGAGCGAACCGCAGTTCAACGAGCACGGGGCCGAGGTCACGGGCCGGCGCATCTTCCGCTGGGACGAACTCGACACGACGCGCTGGGATGCCGATCGGGTTGAGGCGCAGATCCTGACCGGCGAACACATGCATCTGATCCGGGCGGTGTACGAGCCGGGTGCGACCTATGAGATGCACAGCCATCCCCACGAGCAGTTCAGCCTGCTGCTGTCGGGCCGCATGCTCCTGACGGTGGGCGGCGAGACCCGCGAGATCGGACCCGGTGACGGCTGGTACGCGCCGGGTGGTGTTCCCCACGGCGGCGAAGTGCTCGGTGACGAACCGGCCGTGTTCATCGACGTCTACTCGCCGGCGACCACCTGGATCCTCGACGTGTTCGCCCAAGGCAGGCGTGTCGACGGGGACTAGGCCCAGCCTGCTGGGTAACTCAGCCGCTCACCGACCACCAGTGAACGAAAGTCTGAAAAGCTAGGGGGATGGGCGAGCAGACGGCGCCGCAAGCCCAGCCGGTTGAGGGGCGCAGCTTTCCGACTACGGCGCGCGGCGCCAGGCCGACGTTCTTCGATGACGATGGTGCGACTGATGCGGTCTTGGCGATCGTGACGGCGCTCGCAGCCGAGGTGTGGGCATTGCGTGAGCGGCAGACCACGCTCGAGGCGGTGCTTGCCGAGGCCGGCATCGATGCCGCCGCAGCGATCGAGGCATACCGGCCTGACGGCGACGAGACTGCAGCCCGTGCTGCCGAGGCGGCGGCGTTCGCCGGTCGCGTCTATCGCGTGTTCGAGGAGATGCGCGAAGAGGCGCTGGCCGGCGACACACAGGACCGCTATCTCCAGATCGTCGATCGCGCATTCGCAGAGCTCTAGATGGGAGACAGCCAGATGAGCCAGCAAACACACCCGCTCCTGCCGACCGAGACGCACGACGAGGGTGCGCGGGAGAGCTTCGTACAGGCGCTGAAGTCACACATCGCGACCCGCGTCAGCCCCGGTGTGCGCGAGATCTATGACCGCCGGGTCCGCCAGCGATGGGTCGACGAGCACGGCGACGAGCCGGGCGACCGGCACGAAGTCCGCGAAGCGCTGAGTTCTGACACCTACTACCGCCTGTGGAGTTCGGTGCGCCGATCCAGCCAGCACCTGCTGTGGAGTTCGGTCGGCGATGCCATTGCACGCCAGGCCGGCGAGCTCGCACAACGCGCCCGATCGGCCGATGCGGGGCTCGGTTCGTTGCGCCTCGACCCCGATCTGGAGATCCCCTGGTACAACGCCGAGGTCGACATTCACGCCATGCCGGGCGGCTACCGGGGCGAGTACATGGACGACGACGTGTCGGTCGGTGCGCTGTTCGACCGCGGCGTCTACGTGTACGCGATGGGCCAGATGGGCGCACTAAACGACGACTACGGGCAGTCTGTCTGCCAGAACTTCCTGGCGGTCTCCCATCCCGAGTTCTCACCGCGACGGATCCTCGACATGGGCTGCACTTCAGGCAATTCCACGCTGCCCTACGTCGATGCGTTCCCCGAAGCTGAGGTCCATGCCATCGATCTGGGCGCCCCGGTGCTGCGCTACGCCCATGCGCGCGCCTCCTCGCTCGGGCGGGCAGTGCACTTCTCCCAGCAGAACGCCGAGTGCACCGACTTTCCGGACGGGCACTTCGACTTGATCGTCTCGCATATCGTGATCCACGAGATGTCGCCGGCGGCGCTGCGCCGGATGTTCGCCGAGTGCCGCCGACTGCTCGCACCGGGCGGGCTCATGGTGCACGCCGACTTCGCCGGCTATGCCGGCGTCGACCCGGTCACCCAGGCGATGATCGACTGGGACACCTACTACAACCACGAGCCCTTCTGGGGCCCGATGCGCGACATGGATCTGGTGGCCGAGTCGGTCAGTGCTGGCTTCGACGACGGTGCGGTCGAGATCACGTCGGTACCGACGGGCCGGATGCTGCAGACAGGCAAGCAGCAGAAGACGGGCCAGCTCACCCTTCTGGTCGGCCAAGCCTGACGGGGCCGCCCCGAGGCAAGACGGCTGGGCACTCGGTTTGTGCTGGATGAGGCAGTTGACTGAAGGGCCATTGCCCACGACAGGAGAGTGACCCGATGGAGGTCGTCAACGAAGTGATGCCCACGGACCCCGAGCGCATCGACGAGATGATGCAGCCTGGGCCTGACGGGCCGATCTACATGGTCAACCTGCTGAAGTTCAAGGACAAGGCCGAGTATGAGGACGGCCGCGAGACCGAACTGACCGGCTTTGAGGCGTACCAGCTGTACGGCCGGGCGGTGTCGAGGATCATCCGCGACTACGGCGGCGAGATCCAGTTCGCAGCGAACGTGACGTTCCTGTCGCTCGGCCAGGTCGAGGAATTGTGGGACGAGATCGCCATCGCCAAGTACCCGAACAGGGGAGCGCTGCTGGCGATGTCGTCGTCACCGGAATGGCGCGAGGCGGCGGTGCATCGCACGGCCGGGCTGGCTGGCCAGCTGAACATCGAGACCGTCGCCCAGTTCGTCCGCGAGTGAGCCCGGGAGGGCTCGGCCGCACAGGTTCTTGACGGCCGGTCCCTCGCCGGGATTCCTTCCGGCTGGAAGGTTCAGTCGGGGAGGTCGAGTACCGTCGTACTCATGAGGATCGGCGAGCTGGGCGATCGCTGCGGGGTGAGCACGAAGACGATTCGGTATTACGAGTCGATCGGATTGCTCGACGAACCCGACCGGACGGCGAGCGGGTACCGCGAGTACGCAGGCGAGGCCGTCCAGCGGCTGCGGTTCATTCGCGATGCGCAGGCGACGGGACTGACGCTGGCGGAGATCTCCTCGGTGCTGGAGCTCAAGAGCGTCGGCGAGCGGTCGTGCGCACACACCACGGCACTCATCGAAGCGCATGTCGACGCTATTGACGTTCAGATCGCCCAGCTCCGCTCGGCCCGCGATGAGCTGGCCGCACTGCTGAAGCGGGCGCAGGGCCTCGATCCGGCGTCATGCACTGATCCCAACCGCTGCCAAGTGATCAACGGAGCCCGCAAATCCACTTGACCTTCCAGTCGGATGGAATGTTTAGAGTGGCCATGTGACCACGGCAACCGCCCGATCCGACTTGGCCATCGACGGGATGACGTGTGCCGCGTGCGCGAGCAGGATCCAGCACCGGCTCGACGAGCTGGACGCCGTGGCGGCGGCGCAGGTGAACTTCGCCACTGGTCGGGCTTCGATCACCCACGACGGGTCGCTCGACGAGGCCTTCGTTGCGGCGGAGATCGCTTCGCTGGGCTACGCGGTCATCGAAGAAGGCGAGAGCGAGGCGGCCGAGCGGCGCCGCCAGGCCGACCTGCTGGCCCGGCTGGTCACCGGAGCAGCGCTGACGGTGCCGTCGGTGCTGATCTCGATGATCCCGGCGCTGCAGTTCAGCGGCTGGGAATGGCTGGTCGCCGTGCTGGCGGCCGTGGTGATTGTGGGAGCGGGCTGGCCGTTCCATCGAGCAGCGGCGGTCAACCTGCGCCACGGCGCCACCACCATGGACACGCTCGTGTCGATGGGGTCGATTGCGGCGCTGGCGTGGTCGCTGACGGTGTCGATCAGCGGCATCGGCGACGGCCACGTGTACTTCGAGACCGGCGCCGTGATCGTCACGCTGATCCTGCTGGGGAAGTGGCTGGAGCTGCGGGCCAAGCGCCGCTCGGGTGACGCCATCCGGGCGCTGGCAGATCTGGGCGCGCGGACCGCCCGCCTGGTGGACGGGCGTGAGATCGCGATCGCCGATCTGGCGGTCGGCATGCGGTTCGTGGTCCGGCCGGGGGAGCGCATCGCCACCGACGGCGTGATCACCGACGGGCGCTCGGCAGTCGATGCGTCGATGGTGACCGGCGAGCCGGTGCCGGTGGAGGTCGGGCCCGGCGACGAGGTGATCGGCGCCACGATCAACGCCAACGGAGCGCTCGTCGTCGAAGCGGCCAAGGTGGGTGCAGACACGGCGCTGGCGCAGATCATCCGCTTGGTTGACGAAGCCCAAGGCAGCCGGGCAGAGGTGCAGCGGCTCGCCGACCGGGTGTCGGCGGTGTTCGTGCCCATTGCCATCGTTATCGGGATCCTCACGCTGGCGGCGTGGTTGCTGCTGGGCAACGAGGCCAGCGCTGCATTCAGCGCAGCGGTGGCAGTGCTGATCATCGCCTGCCCGTGCGCCCTCGGGCTGGCGACGCCGCTCGGGATCATGGTGGGGACCGGCCGGGGCGCCCAGCTCGGCGTGATCATCAAGGGGGGTGAGGTTCTCGACGACACTCGCTCGGTGGACGTGGTGCTGCTGGACAAGACCGGCACGATCACCGAGGGTGCCATGACGCTCGCCGGTGTCCAGGCGGGACAACTTTCGACCGCCGAGCGCGACGAGGTGCACCGGCTGGCGGCATCGGCCGAGGCGTTGTCGTCTCACCCGATCGCTGAAGCCATCGCCGGCTCGGTCGACGAGCTGGTCGAGGTCGAGGAATTCGAGACTGCACCCGGTTCGGGTGTGATCGCAACAGTCGGCGGCGTCGAGGTCCGGGTGGGCCGTCGCAGCCTGTTCGACGCCGTGCCGGCCGGCGTGGCGAACTTGGCTGCCGACGCTGAGGCCACCGGGGCCACGGCTGTGCTTGCTGGCCGCAATGGCACCGCGGAGATCGTGCTGGTGGTTGCCGATCGCATCAAGCCGACCTCGGCGGAGGCCATAGCGGCGCTTCGAGACCAGGGTCTGGCGGTGACGCTGCTCACCGGCGACAACGAGCGCACTGCACGAACCGTCGCCGCCGAGGCCGGCATCGATTCAGTGATCGCCGAGGTCTATCCCGACGACAAGGCCGCCGCCGTGCAGCGGCTTCAGGCCGCCGGCAAGCGAGTCGCGATGGTGGGGGACGGCATCAACGATGCCCCGGCGCTGGCCCAGGCGGACCTGGGCATTGCCGTCGGCACCGGTACGGACGTGGCCATCGAGGCGTCCGACCTCACCGTCGTGAGCGGCGATCTGCGGGCCGTTGCCGACGCCATTGCGCTGTCACGCCGCACCCTGTCGACGATCAAAGGGAACTTGTTCTGGGCCTTCGCCTACAACGCCGCCGCCATCCCGCTCGCGGCGTTCGGCATTCTGAACCCCATGATCGCTGCCGGCGCGATGGGCGTCTCATCGCTGTTCGTCGTGACGAACAGTCTCCGCCTGCGACGCTTCACAGGCAGCCGCCAGACTGTCTGACTGAGTGACTGGCGACACGTGGACAGTTGAGGACATTCCCGATCAGTCGGGCCGGGTCGCCGTGGTGACCGGGGCCAACTCGGGGAACGGCTTCGAAACGGCGCGGGCGCTCGCCGGCCGCGGTGCGCTGGTGGTGCTGGCGGTCCGCGACCTCGTCAAGGGCGCCGCAGCGGCCGACGCCATACGCGCCGAATATCCCGGCGCCGAACTGGTACTGCAAGAAGCGGACCTGGCATCGCTCGACTCGGTGCGGGAAGCGGCTGCGGCCGTCGCCGATCGGTACGAGCGCATCGATCTGCTCGTCAACAACGCCGGGGTGTTTCACACGCCCCGACGAGAGACCTCCGACGGGTTCGAGATCCGCTTCGGCACCAACCACCTCGGACACTTTGCGTGGACGGGCCTGCTGCTGGATCGTCTGCTGCCCGTCGCCGGCTCTCGGGTCGTCACGGTGAGCAGCAACGCTCACCGGTACCGCGCCCGGATCGCCTTCGAACGTTTCGGGGTGGCCCAAGGTCGCAGCCAGTCGGCCGCCTACGGCCGTTCAAAGCTGGCGAACCTGCTGTTCACTCACGAACTGCAGCGCCGGTTGGCGGCAGCCGGGGCGGAGACCATCGCATTGGCGGCCCATCCCGGATGGGCCGAAACGGAGATCCTGCGCGACTTCCCGTTCATCGGGCTAATGCGGCCGCTGATCCGTCCGCTGCAGCACCGTGCGGCCGCAGGGGCCTTGGCCACGCTGCGGGCCGCAACCGATCCGGGCGCCGCCGGGGGCGAGTTCTACGGTCCCGACGGATTGTTCGAGATGCGGGGGCATCCGGTGCTGGTGGGATCCAGCGAGCGTTCGCACGACATCGAGTTGCAGCGGCAGGTGTGGACGGCGTCAGAGGACGCCACGGGAGTGACCTTCCCCATCTGAGCCCAATCTGAGCGGACGTCCCCGATCACGGTGTTCGGACCTCGAACGGCTCCAGCGCATCCCACCGGAACGAGACGCCGACGCCTGGTTCGTCCGGCGGCACGACCCGGTCGTGGCGGATCAGCAGGGGACGGGTGGTGTACTGGTCGATCGGGAAGCTGTGCACCTCGACCCACCCTGGGTCAGGCTGTGCCGCAACCAGGCTGACGTGCAGCTCCTGCATGCCGTGGCTGCAGACCGTCAGGCCGTGCTGGCGAGCGAGGGCGGCGGCGCGCAGCCACCCGGTGATGCCGCCGCAGTTGGAAGCGTCCGGTTGCAGGTACGCCAGGCTGGCCCTCTCGCACGCAGCCGCGAACTCCCAGCGCGTGTGCAGGTTCTCGCCCATGGCGAGCGGCACTGCCGTTGCCTGGGCGATCTGCGCATAGCCGTCGACGTCGTCGGGCAGCGTCGGTTCCTCGAACCACACAAGGTCGAAGTCGGCAAAGCGGTGTGCCGCGTCTATGGCCGCTGGGACCGTCATCGAGCAGTTTGCGTCGACCATGAGCGCCGCTTCGGGGCCGATTTCTGCGCGGACAGCCTCGACGCGAGCGGCGTCGTCGTCGAGGTCCGGGCGTCCGACCTTGATCTTGACGCTGGACAAGCCCCGTTCGAGATACGCCGCCACGCTGGCAAGCAGACGCTCGGTCGAGAACGCCAGGTCGATGCCGCCGTGGTACGCCCGTGCGTCGGGAGCATGCGCACCCAACCGCCGCCACAGCGAGACATCCTCACGGCGGCAACGCAGGTCCCACAGGGCAATGTCGATTGCCGAGACGGCGAACGTGGCGATGCCGCCCCGGCCGACGTAGTGAATGTGGTTCTCCAAGGTGTCGTTGAGGGTCTCGACCGGTGAGGGGTCCGCGCCCACCAGCACTGGAGCGAGGTCGTGTTCGATCACGGCGCGGATCGCGTGACCGCCGCGCCCGCCGGTGTAGGTGTAGCCGGTGCCGGCGCTGCCGTCGCTCAGCGTGACGGTTGCCGTGACCAGTTCGAAGTGTGTGTGGGAGCCATGGATTGCATCGACGAGCACCTCGGAGAGAGGGACTCGAAACAGGCGTGCGTCAACTCGTGAGATCTCCGCCTCGGCCATCAGTGACCCGTTCGCTCGGCGATGTCGTGTGCCTGCCCAGCATGGCGTGCTCAGCTGCTGACGAGGTCGAATCCTTCGTCGAGCCAGCCGATGGCGCCGCCGATCATCTTCTTGACGGGTCGGCCGAGGCGGGCGAGCCGGACGGCTGCCTTGTCGGCTGCGTTGCAGTGAGGTCCGGCGCAGTACACGACGAACAGCGTGTTGGGCGGGTACTGCGCCAGGGCCTCCTCGGTGATCGTCGTGTGGTGCATGAAGATGGCGCCCGGCACGTGTGCGGCATCGAAGCTCGCTTGGTCGCTGTTGGTCTGCAGGAGCACGAAGCCCGGCGACCCGCTCTGCATGGCCTCGTTCACATCCCAGCAGTCGGTTTCGAGCGCCAGGAGGCGCGCGAAGTGCTCGACGGCCAGCGCCGGCGAGCCAGCAGGGATCTCGGTGACCGGGTTCGTGACAGGGGTCAGCGTTGCGTTGCTCATCGGGGGAGACGTCCTCATGTCGGTTCCAGCGCAGCAGTGTGGTCGACTGCCGGTCGGCAATCTACGACGCTCTGGGTGCCGCGACCCGCATCTGCCGAGTGACTCTCGCCAGCGGGACCGCAGCACGCTCCGCCGGCGCCGCGCTGGCTTGCAGGTCGAGACGGCGATCAGTCGAAGGTGATGACGGTTCGGCCTTCGCTGCCGCTGAGCATTGCGTCGATGGCGTGTTGCACGTCGTCGATGCAGTAGCGCCCCGAGATCAGGCGATCGACGGGAAGCCGGCCTTCGAGGTAGGCGCAGCACAGATCGTCAATGGAGCGCCCGGCGTCGGTTTCGGCGTAGTAGCTGCCCCTGACGGTCTTGCTCTGGCGGGACAGCTCCGCGGCGTTGAACGACGTCGTGTCGTCGTTGCCAGGAATTCCCACGAGCACGAGCGCGCCACCCGGCCGCACGCCGCGGATCCACTCCTGCTGGAGCCGGGTATTGCCGATGGCCTCGAACACGACATCCGCGCCACGGCCGCCCGTCAACTCGAGCACCTGGTCGATCGAATGGCCGATGGCGTCCCCGTCGGCCCCTTCGTTCGCTGCGACGAAGTCTGTGGCGCCGAGCGAGATTGCCAAGTCGCGCTTGGTGGCTTCGCGATCGACGGCGATGATCCGTTCGGCTGCTGCCAGCGCTGCGCCCATCATCACGCTGAGCCCCACACCGCCTGCGCCCACGACCGCCACCCGGTCTCCCGGCGCGACGTTGCCCCGGTACCGTGCCGCCCCGACGCCGGTCGCGACCGCGCAGCCGATGAGCGCAGCAACCTCGAACGGCACGTCGTCGTGGAGCGGCACACAGCACTCTTGGGCAACGACCATGTACTCGGCCCATGTCGAGACACCCGAGTAATGGCGGATCATCTCGCCGTTGCGTGACAGCCGGCTGCTGCCGTCGGTCATGAAGCCCGGCCAGAGGCTGCCGACGACCTCACGGCAGAGATGCTCCTGGCCACGGCTGCAGTAGAAGCACGCCTTGCAGCTCGGGAGCCAGTTGAGCGCAACCCGGTTGCCGACGCGCACCGTCTCGACGCCGGCCCCTACCGACGCCACTTCGCCTGCGCCCTCGTGCCCGAGCACACACGGCAGGTCCGCGCTGTGGCGGCCGGTGATGACGTGCTGATCGCTATGGCATACGCCGGCGGCCCGCATCCGGACCAGTACTTCGCCTTCCCGCGGCTCAGCCAAGTCCAGCGTGTCGACCCGCACCGGCCCGCCGACGGCGTCCAGCACCACCGCCCTGATCTTCATGCCCCTCCAGCTTGCCGGAGCCGTCCCTGCCCGAATGACCGGCCGACACCTCGGGGCGCCGCGTGGTTACGATCTCGCCGACCCCAGCCAGTCCCCCGTACAGGAGAGCACCCATGGTCGAGACCACCGCCAGTACCAGCATCGACATTGCAGCGAGTCCCGAGGCGGTGTACGGGATCCTGACGGACCTGTCCCGTGTCAGCGAATTCAGCCCCGAGTGCTACAGGTCCGAATGGGAGGACGGCTCGAGCGGACCTGAGGTCGGGGCGAAGTTCCGCGGCTACAACCAGGCCGGTGACATGAAGTGGGATGCCGGGTGCGTCGTCGTGGCTGCAGAACCGGGCCGGGAATGGGCATTCGAGGTACCTGCCCAAGACGGCCGCAAGACGCTGTGGCGCTACGAGATCGAAGCGACTGCCGCGGGCTGCCGGGTCACTGAGAGCTTCGACTCGCCGATCCTTGACCAGGACTTCTTCCAGAAGATGAACCGCCACAGCCTGCTGGTCAACAACATCGCCAAGTCGCTGGAGAACCTCAAGGCTGTCGCCGAGGCATGACAAGTTCGTGAGCGGTCAGCAACCGCCATCGACGAGCGCGGCGTCAGTCACAACCTCGCCGGTCCAGCAGTAGAGCAGCACCGTCGGCGTCGCGCCGAAGTCCTGCTGGTGCGGTTGCCACGGTGCGTGGTGCACGGCGTCGCCGGGTTGTGCAGTTCGGGGCGCGCCGTCAGCGCTGGTGAACGTCGGCTCGCCGGCCAGCACGTGGTACAGCTCTTCGGCCTCATGGTGGTGGCTGGGGTAGTGCAGGTTTGGTCCCCAGACGCCGATGCCGACCCTCACCGAACGGTGCTCGACGATTGATGTCGGCCCGATGAGCTGCACGTAGCCGTAGTTGTCGTGGAAGTCTTGGCTCAGCACACCCCGATAGCCGGCGGTCTGGATCCACGGCAACGCCGGCGCGAGAGCGAGGAACTCCTCGAGCACGGCATCAACAGCGCCGTCGCCGCAGAGCTGGATGGCGTCCAGATGCCGCAGCACCGGCAAGTAGCGAGCTTCGACCAAGGCCGGACTGCGGGCCTCGTCGAGCGCATCAAGCACCGCAGCAACCATCGGGTACTCGGGGACAACCGCACGGCTGCGGTGAAACTCAGCGATCCGCCGCAGCAGCTCATCAATGACACCCGCCACACCGCAATTGTCCCAGCCGCAACCAGTCATCAGTGCGCATACGGCTTCGCCGGTTCCGCCTTCCGTCGAGTGGGCGGCGCCGGTCAGCACACCCATGACGCGCTCGCTGGCGGCTGGGCGGTTTTTGATCTGTGCTGGTTTTAGACTTAATCCAGGATCTGATATAGTCGCCGCATGCCTCAGGACACCGTGCAGATGTTGCGGGAGCGTGGGATCCAGGTGACCGCGCAGCGGTTGGCGGTGTTCAACGCCGTTGGCGGCCGGCCGCATGCAACTGCTGACGATCTGGTCGACGATGTGCGTGCCAGTATCGGGTCTGTATCCAGACAGGCAGTGTTCGACGCCTTGGCCATGTTGACCGAAGAAGGTCTGATCCGGCGCATCCAGCCGGCACGGTCGGCGGCCCGATACGAGGACCGGGTCGACGACAACCATCATCACCTGGTGTGCCGGGGCTGCGGCCGGATGGTCGATGTCGACTGCGCCGTGGGATACCGGCCGTGCCTGGAGGCTGCCGAAGACCACGGCTTCACGATCGACGAGGCCGAGGTCATCTATTGGGGTATCTGCCCGGTCTGCCAGGCAGAGCCCGTCGCCGCCGAGAGCTCGACATGACCACGGCACATTCCATCCATCGATCCAATACGCAACCATCAAGGAGCAGAAATGACTGACACCAGCACCGCCGATGGCGCCGCACCGGCGGCCGGAAGATGCCCAGTGCTGCACGACCAGGCAAACATGGGCTCATTGGCCAACCAGCAGTGGTGGCCCGAGCAACTCAACCTGCGGCCGCTGGGCAAGAACTCGCCGCTGATCGACCCCACCGACGAGCAGTACGACTACGCCGCCGAGTTCGAGAGCCTCGACCTCGCAGCCGTCAAGGCCGACCTCGCCGAGGTCATGACTACCTCGCAGGACTGGTGGCCGGCCGATTTCGGTCACTACGGGCCGCTCATCATCCGCATGGCGTGGCACAGCGCCGGCACCTACCGCATCCATGACGGCCGAGGCGGCGGCGGCTCTGGCACGCACCGGTTCGCCCCGCTCAACAGCTGGCCAGACAACGCCAACCTCGACAAGGCCCGCCGGCTGCTGTGGCCGGTCAAGCAGAAGTACGGGCGCAAGATCTCCTGGGCCGACCTGATGATCCTGGCCGGCAACGTGGCACTGGAGTCGATGGGCTTCGAGACCTTCGGCTTCGGCGGCGGCCGGGAGGACGTGTGGGAGCCCGAAGAGGACATCTATTGGGGCCCCGAGAACGTCTGGCTCGACGACGAGCGATACAGCGGTGACCGGGAGCTGGCGAACCCGCTCGGCGCCGTGCAGATGGGCCTGATCTACGTGAATCCCGAGGGGCCGAACGGCACGCCCGACCCGCTCGCCGCGGCCCGGGACATCCGCGAGACGTTCGCCCGCATGGCCATGAATGACGAGGAGACCGTTGCGCTCATCGCCGGCGGGCACACCTTCGGCAAGACGCACGGCGCCGCCGACGGTGACGCTCACGTCGGCCCCGAGCCCGAAGGCGCTGCCCTGGAGGAACAGGGCCTGGGCTGGACAAGCACCTTCGGCAGCGGCAAGGCGGGCGACGCGATCACCAGCGGTCTGGAAGGCATCTGGACACCGACGCCGGTGACGTGGGACAACTCGTTCTTCGAGGTCCTGTTCGGCTACGAGTGGGAGCTGTCCCAGAGCCCCGCCGGCGCCCACCAGTGGGTGCCGACCGATCCTGCCGCGGCCGGCACGGTGCCAGATGCGCACGATCCGTCGAAGCGCCACGCACCGGTGATGCTCACCACCGACCTGTCGCTGCGGGTGGACCCGATCTACGAGCCGATCTCGCGGCGGTTCCTCGAGAACCCCGACGAGTTCGCGGACGCATTCGCCCGGGCGTGGTTCAAGCTCACCCACCGCGACATGGGACCGGTGTCGCGCTACCTCGGTCCGGAAGTTCCCGACGAGCAGCTCATCTGGCAGGACCCGGTTCCCGCTGTGGATCACGATCTGATCGACGACGCCGACATCGCAGCGCTCAAGACTGCGATTCTCGAGTCGGGCCTGTCGGTGTCAGAGCTCGTGAAGGCGGCGTGGGCCTCAGCGTCGACGTTCCGCGACAGCGACCTGCGGGGCGGCGCGAACGGCGCA
>CAZAFV010000017.1:0-53977 GCA_964484385.1 uncultured Acidimicrobiales bacterium
GGCAGGCGGGATTTGAACCCACGACCTCTTCGTCCCGAACGAAGCGCGCTACCAACCTGCGCCACTGCCCGTACGCGACCACCACAGGCGGATCGCTCCGGCCGAAGCTACCGGTCAAGCAAGCAGGAGCGCTACAGCAATAGGAACCGACTCAGCCCGCGCTCGCGGTGTCCCGCTCCAGCAGTTCCCGCGCGGTGCGCCGCAGCAGCAGCGGGTTGAGCGGCTTGATCAGCCAGGCGTCGGCTTCGGAGCGCCGGGCCAGGAAGACGTCGGCTTCGCGGTCGGCCAGCATCAGCACCGGTACCCGCGGCAGCCGTCCCATGCCCGATTCCAGGCGCAGGTCCAGGCAGGTGGCCATGCCGCCCATGTTCCCGATCTGGAAGTCGAGGATCACCAGGTCCGGCGTGCTCGCCTCCACGGCAGGCCGCACGTCATGCCCCGATCGCACCACCCGGAACGTCACCTCGGGGGCAGCCAGCGCCGCAGCCACCTCTTCGACGACCCAGTCGGCATCGGTGGCCAGCAGCACGTCGGTCACGGTGGCGCAGCGTAATGGGACCCGCAGGCCCCGGCTCTGCTCGCGGGGTCAACCTCTAGAGTTCGGGCGGCCGCCGATCCAGGGAGCTCGGGTGAACGCACGTCAGCACCGTCGCGGGCTCGCGCGACTCGTCGTCGCGACGCTGCTGCTGTCGGCGGTATTGGGTCTGGTCGCCATGCCGGCGTCAGCGCACGACGACCCCGAAATACCGCACGTGATCCCCGATGATCCCACCACGCCTCATATCACCGGGGAGGCGCGCCCGCGCCAGATCGTGGTGGTGGAGGTGAACGGGCTCATCGATCCGATCATGGCGTCGTACATCAAGCGCCAGCTCGTCACCGCGGACGGACTCCACGCGATCGGCGTGGTACTGCAGGTCGACAGCGCCGGGTCAACGCTCGACGACGACGAGCTGGTCGAACTGCTCGACAGTGTGCGCCTCGCGCACCTGCCGGTGGGGGTGTGGGTGGGCCCCAGCGGAGCGCAGGCGCTCGGCGGCGCCGCACACTTGGCCACGGCAGCCGACTTCGCCGCGATCGCGCCCGGCGGCCGCATCGGCGAGTTCACCGCGGTGGAGGGCCTCGTGCATGCCCACGGCGCCGCCTCGCGGCACGACAGCCAGCACGGCGACGCTGCCGACAATGCCTCCAGCCAGGCTGTGCACAGTCACGAGGGCGACGGGCTCCACTCGGGCACAAGCGTCCGCTACTACGACGCTGACACTGCGAAGGGCGCCGGCCTCACCCACAGCACAGCGCCGGTGATCGGCGAGTTCCTGTTCGCGATGTCCGATGAGGGCCTGCTGCTGCCGCCGATCGGCCAGAACGTGACCGGCGACGACGGCGTGGTCCGGCGGGCCCCGGCCGACGACGTGATCGTGTCGTTCGTCAAGCTGCCGCTGCTCGACGGGCTGTTCCATACCGCTGCCAGCCCGGCGGTTGCCTACCTGCTGCTGCTGGCCGGTCTGTCGCTGCTGTTGCTCGACTTCTACACCGGCGGCATCGGCATCGCCGCCATGGTCGCCGCGGTGTGCGTGCTGCTTGCCGCGTTCGGCTTGGGAACGCTCGACTTCCGGCCGTGGGCGCTGGTGCTGCTCATCGCCGGCTTCGTGGCGTTCGCGGTGGACATCCAGACCGGTGTGCCGCGCTTCTGGACAGCGGCGGGCGGCGCAGCCGTGCTCGTCGGCTCGCTGACGCTGTTCGGCCAGCACTCGATGAGCTGGATCCCGCTGCTGGTGGGACTGGTGGGCGTGGGCGCCTTCGTGCTGTCGGGCCTGCCTGCGCTGGTTCGCACCCGCTACGGCACCGCCACCGTGGGGCGGGAGTGGCTGATCGGGGTGGAGGGCGCTGCGGTGACCGACATCGATCCCGACGGGACCGTCGAGGTCCACGGCGCCCGGTGGCGAGCCCGGGTGAACCGTCTCACGCCGCTGCAGGCGGGCGAGCCGCTGAGGGTCAGTGGCCTGAGCGGGGTGGTGCTGGAGGTGGAGCCGCTCGAAGGTGCCGCGGTCGACTACCGGCAGATGCGCCGAAAACAAACTGATTCGACGGTTTCCGAAACCGAATGAGGTTTCGTTTACCTCTTGTCAAGCGATTTTTCGTGATCTAGTGTCCCCTCCGACAAGGGGGACATATGAGCGCTCTGCTGGTCGATGAGTGGCAGGACAAGGCAGCCTGCAGAGGACCTCAGGCGGCGGTTTTCTTCCCGCCGCCCCGCACCGAGCGGCGCGACGAGAAAGCTGAGCGCGAAGCCCGAGCCAAGGCCATCTGCGGCCAGTGCTCGGTGATCGACGACTGTCTCGACCATGCGCTCGACGTCGGCGAGGCGCACGGCATCTGGGGCGGGCGCAACGAGATCGAGCGCCGCAACATGCTGCTGCTGCGCACCGACGCCAGCTAGCGCTCTCCCGCTTTATTCAGATACTTCGGGCAGCCTCGGCCCGCCGATGCGCAGGTCCCCGCGCCGCCGCGTCACACCCGTCCGGTCCAGGTAGCCCACCAGCGGCAGCGCGTACTTCCGCGTGGTGCCGAGTGATTCTCGGATCTCGGCCACGGTGACGCCATCGGGATGAGCGCTGAGCAGCCCGGCGATTCGCTCGGCTGCGGCCTCGATGGCAGACGCCGCGAACCAGACCCCGTCCGTGTGCACCAGATCGCCGCGCGCTGCCAGCGCGAGGAGCTCCCGCTGGCTGACGCCGCTGGGTGCGGGCGGGGAGAAGGGCGCTGCGGCCAGTTCGGCGATGACCGGGTGGTCGGCGAGGACGTCGGCGGCGTCGGCCGGTCGGGCCCGTCCGGCTTCGATGGCGACCTCGTCGAGCGTGCTGACTGCCAAGCGCTGGCGTTCGTCGAGCCCGGCCAGGTCCAAGCCGAGGGGACCGGCGCGCTCGATCTGCTCCCGAAGATCGTCCACCAGCGCCTCGACCAGTTCCGGCGCCGCCACCCAACCGCCCAGCACTGGCTCCACCCGCTCGCCGGTCAGCCGCTCGAGCTGCGTCGCCTCGATCCATCCGCGCTCGGCGATTATGCGCTCGACACGGGCGTCGGGCTGGGCCACCGCAGCCCGCAGCTGCGGATCGGGATCGAGCACGGTGCCGCCGCCCACCGTCTGCCCCCGGCCGAAGTCGCGCAGCACGAAGCGATCGCCCGTCACGAGCGGCAGCGCGACCGGCAGGTGCAGCCGGGCGTAGCCGGTCTCGCCGGGGCCGATGCGCTCGGGCCCGAGCACCCGCAGCCGCACCGGCCATTCGCCCGAGCCCAGGTACAGGGCGTAGGCGCCCCGCCGGGTCACATCGCTGCCGAGGCTGTCGAGCACGGTCAGCTCCACGTCGACGCTGCGGGTGTGGTGCCACTGGTCGGATCGCACGAGGGCGATGCCGCGGCCCAGGTCGTCGGCGTCGACGCCGGTGAGATTGAGCGCGACGCGGTGCCCCGGGCCGATGCGCTCGACTGCCGTGCTCTGGGTCTGGATCGCCCGCACCCGGGCCGCCCGGCCGCCGGGCGCCGTTCGCAGCTCGTCGCCGGCCGAGATGTTGCCGCCCGCGAGCGTGCCGGTCACGATCCGCCCCGCCCCGGTCGCGGCAAATGACCGGTCGATCCACAGGCGCGGCCGGTCACGGTCGGCTGCGGTAGGCGTGGCAGCGCACAAGTCGTCGAGCGCCCCCCGCAGCTCGTCCAGACCGGTGCCATCGACGGCGTCGGTGGCCACCACCGGCGCGTGCTCCAGAAACGTGCCCTCGACGTGGTCGGCGATGTCCAGCCGGGCCAGCTCGGCCAGCTCCTCGTCGACGAGACCGATCTGGCTGAGCACCACCACGCCGTGCGAGATGCCGAGCAGTTCCAGGATCGCCAGGTGCTCGGCCGACTGCGGCTTCCAGCCCTCCGGTGCTGCCACCACGAACAGGGAGGCGTCCACCGCCCCCACGCCGGCCAGCATGTTCTTCACGAAGCGGATGTGACCGGGCACGTCCACGAAGCTGACCTGCCGGCCCGACGGCAGCGTGCAGAACGCGAAGCCGAGATCGATGGTGAGCCCACGCTCCTTCTCCTCGGCCAGCCGGTCAGGGTCGGTGCCGGTGAGGGCGCGCACCAGCGTCGACTTGCCGTGGTCCACGTGCCCCGCAGTGCCGACGATGTGCACGCTGCCAGCTTGCCCGATGCCGTAGGGCTCTACTGCTGGCTGAGTGCTTGGCGGACTGCGGCTGCCACGACGGCGTCGTCGGCGGGATCGACCGTGCGCAGGTCGATCACGGTGGTCTGCTCGTTGACACGGGCGACGACCGGCGGGTCGAACGCCCGCAGTGCAGCCGCGTAGTCGCCGTCGAGCTCGATGCCCGCGGAGGGGATCTCCTGGCCGGGCAGCGAGCCCGCGCCGGCCAGTGCCGTCGTCTGCGACGGCCGGCCCACGCCGAGCGCCTCGGCGCGCTGTGCCAACTCCTCAACCGGCACCTTGGCCATGCGCCAGAACGGGATCGCGTCGGCATCGCGGCGCAGGTACGCCAGTGCCACCGACTGCAATGCGTCCAGCACCAGCGATCCGGGCCGGAAGGCCCGCATCAGCGGGTGCGCCGCGCAGGCGGCGATCAGGTCGGCCCGGCCGCAGATGATCCCGGCCTGGGGCCCGCCCATGAGCTTGTCGCCCGAGAACGTGACCAGCGCCGCTCCCGCTGCCAGCGTCTGGCGGGCACCCGGCTCGCCAGCCAGCCAATCGGGGCGCTGCCCCAGCCAATCGCAGCGTTCATCCAGCAGACCCGAGCCCAGGTCGGACACCACCGGCGGCCCGATGGCGGCCAGGTCCGCCACGCCGGCTTCCTCGGTGAAGCCGGTGATGCGGTAGTTGGACGGGTGCACCTTCAGCAGCAGCGCGATGTCGTCCCGCTCAGCAGCGGCGCGGTAGTCGGCGGCCCGGGTGCGGTTGGTGGTGCCCACCTCCACGAGCCGTGCGCCCGACTGCTCCATCACCTCGGGCACCCGGAAGCCGCCGCCGATCTCCACCAGTTCGCCGCGCGACACGGCCACACCGCGGTCACGGGCCAGGGCCGCCAGCACGAGCGTCACCGCGGCGGCACAGTTGTTGACCACGAGCGCCGCCTCGGCGCCGGTCAGCGTTGCCAGCAGCAGCGACGCGTGCGTGGTGCGCGAGCCGCGCCGGCCCGACGCCAGGTCGAATTCCAGGTTGCTAAACCGGACCGGCTGGTCGTCATGTTCGAGATCATGCAGTGCTCGACTGTGCTGATGGCCGAGCGGGGCTCGGCCCAGATTCGTGTGCAGCAAGACGCCGGTGGCGTTCACTGCAGGCCCCAGCAGGCTGCGGCGCAGCCGGTGCGCTTCGTCGGCCGCCGAGTCGGGGTCGCCGGCGGCGATGGCCGCCCGGGCGGCGATGACCAGCAGCGGGTGCGGCAAACCCACGTCCGCGATCCGCAGCGCCAGGTCGTTCACCGACGGCGGCCTCATCGCCCGGACCCTACCGGCACCCCCTTACCGGCCCGGCGGTAGCGTGCCCGGCGGCCGTGCCGAGGTGGGGAGCCGCTGTGCCAGATCCTGTTGCGCCCGACTCGCCCGCGCCGGTTGAGATACCGCTCCGGCAGGCAGCAACGGTGATGCTGGTGCGCGACGGCGACGGCGGGCTCGAGGTGTTCATGCTGCGGCGCAACCCGCGCAGCGAGTTCGTACCCGGCCAGTTCGTGTTCCCGGGCGGTGCCGTGGATGCCGAAGACCGCGAGGACCCAGGCCTGGAGTCGGTCTGCATCGGCCTCGACGATGCAACGGCATCGGCTCGGATCGACGTCGATCATGGCGGTCTCGCCTACTGGGTGGCCGCAGTCCGCGAGTGCTTCGAGGAAGCGGGTGTGCTGCTGGCCCGCAACGGCAGCGATCACGTCTCGTTCGACGATCCTGCGACGGCATCGAGGTTCGCCGCGCTGCGCCGCGAGGTGCACAGCGGCGAACTCCGCCTCGCGCAGATGTGCCTCGACGAGGGTCTCGCGCTCGAGCTCGACGACCTCCGCTATGTCAGCCACTGGATCACCCCGGTCGGCCCGACCCGGCGCTTCGACACCCGCTTCTTCATCGCCCATGCGCCCGACGGACAGGAGCCGCTGCACGACGGCAGCGAGACGGTCGAGAGCACCTGGATCCGCCCCGCCGACGCCTTCGCCCAGCACGCCGATGGCACGTTCATGATGATCTTCCCCACCTACAAGAACCTCGAGCCGCTGCTCGACGTCGACACCGTCGCCGACCTCATGGCCTGGGCCGACGGCCTCGAAGACATCCCGGCCCTGCTCCCGGCAATAGCCGTCACCCCCGATGGCGAGGTGTTGACACTGCTGCCAGGCGACGAGGGCTACGACGACGCGATGGCGAACCCGCCGCCGGCAGGCTCGATGCAGTAGCGGGCGAGTTACCGGCGAGCGCCCAGCGTGACGGGAATGGGCCCGTCCATGCGGGCGGTGCAGGTGCCCATGTCCACCGGCGGGCAGATCTCGGTCACCAGCAGCTCGGTGATCGCCTCGAACACCCCGGCCGCCGGCCCGCCGGGCCCATTGCCGGTCACCGGCTCGCCGGCATCGCTGCCGGCAGACACCGCAGGTTCCAGCGGGATCGAGCCCAGCAGCGGCACATCCAGATCGTCGGCCAGGCGCTCCCCGCCGCCCTCGCCGAAGAACGACCATCGCTGCCCGTCAGGCGCCACAAACGCTCCCATGTTCTCCACCACGCCCACGATCGGCATGTGGCTGCGGCGCGCCATGTCGGCGACGCGCACGGCCACCTTCTGCGCACTGAGCGCCGGGGTGGTCACCACCAGCATCTCGGCTTGGGGCAGCAGGCGGGCGAGCGCCATCTGCACGTCGCCGGTGCCGGGCGGCATGTCGATGAGCAGGTAGTCGAGCTCGCCCCAGTCCACGTCGTGCAGGAACTGCTCCACGGCCTTGGCGAGCATGAGCCCCCGCCACATCAGGGCGGTTTCCTCGGTCTCCACCAGCAGCCCGGTGGAGACGACCTTCAGCAGGCCCTCGCCGGCCGGGCGCTCGTCGGGCACGATCTTGCCCCGCTCCTCGCCGTCAGCCGGGGGTCGGGCGCCGAGGCGACCCTCCATGCCGAGCATCCGGGGAATGCTGAACCCCCAGATGTCGGCGTCGAGCACGCCCACGGTGAAGCCGCGTGCGGCCAGCGCCGCCGCCAGGTTCACCGTCACCGACGACTTGCCTACGCCGCCCTTGCCCGACGCCACGGCCAGCACCCGTGTGCTGGCGTGCACTTGCGTCGGCGCTGCGTTGTCGCGCGCGGTGCGTCGAGCCCGTTCCATCACGCGGGCCTTCTCGGCGGCGTTCAGCTCGTCCCAGTGCAGCCGCACGTTCTCGATGCCGGCCAGACCGGCGACCCGCGTCTCGCAGTCGCGCTTGATGGTGGCGCGCAGCGGGCAGCCGGCGGTGGTCAATGCCACGGTCACGTGCCCGGTGGTGCCCTCGCGGTAGGCGTTGCGCACCATGCCCAGGTCGACGATGTTGTCGCCCAGCTCGGGATCCATGACGCCCCGCAGGATGGCGATCATCGCCTCGTCATTCGCTCCGAGCTCGGTGGACGCGCTCACGGGGCGCAGGGTAATGGCGCTGTGCGCGGGCCCACGAGTCGGCGCGTGCTGCGGCCCCTTCGCCGGGCTCGTCGAACAGCGTCTGCGCACGGCGCTCGCCGGTGCAAAAGGGCCAGATGGCACTAGCATCGGTCGCAGAACGTTTGCCCATGTGGGGCTGATTCGGGAGTCGCTGTTGTGATCACCCTGACCGATACCGCCGCTGAGAAGGTCCACGAACTCATCACCCAGGAGTTGTCCGAGGCCGGCGGCGAGACCGAGCTGGCGCTGCGCGTTGCCGTGCGGCCGGGCGGCTGCTCGGGCTTCAGCTACGAGATGTTCTTCGATTCCGAGGTGGCCAACGACGACATGTCCCAGGCCTACGGCGACATCAAGGTCGTGTCCGATCCGATGAGTGCGCAGTTGCTCGAAGGCGCCACGCTCGACTTCACCGACGGCTTGATGGGATCGGGTTTCGCGATCGACAACCCGAACGCGCAGCGCACCTGCGGCTGCGGCAACTCGTTCAGCTGAGCCACCCGGAACCCAGTCCAGAACTGCCCGAGCCTGAATCGGCCGGGCGATTGGCGCAGACCGGCGAATCACTCCAATTCACTGTTGACGGCCGCGCCGTCGAAGTTCCCGACGACGGCGACACCCTGCTCGGCGTGCTGCGCGACCGCCTCGGCATCGAGACGGTCCTCGACGGCTGCAGCCCACAGGGCCAATGCGGCTGCTGCACCGTGCTGGTCGACGACGCGCCCCGCGTCGCATGCGTCACCCCGGCACGCCGAGTAGCCGGGCGGCACGTCACCACTGCCGCCGGTCTGAGCCCCGACGAGCAGCAGCGATGGTCCGACGCGTTCCTCGCCTGCGGCGCAACCCAATGCGGCTTCTGCACCCCCGGCATCGTCTGCCGGTTCGTAGGCCACGAACGCCGAGGCGCCGACCTGTCGGACCGCACCACGGTCGACAAGGCCCTGGCCGCGCACCTCTGCCGCTGCACCGGCTGGCAAACCATCCGCGAAGCCGCAGCGCACGCCACCGCCCTGCCGCCCGCAGATGCCGCCGAGCGCGATCCTGTAGCAGCAGCCAGCCCCGCCGCAGCGCCCTCTGCGGACCCAACCGATCGCGATCCCGAAGCAGCAGCCCGCCGAGCCTCGATCGAGACCAGCGGCCCGCAGCACTCGGTGCCGGCCAGCATCCTCGGCAGGTTCGACTTCGGCGCCGACGGCGCCCCCCCAGGCACGATCACCGCCATCACCGGCCCGACCGGCGACTGGCACACAGCCGAGAGCCTCACCGAAGCCCGCCGCCAAGCCGGCAAAGTGCAAGGCCGCCGCACCACCCTCGAACCCACCCCGCCCATCCAGATCCCCGAGCCCCCGCCCGGCACCCAATGGGACGTCCAGCTCGCCACCTGCTGGACCGAACCCGGCTACCTAGAAACCGACGCCGCCTGGTGCGCCCCCGGCGGCAATCCCTCCGACCCACTAGCCAACGGAGGAGCCTTCGGCGGCAAGGCCGAGTCACCGGTGCGCGAAGAGGCAAGGCAGCTAGCCAACAACCAAGGCCAACCAGTCCGTGTCCTCTGGTCAAGAGAAGACACCGTCCGCCGCGGCCCCAAACGCCCACCCCTGGCAGCAGCCCTACAAACCGACGGCACCGGCATCATCCGAATAGCCCGCACCCCCGGCGCCACAGAAGTACTGCAAGCAGTGCTGCCCAAAGCCGACATAGTCGAAGTCGACCTATCAGGCCCACCAACATCAATCGACCTCCGCGCAGCAGTCTGGGCCGAAGCCCAAATGCTCGCCGCAGCCCTGAACCGCCTCCAAGCCGGCGAATCGCTCGAAGCCCCCGACAACACCGCCACAGCCAAAGTCACATCACCCGAAGGCGCCACAGCTAGCGCCACAGTCAGTCCAGACGGCATCGAGCTACACATCGACGCCGGCGACCCCCTCGACCAGGTCACCCTGCGCAGCTACGCCATAGGAGCCACCCACATGGCCTGGAGCTGGGTCACATCAGAAGCCCTGTCAGTCGAAGCCAACGGCGAAGTCCATGACCTGACGATCCGAAGCTTCGGAATAGCTCGCTCAGCCGACACCCCTCACATCGAGATCACCATCAATCCGTCGCAACACCCCCCAGTCCAAGCAGGCAACACAGTCTTCGCAGCAGTAGCAGCAGCCACGTGGCTCAGCCGCGGAGCACCCGCCCAACTCCCCACGGGCCAATCGACGCCACTGCGCTAGCGTCACCCACCGATGGCTGAACCAGCACAAGACAAACTCCGCCGCCTAGTAGCAGCAGAAAACGGACTGTGCAGCTTCGTCTGCCTAGACAGCAGCGGAAGCCCACACGTATCCATCATCAACGCCGGCGTGATGGACAACCCCGCAACCGGGGAAACCAGCGTGGCCTGCGTCGTGCGCGCCAACGCCCGCAAGGCCCGCCTGCTGCGCAGCGACCCCCGCGCCGCAGTCGCCTTCCGCCACCGGTGGGACTGGGTGGCCGTCCACGGCACAGCGCAGCTCATCGGCCTCGACGACCCAGCCGAGGGCGTCACCGACATTCCCGAGCTGCTGCGCGACGTGTTCCGCTCGGCCGGCGGCACCCACGAGGACTGGGACGAGTACGACCGGGTGATGGCCAAGGAGCGCCGCCTGGCCATCTTCGTCACCCTCGACCACATCACCTCCAACACCGGCACCATTTCCTGAACAACACAGGCTGACAGAACAGGGGCACTTCCATGGCAGCACCCGTCGCTCACTATTCGAAGTGGTACCGAGCCGGTGACTTCGTGTTCGTTTCCGGCCAGATCGGCCTCGCCGATGGCGCACTCGTTGAAGGCGTCGAATCTCAGGCCCGAGTCGTGCTGGCCAACGTCGTCGAGGCCCTCGAAGAGGCCGGCGGCACCCTCAACGACGTGGTCAAGTGCCTCGTGTTCATGACCGACATCGGCAACTTCTCGCTCATCAACTCGATCTACGCCGAAGCCTTCGGCGACCACCGCCCGGCAAGAAGCGCCATCGGCGTAGCCGCCCTCCCCCTCGGCGCCGAGGTAGAGATCGAAGCCATCGCCCACCTCCCCGAATAGTCACGCCGCACACCGCGCATCAGTACGCTGCGAACCATGGCCGGCGCCATAGTCATCGTGGTAGTGCTCCTGCTGAGCCCCTTCATCATCACGATCTCACTGGCAGCAGTAGCAGCAGCCCTAGGCAAGCTCCTCACCGACGACGCCGAACAGCGCCACGAAGGCAGCTCCCTCCTAGAAACCAACGTCTAACCCTCAGACGAACGAGGGGTGGGCGAGGGCCATGGTGCCCGCGCGCAGTTCGCAGCGCCACAGCCCATCCACCTCGTCGCGGTCGGCGCTGCGCATGTTTGAAGCACGGGTGCCATGGCCCTCGCCCACCCCGGGGCGCGCCTAGCGCCAGCGGTAGGTCCCGAGCCGGTACCCCACAGACCGCACGGTCTGGATCAGATCCGCGTTCTCCTCACCCAGCTTCGCCCGCAAACGCCGCACATGAACGTCCACAGTCCGCGCCCCCCCGTAGTACTCGTACCCCCACACCTGGTTCAGCAGCGCCTCACGGGTAAACACCCGCCCCGGCTGCGACGCCAGGAAGCGCAGCAGCTCGTACTCCATGTAGGTGAGGTCGAGCGGGCGCTCGTCCACCACCGCCTCGTATGTGTCGAGGTTGATGCGCAGCGGCCCGTACTCGATGATCTCGGTCGACTCACCGTTCGATGCGGCGGCCAGGTGCGCCAAGCGGGCTTCGAGCTCACGCGGGTGGAACGGGTCGAGGCAGAAGTCGTCGAACAGCTCGTCGCGCATGGTCAGCTCGTCGAGCGCGTTGCCGCGCACCAGCACCAGCACCGGCAGCGTGGACGCAGCGTGCTCCCGCAGCGCCCGCGCCACCGCCCAGGCCACATCGGTGCCGCTCCCGTCGCCTGCGCCGTCGCTGTTCGGGTCGCCGCCGCCCAGCCGGATGATCGCTCCCGCCCAGCCCTCGGGCGGCGCGCCCGCCGTCACGTCGGCCGTGGTGGCCACCGGCTTCCAGGCATAGCCGCCGAGGTCCAGGAACTGCGCCAGCTCGGTGCTGACAGCGGCGGGGTGAACGGCGTACACGGTCACACTCCAGTCAGGCACATTGCAGTCGGGCACATTGCAGTCGGGCCGGGCAACTTCACACAGCGGCGAAATAGTTGTCCAGTTCGAATTGGGTCACTTGCGTCTGGTACGACGACCATTCTCGCCGTTTGTTGCGCAGGAACCATCGGAACAGGTGCTGCCCGAGCGTTTCCGCCACCAGCGCGCTGCCCTCCATCTCGTCGAGCGCCTCATCCAGCGAGGCCGGCAGATGATGCCCGTAGGCCGGCCCGCCGTGGTCGCTGTAGCCGGTGATGGACGGGGGAGTCTCGGGCGCCAGCTCGTAGCCCTCCTCGATGCCCTTCAGCCCCGCCGCCAGGATCACGGCGAACGCCAGGTACGGGTTGCAGGCGGGGTCGGGCGCCCGGTTCTCCACCCGCGTGGCCTCCTCGCCCTCGTTGCGCGTCGGCGGCACCCGGATGAGCGCCGCACGGTTGCTGCGGGCCCACGAGATCGCCACCGGCGCCTCGTACCCGGCGATCAGCCGCTTGTAGCTGTTGACGAGCTGGTTGGTGACGGCGGTGATCTCTCGGGCGTGGCTGAGCAGCCCGGCCACGAAGCCCCGTGCCACATCCGACAGCCCGTCGGCCGAGTCGGGGTCGCTGAACGCGTTGCGCCCGTCGGCGAACAGCGACATGTGGGTGTGCATCCCCGAGCCCTGCACGCCGGCGAGCGGCTTGGGCATGAAGGTGGCATGCACGCCGTGCTCGAAGGCGATCTCGCGCACCAAGAGCCGGAAGGTCATCACGCTGTCGGCCATGGTGAGCGCGTCGGCATAGCGCAGGTCGATTTCATGCTGCGACGGCGCGTCCTCGTGGAACGAGTACTCGACCGGGATGCCCATGGTCTCGAGCGCGCTCAGCGTGCGGTGGCGGATGTCGGATGCGATGTCGGCGGTGGTCAGGTCGAAGTAGCTGCCGGCGTCGAGCGGCACCGGCCGCCCGTCCACCCGGTCGGGCTCGAACAGGAAGTACTCCATCTCGGGCGCGACGTAGAACGTGTACCCGGCGGCGCGCGCCCGGTCCATCACCCGCCGCAGCACACCGCGGGGATCGCCGTCGAAGGGGGTGCCGTCGGCGGCGGTGATGTCGCAGAACATGCGGGCCGAGACTTCGTCGCTGCCGTTGCCGTTGCGAGCCGGCATGAGCTCGAACGTCTCGGGGTCGGGCAGGGCCACCATGTCGGCCTCGGCGATGCGGCTGAAGCCCTCGATGGACGACCCGTCGAACACCATGCCCTGCTCGAAGGCCGCCTCCAGCTCCGCCGGCGAGATGGCGAACGACTTGAGCTGCCCCGCCACGTCGGTGAACCACAGCCGGACCAGCCGCACACGCCGTTCGGTGACGCGGCGCAGCACGTAATCCTGAGGTCGTTCCCGTTCTGAGATCGTCGGGCTTGGGATCGTCACAGTGGCCTTCCCCTTCCGGTCGGGCCCCGCGGGCCGGCGAGGGCCCGCAGCGGGGCGTGTCGCACCCCATTTGGCTGAGCCCCCATTTTCGGCGGTGTACCGGCGCCCTATCTAGGGCCTGGAGCGAGCTTCACGCGCTGTTCACAATTGGGCAATGGCCCGGAAACCCTGGGTGGTTTGTATCGTGCGCACGGAGTTTGGTGTCAGCCGCCAACCGGGCCAGCCGAGCGCGGGCCCGCAGGCCGCCCGGCTGGGCAATGCGGCTGACCCGATCCGCAGTTGACGTACATGCGAATCAGCGAAGGAGCATGCAGTGACCTACCGGGCCGAGTACATCTGGACTGACGGCACCGAGCCCACGGCCGAGGTTCGTTCCAAGACGAGAGTCTTGGCCGACGGCGACGAGCCGGGCATCTGGGGCTTCGACGGTTCGAGCACCAACCAGGCTGAAGGCAGCGACTCCGATGTCGTGCTGCAGCCGGTCTACACCTGCCCCGATCCGCTGCGAGGCGGCAACGACATCATGGTGATGTGCGAGACCTTCCTGCCCGAGACGATGGAGCCGCACCCCACCAACATGCGGGCCAAGACCCGGGCGATCCTCGACAAGTACGGCGATCAGGACTTCTGGTTCGGCCTCGAGCAGGAGTACACGATGCTCGACCCGGTCACGAAGTGGCCCTCGGGCTTCCCGCCCAACGGTTTCCCCGGTCCGCAGGGGCCGTATTACTGCGGCGTGGGCGCGCTGCGCATCCACGGCCGTGACGTCGTGGAGCAGCACACCACCTGGTGCATCGAGGCGGGCCTGAACATCTCGGGCACCAACGCCGAGGTCATGCCCGGCCAGTGGGAGTTCCAGATCGGCCCGGTCGATGCGCTCACCGTGGGCGACGAGATCTGGCTGGCCCGCTACCTGCTGTATCGCGCGGGCGAGGATCACGAGATCGAGGTGAGCCTGGCCGCCAAGCCCATGCAGGGCGACTGGAACGGTGCGGGCATGCACACCAACGTGTCCACCAAGGCCATGCGTGAGAACTACGACGCCGTGGTGAAGGCCGCTGAGTCGCTGGGTGCGCCGGGCAAGCCCGAAGAGCACATTGCCGGCTACGGCCATGGCATCGAGCTGCGCCTCACGGGCGAGCACGAGACCGAGCGTTACGACACGTTCAGCTTCGGCGTGTCCGACCGCGGCGCCTCGGTGCGCATCCCCTGGCAGGTCCACCAGGACGGCAAGGGCTACATCGAGGATCGCCGGCCGAACGCCAACGCCGATCCCTACGTGGTGACCGCCCTGCTCAGCCAGACGATCGGCGAGGCCCTGGCCTAGCCAACCCGCAGACGCGCAGCGCTTGCCAGCGACACGCGCGCTCAGCGATAGAAGTTCGTGATCGGCATGCGCCGGTCCTTGCCGAAGCTCTTGGCAGTGATGCGAGGACCGGGCGGCGACTGACGCCGCTTGTACTCGGCGATGTCGACCAGTCGCGTGATGCGGTGCACGACATCGGGGTCGGCCCGGTACTGATCCAGAAACTCAGGCTGCTCGAGCAACTCGGGCTGTTCCAGCACCTCGGCGGCGCTCAGGTCGCCTACCACAAACGCCTCCACCAGCGGATCCAGCAGCTCATAGGGCGGCAGGCTCTGGTCGTCGCGCTGGTCGGGGCGCAGCTCGGCTGAGGGCGGCTTGTCGATGCATGCCTGCGGGATGCGTTCGCCGTCGCCCTGGCGGTTGCGCCAGCGGCACAGCTCGTACACCAGCAGCTTGGGCACGTCCCGGATGACGGCGTACGCCCCGGCAGTGTCGCCGTACAGCGTTGTGTAGCCCACGGAGGTCTCGGTCTTGTTGCCGGTGGTGAGCACCAGCCAGCCGAACCGGTTCGACAGCGCCATCAGCAGCACGCCCCGGATGCGACTCTGCAAGTTCTGGTCGGTGAGGTCGGCAGCCACCCGGTCATGGGCTGGGTCGGCACCAGCCGGGCCAGTGCCGGCGGATGCTTCGAGCATGCCGGCCAGGGCCAAGTGGGCTGGCTCGATAGGCACCGTGCGGAAGTCGATGCCGAGGTTGGCAGCCAATTGGGCGGCGTCGGTGCGCGACCCCTCGCTGGAGTAGCGCGACGGCATCGACACGCCATGCACATGTTCCGGCCCGAGCGCATCAGCGGCGATGGCCGCCACCGCACTCGAGTCGATGCCACCAGACAGCCCCACCGCCACATCGGCGAAACCGTTCTTGCGCACGTAATCGCGCGTCGCCACCACCAACGCCTGCCACACCTCCTCCAACGGATCCGGCAGTGCTGCAATCACGCCGCCGCCAGCATCGTGCTCGCCCGCCAGGGGAACCTCGCACACGGCAACTTGTTCGGCGAAGGCCCCGAGGCGGCAGATCACCGTCCCGGACGCATCGGTCACAAACGAGTTGCCGTCAAAGACCAGCTCGTCCTGCCCGCCGACCTGATTCACATAGACGACAGGCACCCCCAGCGCGGCGGCCCGCGTCCGCGCCACAGCCTCCCGATCAGCCTGCTTGCCCCGCCGGTACGGCGACCCATTCAGGTTCACCAGCAGCTGCGCCCCCAGAGCAACCTGCGCCAGTGCCGGACTGGTATCAGCCTCGCCCCCCACGATCGAAGGCAGCCCACCATCCTCAGCTGCGGCGTCAGCAGTCCGAGGCGGCCCCCACAAGTCCTCGCACACAGACACGCCAACACGCACATCGCCGACAGTCAGCAATGGCCCAGCCTCAGTCCCCGGCACGAAGTAGCGCTGCTCATCAAACACGGCGTAGTTCGGCAACAGGTGCTTGCGAAACACCCCACGCACCGCCCCGCCCCAACAAAACGCAGCCGAGTTCCACAACCGAACCGGCCCGTCGGACCCACTGTCTTCCGGAAAGCCCACCACGGCTGGCACCTCACCCGTATGCCCAGCAATCCGCTCCAGCGCCAGCGCAGCCCCCTCCACAAACGCAGGCTTCAACAACAGATCCTCAGGCGGGTACCCAGTAACCGTCAGCTCACTGAACACCACCACCTGCGCGCCCGCACCCACGGCCTCGTCATAAGCAGCCATGACCATCCCGGCGTTCCCGTCCAGATCGCCAAGACGCAAATTGAGCTGAGCCAGCCCCACACGCACTGACATCAGCTCACCCTACGCCCACCCCGCGCCAAGCACCCCAGGCGACAAGGGCGATGGGAGGGGCCAGGTGCCCGCGCGCAGTTTTGCGACGCCCCAGCGACCCCGCGCCCGCGCAAAGGCGTCGCAACTGTTTGAAGCACGGGTGCCTGGCCCCTCCCATCGACCGGGCGCGCGGCAAGGCACCGGCGCGCGGAGGCATCAGAGCAAGTGATAGGTACGCTCCCCCAAACCGGGGGAAGCAACAGCAACACCCGGTAGCAGCAAGCGGGGGACGACCAGTCGAGGTGGCGCGGTGGCCAAAGAGAGGGTCGAACGTGACGAGGAAGATCTCGTCCGCCTGTACCTGACCGACATCGGCCAGTACCCCCTGCTGAACAAGGACGACGAAGTCCGCCTAGCCCAGCAGATCGAAAAGGGCATCGCCGCGAAGGAATCGCTCGAGTCTCCGCGCGAGATTTCGGGCGCGCAGCGCCGCCGGCTCATGCGCACCCAGCGCGAGGGCGCCCGTGCCGAGCGCACGTTCGTGCAGTCGAACCTGCGGCTGGTGGTGTCGATCGCGAAGAAGTACCAGGCCTCGGGGCTGCCGCTGCTGGATCTCATCCAGGAGGGCAATTTGGGCCTGATGCACGCGGTCGAGAAGTTCGACTGGCGCAAGGGCTTCAAGTTCTCCACGTACGCGACGTGGTGGATCCGCCAGGCGATCACCCGCGGCATCGCCAACACCGGCCGCACGATCCGGCTGCCCGTGCATGCGGGCGACACGCTGGCGCGCCTGCAGAAGGCCCGCTCCCGGCTCGAGCTGAAGTACGGCCGCCCGGCCACGCTGGGCGAGCTGGCGATCGAAGTCGACATGCCCGAGCAGAAGGTGACCGAGGCGCTGCGGTTTGCCGCCGAGCCGCTGTCGCTGTCGGAGCCGCTGCGCGAGGACAGCGACGCCGAGCTGGGCGACGTGGTCGAGGATCGGGCCGCCGAGTCGCCGTTCGAGGTGGCGGCCACCACGCTGCTGCCCAGCGAGATCACCCGGCTGCTGTCACCGCTCGACGAGCGCGAGCGCGAGATCCTCAAGCTTCGCTACGGCCTCGACCGGGGTGAGCCCCGCACGCTCGAGGAAGTCGGCGAGCACTTCCAGCTCACCCGCGAGCGCATCCGCCAGATCGAGGCCCGGGCGATGTCCAAGCTGCGCCATCCCAGCACCGACACCGGTGCCCGCGACCTGCTCTCTGTGTAGCGAAGACGGCGCGGCGAGAGCGCCGTAGCAATTGCGGCTAGGCGTCGGTCAGGCGTCGAACCACAATGACGATCAGAGCGCCGACGATCACGGCGAGCAACAGCTTTTTCATGGTGCAGCGTCCTCTGTGCAGGATGACTGTGCGGGATGACTGGGGTCACCGGCACAGCGAATGCTAGGCGCACATCTCCCGAATAACGCGCGCACGAAATGGCGGAGGTGGACGGGAATCGAACCCGCCGGACGGGGATCGCCCGTCCCGCCCGCTTTGAAGGCGGGGGAGCCCACCAGGCGCTCAGACACCTCCGCTCGTCATCTTTGCCCACGGTCGCGGTCCGCGCCAGCGATGGAACACAGCACGCCAGCCGCCGGGCACAGCGGGCCCGCCGGAAAACCAGTTGATCGCGCCCCTACGCATCGGCCAATGTCAGTGCTCACGATGAATTTCATTTGTTGTCATGTATTCAGGAGCACCAATGATCTATGCCTATGTGGGCGCCAAGGGCGGCGTCGGCAACACCGTGACCGCCCTGCTCGCCGCCAGCAGTGCCAAGCGCGCCGGCCGTGATGTGGTTCTTGTCGATTTGACCGGCGATTTCGGCGTGGTGCTGGGCACGGCGCCCGATCTGCCCGGAATCGCCGAGTGGACGGCGGCGGAGGAACTGTCGCTGGGTGCAGCCTCGGCGCTCGCGGTGGATGTCGCGCCGGGCGTCAGCCTGCTGCCGCGTGGCAGCGGCGACATCGACGATGCCCGGCTCGGCACGCTGTGGTCGCTGCTCGCCGGCAAGCCACGGGTCAACATCATCGACGCGGGGCGCGGCCGCGCAGCCCTCGAGCGAGTGGCCGGCCCGCGGGTGAGACGCCTGCTCACGATGACCTGCTGCTACCAGGCGCTGCACCGCGCCCGTGAGCTCGTGGCAGACGTCGACGACGTGATCGTGCTGACCGATACGCAGCGCGCGCTGGGCCTCGCCGACATCGAGGCCGCGCTGGGACGGCATGCCGATGCGGTGGTGGCCGTGGATCGCGCGGTCTCGCGCTGGGCCGACGCGGGCCTGCTGCTGGACCGCTGCGCGAAGTCGGCTCGATCGCTGGATGCGTTCCTGTGAATCGCATCGCGCGTGCTGTCGCCCGCCACCCGTCGGGCCGGGCGCCGGCCGACCCGGCATTCGTGGAGGAGATCCACGAACGGTTCCTTCCGGCGCCCGCGCCGGCGGCCCGCGACGTGGCCGCTGCCGTCGAGGGAGCGGCCCCGCTGCTCGATCGTCACCACGCAGCCGATCTTGTGTCGGAAGTGCTGGCTCGCCTCGCGGGCATCGGGCCGCTGGCGGAGATCTGGGCTGACGATCAGGTGACCGAGGTAATGATCAACGGCCCCGGCCCGATCGTCATCGAGCGGCGCGGCACCTTGACCACGGCAGGCCGGATCAGCACCGCCGAGGTGCATCGCCTGGTCGAGTACCTGCTGGGGCCGACGGGCCGGCGCGTCGACCGTCGACTGCCCATGGTGGACGTGCGGCTCGACGACCGCACCCGCTGCCACATCGCCGTGCCGCCGGTGGCGGTGGACGGCCCGTACATCACGCTGCGCCGCTTTCCCGCAGGCGCCCGCCGCCTCGACGAGCTGGCCGGTCCCGGCTTCGCCGCCTGCCTCGATCGTCTGATCGCCGAGCGGGCCAACTTGATCGTGTTCGGCCCCACCAGCACCGGCAAGACGTCATTGCTGGCGAGCCTGCTGGCCACGGTGGCCGAGCGGGAGCGGCTCGTGCTGGTGGAGGAAGCCGCCGAGCTGCCCCGGCTGGGCGCTGGCACCGTGCGCCTCGAAGGTCAGCCGCCCAACGTCGACGGCGTCGGCGCGGTGACGATGGCCGAGCTGGTGGCAGCGGCGCTGCGGATGCGGCCCGATCGCCTGGTGATCGGCGAGGTGCGCGGCCCCGAGGCTGCGGCGCTGCTGCAGGCGCTCACCACGGGCCATCGCGGCTCGCTGTCGACGCTGCATGCCGATGATCCCGCGCATGCGCTGTGGCGGTTCGAACAGCTCGCCCGCGCCGGCGGCTCAGTCGGCGATGTGGCCGCACACATCGTGTCGGTGCTCGACGGCCTGGTTCACATGAGCCGCGGCACAGCCGGCCGCCGGGCTGTCACCGCTATCTACGAAGTGCGCAACGACGGCTCGCTGGAACGAGCTGCAACGCCAGCGCCCCTGACAGCGGCCGTCTGATGCACACGCCGTCGGCTCCGTGCGAAGACCCGACGCTGACCTGCGGAGTGCAGCACCTCACCCGGCCCCCTTTGGAACTCGGTGCTGCGGCCCCGTGATGAGGCTGATCGTTTTGCTGGCCGGTGTGGGCGCTGTCACGTCGCCGGTGGCGCGCGATTGGCTTCGCCGGCGTCGAGACCGGCGTCGTGCTGCCATGGCGGTCGCGGCCCGTTCGGCAGGCATCGGCGACTTCTGCGCTGCCGTGTCGCGCGGCCTGGGGGGCGGCGACACGATGCTGCAGGCGCTGCGAGCCGCTGCCGACGGGCCCATGTCGGCACCGGTGGAGCAGATCGCGGCCGAGCACGAGCGCGGGGTCACGCTGAGCCGTGCAGTACAGCGTTGGGCGGCGCGCGAGCAGACCTCGGAGGCAGCGCTGCTCTCCACGGCGGTCACGCTGGCCTCGGATCGAGTGGGCGCGCAGCCGCAGCTCTTCGATCATGTCGCCGCGACCGTCCGGGCACGTGCCGATATGGCCGCCGAGGCTGGGGTGCACGCGGCGCAGGCCCGTGCGTCGGTGTGGGTGGTGGCGGCGCTGCCGTGGGCGGTCGCGCTGGCCCTGTTCGCCGAGGGCGGTGCTGCTGTCCGGGTGCTCACTGCCACACCGCTGGGCTGGTTCTGCGCCGGCGGCGCGCTCCTGCTCGAACTGGCGGGCGTGTCATGGATGCGCGCCACCGTTGCGCGGGCGCTGCGATGATCGCCGGTCTCGCTGCGGGGCTGCCGCCCGCTGGGTCGGCACCTGCCGGCTTCGCCGCTGCGCTCGCGGCCGCTGCGCCGGGCCCCGCCGGGCTGCTGGGCTCGCCGGTCGGCGCGCTGGTCGCCGACAGCGTTGTGCTGTCGAACCCGGTCGTCATCGGCGGCATGGCAGCCGCGGCGGTGTGCTGGGGCGGCTACGTCACCCGTCCCGATCCCGGCCGTCGTCGTGTGCTGCAGCTCGCGGCACCTGAGTGGTCTGCCGGTGCCGCGTCCCGCAGCGGCCGGAGTGCCGCCGGCCTCACCACTCGCCGACCTGCCGTCGGCACCGCCCGCGACGACCAGAGCGCCGCCAGCCTGATGACGCGGTGGCTGCGGCGGCGCGACGTCCCGCATCCGGATCGCGTCGCCGCAGAGCTCGGCGCCGTCGTCGACGTGATGAACGTGGCCCTGACGTCCGGGTTGTCGATCATCGCCTCGCTGCAGCTCGCACTCGGTCATCTCGACGCGGCGAGTGCTCTCAAGCGCAGGCTGGCAGGGCAGGCCGCCTTCGAGCATCTCGACGAAGCCTTGGAGGAGTTCGGGCGAACCTGCGGCCCGCGCGCCCGAGCCTTCGCTGCCGCGGTCACGGGTTCCATGCGCACCGGTATCCCGCTGGCGCCCGAGATGGAACGCCTCGGCCGGGAGCTGCGCGAGGACCGCCGCCGCCGGCTCGAGGGCAAGGTGCGCCGCCTGCCGGTGCTGCTGCTGTTCCCGCTCGTGCTGTGCGTGCTCCCGGCGCTCGGGCTGGTCGCGATCGTGCCGGTCCTCGTAGCGGCCTTCGGCGGCTGACATGCCTCGCTTGCCACGGCACCGCGCAGCACCGCAGATCACCAGGTCGATCTGGTCACCACAAGTTCCACGTTCACATCACCACCGCAACCCCAAGGAGTTCCTATGTACGAACGCTCGACTGCCCATGCCGCAGGCCCTTACGCTCAGGCGCGCCGCACGCGCCGGCTAGACGCCGACCAGGCCGAGGCGACCGTTGCGTCTGACCAGGCCGATGCGACCGACGAGGCCGGGCAGACCACGGCCGAGTACGCGTTGCTCACTGGCGCCATCGCACTGCTGGTCGCGGCAGTCACGGCTTGGGCCACCAGCACCGGCAAGATCGGCCGCCTGCTCGACGCGGTCTTCAACTACCTGACCAAGGCCATCTCCTGAACCGAAGCGCAGCGAGGCGCACTGTCTCGCTGGCTCAGCCTCCGGGCACACGCGCGGCGCAGGAACATGGGCAGGCCACCGTCGAGCTGGCCCTGCTGCTGCCCTTCCTGGTGCTGCTGCTCATGTGCATCGTCCAGACGGCGCTGGTCGCACGCGACGCAGTGCTGGTGTCGCATGCAGCCCGGGTGGGCGCGCGCATCGCTGCGGTGGAGCCGTCGATGGACGCTGTCCGCAAGGCCGTGGAGCATGCTGCTGCGCTCGATCCAAACCGGCTGGAAGTGGAGCGACATGTCGAGGCAGAACTGGTGCGCGTCACCGTGCGTTACCGCTCTGCAACAGAAGTTCCGCTGGCCGGTGCACTGGTGGGTGACATCCATCTGACCGAGTCCGCGGCGATGCCCGACGAACGCCTGCGTCCCTGAGGCTGAGCCGCCGAAATTGCCGCTTGCGCATGTCACACCCATGGGGTTCAATGGCAAGTCACACACCTGTAATTACAGGTGAGCAATCTCGGCCGCCGATGAGCGCAGCGGACACGGCCGCCGAGTTGGATTCGGGGAGGGCCGATGGCATTCGCAACTGACGTAGCAGTCGAACTACCAGCAGGGAATTGGTGGGACGAGGCCAATTGCCTCGGGGTCGATCCCGACCTGTTCTTTCCCGAGCGCGGGGCGAGCACCCGCGAGGCCAAGGCGGTCTGCCGCGGCTGCGTCGTCAGCGACGAATGCCTCGAATACGCACTCCAGAACAGCGAGAAGTTCGGCATCTGGGGCGGCATGAGCGAGCGGGAACGCCGCCGGGTACGCCGCCAGCGAGCCCTCACGAGGCGCGCCGCCGCCGGCTGACGCCGCGGGCCGCCGCGTCGTCGCCTGGCCGTCGGCCGACGGCAGAGCAAGTGCAGCCGCCGGCTGACCTGCCCCGGCTATCGGTCTGATCGGGCACTGGTACGCTCGCGAGCGTGATGGCCATCGCGCTCGGACCGCCCGAACTGCTGATCCTGCTCATCATCGTGCTCGTGCTGTTCGGAGGAGCCAAGCTGCCCAAGCTGGCGCGCTCGCTGGGCCAGGCTCAGCGCGAGTTCCGTGAAGGCGTGAACGACGAGGACAAGGCGGCCGGCGACAAGGCGTCTGGCGACAGCTCGTCAAGCGACTCCTGAGCCAACTGAAGTTCCTCGAGCCAGGCTCCTGAGCCCGGCCTCGGCGTGCCCAAGGTTCAGGCAGCGCGGGCGGCCTTGCTGGCCCGGCGACGGTCCCGCAGGATCCGCCGACGCTGCCGCTCGGAGGTGCCGCCCCACACGCCGTGGGTGATGTTGTTGGCCAGTGCGTATTCGCGGCAGGCGTCGGCCACCGGGCACAGGGCGCACACCTTCTGAGCCACGATCACGCCGGCACCGTCATTGGGAAAGAACACGTTGGGATCCATGTCCGCACACCTGCGGAACGCGACCCACTCGGTGGCCAGGCTCTCGGAGCCTGGTCCCTGACATACCTGCGGCTCGTACACCGGATTGATCTGCAACATCACAAGAACCAACGCCCCAACCAGCCAACCGGTTCCCTGATTCAGCCACTCTCATCGAATTCTCAGGAAGCGCGTCGGTACCCTTGCGCGACCGCAGACAAGGACCACCGTGACCGACATCGCCACCGAAGCCGAACAGCTCCCTCCCGAGGTCGGCATCCGCATCATCTACCTGGGTCCCGTAGCACCGCACTGGGAGATCGAGGGCATCTACGGCGACGAAGCAGCCGTCGACGAGTTCCGCCGCCGCACCAACGCGCGCCTGCAGCTCCTGCCGCCCCACGACCCGCAATTCCGCCGCAACCGGGAGCGGGTCGTGCGTGACGCCGAGCGTGAGAACTACGAGCTCCACTGGGACCTCGGCATGCCCGAAGAAGAAGACGAATAGACGCGAAGAGACGCGAGTTAACGCGTTCACGGATTGTTCACGGCATCCGTTCCCGTCGTTCACCACGAACCCGCGAGGCTGTCACCGTCCGTTCGTAGCGTGCGCGTCCATGCGAAAGACCCCCTTGTCATCCCGCCGCGGCACGAAGCTGCTAGCGGCACTGCTCACCGCGTTCGCTCTGATCGCCGCTGCATGCGGCAGTGACGACGACTCGTCTGACGACGGCGCCGCCAGCGCTCCTGCGACGACAGCCGCAGCGGCGGCTCCCGCCGCGACCCAGGCCCCCGCGGACAACATGGCCGACGATATGTCGATCAGCGGTTCCATCGACGTCACCGGCTCCTCGACCGTCGAGCCCGTCACCAACCTGCTGGCTGAGGCCTTCTCCGAGCAACATCCCGACGTGGCGTTCTCGGTCGCAGGACCCGGCTCGGGCGACGGCCACAAGGCCGCAGCGGCCGGCGAAGTGCCCATCTGGAACAGCTCTCGCCAGATCAAGGACTCCGAGGCCGAAGACATCAACGCCGCCGGCATCGAGTTCATCGAGCTGCGCGTCGGCATCGACGGCATCTCGGTGATCACCGCCGCCAGCAACGATTCAGTCGACTGCCTCAGCTTTGAAGACCTCTACAGCCTGGTCGGCATCGAGTCGACCGGATTCGACTCATGGGCAGATGCCAACAGCCTGAACGCCGAGCTCGGCGGCAGCGGTCCATTCGCCGACGGCGCGCTCGAGATCTTCGCTCCGGGCGAGGAGTCGGGCACCTTCGACAGCTTCATCGAGATTGCGCTCGAGGACGTCTGGGAGCACCGGGTCGAAGAGGGCCACGCCGATGAGAACTTCGCCGTGCGCCCCGACTACAACGCTTCGGCCAACGACAACGTGATCATCGACGGCATCGCCGGCAACCAGCACAGCCTCGGCTGGGTGGGCTTCGCCTTCGCCGACGAGAACCGCGACAAGGTGAAACTGGTGGAGGTCGACGGCGGCGACGGCTGCGTGGCGCCCACGCCCGAGACCATCGCGTCGGCCGAGTTCCCGATCGCTCGTTTCCTCTACACCTACATCGACGCTGCGCAGGCCTCCGACCCCGCCATCAAGGCCTTCGTCGACTTCATGCTGAGCGACGAGGGGCAGACCTACGTGGTCGACGCCGGCTATGTCAACCTCGACCCTGCCGACCTCGAGCAGTCGCGCAGCAACTGGGCCAACCTGACCACCGGCAAGACCTTCTAGTCGCCGCCAGGCTGAGCCAACGGATCCGGGAATCCCTCCCTCCCGCTGATGGTCCCCCTCAGGTGCCCTCTCGCCAGCGCACAAGCGCAGCGTTCGGGGTACCCGAGGGGGGCATCGGCGTGTTTCTAGAATGACACCGCCCATGCCACAGGACACCTCCGACCTGAGCGTCGCCGACTTGCGGACGTCGGCGAGCCGGCGGGCCTGGTCGGCCGGGGCGCGTTGGGCCTTCGCGCTGGCGGCGCTCGCCACGGTGCTGGTGAGCGCGCTCATCATCTGGACGGTGGCCTCCGGGGCGTGGACCTTCATCAGCCAGGTCGCCTGGGGCAACCTGACCGAGATCGGTTGGTTCCCACGGCGGGGCCTGTTCGACCTCAGCACACTGCTGGTCAACTCGGCCCAGATCTCCATCATTGCGATGCTGGTGGCGGTGCCGTCGGGCTTCGGCGCTGCGATCTACCTCTCCGAGTACGCGCATCCCAAGGTGCGCAAGGTGATGAAGCCCACCCTCGAGCTGCTGGCGAGCGTGCCCAGCGTGGTGCTCGGCGTGTTCGCCATCAGCTTTATCACCCCGTCGATCCTCACCAACTTCTTCGACGACATCAACTTCTTCAACAAGTTGGCGGCGGGCATTGCGGTGGGCCTGCTGGTGATCCCGCTGATTGCCTCGATCGCGGAGGACGCGCTGCGGGCCGTGCCGGTGGCACTGCGAGAAGCCTCCTCGGGTCTCGGCGCACGCAAGGTCACCACGTCCATCCGGGTGGTGCTGCCCGCCGCCATGTCGGGCCTGATGGCCGCCATCATCGTCGGGTTCAGCCGCGCCATCGGCGAGACGATGGTGGTCACGATCGCATCGGGCGGCGGCGACACCTCGCTGTTCAACCTGGCGCTCACCGAGTCGGGGGGCACCATCACCTCCGCCATGGCGGCGCTCGGCCTCGGCACCGACCAGGTGGCCGGCAACAACCTGGCGTTCCAGAGCCTCTACTTCCTGGGCGCCCTGCTGTTCGCCATCACCCTCGTGCTCAACATGCTGGGCGATGTCATCGTCCGGCGACTGCAGAACAAGTACTGAGAGACCGGGCAAGTAGTCACATGGCTGTCCTCACCACTCCCGCAGGCATCGCCACCGGCGCCGCCGATGCCCTGCGCCGTCGCCCCGGCGCCGACGTGGCCGGCTCTGCCTTCAAGTGGCTGCTCATCGGCGCCACCGTGTTCGCCACCGGCTTCCTGGCCGTGCTGCTCGCCGTGATGATCGTGGACGGCTGGGAGGTGCTGTCGGGCAACCTCTGGCACTTCTTGACTCACGGCTTCTCCCAGCGTTCCGCTGCCGAAGCCGGCGTGTGGCAGGGCATCCTCGGCAGCCTGCAGGTGGCGCTGGTGACGGGCCTGTTCGCGGTGCCGACCGGCGTGGCCACGGCGATCTACCTCGTCGAGTACGCGCAAGGCAGCCGCTTCGCTCGCATCGTCGAGCTGAACATCCGCAATTTGGCCGGCGTGCCTTCGATCGTCTACGGGCTGCTCGGCCTGGCGGTGTTCGTGCAGACGATCGACGGCTTCACCAAGGGCAAGACGGTCATCGCAGGCGGCATGACGCTGGCCGCCATGGTGCTGCCGATCGTGGTGATCACCTCGGTGGAGGCGCTGAAGGCCGTGCCAGACTCGCTGCGCGAAGCTGCCTACGGTGTAGGGGCCACCAAGTGGGAGGTGCTCTCACGCCAGGTTCTGCCTGCGGCCTTGTCAACGATTCTCACCGGCACGGTGCTGGCGCTGGCGCGCGCCCTCGGCGAGGCCGCCCCGCTGATCCTGGTGGGCGCGGCCACCGGCTTCATGAGCTTCGGCGATGCCAACGTCTTCGAGACCTTCACCGGCCCCTACACGGCACTGCCGGTGCTCATCTTCAACTTCGCCCGCCAGCCCGGCGCCGATTGGGGGGTGAACGCGGCCGCGGCCAGCGTCATCATCCTGGTGCTGGTGCTGGCCGTGAACGGTCTGGCCATCTACCTGCGCAATCGCTTCGAGAAGCAGTGGTGACCGCGCCGCCGTGACCGACCTCGACCCGCAGCCCCGAACAGGTGACACGTGAATCCCGAGAAGGCACTGATGACCGACGAGTCCGAAGCACCAGAGATCCTGGCGCCATCGGAACCCCACACGCAAACCCGCATCGACGTGAGCGCGGTCGCGGCCATGGCCGGCCAGCGCGCCGACACCGAGACGGTGTTCGAATGCGGCGACATCAACGTGTACTACGGCGACTTTCTAGCCTTGCGTGACGTCACGCTCGACATCGCAGCCCATGAGGTGACGGCGTTCATCGGCCCGTCAGGCTGCGGCAAGACCACGTTCCTGCGCTGCTTCAACCGCATGAACGACCTCATCGAGGGCGCCCGGGTCGACGGCACCATCCACTACCACGGCGTCAACCTGTATCAAGACGAGGTCGACCCGGTGGAGGTGCGCCGGCGGGTGGGCATGGTGTTCCAGAAGCCGAACCCGTTCCCCAAGTCGATCTACGACAACATTGCGTACGGGCCGCGGCTAGCCGGCGTGAAGCGATCCGCGCTGGACGACGTGGTGGAAGGCTCGCTCACCCGGGCGGCGCTGTGGGATGAGGTCAAGGACCGTCTCAAGATGTCGGCCTATGGCCTGTCGGGCGGCCAGCAGCAGCGGCTGTGCATTGCCCGGGCCATTGCGGTGCAGCCCGACGTGGTGCTGATGGACGAGCCCTGTTCCGCGCTCGACCCGATCGCCACGGGCCGCATCGAGGAGCTCATCGCCGAGCTGAAGACCGAGTACACGATCATCATCGTCACGCACAACATGCAGCAGGCCGCTCGCATCAGCGACATGACGGCCTTCTTCTCGGTGCAGGCCAACGAGATGGGTCACCGCACCGGCGAGCTGGTCGAGTACGCCCCGACGAGCTTGATCTTCACCAACCCCGACGACCCCCGCACGGAGGCCTACATCACCGGGCGGGTCGGCTAGCCAGAGAACAGCGACCGAGCAGCGCAAATACGCCACACTGCATGACATGACCGAAGAAGTACGGACCGAGTTCCATCAGCTGATGGACGAGGTTCGTGCCGATCTCGTGCAGATGGGCGGCATGGTGGCCGAGGGGATCTCGGCGGTGAGCGCTGCGCTGCTCGCCGGCGACATCGGCGGCGCCGACCAGATCATCGCCGCCGACGACGAGCTCGACCTGCTCAGCCTTGAAGCCGAGGAGAAGTGCGTGCAGCTGCTGGCGCTGCAGCAGCCCGTCGCGGTCGACCTGCGCACGATCCTGACCGACCTGCGGATGATCTCCGAGATCGAGCGCAGCGGCGACCTGGTCACCAACATCGCCAAGGCGGTGGCCCGGCTGCACGGGGCGGAGCTGGAGCCCCGGGTGCGGGGGCTGATCGACCGCATGCGCGAGCAGGCGGTGAAGCTGACGGCCAGGGCCATGGATGCCTACGCCGAGCGCGACGCCGGCTTGGCGTCGGTGCTCAACGACATGGACGACGTGCTCGACGACCTGCACAACGAGTACATCGTGGCGGTGTTCGCCTCGCACGAGCTCGGCAAGATCAGCATCCAGCACGCGGTGCAGCTCGCAGTGGTGGGCCGCTTCTACGAGCGCATCGGCGATCACGCCGTGAACGTGGCCGAGCGTGTGGAGTTCTTGGTGACCGGGGAGCTGCCCGAGCATCTGGGCGCCAACCGGGCCCGTGCCCGCCGGGAGCAGGACGAGAAGTGATTGCGGCGCTGGTGGCGGTGGCGGCCGCGCTGGCAGTTGCGCTCATTGTTGTGTTTCTGCTGGTGCGAGATCGCAGTTCGGCCGCGGAGCGGTTGGGCCGTGTGGTGCACCGCTTTGCCGGGGAAGGCGAGGCGCCCCGCCCTGGCGAGGCACGGCTCGACCACAACAGCCTCGACGACTGGATCACCTACCTGGAGTCGATCGCCACCACGGCGGCCATGACGGCCAACCTGGCTGAGCGCGACCGGGCTCGCTGGCAGCTCGCGATGAACGAGCTGGCGGTGGGCGTGGTGCTGGTGGACGAAGACGGCAATGTGTGCGCCAGCAATGCGCTGGCCGACGAGATGATGTCGGCGCGTGATGCGATGGCGCTGGTGGGCGCGGGGGTGACGCAGCTCTTGGAGTCTGCCCAGGAGGGGCAGGCTCGTTCCCGCACGGTGAAGCTGACCGGGCCGCCGCCGCAGGTCATCGAGATCAGCGCGCATCCGGTTGCGAGTGACAGTCATGCGCTGGGGGCGGTGGCGGTGATGGCCGACCGCACCGACGGCGTGCGTGTGGATGAGGTGCGCCGGGACTTCGTGGCCAACCTGAGCCATGAGCTGCGCACGCCGGTGGGCGCCATCGCGCTGCTGTCGGAGACGCTGGCCGGGGAGGATGACGCTGCGGTACGCACCCGGCTGGTCGACCGGATCGGTGCCGAGGCGGACCGGGTGCGGCACATCATCGAGGACCTGCTGGAGCTGAGCCGGGTGGAGCTGGAGGGCTCGATGCGCCAGGAATCGGTGCCGGTGGTGCCGCTGCTGTGCGAGGTGGCGCACCAATATTCCGAACACGCTCGCAAGCACGATGTGTCGCTGGTGAGCCCCGATGTCGCCGAACAGCAGCCCGTGCTCTATGCCGACCGGGGTCAGCTGCTGCGGGCGGTGGGGAACCTGGTCGACAACGCCATCAAGTACAGCGACCCAGGCTCGGAGGTTCACCTGTCTGCTGCGCTGGGCTCTCAGGATGATCGGCTCCCGTCGGAGGTAGCGGCCGATGCCGATGAGCAGGCGTGGGTGGATGTGGTGGTTGCCGACGAGGGCATCGGCATTCCCGCCGACGAGACCGAGCGGGTCTTCGAGCGCTTCTACCGGGTCGACAAGGCCCGCGCCCGGGCCACGGGCGGAACGGGGCTGGGCCTGAGCATCGTGCGTCACGTGGTGATGAACCACGGCGGCGAGGTGATGCTGCAGACCCGTGAAGGCGTGGGCACCACCTTCACGCTCAGGCTGCCGGCAGAACAGGACAAGGCGAGCTCATGACATCAGTACTGGTGGTAGACGACGAGCCGTCGTTCACCGAGGCTCTCACGGTGGGCCTGCGGCGCGAGGGCTTCGAGGTGCGCACGGCGGCAGACGGCAGGGCGGCGCTGGCCGAGATCAACGAGGCCGAGCCCGATCTGGTGCTGCTCGACGTGATGCTGCCCGGCATGTCGGGTCTCGACGTGTGCCGGGAGATTCGCAAGCAGTCACGGGTGCCGCTCATCATGGTGACTGCCCGGGGCGAGGAGATCGACGCAGTGGTGGGCCTGGAGGTGGGGGCCGACGACTACGTGGCCAAGCCGTACCGGATGCGTGAGCTGGTGGCCCGCATGCGGGCGGTGCTGCGGCGTGCGTCGGGCCAGCCGGCGCCGTCGCAGGGCGACGCTGCGCGCTTGGTCGAGGGCGATCTGGAGCTCGACATCGACCGGCACGAGCTGCGGGTGCGCGGCGAGCTGGTCACCCTGGCGCTGAAGGAATTCGAGCTGCTGGCGTACCTGCTGGCTCATGCCGGGCGGGTGGTGACCCGTGACAGCCTCATGCAGAACGTGTGGGAGTACAACTACGTGGGCGACACCAAGACGATCGACGTTCACGTCAAGCGGCTGCGGGCCAAGATCGAGGACGATCCGTCGAACCCGCAGCGGATCACCACCATTCGTGGCCTGGGCTACCGCTACGAGCGGGCGGCGCCGCCTGCTGCTTGACCCCGTATGCAGCCGACCGGCGCTGCATGCTGAACGACGCACAGCCCGCTTGTCACAGCGAGGGCGCACAATGGTGCTGATGACCTGGGGCAGCGGCTGATGCAGCCGTTCACGTGGCTCGCCCGCACGCATCTGCTGTCTGCTGCCGGCGATGCGCTGATTGCGATCGCGCTGGCCGGATCGCTGTTCTTCAACCTCGATCCGGCGGCTGCCCGACCGAGGGTGGCGCTGTACCTGCTGGTGACGATGGCGCCGTTTGCGGTGGTGGGGCCGCTGATCGGCCCACTGGTCGACCGAAGCCGTGGCGGGCGGCGGGGGATGATCATCGGCGCCGGCATTGCCCGGGCGGTGCTGGCGCTGCTGATGGTGCGCCATCTCGATTCGCTGCTGCTGTTCCCCGAGGCGTTCGGCGCGCTGGTGGCGGGCAAGACGTATCACGTGGCCAAGAGCGCGGTGGTGCCGGGGCTGGTGCGCGAGGAGCGCGACCTGGTCGAGGCCAATTCGAAGCTGATGCTGCTGAGCGGGCTGGGGGGTGCGCTGGCGGCGGGGCCCGGTGTGCTGCTGAGCCTGGCGTCGTCGCGCTGGGTGCTGGTGCTGGCGGCGGTGGTGTTCGTGCTGATGACGTTCCCGGCCCGGCGGCTGCCCCGCTTTGCCGTGCGGCCGCGGACCTTGGACGACGCGCCGCCTGCAAGTCCAGCACCGGAGCCGCCGAGTCCGCCGCCTCAACGCTGGCGCCGACCCTCAGACAACTACACCGGTCCATGGGTCGATCCCCCCGACGACATAAGACCGGCGCCCGCCGCAGCCACACGGAGGCGGGGCGGGATGCTGCTGGCGGGCTCGGCCATGGGCGTCGTGCGGGCCATGACCGGCTTCACGCTGTTCCTGATCGCGTTCTGGCTGCGCACCGACGACGCAGCGCCGTGGTGGTTCGGCTTCATGTTCACCGCCAGCGCGGTGGGCCAGCTCATCGGCGCTGTGGGTGCGCCGTGGCTGAGACGCCGTGTCCGTGAGGAGATACTGCTGGCCAGCACGCTGCTGCTGGCGGCTGCGGTGTCGTTCTACGTGGTGACTGCGCCCGACCGCTTCTCGGTGCTGGTGCTGGCCATGGTGATCGGCCTCATGTCCGCGCTGGGGAAGCTGTGCTTCGACGCGATCGTGCAGCGCGACGAGGTGCCCGCCGACCGGGGCCGCACGTTCGCCCGCTTCGAGACCCGCTTCCAGCTCATGTGGGTGATCGGCGCGCTGGTGCCGGTGGCGGCGCCCAGCGGCATCCTGCCGCTGCGGGCCGGGGTGATGCTGCTGGGCATTGCCGGCCTGGTTGCGGTGGTGCTGTATGCGGGCGGGCTGTGGGCGCTGGCGCGGGGCCGGCGTCCGCCGTCGGAGATCATCGCCACCCGGGTCCGCACCCGCATCCGCCGCAACAGGGAGAGCTAGAGGGGCAGGTCGAGGCGGGCGAGCCAGAGGCCCGGCGCGACGAGCTCGTTGGGGGTGGGAAGGCCGCCGGGCTCGAAGAGGCGGGCCAGCCCCTCGCGGCCGGCTCGCTCGATCACACCGGCGACGAAGCTGTCTCCCCGTTCGCGTGCCTCGGCGGTCAGCCGCACGCCGAGCAGCCGGTCGGCGTAGTCGGCACCCGTGAGGGCGCGGCGGCGGACGGCCTCGCTGAGCGCACCGAACCCGCCAATGAGCCGGGGACCCGCCTGGGTGACCACGTCGTCGACGTAGGCGGTGAGCACACAGATCAGCGTTTCGAGCTGGCTGATGCTCTGGTGCTCGTCGCGGGTCACGCCGAGCAGCATTTCGGGATTGCCGAAGATGCGCTGGAGCTGCTCGCCGAACTGCGCCTGAAGCTGCTGCGGGTCGCTGGCATCGTCGAGCGACGGCAGCTCCAGCTCGCCGAAGTCCATGGGGTCGCCGCGGCGGAAGCCGTCGACATGTTCGACCAGCAGCCGGTCGAGCTGTTCCCGGACGCCGGGCTCGGCCAGCACGGCGTGCATGGTGTGCTCCCGGATGGCCACCCACAGCATCACGTCGTCGACGTCGAGGCTCCATTCGTTGGCGAACTCGGCGATGTTGGCGGTCACGATGAGCACGCGGGGCATGGGGATCATGAGGTCCGAATTGCCGAACGCGTTGGTGGCGAGGTGGCCGGCCATCATGCCGGCGGTCATCGCCACGGTCATGGGGCTCATCATGGCGAGCAGGCCGGCGAAGGGGTCGTGAGCCGTGCTGCTCGCTGGGTCAGGCTGCTTCAGGCGCTCCGACAGCCGGTCCATGAGCGGGCGGATGGTCTCCAGCGCGCTGGTGGCCCAGCCCGAGCGGGTGACCGGCTCGAGCTGCGGTGCCACCTGCAGGCCGGTGACATGTGCCACGTGCAGCTCAGCCACCCGGCTGATCTCGCTGAGGCGGTGCCGCTCGACGGGGTCGACGTTGTGCTCGAGCTTGCCGCCGGTGGCGAGCTGGTTGGCGGCCTGGCGGGCGCCTTCCCAGAGCTGCTCGTCATTGCCCCCGAAGATGGATGCGATGTCGCCGAGGAACGGGATGCCCGAGAACGGGTTGTCGTCATCGTCGGCCACAACGGCATCGTACGACGGGTCACGGTGCACCGGAACAGCGCCCCTGCCGCTGTGTGCTGCGATCAACTGCCGCTGCTGTCGGGCGCAGTGACCGGGGGCAGGGTCATGAGTGAGGCATGGTAGGGATATGAGCCGGATTGCCGTGTCGGGTACGGGCGGCGTGATCGGCGCCCGGGTGCTGCAGTGGCTGGCTCAGTCGTTCGATGTGCTCGACGTCGACGCCGCCGATGCCGACAGCCAGCACGACCTGGGCGGCGCCGAGACGCTCGTGCATCTGCGGCTGACCCGGGAGGTGACCTCAGACCGGGTGCGGCGGGTGCTGGCGGCGGCCGACGGCGTGCGGCACCTGACGATGGTGTCGAGCGCCAGCGTGTACGGGGCCTGGCCCAACCACCCCACGCCGATCTCCGAGGATCTGCCCGTGCGCCCCAACCTGGAGGCGTCGTGGGCCGTGCATCATGCCGACGCCGAGCGGATGGTGCTGGAGTGGTGCGATCAGGGCGATCGCTCCGCCGCGATCCTGCGGCCGGCGCCGGTGGTGTCGAGCGGCCTGGGCGGCCCGATCGGCGAGGCGATGCTGGCCGCGGCCCCGATCCGCACGGGCAGCGACGACCCGCCGGTGCAGTTCCTGCACCTCGACGATCTGGCCTCCGCAGTGGTGCTGGCCACGCAGCGCCGGCTGTCGGGCGTGTTCAACGTGGCTCCCGACGGCTGGCTGTCGCCGGGCGAGCTGCGGGCGCTGCTGGGAGCCCGCCCCAAGATCCGGCTGCCGATGCCGCTGCCCAAGCGGCTCGACCGTTATGTGGCCCGGCGGGTGGGCCACGCTGCGCCCGAAGGGCTGCTCCCGTACACCCGCTACAGCTGGGTGGTGGCCAACGACCGGCTGCGGGCCGAGGGCTGGGAGCCCCGCTACAGCAGCGCCCAGGCGTTCGTGATCGCCGACGTCGGCATGCCCTGGGACGACCTCAATGCCCGCCAGCGCCAGTACGCCACGCTGGTCGGCGCGGGGGCCGCGGTGGCGGCAGGCGGCTGGGCTGCCGCGGCCTGGCTCCGGCGCTCCTACGCTTTGCGATGATGCAGCCCGATGCGAGCCCGGCCGACACGTGGGTGGAGCTGACTCACGACGAGCTGCCGATTGCCGCCATCTATGAATGGGCGATTGATCCGGCGGCGGGAGCGGTCGTGCTGTTCTCCGGCACGGTCCGGAATCATGCCGAGCACCGCACTGGCGTGACCCGGCTCGTGTACGAGGCCTACGAGTCGGAGGTGGCACCGCGGTTCGCCGAGATTGCCGCCGAATTGCGCCGGCGGTGGCCGAGCGTGCGCAAGGTGGCGCTGCTGCACCGGGTGGGCTCGCTCAACCTGAAGGAAAGCTCGGTGGTGGTGGCCGCCTCGGCGCCGCACCGGGGTGAAGCATTCGAGGCTGCCCGGTTCGGCATCGATACGTTGAAGGCCACGGTGCCGATCTGGAAGCAAGAGCATCACGACGCCGGCACCGACTGGGGCCTGCAGTCGCAGCCGATCGCACAGGTGCCCCGGTCATGAGCCCGCTGCTGTTCCTGGCGATCGCGATCGTGGTGCCGTTGCTGGGGATGATCGTCTTGGGCATCGGCGCTCGCATCAAGCACCAGAAGGCGACCGACGACGAGACGGAGCCGTTCCGGCGCAAGCTCGAGTCGATCGCGCCACCTGATACCGAAGACCCGCCATCCGGCACGCCGGGACTTGTGCGGGCGATGCGCCGGCGGCGAGGCGGCAACTCCCGCAGGGGGGCATCCGACAGGGCTGCTGCCGCGTCCGAAGACGCAGGGGTCGCCGATCAGCCTGGGCCGCACACTTCGGACCGGAAGCGGCCTGCGCCGGCGAGTATCCGGCTGGTCGAGCGTGACTACTCGGTGCCGGTGCTGCCGCCGCTGAACGCCGACCTTGAAGAGCTCCCGCCGCAGCCAGGCGAGCGGAGGAGCCGCCGGGCGGTACCCCGCCCACCCGAAGCCGAACGACGGCACGACCGCGTGATCTCCGCCAATCAGAGGCCCAACCAGGGGCGTCACCCTGGCTCGTGACCTGGCGATCGATCTCGGCACCGCGAACACGCTGGTGTACGAGCGGGGGCGCGGCATCGTGTTCAACGAGCCGTCGGTCATCGCGCTCAACGAGCGCTCTGGCGAGGTGCTGTCGGTGGGGCGCGAAGCCTGGCAGATGATCGGGCGCACGCCGAGCTACATCATCGCTGCCCGGCCGCTGCGCAATGGCGCCATCACCGACTTCGACATCACTCAGCGCATGATCCGGCTCATCCTCCAGGGCGTGGGCGTCGGCCGTTTCGGCCGCACCCGTGTTGCCGTCTGCGTGCCGTCGCTGATCACGCCGGTCGAACGGCGGGCGGTGATCGAGGCAGCGCGGCGGGCCGGGTCGTCAGACGTCCGACTCATCGAGCAGCCGATCGCTGCAGCCATCGGCTCGGGCCTGCCGATCCACGAGCCCACCGGCTCGCTGGTGATCGACGTCGGCGGCGGCACCGCCGAGATCGCCATGGTGTCGCTCGGCGGCCTGGTATCGCTGCGTGCAGTCCGTGTGGGATCGTTCGACTTCGACACTGCGCTGATGAACTACTCCCGCCGCGTGCACGGCATCGCCATCGGTGAGCGCACGGCGGAGGAGCTGAAGATCAGCATTGGCTCGGCATGGCCGGTCGACGACAAGTTCGACGCTGAGGTGAAGGGCCGTGACCTGTCGACGGGTCTGCCTCGCACCTTCGTCATCACCCCCACCGAGGTGCGCTCCGCACTGGCCGACACGGTCGAGCTCATCGTGGAGGCCGTCCTGGAATGCTTGGGCGAGGCACCGCCCGAGCTGGCACAAGACCTCATCCACACCGGCGCCCTCATGGTCGGCGGCGGCTCGCTGCTGCAGGGCCTCGACCAGCGCATCGCATCCGAGGCACGTGTGCCCGTGCTGCGTTCGGAGTCGCCGCTCGAGACGGTCGTGCTGGGCGCTGGCCGGGCGCTCGAGAACTTCGAGTCGCTCCACGCCTCGCACACGATCCCCGGCCGCTAGCCCCGCCACTCCGGTGCGCTTGGCGGCGTTGCTCGCAGCGGTGCTGCTTGCTGCAGGCTGCTCGGAATCGCCCCCTGAGGCCAGCTCGCCGGTCCCGCCGCAGCTGGCTCCCGCCGACGGTTACGACGCCGGTGTGTTCACGCTCGGCGTGCTGCTGGATCTGTCGGGTCCAGCTTCCGAGGCCGACCGTGCCGCGCTCGCGGGCGTGCAGGCCTACTGGGATGGCGTCAACTCCCGTGGCGGCATCGCCGGGCTCTACCCGGTCGAGCTGTCGGTAAAGCACCTCGATGCCGACGCACTCGGTGAATGGGATGTCGCTGCGCTGGCCTACGCAGGCAGCGCGATCGACGCCGCCGACGTGACGGCCGAGCTGCCGTTGCCGGTGGTGCCGGCCGTCGCCACGCTGGCCGGCGAGGATCTGGACTGGGTGCTCACATCGGCTGCGCCGGTGGAGCTGACCACCCTGGCCCTGCTGGACCGCTTCCGCACGAGCGGACCTGGCGCCACCTGGTGCGTCATCGTCGACGGTTCACCCTTGGGCCGCCAGGTCGCCGCGGCGGCCTATGCCGCAGGCGCTGCCCGTGAGACGGTGCCGGCAATGCTCGACCTCGACGTGGGCGAGATCGAGGTGCTCGATCTGGACGCGTCCGTGTTCGACGTCACCGACGCGGTCAGCGACCGCCAGTGCCAGTACGTACTCGTCGAGGCGGCCGAGCCCGGAGCAATCCACGTGCTCGAACGGCTGCCGTCGAACCTGACCGTCGTACGGCGCTCCACCCTGGCCGCCGGCATCGATCTGCCCGGACATGTCGAGCTGCTCATCGAACCCGCCCCGCCCTGGCAGATCGGCCGCTCCGCCGTGATGGATGCGTTCGCCGCCGACTGGGCACGGCTCTACGCCGATTCCGCAACCGAGCCGCTCACGCAGCCTGCGTCGCCCACTCAGCCCGACGGCCGGCCGCTGGCAGACCCCCGGGTACGGGCCGGATGGCTGTCACAGCTCCGCCTGCACCTGCTGCTGGAGCAGGCGGTCGCTGCCGGCGATGTGAGCCGGGAACGGCTCGTCGCCCTGGCAGGACAGGTCGAGCCGGTCGACCCCGACCGCAACACGCTGCCCGGCGTGCCTCGCATCGGCATGGACATCTCCGAGCCGATCGGCGGCGGACCGCTGCGCACCCTCCGTCTCTACGGACGCAGCGACGTTGCCGCCGACGAGCTCGGGCTGCGCCAAGTGCTCGTCCTCGACGTGACCCACCTCGTGGCTGGCCTGCGAGATCGCCTCGGCGCTGAGAGGCTGCGCGGATAGGCGAACCTTCTCGTCGTCGCACCTGTCGTATCCCGCTCTTGTTCGCTACGCTCACGGGCCGCTCGGGCCACGGCTTCGCCTACCGGCTCAGCCTCTTGGCTCAGCGCACGGGAACGCCGAGCAGTTCGCCGGCGACGGCCCGCACCTGGCGGTCTCGATCCTCGAGCGCGGCCCGCACGGCATCGGCGGCTCGGTCGTCGTCGAACTGGTACAGCCCGAGCAGCGCACGGCGTCGGATCTGCGGCCGGTCATCCATCGCGGCCAGCAACATCTCAAGCGCCATCCCCCGGGCAGCGTCGTGCGGCACGCCTGCCTCGGCGTCCAAGCCGGCGGCGATCGCGCCCAGCGCCGCCACAGCGCTCTCCCGGCACAGCGGATCGTCGTGACCTCGGGCCACCCGGCACAGCTCCTCGACTGGCCCGGAATCCCGGTCGCGCTCGCCGAGCGCGGCCGCCACAACCTCAACCACCGACGCATCCGGATCGCTCAACAACCTCACGAGCTCGACATCCGGCGGTGCCAGCTCCGCGGCCCGGCACCGCACCTCCGCCGCCTCGTCCCCCAACGCCCGCCCAACCTGTTCCGCCTGCAGCGCGCCGCACCGAGCCAGCGCTCCGAGCGCCGCGGCCCGCACGCCCGCGTCGGGATCGTTGAGCAGCCGTTCCGCCACCGCCGCCTCACCCCGATGACCCGCCACGATCGCTTCCAGCCGGCGTGCATACGCCTCGCCATCCGTCCCGTCGCTGCTGGTCATCTGGTCAGTGCCTCGCTGAGCGGCCTGCGGCCGCTCACCCGATCAGCGCTTCGAGCACCAACGCCCCTACCACCGCACCAACCAGCACCAGCGCCACCAAGGCGATGACGCAGATGGCCGTGAATGCCCCCAACCCGAGCACTGCAACCAGCTTGCGCCAGATCGCCGTGGGCTTGTACGGCCACCGCCCGGCTTCCATGGCTCCGGGCTCCACGCGCTGGGCCTCCATGCCCCTCGGCTCGATGCGCCCTGGTTCCATGCGCCCAATATGCCCCATCTACGGCCCTACCGCGCGTGCCCTCGACAGGGCGCATGGCACGCTGTGCGCCTGTGACCGACGCGACCGGCGGCTCGCCGGAAGACGATCCCGACGCCCGTCTCGAAGTCCCTCCTGGCAGCACGCCAGAAGGCGAGCTCGACGATCAGCCAGACGACTGGCCCGACGATGACACAGATCTCGGCTGGCGCGCCCTCGCGGGGTCGCTCGACGATCTCGGCTTTGCTCCGCCGCCTGCCGCCGAAACCGAGCGATCCGACCGGGCACACCCCGCCGCCGAGACACCAACGGCGCCCGCCGCCGCCGAGTCCAGCGCATCCGATCCCACTGCTGACGCCACCACTGCCGACGCTGCCGAGACCGGCGCTGCTGCTATCGACACCGACCTCACCCACACGGCTTCGGGCCACCCGCGCCCCCGCCAGTATTCCCGCGGCTCCAACGCCCTCATTGCGGGCATGCTCGTCCTGGCGCTCGTCATCATCGCCGGCTTCACCACCACGCTCATCGACAAAGCCGTCATCGCCCCCGGCCACACCGCCGACATCGAGGAATTCGTCGACGTGCGCGACCACCCCTCCTACGCCTCCGACGCCTCCATCTCCCTCGTCAGCGTCCGCACCAGCTTCGCCCCGTCGCTGTTCGAAGTGATCGGCGGCTGGCTCGACGGCGCCCTCGAAGTGGTCGACATCGAAGACATCCTCGGCGAGCGCACCGTCGCCGAGAACCGTGACGCCGGCCGCCTCCAGATGGACCAGTCCACCCAGGTGGCCGTGGCCGTCGCCCTCGAGCACCTGGGCCACGAGATCATGACCCCCATCGGTGCCCGCATCGCACGGGTCATGCCCGACGCCCCGGCCGACGGCGCCCTGCTGGAAGGCGACATCGTGCAAGCGGTCGGCGACACGGCCATCACCACGGCGCAGCAGCTGTCCGACACGGTCAAGGCCCACGAACCGGGCGCCACAGCCACGTTCACCGCCCTCGCCCCCGACGGCCAGATCCGCACCGTCACCGTCACCCTGGCCGACCGCGACGGCGTCGCCCTGCTCGGCGTCATCGTCACCACCCACGTCGAATTCGCCGAGCCGCCCATCGACGTGCGGCTTCACATCGAGAACATCGGCGGTCCCTCGGCGGGCCTGGCCTTCACGCTGTCGGTCATCGACGCCCTCACGCCCGAACCGCTCACCGGCAACCTCGACGTCGCTGCCACCGGCACCATCCACCACGACGGCTCGGTGGGCCCCATCGGCGGCGTGCCCCAGAAGTCTCACGCCGTCGTGCGAGCCGGCACCGACCTCTTCCTCGTGCCCGCATCCCAAGTGGAAGAAGCGGTAGCCGTGGCCGAACCGTCTGTCGCTGTCGTGGGCGTCGAAACCCTCGAAGAAGCCCTCGCCGCCATAGCCGCCCACCGCTCCTGATCGCCCGGCTGCATTCAGCCTCTGCGGCACAGCCGTCGGCGATGTCGATGCTGTGCCTGCCCTGATCGGCGGTGGGTCAGTTGGACCAGATGTAGATGAGGTCGGTGGCGGCGAACCAGTTGCGGTCGCGTCCCACTCCGGGTGTCCGAGCGTCGATGGGGGTGACGATGCCGTGGTCGGCGAGCGTCTGCAAGGCGGTTCTGCCGGCAGCCCTGCTGACGTTCACGAGCTCGGCCGCATCAGGTGCGCTGAGCACGGGTTGAGCGATCAATGACGGCACGAGCGCCCGTGCCGCGCTGTCAGAGCGCAGCCCGCGCAGCCGTCGGTTCCATGCATCGATGATGCGGCGAGTCCTGGTGGCGAGCTGATCAGTGATGTCTGCGGCCGCTTGTGCAACTTGGGCGAACCAGCGGATCCACGGGCCGGCGTGTCCTTGTTCGAACATGTGCAGTCCCGAGAGGTAGCCGCCGGTGTCGCGTGCAATGGCAACGCTGATCGGGACTGTCGAGTGGCGGGTCACGTTGGCCCGGCGCAAGGCTCTGCTGACGAGTATCCGTCCGAGCCGGCCGTTGCCGTCGCCGTAGGGATGGATCGCCTCGAACTGCGCATGCAGGATCGCGGCGTGCGAGATCGGGTCGATGTCGACCCGCTCGTTGGCAAACCTGACGAGGTCGCCCATCAATTCGGGGATCTCGCCCGGCGGCGGCGGGACATAGGCGGCATCGAGAGGCGAGCTGCCTCCCACCCAGCCGACGCGGTGACGGAAGGTGCCGATCATCTCGGGATCCAGGTCGCTGTGGCGCATGAGTCGGGCGTGCCACCGGTGCAGGGCCTCGATGCTGAGAGGGGTGTGTGCTTCGTCGAGAGCGGTGCCGATGACGGCGAGATTGTCGGCCACCCAGCCGGCGGCACCGCCCGCGTCGGTGCGTTCGGCGACCAGAACTGACAGCAGCGGTTCTCGAAGACCTTCGATTCCCGACGACGCCACTCCTTCGTGGCGCAGCAACAGGCGTGACAATGCCTCCCAGCTGCTCGGCACCAGTTGGTCGGCAGTCCGCACTGCGGCAATTGCTTGTTCGGTGGCGCGGGCTTCCGGAACCGTCAGGGCGAAGTCTCGGTCGGCCAGCTTCGCGGGCTTCCACGTGCGGACCTCGCGGCCGTTCCATTCGGCTGCAACAACCGTGCCGGCGCCGCCGCTCTCGAACAAGCTCATTTAGAAAGAATAGCGCTTTAACCTTTCCAAAGATGCCTAAATTGGCAAGGTTACGGAAATAATCTTTCCAAATAGCAGCAATTTGGCAAGGCTCGCGCGCGCCGCCGGAACAGGGCCGCCATGTCGGTCAACCAACAGATCACCGCCGCCGACCGAGCGTTCGCTACTCCCAGGGGTTGATCAGTCTGAGGTCGAGCCCTTCGAAGTCCGAGACATTGCGAGTGGCTAGGGCCAACCGTCGAACGCCGGCCGTGGCTGCTATGAGCGCATCGCTCAATTCGAGGGTGCGACCGGCGCGCCGCGCCCGCGCTCGCAGTTCGGCGGCGTGCTCTGCTTCGGCCGCGCCGACAGGCACGATCCGCCGCACCTCAGAGACGAGCCGCCTGACGACACTGGCGATGGCGTCGCGACGCCGGCCCGGCGCCAATAGCCCGATTCCGTACTCAAGCTCGTGCACCACGATCGCCGACAGCCACAGGTTCGGCTCGCTCGACAGGAACGCTATGACGTTCGCGTCGGGTTCTGGCCGGACAGTCTCGGACACGACGTTGGTGTCGAGCACGATGCCGTTCACGAAACGTGCTCTGCGCCGCCTGCCCCAGCACCGCCGATGTCATCGTCGATAAACGGAATGGGCCGACTCGAGCGGCGATCCGGCAGTTCCAGCTCGTAACCGCGGGGCATGTTCTCGACGAGCCAGCGCCCCACGTGCATCTCAGGCTCGGCCCGTTCCCGCCAGACATGCTCAGGAACGATCACAAACGTTCTGCGTGTGCCGATGCGCTGGGGCCCGTCCTCTTCGGCGCAACGGAGAATGTGAGACAGGCGCGCCTTCGCCTCGGCCACCGTCCAGACCCGGTCCGTTCCTGTCACATCCGCCGACATCAAGCCCTCCGCCAGAACCAGTGCCCAACCTGAACTAGTCCATATTGGACTATAATCGCACGGCCTGGCATCCCGCTGAGCCAGCGGGTCGGATTGCATCGTGATGATATGATGCAGTGATGCGGACGACGATTGACCTGCCGGCAGATGTGCATGCCCTCGCCCGAGAGATCGCGCACCAGCAGCACAAGTCGCTGAGCCAAGTCGTCACTGAGCTGATCCGGCTGGCGCTCAGCCCGGCCGACGCGCCGACAACGCCGCCGGCTGCGGGGCTGCCGACCCTGCGGGTCGGGCGGACCGTCACAGCCGAAGACGTCCGATCCCTCGAAGACGAATGACCGCAGCGCTCGCCGACGGAAACGTCCTCATAGCGCTCGTCGTCGAAGACCACGTCCATCATCACCTGGCCCGAGCGTGGTTCGACGGCCACGACGAAGAGCTGGCCACCTGCCCCATCACTCAGGGGACGCTGCTGCGTTTTCTGATCCGCGAAGGCATCGGCGCACTCGACGCGCTCGGCGCGCTGCAGCAGCTTCAGTCGCTTCCCCAGCATGTGTTCTGGGCAGACGAGATCGGCTTCGATGCGACAACGCTCGCCGGAGTCATCGGGCATCGCCAAGTGACCGACGCCTACCTCGCCGCTCTCGCCCGACACTTCGGCGGCCGTCTCGCAACACTCGACCGCGGCCTCGCAGCGCTGCACCCCCAAACAGCGCTCCTGATAGCAACCTGACGGCCCACCACAGCGAGCGCTGGCGTCTATGCGCGCACGATGTCGACGTCGACGCGGGCCGCGTCGGCGAGCGCCGCGATGTCGTGAGGGTCAGAGGTCACTATCTGGTCGCCTCCACGGCATAGGGCGACAAGCGCAGCATCGATGGCATCGACAAGGCCTGTCCGCGCCAGCAACACACCCGCCCGGCGGCCCAGCTCATCGTTGAGCGGCACAACGTGAGTGCCCAGCAGCGCTTTCGCCAGCCGGGCTTGACGTCCTGAACCGCCCCGCCACACCTGCGCCACCACGCCGCCATGGGTCAGCGGGGGACGGCCGGTCAGATGAGCATCCTCCACACGCTCCCAGAGCCTCTGCTCGTCGCGTTCGAGGGCGACCAGCGCCCCCGCATCAAGCACCAAGCTCACGCTCGGCTCTCCGCTGCTGCCATTCGATGCGGAACCGCTCCGCCTCTTCGCGATCAAGGCGGCGCCGTTCCTCGACTTGCTCCGGGGTGATCTTGCCGAACTCGGCCTCGTAGTCGGCTATTGCCTCGCCGAGGGCTTCGAGCCGCCGCCGCTGCTCGCACTTGTCGGCCAGTGCCTCGTTGATCCAGGCACTCACCGAGGAAGCATCCCCGGCGCTCACAGCCGCGCCCGCAGCTTCCAGGAGGTCTTCATCGATGGTGACCGTAATGCGGCGCTTGGTCATACCTTTATCTTATTCCACCCGGATTCTGGCGGGCGAAGGGGCGCCGGTCAGGTGATGTTCAGGAGCCAGGACACGCCGGATCGGTCCTCGACCCAGCCGAAGCGCTTCAGCGCCGCGTCTGCACGGCAGATGTGGCAGCGTGGGGCGGTGACGGTCACGATCCGGCGCGTGCAACGTCATGAGCGAGCGCATTTCGCTGCACCGGTACTCGATCTGCTGTTCTCCACCGGCCCAGAGACATTCAGCTACCAGTTCGGCGGACGAGCATTGTTCGACAAGATGCTCGGTGTCTCGTGGACGACCGCCGGCACCCTGGCTGGGTTCGACGCAGCGCATGCAGCATTCGACCTGGCCGCTGCCGCTGAGGTCGAGCCCGTCGGGGTCGAGTTCGGAGGCACGGCCGCTGACATGGAAGCCCGGACTGTTGCACTCGAATCGGCATGGGAGACCATGGCCGCCGAAGGCGGACTCGCCGCGAGCGTGCTGCTCGGCGTTCGTAGGCGTCGTCGTCTCGCACGCTGGCTGATCCCGAAGATCCCCGAAGACGCCTACTACGTGGACATGGTTGCAGTGGCACCCTCACGGCGTGGGGGCGGCATTGGACGCCGACTGCTCGAGCATGCCGCTGCGCGGGCCGCCGCCGCGGGCCTCGGCAGCGTCCATCTCGATGTGTTCGAGAACAATCCGGCTGTGCGCTTCTACGAGACGCTCGGCTTCGAGGCGGTCGCCCGCACCACCGCCCCGGAACCGCACACTCATGGTGTGCCTGCCGAGCTGCGCATGATCCGAGAACTCGGCGACTGAGCCCTTCTGCCCCAGCGCAACGGAGGCAGCCCAACGAGAGTCCGACCGCAAGGACTGGGGCGCCCAGCTAGATGCCCTCCGCACCGAGGTGAAGCACCAATTCCGCTGGCTGGTCGGGATCGGCGTGGCAATCCTCGGCGTGGTCGTGGCACTCGGCACCTTCGCGTAGTTCTCATCAGCACCCCCGGCGCGGGCGAGGGGGCGTCGCTCAGGTGCAGTTGGTTATGGCCAGAGTTCGTCGGCGGCGAGGGCGTGGTGGAGTTGGGGCATGGTCCACACGTCGATGCCGTCTTCGGTGCGGAAGGATCGCTGGCCGCGGTATGCCAGCACGCGGCGGCGCAGGCCCGGCAGGTCCGCCAGAGCGCGCAGCCCTTTGAGCATGGAGGTGTTGTAGCGCTCGGCGGCCTTGACCTCGATGCCGAGGTGCTCGTGGTGGCGTGTGAGCACGAAGTCGACTTCGACGGACGATTCTGTGGCCGCCCAGTAGCCGATGTCGTCGTAGAGGTGCTGTTGCTCGTTGTGGGCTCGCAGCAGGCCCAGCACCCAGCCTTCGAGCAGCGCGCCGCGCTCTTCGGCGGCGACGGGCCCGAGCTGGCGCTTGACGGCGCGCACGAGCCCCGGGTCGGCCCAGTACAGCTTCGGGCGTCGCCGCTCGCGCACGCGCAGCTTGGCCTCGAACGCCGGCAGTCTGGTTGCCAGCAGCGTGTCCTCGAGCAGCTCCAGGTAGCCGCTGACGGTCGGGCGGGCAACCCCGGTGTCCCGGGCGATCGACGCTGCGTTGATGCTCTGGCCGTGCATCAGCCCGGCCACGGGCAGGAACCGCACGAACCCCGCCAGGTTGCGCACCGCCGCTTCGGACCGGATCTCCTCTCGCAGGTACATCTGGGTGTAGCTGGTCAGAACCTCGCGGCGCTCTGAGGCCGCCCACACCAGCGGGATCGTCCCCCACGCCAGCGCCTCGTCGAGATCGAAGCTGTCGCCGAGCTCGGCGGGGGTGAATGGGTGCATCTCCTTGCGCAGCGCACGTCCGGCCAGCAAGTTGGTGCCGGCCGATTTCAGCTTGCGGGCACTCGAGCCGAGCAGCGCGAACAGCACCCCGCGATCCTCGATGTGCCGGTGCACCTCGTTGAGCAGGCTCGGGATGCGCTGCACCTCGTCCACCACCACCCACCGGCCGCGCCCCACGCCCGACAGCAGGTGGCCGAACAGCGACGGGTCCCCCAGCAGGTCGGTGAACAGCGCCTCGTCAAGCAGGTCCAAGCGCAGCGCGTCGGGCAGGGCGCGACGCGCCCATGTGCTCTTGCCGACCCCTCGCATCCCCAGCAGGAAGAAGCTCCGATCCGGTACCTGGGTCAGCCGTTCGTACTGCATGTCTGCAAAAATAGCCGAATTCTGATATGTAGCCATGCACTTTTCGGCAGGAGCCTCGTGTCTGCTGTCCGAAAAGGCGTAACCCCGGCCGTTTGCCGAAGCGTACGGGGCGTTATGGGGCGAGGATGGTGTGGCTGCGCTGGGTTATGGCGTCGAGGAGGCGGCTGGGGGCGCCCGAGGCGCGCATGGCGGCTGGCAGCGTGTCGATCGCTGCCGCCAGTAGGGCGGGTGTCTCGCGGGCGATGCGCGTGACCTCGGCGGCTGCCCGGTCGGGGTCGGCGCCCAGGGTGCGGGCGGTGTCGCGCCAGTCGTCGATGCGGGCGCCTGTGCCCACCTGGTAGCCGGCGCCGAGGGTCATGGCGAGGTGGACGTCGTGGGGCGCCACGTCGGTGTAGGGCAGCCATGAGGCGGTGTCGTACAGCGGTGCGAGCCGGCAGACGCCGCCGGGCAGGTGCACCAGCGCGTGGTTCTTGGCGTGGGCGTCGTTGGCGACGATCACCCAGCAGTAGACGAGCCGCCGGAGGAGGGCCGCGATGTCGGCCGCGGCGTCGCTGCTGTGGGTGTGCAGCAGGCCGGCGATGTCGGCGGGCGACGGTCCGCCGTCTCGCTGGAACCGCAGCGCCGCGGGACGGCCGAGCGCCTGGCACATGTCTTCTTGGTGGGCGCGTGCCAGCGATTCGGGGTTGGCGGGGCTGCGGACGCGGTCGTAGCGCTGCACGATGAGCGTCTCGACGCCGCCGATCACCGCGACCTCGGTGCGGGTCGCCTCGATGCCGAGCCCGCGGGCGGTCGCGAGCGCGAGATGCTCCCCGACCGCTTGGCCTGGGTAGATGGCTACCGACGGCTTGAGGATGTGGCTGGTGGGCTCGTCGCCGACGGCTCGGTGCCACGCGTCGTCGCTGCGGCGCAGGGCCAGCTTGGGCATGGTGCCCGCGAGGCTGAAGCTGGCGAGCGGGTCCATGCGCCACCCGCCCAAGCGTGCGCCCTCGGCGAGATCGCGCACCGCGGCGGCGAGGTCGGCATCGCTGATCGGCTCGAGCGCCGAGGGGCGATCACCGTGCCGAGCGGCGGGGCCGCCGCCGGGCGCGGCTGCTGCGGGCTCGAACTGCACAGCGCCGGCGCATTCGGCGCCGATGGGCGTGGCGAGCAGGTCGAACGGGTCGACCGACGCAGCGCCCACGCTGGCGCGCCACCGCTCGCGGTCGGCGGGCAGGTCCGGCAGCAGGCCGTCCAGCCAGTTCCCGACCGCCGCGCCGGCATGGGGCTGGGCCCGCATCGGCAGCGACAGCGACAGCGGGACCGCGTCGGGGTGAGCGAGGTAGCCGGCGTCATAAGCGAGCACCGTGCCGGCCGGCGTGCGGGAGACGACCGCGGCATCGATGCCGCCGACGCGCACCCTCAACGCGTCGGGCGTCATGGCCGGTCGGCCACCACGTCGCGGTAGGTCGGGCGCTCGCTGTGCGCCTCGCGCACGACGAGGTCGCAGCCGAGCGCGTTGCAGATCTTGACGAGGCCGTCGAGCTGCATGGTGAGCTTGCCCGCCTCCGCATCGCACACGAGCTTGCGAGACACGCCCGCCGCATCCGCGAGCTCCTGCTGGGTCATGCCGAGCTGCCGGCGCCGGCTGGCTACCACGTTCGCCAGCGACCCCGGCGTGCGCACAACGAATGCCGCCGACGGTCTCACGGCGCACACCCTAACCCGATGTCACCGTCCGCACGCACTAAACGGCCTATCACCGAACGCATACAAACAGCGTGATGACACCATACGCACACACAACACCCAGACGCCCGCTATGGCTCTGCATCGGGGTTGAGGACTGCGGCTTCGAGCCGGGCGAGACGGTCGGTGTGATCTAGCAGCGTTTCGTTGATGCTGCGGAACCCTGCCTGCATCTCGTCTCGCAGGGCACTGATCTCTGCCCGGATCTCGGAACGCAGGTCGGTGCGCAGCGTGTCCATCTCGGCCCTGAGTTCAGCGCCCTGGGCGTCGATGCGTGCGCCGAGGTCGACGCCCTGGTTGTCGATGCGTGCGCTGAGTTCAGCGCCCTGGGCGTCGATGCGCTCACTCAGGGTCTCGATGTCGGCCCTCAGCGCACCGAACTGCCACACCAGCAACGCGAACATGCCCCCCAGCAGCGCCGCGATCAACCCTCCCAGCACGCTGATCACGACATTGGGCGACACCGACGCACGCTCGATGCGCTCGGCGGCCAGCGGCTCACGCTGCGTCGCGCCGGCCGGCGGCATCGAGCGCTGCGGCTCGGGTGCTGCCGATTCGGCTGTGACAGCGGCGGTGGTGTCGCCCGGTGCGGTCATAGCGGCGGTCGTCTCGGTCGTCGTGGACATCGGGCCTCGCTGGGTCTCGCGGCGCTGGATAGCGCACGTGTGGTTCTTGTTTGACCGCCGCATAAGCCGGGCAGCGAGGCACTCACACCATAACTCGCCGACCCCGAAACCTGAACCGAATTAATTCCGCTCACCGGTTTGCCGCATGCAACTCGGCACGCTCACTAAGCTCGATGTCGACTTCTCCGTCAGCACTTCGGCATCACTTGGGAAGCCGCCGCAGCACATTGACGATGACGCATCGCTGAGCTGCTCTCGGAGTTCATCCGAACACATTCCCGAGCACTTGGAGCATCAGATGCCGTCCACCCACACCGTCGACCCGTCGACGTCGCTGACACGCGGCGACCTCACGGCCCTCAAGACCGACCTGCAGCGCGAGATGAAGCAGTAGTTCCGCGCTGACATCGAAGAGGTGCTGTTGAGATTCGACGTCCGCAGCGAGCTGCGCAAGGATCTCCGTACCGAGATGGAGTCGCTGTTCCGTGAGCGAGCCCGAAAGCGGTCCGACCTGCTGTTTCGGGTGTATCTGTCGACTATGGGAGCCTTCTACGTGGCCGCCATCACGGCAGTCATCGTGCAAGCAGCACTCGGCGGCTGAATCCAAGCGACGTAATCCCTCGAGCGAGATCAACCAGCGGCTGCGCGGCAAGATCTATGTGGCCCAGTTCGAGGTCGCCGTTGGCAAGGTTGAGCGTCCTTCGTGAGTACCGCGAGTGTGACTGTCGGGCGCGGGCGTGCCTCTCTTGGCCGACCGTTTCCGGGAGTTTCAACCGACAGTTTCGGGAAGCTCCAACCGACAAGTTCCGATGCTTCTGGGCGACAAGTTCGGGAATCTCTGATCGACAGTTGCCGCCGAGCCATCGAGGCAAACCGAGCGCTTTGCGCGCTGCCGTCTTGAGGCTGCCAGGACCCGAAATCACACGGGAAGGAGCCGAACAAGGAGAGGCTGAACGTTGGCTGCTCGTGCGCGTGAAAATCGTTGGACTTCGGCACCTTCGCTCACCCATGATCGAGCGATCTGCTGACCGCTCAACTGGCCCGCCCTGGAGACGCTCGTACACTGCGGTGCTGTAGGACGGATGCCGAGGAGGTGTATTCGAATGAGCGACAGCTGCGACGAAGTCAAGGTCATTCACTACACCGACGAGGACGTCCGCGAAGGCAATCAGCGCATGCTCGAGGATGTCGGCTGCACTTGGGAGCAGCTGCAGGCGCAGGCCCAAGCCGGCCGATTCGAGAGCGCGAAGGCCCGCGACGTGTGGCTCGTCATCTCGTCCTTTGAACCAGCTACAGCGTGACCTGGAGCGCCAGGCGAAGCAGTTCGCCGGCGAGACAGCGGATGTGCTCAATGGCACCGTCACTGACGGCATCCGATTGGACTGCGGGCTGTACACGCACGGGTCGCACGGACAGGCGATAGTCACCTACAAGCTGGACCGCACTTGCCCGTCGGGGGCCGCAGGTATCGGCCGAGCCTCGAGGACATCATCGAGTTCTGCATTGTCGAAAGACTTGTGGATGCCCGTGACGGCTGGCAGCAGCGGCTCAGCCAATCACGTGAGAGACTCCACGAGCAACAGCTCAGAGCAGCAGTGCGAGACAACCCCAGTGTGGCTGCCGAGGCCTTGATGAGCCTCGGTTGGACGGCCCACGAATAAGCACTGAGCGTTGGGCACGGCGCTTCGCCGCCGCCGAGCCTCAGCCGTCTCGCCCGGCCGTCATCTAACGGTTCGACGGCCTTTGATCTAACACTCTGGGGGCCGGGGGAGTCGCCGCCCGCTGGCAGCCGCCGCGACGTGACTCGGGCGATTCGCGCATGGCTGTTGGGGGGCTGTCAGGGCCCGGAATCACACGGAAAGGAGCCGAACAAGGAGAAGGGAACCGTGGCTGATCGGGCGAAGCGGCGGCGCGAGCCTTGTGCGTGAGCTGGGTCAACCTGGGTTGCCCTCCATCTGAGGTTGTGTGCATACTGTTGGCGGTCGGCGGCTAGCCCACAGGCCCCCGCCGAAAGTACGCCCCGGATCGGCTGCCGGATGGCAGCTCCGGGGCCTCTGCGCGTCAGGACGCGATATCAGGCCACCGTGCCACCGCTCGAACCCGGCCTGCGACCAAGGCGAACGCAGTCCTGTTCACCCCACACAAGTGATCGGTACGAGCTCCTGCCAGCAAGTCAGGCAAGCTCAGCATGATTTCGCTGTTGTCGTCATGTCGCAGTCGAACCGCGCTGATCAGTCCCTGACCCCGCAGCCTCCTGAGAACCTGGTGGTCCTTCTGATCTAGCTGGCCAGGACCTAACTGCAGTCTCGAACGGCTCTCGATCACAATCTCGGCCACGCCGAACTCATTCGAGAGCGACGCCAAGGCTCGCTGCAACAGTCTCGCCCGGACGTGATGTTCAGAATGACGCTGCCGATGAACTGCTCGGGACGTCTCGACGGGCACCCCATCCCACATGTCGAGTTGAACCTCACCGACTATTGCGCAGGCTATTGCGCAGGCTCTGGGGGTCCCTGACTTCGGTGGAGACGGGTTGCTGGATTCATGCTGCCAGTTGATGTTGATGTCGAGCTTCGAACTCGATCGGGGTCAGCATGCCAAGGGACGTGTGGCGCCCTTGGTCGCCCGTTTGGCGTTTCGCCGAAGTCGACCGTCGAGACTCCACCGCGGCCACCACGAGCTTCATCGCAGCATCCACAATCCACCTCGACAACTCCGAGCACGGAGATGAGATCCGCTGCACCCTCATCGAGGCCTACACCGAACTCACGCCCCCGAAGGTCTGGATCAACGGCGAACGCCTGCGCGTCTACCTCGACGACTTCATAGAAGCGCGCCACGGCTACCCCTGCTGCAGCCAGCCGTCAAGCCCCTGAACAACTCTTGGAGCCCCATGGCCTGCGTGAAGTCCAGTGAGGTTCAATGCTTGTTGCCGCCTCTACGCTTGGCACTTGCGAGTCGATCGACAGGCCAGCTGCGCTGGCTGGTGCGGTGTACGGCAGCAGCGATCACCCTAGGTTCGGCTGAGAGGAAGCCTGTGCAGTACGAACCAAACCCGAAGCACAAGCCAGTTTCGACACCTGGTCGCAGGGGTTCGATTTGCCCTACGCACGCGGATGCCGATCAACTCTTGGCAGACAGCGTGCTTGTTGGGAAGAAGCGCTACGCCACCGACGGCGAGAGCGCCTATTGCGCACAGTGCCACGACCATGTTGGCGACCGCTGGCATGGCTATCCCGTCGACTGGAACGAAGTTCCGCCCCCGTTGGTGCTCGACTGGATCAAGGTTGGCGCGGTCCGGAGACGGGTGGTACGGCAAGCCAAGAGGCGTAGGCCGTGAGCATCCGCTGGGAGAGGTTCGCCGGCGATACCGCCACGTTTGCGTTGCGGCTCGCATTCCTCCATGACCCGGACGATGGCGCGGCTGCTACCCCCGAAATGTCTGAGAGCTGGGGAGCCCTGCAGATTTGGGTAGACGGCAAGAACCTCTGCGCCCATGTCGATCAAGGCGAGACCCTGCACAGCGCACACTGGTATCTCTTGCCGTTGCTCGAATGGCTGTGCGCAAACTGGGACCCGCTCTTGCACGAAGAGCGTCTGCCCGTCGGCAACAAGGGAGTCCGAAACGCTGCGGATGTCCAGGGAGCGGCAATCGCCGTGTCGTACACATACGACGACCGCGGCGAACGGGGCGACGCTCTTGAGCATCAGTACGAATGGCAGGAGCGCCACTCCTTGTGGGCGGCTCGCGACGGAGGGCTTCTTCCCGACGTGCGCCTTCGGCGCCTCCGTGATCAGATCGAGGTAACTTGGACAGCTACTCCGTTGGCGGGGGCAAGTGATGTGCAGTTTCTTGCGTCCGAGGGCACGCAGTTCGTAGATCCGCAGGCCGTTGCGCAGCCTCTCTACGAGATTCTCAGCTGCGCAGCGGAATGGCTCCACGAGCGCCTGCCGGGGTCCAAGCAATGCGAGGCACTGGTTGAGGCTGTCTACGACTTGCGGTCACCTGAGCGAGCCGAACAGCGGACGGCATGGGTTGCCGGTTTGGGGAGCAAAAGGCAAGACATCGTTTCGCGCTGGCGGCGCATCCGGGAGTCTGTCGAGCGAACGGGCACGAAGGCCGGAGCGGCAGCCGTCGATGCGATCCTGGGTCCGCGCAACGAAACAGATGTGGTGCTGTCGGGGAGTTGCGCCGCCGCCCTGCTGTTTGGGTCAGCCGATCCCGACGTTGCGGAATCTGATGTGCTGTTGCTCGCAGAACATCTCCTGCAGGCGTACGACCCAAAGCCAGTGGACGGGCTAGCCGATGCCGTCTGGGACGTAGATGTCGACCCGAGACAACCGCCGTGGAAGCACGGCTACGAACTTGCGGACGAACTGCTGGAAGAGTTCGACGAAGGTGTCGACGCTTGGCCTCGGAAGCCCGAAACCCCCGTAGAAGCGTTCTTGCGCGACCGCGGTGTCCGACTTGACGAGATTCACCTGAGCGATGCAAATCTGCGAGCCGTCTCATTCGTGAGCGAACATCACTCACCGACCATTCTTCTGAACGCCAACCACTGGTCGGCCGCGACATGGCCCGCACGACGGTTCACTTTGGCCCACGAGCTGTGCCACCTGCTTCACGACCGCTCCCACGGAGCGAGCTTGGCGATCGCCAGCGGACCTTGGGCACCCCAAGCCATAGAGCAACGTGCGAACGCCTTCGCGGCATTCCTTCTGATGCCGCCCGACCTTGTTCAGTCGGCCATCGCCTCGAGCAAGTGGCCAATCCGCGAGCGCGAGGGCATTCAGTATGTGGCTCGGAGTCTCAACGTCAGCCAGACCGCACTCGTCGATCATCTCTGGAATCTGGGTTTCATCGACGAGGACGATCGGTCCAGCCTGCGGTCCGCAGTCTCAGGGCTGTCGTCCGCCGACTTCATGTAACGCTCGTCTCGGGCCTCTGACCGTTCTCGAAGGGGGTGGCAGCGCCGGAGGACAGAGCCATTCGATGCCGTGACTCGATGTGCCGAGGGTCTGGCACAGATGCCCGGTTAGCGGCGGGTTGAACGGACCATGAGGTCGAGGGTGCGCTGGATCTGTGCCATTCGGTGAGCCTTGTCCGTGGCACCGAGATCGGCCAGCAGCATCTGCATTTCTCGAACGTCCTGACTGGCCTGCAAAGCATCGATCTCGCCGAAGTGGGCCCAGCGGTTGCGCGCATCACGCAGGTGCTCGAGCGTCGACCGGGTCGTCACCGTGAAGACCTTCTCGAGGGTCGCCGCCTCGGCCTCCTCCAAGAGCACTCGGATGTACACGTAGGGATCGTGCAGCGGGACACGGTCGTCCGACCTGAAGATCCCGTGTTCCTGTCGCAGCTCGTAGTGCCAGTTGTCGCCGTAGCGCAGCTCGAACACGTCGTGCATGCGCGGCAGCATCCCGTGACCGAGGAGCTCGAGCGCCTTGCCGACCAGGCCTCCTCCACATACTTCGGCACCTCGGCGGTGCGCTGACCCTTCCTCATTCGTGCGTTGAGGCACCAGCGAACATCGTCCCGACCCCGCCAGGATCCAGCTCCCACCAGCCTCGCATCGAGGCGACGATGCGCTCCCTGTCGTCGCCCGGGCGGTACCCGCTGCGATGGCTCTCATGCGCCCGATAGCTGAGGCGGATCAAGATCGCCGGCGGCGCGTCGTCAGGCACGTCGGGCTGCGCATCAGCGTCGGTCATCGGACCTCCTGACCCGCAGGCTCGGACTCACTGACAGTAACTGGCGGCATCGAGCGGTGAGTCGGAGAAATACCGGGTGCCCCGGGCCGAATCCACATGGCGCCTGACGCATGGACATGGATGCGATTCGGGCGCCCCGCGTATCGCCGCTGAGAGGGCTGTCAGAGCCCGAAATCACACGGAAAGGAGCCGAACAAGGAGAAACATAACCTTGACTACCA